>DASVUK010000146.1:0-112465 GCA_036387095.1 Pseudomonas sp.
CGATGATCGCGGTGATGATCGAACCGGCCTGAAGGTTGAGGGTCTTTAGGCTTTCTTCAAAAAGTTCTGCAAAGCTTTCGCTCATTTTAATTCCTGTTGATCAAGGGCGAAGAATACGCCCATCTGCCACATTCCAGACAATGTGGGTTTCGTTCAAGTAAAAGAAAGCCTGCGGGACTATGACTGGTCTCCCACACGCTTCTTTGTCATCCGGCGATATCGCGAAGCGCGATTTCACTCATGATGCGTTCCAACACCTGCTCGATGGATAATTCAGTGGAATCCAGCTGTATGGCGTCATGCGCCGGCTTGAGCGGGGCTACCGCTCGCTGGGTGTCACGCTCATCGCGTGCACATATCTCATCTAGCAGACTCGACAGACTAACATCATCTCCCTTGGCCTTCAACTGCAAGTAACGCCTTCGGGCTCGCTCCTCAGCGCTGGCAGTCAGGAAAATCTTCAATGGCGCGTCAGGAAACACTACCGTGCCCATATCTCGCCCGTCTGCAACCAGCCCAGGCTCCTCCTGGAAAGCCCGCTGACGCTGCAAAAGAGCATCGCGCACGGCGGGCAAGGAAGCCACTTGCGAGGCGCCGCTGCCAATCTGTTCATTCCGAATAGAGTGGGTAACATCCTCACCCTCCAGAATGATGCGTTGCCCCTGCCCGCCCGGGCCGGCTTCAAATTGCACGTCAAGGTGCGCAGCCAGCAATTTCAGGGCTTCTTCATTGGTCAGGTCAACCCCGTGGTTGCGGGCTGCAAACGCCAGCAAACGGTACAGGGCTCCGGAGTCCAGCAGACACCACCCCAGGCGCTTGGCCAACAGACCGGCAACAGTGCCTTTACCTGAACCACTTGGTCCGTCGATGGTGATAACCGGTGCTTTTATCTTCACAGCTGTCCCTCTTGCACTACACGCATGCCGACTTGAGCGCAAAGCGCGAGAAAATTTGGGAACGACGTAGCGACGTTCGCACAATCATGAATTTGTATCGGGGCCGAAGCCCGCAGTGACGCAACACTGAAAGCCATGGCGATACGATGATCCCCTTGAGCATTCACTACGCCGCCGCCCATCTGACTTGCATCAATAATAATCCCGTCCGGTGTCGGTTCAACGCTGACTCCCAGCGTGAGCAGACCATCGGCCATGACCTGGATACGATCTGATTCTTTTATTCGTAACTCTTGTGCGCCGCGCAGGATAGTACGCCCTTCTGCACAGGCTGCCGCTACGAATAGCACCGGGAACTCGTCGATCGCCAACGGGACCAGCGCTTGGGGAATCTCGATACCTTTAAGCTTCGCTGAGCGCACGCGCACATCCGCGACGGGCTCACCGCCAACCTCGCGCTGATTCTCAAGGGTGATATCGGCCCCCATCAACCGCAGGATCTGGATCACACCGGTGCGGGTCGGATTGACACCGACATGCTCCAACAGCAGGTCGGCTCCCTCGCAGATCGTGGCCGCCACCATGAAAAACGCCGCTGACGAAATGTCTGCAGGCACTTCAATCCGGGTAGCCGTCAATCTACCACCCGACTCTACCGAGACCACGGGACCGTCAACATTCACGGGGTAACCAAAGCCGCGCAGCATGCGCTCGGTATGGTCGCGGGTCGGTGCCGGCTCAACCACAGCGGTCTTGCCCTGCGCATACAAACCCGCCAGCAGCAATGAGGACTTAATCTGAGCGCTGGCCATTGGCATGTCGTAGGTCACGCCCGTGAGCGGCTGCCCACCCCGGATCGAGACGGGAGGACGACCTTCAGCGGCAGTCTCGATGACTGCCCCCATCTTCCGCAAAGGATCGGTAACGCGATTCATCGAGCGCCGGGACAGCAATACATCGCCGGTCAGGGTGCAGTCGAAATCCTGTGCGGCGAGCAGTCCGGAGAGCAGACGCATGGTCGTACCTGAGTTGCCGACGTAAACAGGGCCTGGCGGTGCTTTGAGCCCATGCATGCCAACGCCATGAATGACCACCCGACCATGATGCGGACCTTCAATCACAACGCCCATATCGCGAAAAGCCTGCAAGGTTGCCAGGGCGTCCTCACCTTCAAGGAAACCCTCGATCTCAGTAATGCCGTCGGCCAGCGAACCCAAAATGATCGAGCGATGGGAGATCGACTTGTCGCCCGGCACCCGGATGCGCCCGGCAACGCTACCGCCTGGACTGGCGACAAATACCATGTCCATGGCGGGCACTTTCTCGACATACGCGCGGCGAGCCAGAATCTTGCCGAAATGCTCGCGGGCCACCCGGGCACGGGTAAACACGCCTAACAATTGATGGCCGTCCCCGGCATCTACGGCGTCGCGCAGCGCATCGAGGTCGCTGCGGAACGTATCCAGAGTCCGTAAGACCGCCTCTCGATTGGCGAGGAATATGTCATGCCACATCACAGGATCGCTGCCGGCAATACGTGTGAAATCGCGAAAACCACCTGCGGCGTAACGGAAGATATCCAGGTTCTCATTGCGCTTGGCCAGCGATTCCACCAATCCAAACGCCAGCAAATGCGGCAAATGGCTGGTTGCAGCCAACACTTCATCGTGACGCTCGACCTGCATATGCTCAACATCGGCACCCAGTTCGGACCATAGCCGGTGGACCAGAGCGAGTGCGTGCGGATCGGTTTCCGGCAGCGGGGTAAGTATCACCTTGTGACGCTTGAACAGTTGGGCATTGGAGGCTTCGACGCCGCTCTGCTCCGAACCCGCTATCGGATGGCCCGGGACAAAGCGCGAAGGCATGCCGCCGAACGCCAGGGTGGCAGCCCGCACGACATTACCTTTGGCGCTGCCCACATCTGTCAGCACGGCATCGCCAAGATCGAGGGTGGCCAGTAACCCCAGCAATTTTTCCATGGCCAGAATAGGCACCGCGAGCTGGATGACATCGGCACCGCGACAAGCCACAGCCAGATCATCTTCACAGCGATCGACAACTCCCAACTCCACCGCTAGCTTGCGCGATTGGGGATCGAGATCGACTCCCACCACTTCCCCACACAACCCGCTTTCCCGCAGGCCCTTGGCGAATGAGCCGCCAATCAGCCCCAGGCCCACGACGACCAGACGGCCGATAATAGGCCGCGCAGGTTGCATTGCGATGACATCAATCACGCGCAAGAACCTTGGCCAAGGCTTCGAGGAAGCGGGTATTTTCCTGCGGCAAACCGATACTGACGCGTAGATGGTTGGGCATGCCGTAACCGGCGATCGGCCGGACAATCACCCCTTCACGGAGCAAACCCTGATACACAGAAGCGCTGTCACGCCCCAGGTCGACAGCAATGAAATTGCCCTTCGAAGGAATCCAGTCCAGTCCCAGCAGATCCAGACCACCTTCCAGCTGTTCCATGCCCACTTCGTTCAATTGGCGGCTTTTGGTGACATATTCGACGTCATCCAGCGCTGCGCATGCCGCAGCCAACGCAAAGCTATTAACGTTGAACGGCTGGCGCACGCGATTAAGCACATCAGCGACTGCCGGAGAAGAAAGGCCATAACCAACCCGTAACGACGCCAACCCATAGGCCTTGGAGAACGTGCGAGACACCAGCAGGTTGGGGTAATCGGCCAGGTAATTGAGGCCGTCGGGTAGCTCCGCACCCTGTGCGTATTCAATGTAGGCCTCGTCCAGGACGACCAGCACGTTCCTCGGAACGGCTGCGAGAAACTCATTGAGCGCGTCCGGCCCAAACCAGGTACCAGTGGGATTGTTCGGGTTGGCAATAAAGACAACCCGGGTCTGGCTATCGATAGCCGCCAGCATCCCCGGCAAGTCATGCCCCCAGTTCCTGGCTGGTGCAACACGTGCCTCAGCACCGACGGCCTGGGTCACAATCGGATAGATGGCGAACGCAAACTCACTGAAGACAGCATTCAAGCCCGGCGCCAGGTAGGCCCGGGCAACCAGCTCAAGAATATCGTTGGAACCATTACCCAAGGTGACTTGACTGGCCTGCACACCACAGCGCTCGGCAAGGCGTTTCTTCAGCGCAAAACCATTACCGTCCGGGTAGCGGGCAAGCTCCGCAAACTCGCTCCGAATGGCGGCCAAGGCCTTGGGGCTGGCGCCAAGAGGGTTTTCATTACTGGCCAGCTTGATGATGTTCGCAGGATCAATGCCCAGCTCACGGGCCAGTTCGTCCACGGGTTTACCCGGAACGTAAGGCGATAGTTTTTGCACGCCTGGCTGCGCCAGAGCAAGAAAGTTGGCAGTCATGCCTGGCCCCTTTAAAGAACTGCTTTCGGGTAGGAACCCAGCACCTTGAGCGCTACTGCTTCCTGACTGATCTGTTCCAGCACGGCCTTGACCAACGGATCGCGGTGATGACCAACGAAGTCGATAAAGAACACATAGGTCCATTTACCGCTGCGTGAAGGTCGGGTTTCGATACGCGTCAGGTCGATTCCGTTCTCGTGGAACGGCACCAGCAGTTCATGCAGCGCACCGGGTTTGTTGCTCATCGACACGATGATCGACGTTTTGTCGTCGCCGGTGGGCGGCACTTCCTGGCTGCCGATGATCAGGAACCGGGTGGAGTTGTCCGGCCGGTCTTCGATTTTTTCGGCGATGCGGGTCAGACCGTACAGCCCGGCGGCCATATCGCCGGCAATTGCCGCCGAATTCCACTCGCCCTTGACCCGTTTCGCGGCTTCGGCGTTGCTGGCCACAGCAACGCGCTCGACATTCGGATAGTGCGCGTCCAGCCACTTGCGACATTGCGCCAGCGACTGGGCGTGGGAGTAAATGCGGCTGATGCTTTCGGTCTTGGTGCTTTCACCCACCAGTAGATGGTGGTGGATCCGCAATTCGACTTCGCCACAGATGACCATGTCGTGTTCGAGAAAGCTGTCCAGTGTGTGGTTGACGGCGCCTTCTGTGGAGTTTTCCACCGGTACCACACCGAAATTCACCGCACCGGCAACCACTTCACGGAACACTTCGTCGATAGCCGCCATGGGCAGGCTGATCACCGCATTGCCGAAGTGCTTGATTGCCGCCGCCTGGGTAAAGGTGCCTTCAGGGCCCAGATAGGCCACTTTCAGTGGCTGCTCCAGCGCCAGGCAGGACGACATGATTTCGCGAAACAGGCGGGCCATTTCTTCATTGCTCAGCGGGCCGCGATTGCGGTCCATTACGCGCTTGAGCACCTGCGCTTCGCGCTCCGGCCGATAGAAGACCGGAACTTCGCCGTCAGCCAGGGTGGACATCTTGACCCGCGCTACTTCCTGCGCACAGCGTGCGCGCTCGCTGATCAACTCCAGGACTTTTTCGTCCAGGCTGTCGATGCGAACCCGCAGCGCCTTGAGTTCTTGTTCGGACATTAGCCGTGCTCCTTCTCGAACTCTGCCATGTAGGAAATCAGTGCATTGACGGCATTGATATCCACGGCGTTATAGATGGAGGCACGCATGCCGCCAACGGAGCGGTGGCCCTTGAGGTTTAGCAGCCCGCGAGCATCAGCGCCCACCAGGAACGGCTTGTCCAGACGGTCATCGGCAAGGCGGAACGGCACGTTCATCCATGAGCGATCAGACGTGTTGATCGGGTTGCTGTACAAACCGCTGGCATCGATGAAGTCGTACAGCGTGCGTTGTTTGATTTCATTGAGCTTGCCAATGGCCTCAACGCCGCCCTGCTCTTTGAGCCACTCGAACACCAGGCCGGAGAGGTACCAGGCCAGGGTCGGCGGCGTGTTGTACATCGAGCCGTTGTCTGCCGCGACCTTGTAATTGAGCATGGTTGGGCACAATGAACGGGCACGACCAAGCAGGTCTTCGCGGATGATCACAACGACCACGCCGCTCGGACCGATGTTCTTCTGCGCACCAGCGTAGATCATGCCGAAACGGGAAACGTCCACCGGACGCGAAAGAATGTCCGAGGACATGTCGGCAATCAGTGGCACGTCGCCGGTTTCCGGAATCCAGTTGAATTCCAGCCCGCCGATGGTTTCGTTAGGGGCGTAATGTACGTAGGCCGCGTCTTTGGACAGCGTCCACTCGTTCTGACCGGGAATTGCGAAATAGTCGTAAGGCTTGGCCGTAGCGGCGACGTTGACGTGGCCGTAACGAGAAGCTTCTTCGATGGCCTTCTGGGACCAGATACCGGTGTCGATATAGTCCGCAGTGCCTTCTTCAGGGAGCAGGTTCAAGGCAATCTGGGCAAACTGCTGGCTGGCGCCGCCCTGCAGGAACAATACTTTGTAGTTTGAGGGAATCGTCAGCAGGTCACGCAGGTCCTGCTCGGCCTTGGTAGCAATGGAGACGAATTCATCGCTGCGATGGCTCATTTCCATGACGGACAGGCCTTTGCCATGCCAGTCCAGCAGTTCCGCCTGGGCGCGCAGCAGAACAGCTTCAGGTAGCGCAGCAGGACCTGCGCAGAAGTTAAAGGCTCGCTTGCTCATATCCACTCTCACTACGCGCTGATTTCTCAGGCCTGGGTCATTTGAAGTTGGAAGTGCCGAAGGCTGCGACGCGGTTCAGCACCGTTCGCAGCCTTCGGCAACTCCTGTCAGACAATGCGAGATCGTCTGATGTAGGTGATCCCTGTAGGAGCCAACTTGTTGGCGAGGCTGAATACCTGACAGTGCAGGGCCGACGTCTCGCCAGCAAATTGGCTCCTACAGGTCCTTCTTAACTTTGCGGCTCTTCTTCGTCCGAAGCAGCATCGGCTTGCAGGTCGGCGGAGGTATCCTCGTCAGCGATGCTCAGCGCTTCGCCTTCAATGATTTCACCGTCTTCACCGATTACCAGTTCTTCGCCTTCGCCTTCGACTTCCGATGGTTCCTGAACACGCTCAAGGCCCACCAGTTTCTCGTCGCTGGCCAGCTTGATCAGCGTGACACCCTGGGTATTACGGCCCAGGCTGGATACTTCGTCGACGCGGGTACGAACCAGCGTGCCCTGATCGGAAATCAGCATGATTTCCTCACCGTCGAGCACCTGAACAGCGCCGACCAGACGGCCATTACGTTCATTGCTGACCATGGCGATAACGCCCTGACCGCCCCGCTTGTATTCAGGGAATTCGGAAATCGCCGTGCGCTTACCAAAACCACGCTCCGAAGCAGTGAGGATCTGGCTGCCTTCTTCCGGGATCAGCATCGAAATCAGCTTCTGGCCTTCCGGCAGACGCATGCCGCGCACACCGCGAGCCGTACGGCCCATGGCGCGCACGTCGGATTCCTTGAAGCGGGTAACCTTGCCACCGTCAGAGAACAGCATGATTTCCTGCTCGCCATCGGTAATGGCGGCTGAGATCAGGATGTCGCCTTCGTCCAGCTCAAGCGCAATCAGGCCGACGCTACGCTGACGGCTGAAGGCCACCAGCGGGGTCTTCTTGACGGTGCCGTTGGCCGTGGACATGAAGATGAACGGTGCCTTCTTCTTGTCTGCAGCCTTGATACGCGCCTTGCGCTCTTCTTCGGTCTCGTTGCTGTTTGCGTCGTCGATTTCGCCCTCGATGACGTCGCCCTCTTCCTCATCGGCACGCTTGCGCATGGCTTCGAGGTCCACTGGCAGCATGGTGGTGATGTACTCACCTTCGCTGAGCGGCAGCAGGTTGACCAGCGGACGTCCGCGAGCGGCGCGGGAAGCTTCGGGAATTTCGTAAGTCTTGAGCCAGTACACCTTGCCTTTGCTGGAGAACATCAGCAGCGTGGTGTGACTGTTGGCAACCAGCAGGTGAGCAATGTAGTCCTCATCCTTGACGCCGGTAGCCGATTTGCCTTTACCGCCGCGACGCTGGGCCTGGTAGACCGCCAATGGCTGGGTCTTGGCATAGCCGCCGTGAGAAATGGTCACGACCCGCTCTTCTTCGGTGATCAGGTCACCCAGGGTCAGATCCAGGCGCGCATCGAGAATTTCAGTGCGGCGCACATCGCCGTATTCAGCGCGAATCAGCTCCAGCTCTTCGCGGATGACTTCCATCAAACGTGTAGCGCTGTTGAGGATGTGCAGCAGCTCGCCGATCTGGGCCAGAATTTCCTGGTATTCAGTCAGCAGTTTTTCATGCTCAAGACCCGTCAGGCGGTGCAGACGCAGCTCAAGGATCGCCTGAGCCTGTTCCGGTGACAGGAAATACTTGCCGTCGCGCAGGCCGTACTGCGGATCGAGGTTGTCCGGGCGGCAGGAGTCTGCGCCAGCGCGCTCGACCATTTCCACGACCGCGCTGGATTCCCACGCAGTGGAGATCAGTCCGATCTTGGCTTCGGCCGGAGTCGGCGAGGCTTTGATCAGTGCGATAACCGGGTCAATGTTGGACAGGGCGACCGCCTGGCCTTCGAGCAAATGTCCACGTTCACGGGCTTTGCGCAACTCGAATACGGTACGACGGGTAACCACTTCGCGACGGTGACGAACGAAGGCTTCCAGCAGATCCTTGAGGTTCAGGATGCGCGGGCGGCCATCGATCAGCGCAACGATGTTGATACCGAACACTGCTTGCAGCTGGGTTTGGGCATAAAGGTTGTTGAGGATGACCTCAGGCACTTCGCCACGACGCAGCTCGATCACGACGCGCATGCCGTCCTTGTCGGACTCGTCGCGCAGCTCGGTGATGCCTTCGAGCTTCTTCTCTTTAACCAGCTCGGCGATCTTCTCGATCAGGCGAGCCTTGTTCAACTGATACGGCAGCTCGGTGATGACGATCTGCTGGCGACCACCGACCTTGTCGATGTCTTCCACGATCGAACGCGCGCGCATGTAAATGCGGCCGCGACCGGTGCGATAGGCTTCGACGATACCGGCACGACCGTTGATGATCGCAGCCGTCGGGAAGTCAGGGCCGGGAATGTATTGCATCAGCTCGTCGACAGTCAGCTCAGGATTGTCGATCAGCGCCAGGCAACCGTCGATCACTTCACCGAGGTTGTGCGGCGGGATGTTGGTCGCCATACCCACGGCAATACCGCTGGAGCCGTTGACCAGCAGGTTGGGGATACGGGTTGGCATCACCGCAGGGATCATCTCGGTGCCGTCGTAGTTCGGCACCCAGTCCACGGTTTCCTTGTGCAGGTCAGCCAGCAGCTCGTGCGCCAGCTTGGTCATGCGCACTTCGGTGTATCGCATGGCCGCGGCGTTGTCGCCGTCGACCGAACCGAAGTTGCCCTGGCCGTCTACCAGCAGGTACCGCAACGAAAACGGTTGTGCCATACGAACGATGGTGTCGTAGACAGCCGTGTCGCCGTGCGGGTGATACTTACCGATAACGTCACCGACCACACGGGCGGATTTCTTGTACGGCTTGTTCCAGTCGTTACCCAGCTCGCTCATCGCGAACAGCACACGCCGGTGCACGGGCTTCAGGCCGTCGCGCGCATCCGGCAGTGCTCGACCAACGATCACGCTCATTGCGTAGTCGAGGTAGGACTGCTTCAGCTCGTCTTCGATATTGACCGGGAGGATTTCTTTGGCCAGTTCGCTCATGAGAAGCGTGATTCCTTTTTCTGGTGAAACCTCGTCACATCCATGCGGGACGAACGAAGCTCGCCGCTGCCGACATTTGCCTGGCAACGACTTACGACAAATCAACGAGTTAAGCTCTGGATCTGCGCAGTAAGGACGACTACAAATAGCGCCCTTGGAAACCGCCGGATATTACCACAAACGCCGCCACGCACCTATCCTTTGAAAGCCCTGAAAATGAGCCTGCGGACTGTAAGACGCCTGAGAAACGCCTACAGGCCCGCATAGCGCCTTCCGGACGAACAGCTGAGGGCACGACAAAATGTTCAATGCAATCGCTTGCGACACATCAATTGGGTCATTTTTGCGGTATCCGGACGTTCGACGATGCCCTTTTCAGTCACGATGGCATCGATCAGATCGGCTGGCGTCACATCGAACACCGGGTTGAACGCATCGACGTCGGCGCCCACCCGCTGACCACCTATTTCGAGCAGTTCACGACCGTCACGCTCTTCGATGACGATGTCTTCGCCGCTGGCGGTGTCCATATCAATGGTCGAACTCGGCGCTACCACCATGAATCGCACGCCATGGTGCATGGCTGCCACCGCCAGTTGATAGGTGCCGATCTTGTTGGCCACGTCACCGTTGGCGGTAATCCGGTCCGCACCGACGATCACCCAGGTAATGCCTTTGGTGCGCATGAGGTGCGCCGCCGCCGAATCAGCGTTGAGCGTTACCGGAATGCCTTCGTTGGCCAGTTCCCAGGCGGTCAAACGCGAACCTTGCAGCCACGGTCGGGTTTCATCGGCATAGACACGCTCGATCATGCCTTCCAGGTGCGCCGCGCGAATCACGCCCAAGGCCGTGCCGAATCCGCCAGTGGCCAGCGCACCGGTGTTGCAGTGGGTCAGGACGGTTTGCAGGTTGCCCTGATGCTTGCGGATCAGATCGGCGCCCAACTGAGCCATGGTCAGGTTGGCTTCCCGGTCGCTCAGATGGATCGCGACCGCTTCGGCTTCCAGGGCTCGTAGCGGATCATCACTGTTCCTGACGCGTTGCAGCCGCTCACGCATCCGGTTCAGCGCCCAGAACAGATTGACCGCCGTCGGACGCGAGTCCGCCAGGACCTGGAAATCCGCTTCCAGCGCAGCCACCCAGTCGCCGCCTGCGGCGATACGGGCGCGGGCGCCCAGCACCACGCCATAGGCGGCACTGATCCCGATTGCTGGCGCCCCACGAACTACCATCGAACGAATCGCCTCGGCGACCCCGGCAGCGCTTGTATAGGCGAGCCATATTTCCTGGAAAGGCAGGACACGCTGATCCAGCAAATGCAGAGCGTCATCCCGCCAATCGATGGCTTTCACCTTCTCCGCAGCCATAAGTCGATCGCGCATTGCACACTCCCTACTAAAAACCAATGCCGGACACCAAAAGCCGCCGATTATAGCGAGCCGCCCGCGAAGACGCTCGGGTATACTTCGCCGTCCCTGCAATAAGCCCTGGAAACCCCGTCATGCCGAACGCCACAGCACCACTCGATCTTCTGCTCTTGCCTGAATGGCTGGTGCCGGTCGAACCTGCTGGCGTGGTGCTCAAGGAGCACGGCATCGGCATCCGCGACGGCTGTATCGCCTATATCGGTCCACGGGCCGACGCCATCCGACAAGCGACGCTGGAAACCCTGGAATTGCCGGGCATGCTGCTCAGCCCCGGCCTGATCAACGCCCATGGCCATGCGGCCATGACGTTGTTTCGCGGCCTGGCCGACGACTTGCCCCTCATGACGTGGCTGGAGCAACACATCTGGCCCGCCGAAGGCAAATGGGTAGATGAAAATTTTGTCCGCGACGGCACGGATCTGGCGATTGCCGAGCAACTCAAAGGTGGCATCACGTGTTTCTCGGACATGTATTTTTTCCCGAAGGTGGCAGCTGATCGCGTCCACGCCAGTGGCATGCGGGCACAAATCACGGTCCCGGTGCTGGATTTCCCGATTCCCGGCGCGCGCACCACTGATGAAGCGCTGCACACGGGCGTCGAGCTGTTCAACGACCTCATTCATCATCCGCGCATCACGGTTGCGTTCGGCCCCCATGCGCCTTACACGGTGGGCGATGACAACCTGGAGAAGATCCGGGTAATCGCCGATGAACTGGACGCAATGATTCAGATGCACGTCCACGAAACGGCATTGGAGGTCACTCAGGCCATCGAGCTGACTGGCGAGCGCCCGCTGGCTCGACTGAATCGCCTTGGCATGCTCGGCCCGCGCTTTCAGGCCGTGCATATGACCCAAATCAGCGATGAGGACCTGGCTTTGCTGGTAGAAAGCAACTCCAGCGTTATTCACTGCCCGGAATCGAACCTGAAACTGGCCAGCGGCTTTTGTCCCGTCGAACGTCTGTGGCAGGCTGGCGTCAATGTAGCGGTCGGAACCGACGGTGCGGCGAGCAACAATGATCTGGATTTACTGGGCGAAACACGCACCGCGGCGTTGCTGGCCAAGGCTGTGGCTGGTTCTGCGACGGCGCTGGACGCCCATCGTGCATTGCGCATGGCCACTCTCAATGGCGCCCGTGCCTTGGGCATCCAGAATGAGACCGGCTCGCTGGAGATTGGCAAGGCTGCGGATATGGTCGCCTTCGATCTGAGCGGCCTGGCGCAGCAGCCGATCTACGATCCGGTATCGCAGCTTATATATGCCACCGGCCGCGAATGCGTGAGCCATGTCTGGGTGGCCGGCAAGCAACTGCTGGAGAGCCGCCGCTTGACGCGGATGGATGAACAGGCGCTGTGCGAAACCGCCAAAGCCTGGGGTCAGCGAATTTCAGGGCATACCGAATAAGGCTGCGCTGGCTATAGAACTGCCAGCCCGGCGATACGTTTTTCCAAGTTTAAGAGGATTTCCCATGAGCAACGTCGACCACGCTGAAATCGCCAAGTTCGAAGCCCTGGCCCATCGCTGGTGGGATCGCAACAGCGAATTCAAGCCGCTGCACGATATTAATCCGCTGCGGGTGAACTGGATCGACGAACGCGTCAATCTGGCCGGCAAGAAAGTGCTGGATGTGGGTTGCGGCGGCGGCATCCTGAGTGAGGCGATGGCCCTTCGCGGCGCGACCGTGACCGGTATCGACATGGGCGAAGCACCTTTGGCGGTAGCCCAGTTGCATCAACTGGAATCGGGCGTCAACGTGGAATATCGACAGATTACCGCCGAAGACCTGGCCGAAGAAATGCCCGAGCAGTTCGATGTAGTGACCTGCCTGGAAATGCTTGAGCATGTCCCCGACCCGTCGTCGGTAATCCGCGCGTGCTTTCGCATGGTCAAGCCCGGCGGCCAGGTGTTTTTCTCCACCATCAACCGCAATCCCAAGGCGTATCTGTTCGCGATCGTCGGCGCCGAATACATCATGGGCCTGTTACCCCGAGGCACCCACGACTTCAAGAAATTCATCCGCCCTTCCGAGCTGGGTGCCTGGAGCCGTGCCGCTGGCCTGCAGGTCAAGGACATCATCGGCCTGACGTACAACCCGCTGACCAAGCATTACAAACTGGCGTCGGATGTGGACGTCAATTACATGATCCAGACTTTGCGGGAGGCCTGACCCATGCGCTTGAGAGCAGTTCTCTTCGACATGGATGGCACGCTGCTGGATACCGCACCGGATTTCATCGCGATCTGCCAGGCCATGCTCGCTGAGCGCGGCCTGCCTGCAGTGGACGACAAGCTGATCCGCGACGAAGTTTCCGGGGGCGCCAAGGCGATGGTGGCCGCCACATTCGCCCTGTCCCCCAATGCCGAAGAATTCGAGCCGCTGCGCCTGGAGTTTCTGGAGCGCTACCTGCGCGACTGCGCAGTGCACAGCAAGCTGTTCGATGGCATGGCTGAACTGCTGGCGGACATCGAGAAAGCCAATCTGATCTGGGGCGTTGTAACCAACAAACCGGTGCGATTTGCCCAGCCCATCATGGAACAGCTCGGTTTGGCCCAGCGCTCGGCCGTACTGATCTGTCCGGACCACGTGACCCGTAGCAAACCGGATCCGGAGCCGTTGATCCTGGCCTGCAAGATGCTGGACCTGGATCCATCCAGCGTGCTGTTCGTCGGCGATGACCTGCGCGATATCGAATCCGGCCGCGATGCGGGAACCAAAACCGCTGCTGTGCGCTACGGCTATATCCACCCCCACGACAATCCGGATCATTGGGGCGCGGATGTAGTGGTTGATCATCCGCTGGATCTGCGCAAGGTTCTGGATAGCGCGATGTGCAGTTGTTGAGCCGTTAACGCGAGCCTGCCCCCTTATCGCTTCTACAGATTCTGCGCTAACCGTCTTCGTTTTTTTTCAAGAGGTCACCATGTTCGATTACACCGCTCGTCCTGACTTGCTCAACGGCCGGGTCATTCTTGTCACCGGCGCCGGTCGCGGCATCGGTGCTGCCGCCGCAAAAACCTATGCGGCCCACGGCGCCACCGTGCTGCTACTAGGCAAAACCGAAGCAAATCTGACCCAGGTCTATGACGAAATCGAAGCAGCCGGTCATCCGCAGCCCGTCGTGATCCCGTTCAATCTGGAAACCGCACAGCCTCACCAATACGACGAGCTGGCAGCCATGGTCGAAGCCGAGTTCGGTCGCCTGGATGGCCTGCTGCACAACGCATCGATCATTGGTCCACGCACGCCGCTGGAGCAGCTGTCGGGCGAGAACTTCATGCGTGTCATGCAGATCAACGTCAACGCGATGTTTATGCTGACCAGCACACTATTGCCACTGCTGAAGCTTTCCGAGGATGGCTCGGTGGTGTTCACTTCCAGCAGCGTTGGACGCAAAGGCCGCGCCTACTGGGGCGCCTACGGTGTTTCCAAGTTCGCCACCGAAGGACTGATGCAAACGCTGGCCGACGAACTCGACACAGTTGCACCCGTTCGCTCCAACAGCATCAATCCTGGCGCCACCCGTACCAGCATGCGCGCTCATGCCTATCCTGGAGAAAACCCGCTGGACAACCCGACCCCGGATGAAATCATGCCGGTCTACCTGTACTTGATGGGCCCGGACAGCACCGGGGTGAATGGCCAGGCGTTCAATGCGCAGTAGCTGTTCGATCATCCATTGATATAGCCTGCCGACGTGCAACATACCGTCGGCATGTATCAGTCAAATACTTGGCTCCCTCTTTCCGTCATTTAAATGTCGCCAGACGACCAGGCTTTTTGGATTCGGTTCAATAAGTAGCTGAATTCAAAGTTATATATATAAATGAACTTGATGGCATGAGTTTCGCTCTAACCCAGCCAAGCCAGCAATATGTGCTGAGGCGTGAGACCATGATTTCTCCTACCCAGACCAACACTACCAACGCTATTGATTTCGACGCTGCCAAATTACAACGACTTGGTTTTTGTAATAGGCAAAGTCAACACATCGTACAACCTCCAGTCGACCTACCAGAGTTGATACATCAACTCGGCCTGCATTTACAGACAAGCCTGGAAGTCGAGCGCGTTCTCTCGATTTTTTTCCAGGGTGTGCAACGCTGGATGCCCCTTAGTGCGTTGACCTATGACCACCGCGATAGCGACCTGCATCTTCAGCTCGGCGAGCGCTCGCATCACAGTGTCAACTACAGCCTCAGCAACGAAGGGGAACACCTGGGCACCCTGTTGTTTCAACGCAACCAGCGTTTTACCGAGCAAGAGCTTCAGGACCTTGAGTCGCTGCTGACCTGCCTGCTGTTTCCGATGCGTAATGCGCTGCTTTATCGCACGGCCACCCAGAGCGCCCTGCGTGACCCGCTGACCGGTGCGGGCAATAGAATAGCCATGGACCAGACCCTCTTACGGGAAATAGAGGTCGCACGTCGCCACAAGCAGCCTCTGTCGTTGCTGATGCTCGACATTGACCACTTCAAACGGGTCAACGACACCTACGGGCATTCCTCGGGTGACGAGGTGCTCAAGGCTATTTCCCTGGCGATCAAGGGCCAGCTTCGTAATATCGACCGGGTATTCCGCTATGGCGGTGAAGAGTTCTTGATCGTGCTGTCCAACACCGGACGCGAATCCGCAGGGATGATCGGTGAGCGTCTGCGCCAGGCCGCCCATGACTTGATCTATCCGATCCTGGACCACCCTCTGGAGCTGACGGTCAGCCTGGGATGTTCGACACTGCTGCCAGCGGAGTCCGCTGACAGCCTGTTGCGTCGCGCCGATGCCGCGCTCTATGTCGCCAAACGCGAAGGCCGTAATCGCCTGGCGATGGCGAGCTGATCGTCAGCTTTCAAGCTCGGCCGCTCGCACGCGAGGTGTTGTCGTCTTGTCCAGCTGCATGCAGCGCTCCAGAAACAGGTACATATAGTCATAACTTTTAGTGACTGCCTGTCGTAACTCAGCCTGCAACTGCAGACTCGGGTTGTTACCTGCCAAGGTGCAGATGATTTCAAGCGCTTCCCAAGGATGCGAATCGTCATATTGAGCGTGCATTTTCAGCCACTTCATGGCGCGCTTACGGGATTCTTCCGGAAACGACTCTGCGTACTCGCCACTCGAACACACGACAGCCGACCACTCCCCCGTGGCACCCTCAATGGCATAGTTCGTCGCGGCAATAGCCACGATCAGTGAATCGGCCGAGCTGGTATGCCAGCACCAATGACTCAAGGCGTGCAGCTCAGGCGGTACGCGCTGCGCCTTCAGATCATCCAGCGAGACACCATGAGCCTCGCACCAGTTAATCCAATAATCAGCATGATTGAGTTCCACGCGGATGTTACGCATCAGCCAGCGTCGCGCCATGTCTTCGCCGGGATGGCGGGCGAAGCGGGTCTTGGCGAGACTGTTGGCCATGTAGACAGCGAACTGCTCAACCACTGGCCATCCGCCAATCAAATACTGGCGCATGATCTTGGGACTGAGCCGCGCATCACGCATGCGCTGATACAGCTCGTGCTCCACCACGCGCGATTTGGCACCGCTGCAATCTTTGATTAGCTGCTGCGCCCAAACTGGATAACTACTGGCTTCCATAAGCGGACCGGTCCTGCAGAAAGCTTCGATCACTGTGTAGCTCCTTTTTAGGTGTAGGTGTCAGTTATTAACTCAGCGGAATATTCCCGGAGTGCTGAATAGCAAAGGGGCAATTCTGGCAGGTCGGGCCCTTAGACTTTCACAGGTAAACAACTCTGGACGCTCAATCAGAAACCCTTGAGCGAAATCCACGCCAATCTCCCGCAGTGCTTCTTCAATCTCGGCCGTCTCGACAAATTCGGCGATGGTACGTTTACCCATGACATGACCAATATGATTGATCACTTCGACCATAGCTCTATTGATGGGATTGTCGAGCATGTCTTTAACAAAACTACCGTCAATTTTCAGAAAATCTACAGGCAAGTGCTTCAGATAAGCAAATGACGACATTCCGGCGCAAAAATCATCAAGGGAAAACTGGCAACCAAGACCTTTCAATTCATTGATAAATCTTATGGCACTACCCAGGTTGGCAATTGCGCTGGTCTCGGTGATTTCAAAACAAATTGAGGAAGGAGGAATTCTGTACGTAGTGAATTGCAACTTGAGGTATTCAAGAAATGCGTCGTCGCCAATACTTGCGCCGGACAGGTTGATTGCACAGACCACCATCGGGCCGCTATAGCTCTCATCCTCGCTGCATTGCGCGATGATCTTGAAAACATTCTGCACAACCCAGCGATCCAGCGTCGTCATCAGGCCATAACGTTCCGCCGCCGGGATGAAACTGTCCGGCAGGATCATTCGCCCAGACTCGTCGCGCAGACGAAGCAATATCTCGATATGCCCCGCATGTCCGGCACCTTTGCTGATGTCGGCAATTTCCTGTGCATACAGGCAGAAACGATTTTCCTCCAGCGCCAGATGCAAGCGTTGAATCCAGGCCATTTCACCGAAGCGTACCGAAACCTCCGAATCGTCGGCATGGTAAACCTGCACGCGGTTTCGGCCTTTTTCCTTGGCCATATAGCACGCCATGTCGGCAGCCCGCAGCGAGGCTTCAAGTGTGGTGGGTATATGAGAAATATGAACCAGGCCAATACTGACGGTGGTGACGAATGGCCGGCCTTTCCAGACAAAATGCAAGCTTTGAACAGTCTGACGCAACACTTCGGCGATGTGCTCCGCTGTCTGGGGCGGACAGTTTTCCAGCAAAATGCCAAATTCGTCGCCGCCTAATCGGGCCAGGGTATCGCCTGCACGCAACCCCTGTTGCAACAGTGCGCAAATATGCCGCAACAGCTCATCACCGGCGGCATGACCGCTGGTGTCGTTCACAAGTTTGAATTGGTCCAGATCCAGGTACATCACCGAATGCCGGCCCGGCTGACGGGCCAGACCATTCAATGCCAGATCCAGACGTTGCTCGAACTCACGTCGATTGGCGAGCCCGGTAAGAGCATCGTGCGTGGCCTGCCAGGAAAGATTGGCAATGTACTGATGCTCTTGCGTCATGTCGTGCAGCACCAGCACAGTCCCGCTGATTTTGCCGTCGGTCTGGATAGGCGACCCCACCAGCGCTACGGACACGGTGCTTCCGTCAAGGCGCTGAATCAACTTGGAATGTTCGCTCCCGCCACTCAACTTGCCGCTGAGGATACGTTCGATCAGGCTGTAGCTGTCCTTCTGATCGTTTTCGTCCAGCAGGTTGAATAAAGCCGCCAAGGGCAGGCCGCTTGCTTGGGAAGCTTTCCAATGCGTCAGGTTTTCGGCAGCGGGGTTCATATAGACGATTGAACCTTCGACATCGGTCGTGATGACGCCTTCACCAATGGATTCAAGCGTGATCTGCGCCCTTTCCTTCTCGACTTGCAATGCGTCGGCAAACGCATGGCGTTGGGCGAGCAACTTATGAGTTCGCAACAACGCAAGAAGAATCAGGACCACGGCAGTGGCCAGATTGACAATCAATAACAGCCGCAGGATATCTCTGGAGCCTTCCCCCAATGCATCGCTAAACGCCATTGCCGCCGGAGTTACACTTTCGTTGATCGCATTGATCTGTACCCGCCACTTGAGCGCATCGTCATCGGTGGCTTCACCTGACATCACTTTCTCATGTATCTGCTGGGCAACTTCCGCCAGTTGAGACAGATAGGCATCGCCTTGAGCCCAGAGGTCAATGGCTTTTTGCATATAACTGTAATGGCGAAAATTCAGGTAAAGCCAGATCACGCCGGAAACATCGTCCGGGTGAATGCCGCCCTGCAGGATACCTTCACGGGCCACTTCCAGAGCAGGGTCAGGCTGGTCCAGACACAATCGCGCCATGTGGCCCCCGGCAGGCACGGCGATAGCTTTCTGGTATTTGACGTAATCACGTTCGTCGCGACTTGTCGCGTAGAGCGTCAGGTAATAAATCGCGTCCTTCTGCCCTTTGGACCAGAGGCTCTCGCCGGCGACATAACTGCGCACCGCTGACAGGGTGTACAAGCTGAAGCCACCCAGTAGAGCCTGGAACAGCGCAACAGCGATAAATGGCCACACGATGCCCAGCAGACGGGGCTTTTCGAGGATCCGCTTTTGCTTCATGGGTTCCCTTTCATAAGCGATGCCAGATGCTCAGCAAACTGCCGGATCAATTTCCATCCAGGTCAAAGCCTAGGCCAATTACATGAAAACAGTCGGGATTCTTCTCAAATTTGCAACAGGCTACCGTTTCATTGCAGTAACCGCCATGTTGCTTTCAGCAGATGCGCAAGAAAGGATTTGGTTCGCCTTGATTTGCCGCTGATCCGGCCATCGCCTGGCCGAATCAGACGTGCTGCAAGTGGCCATAGAGTTTTGCATAGAGGCCACCGTCAGCAATCAGCTGCGAATGATCTCCCTCTTCTGCAATTTTTCCGCCATCGAATACCAGCACCCGATCCGCCTGCTTAACGGCCGAGAGCCGATGGGCAATGATGAGCGTGGTGCGCCCGTGAAGAAAACGCGCCAGGGCTTGATGCAAACTGTATTCGGTCGCCGCGTCCAGCGCAGAAGTGGCTTCGTCGAGTATCACCACCTTCGGGTCGGATAACACCATTCTGGCGATGGCCAGGCGCTGACGCTGCCCTCCCGATAGCCGGACCCCGGAACGGCCGACAACACTGTCCAGCCCAGCGGGAAACCCCCGAATCGTCGGCGCGAGCTGGGCAATTTCCAGGGCCTGCCAACACGCCTCGTCGCTACGTTCTCGGCCCATGCTCAGGTTGGCGCGTACCGTGTCATTGAACAACGCCGGATGCTGCAACACCACGGCGACGTTTTCCCGGATAGTCTCCAGGCCGATTTCTTCCTGGCTGGCGCCACCAAAACGAATCGTTCCAGATTGCGCCGTATACAGCCCGAGCAGCAGCTGAACCAGGGTGCTTTTGCCTCCGCCGCTGGCGCCGACAACGGCGACCTTTTCGCCGGGAGCAATCGTTAGATTCAACTGATCCAGAACATTCTCTTCGCCATAGCTGAAACACACTCCGCGAATGTCGATGCCGACTGTTTCCTGGCCGGTGAAAGGATCGGCACCGCCGGGGTATTGGGGCTCATCGGCGCGGGCCAGAAGCTCATTGATCCGGGTCAGCGCGCCGCCGGCGGCGTAGTAGGCGTATTGCAGGTTCAACAGCTGTTCCACTGGCCCGATCATGAACCACAGGTAACTGAACACCGCGAGCATCTGCCCGATGGAGAGGTCGGAAAACAGCACGGTAAGCATCGCCGCCGCACGAAAAATGTCGATGCCAAACTGAAACAGCAGTCCGCTGGCGCGGCTCGATGCGTCGCTTTTCCACTGCGAAGCGATGGCATAGTCGCGAACTTCCTGGGCGCGCAGCCCGAGGCGGCCGAGAAAATAACCCTGACGATTGCCCGCCCGCACTTCCTGAATCGCGTCCAGCGTTTCGGTCAAGGCTTGAGTGAACCGTGAGGTGCTGTCGTTTTCCTGCTTCTTGAGGTGTTTGACCCGCTTGCCCAGCTTGACCGTGGCGTAGATGACCAAGGGGTTGAACAGCATGATCAGCAGCGCCAGCTTCCAGTGCATCCACACCAGAATCCCGGCAGTCCCCGCCAATGTCAGCATGGCCACCAGAAACCGGCTCAGGGTATCGCCGATAAATTTGTCGACGGTATCCAGGTCAGTGACCAGGTGCGTGGTGACGGTGCCGCCGCCCAGACTTTCATACTCTCCCAGCGATATGCGCTTGAGGCGCTCGATCAGGCGGATACGCACCCGGTACACGATGTCCTTGGACAAGCGGGCGAAAAGCCGCGCCTGGATCACGTTGAACACCAGCGCGCCCAGACGCAGGCAAACCGTTGCCAGCAACATCAAACCAATGTACCCGACTGAGGTTTGCAGGCTGTCGGGCAGCAGCTGATTCATGAACTTGAGGGCGGTATCGCCGTGTCCGAGTAAGACTTCGTCCACCAGCAATGGCAGCAAAAGCGGAATGGGCACGCTGCAAAGCGTGGCCAGAACGGCAACGCCGTTGGCGATCCACAGGGCTTTCTTGTGTCGCGCCGCCAAGCGTCGAATTTCTGTCCAGCTCAGACGATCAATGCGCATGGGCTGTTCGTCCCCGCCCTGTTCAGGTTCAAGCACTGGCGGCACGCTCCAGCCACCGACCCAGCAACGGAGACAGTTCGTCCAGTGATTGATAGCCATTGGTTAGCAACGCCATCTGCCCGTTGCGCTCAGCCAGCAACGTCGGAAACCCGGCGATACCAAGATCCTGCACCCAGGCAAAATCAGATGCCGTCGCGGCATGTTGTTCCTGGCTGTCGAATGCCTCGGCGAATTCAATGCGCGGCAGCCCGGCCTGCTCGGCCAACTCGGTCAGCAGAGCGGCCCGAGTCACGTCGCGGCCGTCGAGATAAAACGCTTGCTGGATGAGCTTGACCAGTCGCCAGGCGCTGTCCGGATCAAGACTGCGCGCGGCAACCACGGCTCGGCACGCAGGCTCGGTGTCATACACAAAGCCATCAGGCAAGGCGTCCTGAAACCGGAAGGGTTGGCCGGTGGTCTTTGCCACTGCCTGCCAGTGTTCGAGGATGTAACGCCGGGTGGCCGGTTCCAGCGCCGCACCGCTGCCGGTGCGCAACCCACCCACCACCAATTGCAATGCCATGCCGCCCGCCCGCGCCTGCTCCACCAGTGCGTCGGCCACTTCGGCAAAGCCCCAGCACCAGGAGCACATTGGGTCCATCACGTAAAGCAGGCGAGCAGACATGGTTCAGGCCTCGGTTGGCAGGCGATAGTTACGACCGATAGGGTGTGGCTGATTGCGCTCTCGGGCCAGTTCGATCTGCTTCTGCCGATCAATGGCGCTGCGACGGGTCTTCTCGCTCAAGGTGTTCCAGCAATGCGGGCAACTGATGCCAGGCGTGTAATGCTCGCTGGCGCGGTCTTCAGCGCTGATCGGTGTGCGGCAAGCGTGACATTGATCGTAGTCGCCCTCAGTCAGATCGTGACGCACGGTGACCCGGTTATCGAAAACGAAGCACTCGCCACGCCATAGGCTTTGTTCCTGAGGGACCTCTTCCAGGTACTTGAGAATCCCGCCCTTGAGGTGATAGACCTCACCATAGCCTTCGCCCAGCATATAGCTGGAGGCTTTTTCACAACGAATGCCGCCGGTGCAGAACATCGCGACTTTCTTGTGCACGGCCGGATCGAAGTGCTCTTTGATGTACTCCGGAAACTCACGGAAGCTGGTGGTTTTCGGGTCGACAGCGCCTTCGAAGGTGCCGATGGAAACTTCATAGTCGTTGCGGGTATCGATCACCAGCACCTCTGGATCACTGATGATCGCGTTCCAGTCCTGAGGGTTGACGTAGGTGCCCACGGCTTTATTCGGATCAACGCCTTCGACGCCCAGGGTCACGATTTCTTTCTTGAGCTTGACCTTGGTGCGATAGAACGGCTGCTCGTCGCAATACGACTCTTTGTGGTCGATGTCGTCCATGCGCGGATCGTTTTTCAGCCAGGCCATCAAACCGTCAATGCCTTCACGACTGCCGGAAACCGTGCCGTTGATGCCTTCTTCGGCGATCAGCAGCGTGCCTTTGATACCGTTATCGACCATCGCCTGCAGCAAAGGCTCGCGCAGGGCAACGTAGTCGCTGAGGGTGACGAACTTGTACAGCGCGGCCACGACGATCGGTTGGGTCATCGGCTTTTGAGTCATGTGTTTCTCCAGGTGGCGACCCTCGCAAAGGGCCTACCGGATTAAAAAATGGAATGAAAAACGCGCCGACTGAGCGGCGCGTTGCGGATTCTAGCAAAAAATCAGGGCTAATCCGAAAACCCGACCGCCAGCCAGGCGCCGGTCAATGACCACCCGCACACGTCGGCGACGCAGGCGCCGCACCGACCTTGGCCCACTCTTGCGGGGTGAAGGTGTGCAACGCCAACGCATGGAACTCGCCCATCAGCCCACCCAGAATGCCGTAGACCTTCTGGTGACGCTTGACGGCGTTGAGCCCCTCGAATTGCTCGCTGACAATAATCGCCTTGTAGTGAGTCTGCTCACCGCGACTGTGCATGTGGCTCTCGTCGAGTACTTGCAAGTGCTGCGGCTGAAACACAGCCAGTGCCGATTCGATTCGCTTTTGCATGGTCATGACAGGTTTCGCCCGATCAGTCGGTTAAGGCTTTTTGGCAGGAGCCGGAGCGGCCTTGGCAGGTTCAAGTTCCGCAGTCATGTCAGCCAGCAGCTTGTTGACGACAGGCACTGCGCTTTCCAGTTTGCTCTGGGTCAACTGAGCCGATTGCTGGGTCATTTCCGGCATCTTGGTCAGCACTTTCTTGCCCAGTGGAGACTGGTAGAACGCCACCAGATCCTTGAGCTCGGCTTCAGTGAAGTTGGCGGTGTAGAGCTTGATCATGTCGGGTTTCAGCTTGTTCCAGCCGATCGCCTGATCCAGCGCTGCGTTAGCTTTGGCCTGATAGGTTTCAAGCAATGCTTTTTTCGCTTCAGGGGCTTTGGTTTCGGCAAAGCGCTGGGCGAACATCTGTTGCACTTGCATATAGACCGGGGTGCCCAACTTGTCAGCATGAGCCAGCTTGAGGAATGTTTCGGCACTGGCGTTATGGCTGGCGGTATCGGCAAGAACCTGGCCGCTGGCACATACCAGAACAACCGCGGTACAGATGGCACGAAGACGGGTCATCGAGTTTCCTTTCTAGCAGGCGAGGCAATACCTCAAGGCCGACCATTCTGCGCCCATGTGCGCTTTTGGCTCAACCCCCGACTCGCCCAGCGGTTAAAAACACTGATCAGGGAACCCAACCGGGATACGGAAGCCTAAACTGCGCACTGATGCGCACAGAACTTTAAGGAGTAAATCCCGTGACTCGTACTGAAACCGACAGTCTTGGCCCGATCGAAGTCCCCGACGAAGCTTACTGGGGCGCACAGACTCAACGTTCGCTGATCAATTTTGCCATTGGCGATCAACGCATGCCCTTGCCGGTGTTGCATGCCCTGGCCCTGATCAAGAAGGCGGCGGCCCGGGTCAACGACCGAAACGGCGACCTGCCCGCCGACATTGCCCGCCTCATCGAACAGTCCGCCAACGAAGTACTTGCTGGCGAGCACGACAGCCAGTTCCCACTGGTGGTCTGGCAGACCGGCAGTGGCACACAGAGCAACATGAACGTCAACGAAGTGATTGCCGGTCGTGCCAATGAACTGGCCGGTCAGGGCCGTGGCGGCAAGACGCCAGTCCACCCCAACGATCACGTCAACCGCTCGCAAAGCTCCAACGACTGCTTCCCGACGGCGATGCACATTGCCGCCGCTCAGGCGGTGAAGGAACACCTCCTGCCAGCGATTGCCGAACTGTCCACGGGCATCGCCGAACAGTCCGCGCGGCACATGAAACTGGTCAAGACCGGCCGCACCCACATGATGGATGCGACGCCGATCACCTTTGGCCAGGAGCTTTCCGCCTACGTCGCACAACTGGAGTACGCCGAAAAGGCCATCCGCGCCACCCTGCCCGCCGTGTGCGAGTTGGCCCAGGGCGGCACCGCAGTCGGCACCGGCTTAAATGCGCCCCATGGTTTTGCCGAAGCGGTCGCCGCAGAACTGGCGGCGTTGTCCGGCTTGCCCTTCGTCACCGCGCCCAACAAGTTTGCCGCGCTGGCCGGTCACGAGCCGTTGACGGCGTTGTCCGGCGCACTGAAAACCCTTGCCGTGACGCTGATGAAAATCGCCAACGATTTGCGCCTGCTGGGCTCCGGCCCGCGTGCCGGCCTGGCGGAAGTCCGACTGCCCGCCAACGAGCCCGGCAGCTCGATCATGCCCGGCAAGGTCAATCCGACCCAGTGCGAAGCGCTGTCGATGCTGGCCTGTCAGGTCATGGGCAACGACGTCACCATCGGTTTTGCCGCCAGTCAGGGCCATTTGCAACTGAACGTGTTCAAGCCGGTGATCATTCACAATCTCCTGCAATCGATTCGGCTGCTTGGCGATGGCTGTAGCAACTTTAATGAACACTGCATTGCCGGCATGGAACCCGACGCTGAAAAAATGGCTGAACACCTGGAGCGCGGCCTGATGCTGGTAACCGCGCTTAATCCGCATATCGGTTATGACAAGTCGGCACAAATCGCCAAAAAAGCCTACAGCGAAGGCCTGACGCTGCGCGAAGCCGCGCTGGCGCTGGGATTCCTGACCGACGCCGAGTTCGATGCCTGGGTACGGCCGGAGAAAATGCTGGAGGCGGGCAGCAATGGTTGATCCCAAAAGCGGCGCGACCCCCCTGGAAGGGTATGGCAAACGCATCCTGATGATTTTCGGCACGCCGAAATCCGCAAGTTTCGGACATGCCCTGGGCGAGGCTTATGCCCTTGGCGCCCGCAGCGAAGGCCATGTGGTGCGTATGCTCAAACTGGGCGAACTGGATTTCGACCCCGTGCTGCATAACGGATACGAACAAAGCCAGAACCTGGAGCACGATTTGCTCGAAGCCCAACGGGAGATCCATTGGGCCGAGCATCTGGTGTTCGTCTACCCGGTCTGGTGGGGTGGTTTGCCCAGCGTGCTCAGCGGTTTTCTAGACCGGGTATTGATGCCCGGTTTCGCCTTCAAGACCCATGGCCGCAAGCATATTTCCAATGAGCTGCTCAGAGGCCGCACGGCAGAACTGTTGGTGACTATGGATACCCCGCCACGCTATTTCCGCTGGGTGTACGGCGCCCCGGCGCATCGGCAGATGGTGCGAACCGTGCTGGCATTCTGCGGGATCAAGACCAAGCGCCTGAGCGAATTTGCGCCGGTGCGCACCTCGACCGAAGAGCAGCGTCAGCAATGGCTGCGCAAGGCCGAAATGCTGGGCCGTAAATAAGCCCCGTAAGCTTCAGGCCTGAACGGCCAGCCTCGCCTTTCTCGCGCGCCATCCGGCCAGCATCGAAGGGCCGAGGGCGACCAGCGCGGAGCCGGCCACCACCAGAATCGCCCCGCCATACCCCAGCGCGTTGATTGTCTCGGCCTGTACATAGTCGGGCCACAACCAGGCCGCCATCGCGACGCAGGCAAAGGTCACCAGTGGCGTCAGTGCCAGGGTTGCACTGACTCGCGAAGCCTCCCAGTGGGCCAGCGCTTCGGCGAATGCGCCATAAGCCACCAGTGTATTAAGGCAGCACGCCAGTAACAGCCAGCCTTGCAACGGGCTCAGTTGCAAAGCTTGCGCAGGATGCGCCCAAGGCGTGACCAGCAATGCGCAGAATAGATAGATCACCATCATGACCTGCACCGAATTCCACACCGTCAGCAACTGCTTCTGGCTCAAGCCGTAGAACGTCCAGACCACCGCTGCCAGGAATACCGTGAGCACGCCTGCGGTGTATTGGCTCATAGAGGTCAGTAACTCCCCCAAGCGCTGATTGAAGAACAGCGCAAAGCCGATCAGCAACACTGCCAACCCCACGCCCTGGGCAATGCTGAAGCGCTCCTTGAACAGGAAAATACTGCCAATCAACAACAAAATCGGGCCCATCTGAATCATCAACTGAGCGGTGCCAGGGCTGAGCAGGTTCAGGCCGATCAGATACAGAACGTAATTTCCCACCAGCCCCAATACCGCCATGACCACCAAGAGTACGCCTTTGCGGCCTAGTACCTTGAAGCTCGGCAAGCGCCCGACCGACGCCAGCCAGATGAACAGAAGCGAGCCGGACACTAAAAGTCGGAACCACGTCACAGTGACAGGGTCCATCACTTGCAACACTTGCTTGAGCTTGACGGGCAGGACGCCCCAAAGCAGCGCCGTCAACAGCGCCAGACACAGGCCGTAAATCCATCGGCCAGACGATATATGCATGAAGATTTCCCAGGCTAGTGAAGCAAACTTTCAATAGGCAAAGCGTGCAGGCAAGCATTGTAGGCCTGGGTTGCGGCTCGACACAGTTGCAGTTGAACTCGTAAAACAGGCAGAACTGTTTTAGTTGGTCTTCGGGTCGCGCAGTTCCTTCAATCATTACGGGCAGCAGGAGAAAACCATGTTTGGCAAACGAGAGCAGGATCCCGCCCCTACCGTTCACTATCGCAGTGACCGGGTGACGCGGGTCAATGGCGAGTATTTTTTCAGCACACGGGAAAACACCCTCGAAGGCCCTTACCCCAGCCGCACCGCCGCCGAGCGCGAGACAGACGCTTACGTGCAGCGCATGCAGGCGGCCGGCAAGAGCGGGCAAACATCCTTGAATGGTTGACGCTCAGCCGTGGTTTCGCTCGAAGGTTTCGGCGCCCATGGCCTTGATTTGCCCGTCAATCAGCGCTTCGAAAGGTGCCAGCAACGGCGCAAATGATGCCGGCGCTTCCAGAATGTCCAGCGCATAGGTGATTGCTTCCACTGTAGATAAGGCATCGGGGCCCGGTGCCTTGCGCAGGCGGTAACGGGATTCGGGCACTTGCCCCAATGTGACTCTGGGCAACGTGGCCAGCAGCGGATTGAGGTGCAGTAATTTTCGCGCCTTGCGCCAGGTGCCATCCGGCACGACTAGCAGCATTGGCAACGCGTCCTGTCTTTCACGGACCAGAGACCGTGCTTCGTCCCCAGGGAACAACAGGTGCGCCCGATAACCCGGCGGATTGAGCAGCTCGTAGAGATTGTCCAGGACCTCGCCGACCACCAGCTGCGCATTGTTCAAACCTAGCGCCGCCAGCCGGCCGGTGTTCAAGGCGTGCGCCACTTCGCCGGGGTGCTGTAACACCAGCACTCGGGTTCGGCTGTCCAGTTGCGGGATCAACGGACATAGGCAATGGCTTTGAGGACGCAGGCATCGCTCACAACGCGGGCGGGACATCAAGCATTCCTCATAAGGGATTGAGCTGCGCCTTGAGTAGATCGCGGAAAGTCTGGATCAGCGGTTCGCGGCTGCGACCCCGGCGCACGATCATGGAAAACGGCGCCTGATAACCGAAGGTCGCCGGCAACAGCACCCTCAAGTGCCCGGAGTCCACCCAGGAATGGGCGTAGTGTTCCGGCAGATAGCCGATGTAAGCACCCGACAGGACCAGAATCAGCTGCGCCTCCATACTTTCCACCGTTGCGGCACTGTGCTTGAAGCCATGGCGCGCCAGCTCCGCTTGACTCCAGTAACCGCGCCCGACCATGCGTTGCTGGGCGATCACAGGCTCCGGAATACGCCGCTCGGCGAACAGCGCGTGCCGATTGCTGCAATACAGCCAATGTTGCTCCCGGTACAGCGGCTGATAGAGCAGACCGTTCATTCGCGTTGAAAACGAGCCGATGGCCAGGTCCAGCCGGTTATCCAGTACACCCAATTGCAGTTCATAAGGACTCATTACCGACAGATGCAAATGCACGGCCGGATGCTCCTGACTGTAGGCGCCGATGACTTCCGCGAACGGCAAGGCCGGATCGCTGACCGTGGAATCCAGCACCCCAAGGTTCAACGTGCCGCGCAGCTCGCCCTTGAGTGCGGCGGCGTAAAGCTCGAAGCCTTCCAGCTCGCCCAGAAGGCGCAGGGTTTCCTGATGGAACAGCTCGCCTTTGCTGGTCAGGCTGAAACCGCCCCGCCCCCGATGGCACAAGACAATCCCCAGGGCCGCCTCCAGCTGGCTCATGTAAGTGCTGATGGCCGACGTGGAAAGATTGAGTTCCTGTTGCGCACTGGCAAAGCCCTGGTGGCGCACCACACTGGCGAAAATACGCAGCAGTTTGAGGTCGGGTAAAGCGCTGGCCATTGAGGGTCCTGATGGGGTTGATTGGGCAACTGTGGGAGCAACTACATTCGCGACGAGGCCCGATCAGACGCAGTCTGGGTCAATGAAACACCGCTTTCGCGAATGAAATCGCGCCTACAACTCATACTGTCGGCTGTACATTCTCGCCGCGCAGCTTAGCTTAAATCCCCGTTAGTTTTGAAATCTCTAAACTAAGTATTTCGCACCAGCGATTGTTCCCCGCAGCGTCACTTCCCAGAATCGACGCATTCAACCCAATGATGAGGCAATCCTGTGGAAAAGATTTTTCACCAACCACTGGGCGGTAACGAAATGCCGCGCTTCGCCGGCATTGCCACCATGATGCGCCTGCCGCACCTGCAATCGGCGGCCGGACTGGACGCTGCGTTTGTTGGCGTACCCCTGGATATCGGCACATCACTACGCGCAGGAACACGTTTTGGACCGCGTGAAATTCGCGCTGAATCCGTGATGATCCGCCCGTACAACATGGCGACCGGTGCCGCGCCATTTGACTCGCTATCGGTGGCCGATATTGGCGACGTGGCAATCAATACCTTCAATCTGCTGGACGCCGTGCGCATCATCGAAGAAGCCTACGACGAAATCCTTACCCATGATGTGGTGCCCATGACACTGGGCGGCGACCACACCATTACCCTGCCAATCCTGCGGGCCATTCACAAGAAATACGGCAAGGTCGGGCTGGTCCACATCGACGCCCATGCGGACGTCAACGACCACATGTTCGGCGAGAAAATTGCTCACGGCACCACCTTCCGCCGCGCCGTTGAAGAAGGTCTGCTGGACTGCGATCGTGTGGTACAGATCGGTCTGCGCGCCCAAGGCTATACCGCCGAGGACTTCAACTGGAGCCGCAAGCAAGGCTTCCGCGTGGTTCAGGCTGAAGAATGCTGGCACAAATCCCTGGCGCCGCTGATGGCTGAAGTTCGCGAAAAAGTCGGCGGTGGCCCGGTGTATCTGAGTTTCGATATCGACGGTATCGATCCGGCTTGGGCACCTGGTACCGGCACCCCTGAAATTGGTGGCCTGACCACCATTCAAGGCATCGAAATCATCCGCGGTTGCCAAGGGCTGGATCTGGTGGGCTGCGATCTGGTGGAAGTGTCGCCGCCCTATGACACCACTGGCAACACCTCACTGCTGGGCGCCAACCTGCTCTACGAAATGCTCTGTGTTTTGCCCGGTGTAACCCACCGCTAGCAACACATGTGGGAGCGAGCTTGCTCGTGCAGAGGCCGTTACAACCGAGCCGTAGACGTCTTCGCAAGCAAGCTCGCTCCCACATTGTCTCGTTCTAATCTACTGGTTATCTATTTATGAGCGACCACGCCAATGTTCTACATGCTGCTGCCGACCTGGTGACGGCGTTTGCCGCGAACAATCGCAAGGCTTACTTCGATGCGTTCAGCGTCGATGCGACTTTCGTGTTTTACAACCTGGAAAAACCGCTCCTCAGCCGTGACGCCTGGCAGGCGCTGTGGGACAGCTGGCGTCTGGATGGATTTGAAATCCTCTCCTGCCACTCCAGCCATCAGCAGGTCAACCTGCTCGGCGATACAGCGATTTTCCTTCACGACGTAACCACCGAGTTGCGAGTGCAGGGCGAGCAGAGCGTCAGCCATGAACGGGAAACCATCGTGTTTGCGCGCCAGGCCTCAGGCGAGTGGCTCGCCGTACACGAACATTTGTCCGCAATCCCATAAAACGAAGCTGCACCCCACAAGATCAAATGATCGGAGCTGATCATGCATAACAATAAACAGCGGCCCACCAGCACTATAGAAACCTTCGGCGTAGAACAGATTCCCGATCACGCCCGCAGTGCCACTCCCAAAGACTTGTTTCGATTGATTTTCGGCGGTGCCAACACCTTCGCTACCGCGGTGCTGGGCAGCTTTCCAGTGTTGTTCGGCCTCTCATTCCAGGCGGGCGTCTGGGCGATTGTCCTGGGGGTGCTGGTCGGTTCGATCATCCTCGCCCCCATGGGCCTGTTCGGGCCGCGTAATGGCACTAACAATGCCGTGTCATCAGGCGCGCACTTCGGTGTACATGGCCGCATCGTCGGCTCGTTTCTGTCGTTGCTCACCGCAATCGCCTTTTTCTCACTGTCGGTCTGGAGTTCCGGGGATGCCTTGATCGGCGGTGCGAAACGGCTGATCAATCTGCCGGAAACCGACCTGACCCTGGGCCTGGCCTACGGTTTGTTCGCCTTGCTGGTACTAACCGTTTGCATTTACGGATTTCGGTTCATGTTGTGGGTGAACAGGATCGCGGTCTGGGCGGCGAGTTTGCTGTTTCTGTTGGGGATCTTTGCGTTTGCCGGAGCCTTTGATGCCAGCTTCGCCGGGACTGTCGCCATGGGCCAGGAAGGCTTCTGGGCGGCGTTCATCGGCTCTGCGCTGGTGGCCATGAGCAATCCTGTGTCCTTTGGCGCGTTTCTGGGCGACTGGTCGCGCTACATTCCCCGTGACACGCCCAAGCGCCGGATCATGCTGGCCGTCATAGGCGCCCAGGCGGCCACATTGATTCCGTTTCTGTTCGGCCTGGCCACTGCCACCATCGTCGCTATCAAGGCACCGGATTACATTACTGCCAACAATTACGTCGGCGGCCTGCTGGCGGTTTCCCCCACCTGGTTCTTCCTGCCTGTTTGCCTGATCGCGGTAATCGGCGGCATGTCCACCGGCACCACGTCGCTGTATGGCACTGGCCTGGACATGTCCAGCGTGTTCCCTCGGGTGCTGTCCCGGGTCAAGGCCACGCTGCTGATCGGCGTGATGTCCATCGCCTTTATCTTCATTGGCCGATTTGCCGCCAATCTGGTACAGAGCGTATCCACCTTCGCCGTACTCATCATCACCTGCACCACGCCATGGATGGTGATCATGATCATTGGCCTGCTGGTGCGGCGCGGGTTCTATTGCCCGGATGACCTTCAAGTCTTTACCCGTGGCGAGAAAGGCGGTCGTTATTGGTTCAGCCACGGCTGGAACTGGCGCGGCCTGGGGGCCTGGATTCCCAGCGCATTGGTGGGCCTGTGCTTCGTGAACCTGCCGGGGCAGTTTGTCGGGCCACTCGGCAATCTGGCTCAAGGTATCGACATTAACCTGCCCGTCACACTGGGTCTGGCTTCGCTGGTGTATCTGGCGTTGTTGAGCCTGTTTCCGGAACCGGCTGCGGTATATGGCCCCCAAGACCCGCGCAGCCACAAAGACGCGCGGCAAGCCAGCGCTTCTGGCCAGACCGCCACCTGAGTTGCACGGCGAGTCGCGACCGGAAGAAAAAAAGAAGGATGTCCCAGGACATCCTTTTTTTCATCTGACGCACAGGATCACCGGAGTAATGGCGGATTTGAGCTAGCCTTCAAAAAGAGGAGGCAGGGAACGCCATACACCGAATGGCTGTTCAATCAGATATCAACTGAATACAGAGCCGATCCGGAAACACCCTGTTTTTATGGAAGTTAGGGCTGATCCTCTAAACGACAGAAACAGGGGCTTTCATGAATCGCAAGGATATCCAGCAACACGTATTCGACGAAATAGGCATCATCCTCGTCGATAAATCTGAGATTCGCGAAGATTCGAGCTTCAAGGACCTTTGGCTCGATGAGGACGATGTCATCGAGCTGTTTTCGCGCCTGGAGAGGGATTACAACCTGGTATTTCCGCCAGAAGTCAGAGAACGCGCCATCGGGCACCCCGAGGAATTGATTCTGACGATGCTGGTGGATTTGATACTGGTGCTGCGAAAGGACTCCCCACAAGGTGCCGACCATCGTGCGGAAAAGGAACCTGTGGGTGGAAAAAGAAGAAACCTGAAGAAACGGCAGCGACAATTGCGTCACAAGACCTGATTGGCGACGGGACGCGGGCGCGCCCCGGAAGAGTCAGCTGTGGCGTCTATCGACGCGGACGGCGTTGCTTGTCGTTTGTACGCACAGGAATCGGTTGCAGTTTGGGACGTTCGATCAGCCCCAAGGCAACGCCCAGATCGTGAAGCCATTCTTGCAGTTTGGTATTCATAAAGCCCCCTTCAGGGAAATACTCGACGACCGACATCTTCAAGCCGCTTCTACAGATAATAGTGCTATATCGCACTTTACGCCTGCTACCGAGTGTCGCGGAAAAAACATTTTTCCCGATGTCCCAATCTGACAGCTTTAAAGCCGTTCCCGCTTATTTATACGACCAACGGCGCCCGGCGAAACGCGATGACACAGTTATCGTCGAATCAGCACGTTGAGCCTGCGGCGAATCCATTGCTCGCCGCTGACCAACGTAATACCAGACAGAACCAGAATTGCCCCGATCACAAAATTGAAGCTTAGCGGCTCGTTCAGCAGAAGGACGCCGAAGGTCACCCCGAATAGCGGCGTCATAAACGAGAACACTGCCAGGTTTGATGCCAGATAACGCCGCAACAGCCAGAACCAGGCCAGATAACTGGCGCAAGACACAACTAATCCCTGGAATAACACGCTGCCAACACCCACGGGGGTAAGCGTGACGTGGGTGATCTGGCCACTGACCGCGGCAATCAACAGCAGCCCGACCAGACAGACCATCAACTGATAAAACAACGTCAAGGTTACCGGCGCCTCAGACAAGCGAGAGCCGCGCACCACCACCGTCGTTGCGCCCCACGCCATACCCGCCAGAACACCAAGACCATCGCCGATCAGCATAGTGCGGTCGATGCTGGTCAAAGACATGCCGCCAACAAAAGCGGTTGCGATACCCAGAAATGCAAGGAAGATCCCCACCCACTGCAAAGGCCGCAGCCGCTCACTGGGCAAGCGCCAATGCAGCCCCAACGCGGTGAAGATAGGCGCCGTATAAAGGAAAACGGACATGTGCGCGGCACTGGTCAGCGCCAGCCCCTGAGCAATGAACAGAAACTCCAGGCCGAACAGGGAACCGGCAAGCAGACCCGCTCGCCAGGTGCTGCTGATCCTGTTCAGACCGCCCTGCCAGCACAGCGCGATACCTACAATCAGCGCAGCGATCCCGGAACGCCCCGCGGCCTGCATGATCGGCGCGATGTCTGGCGCGGCCCACTTGATCAGCACTTGCTGCAAGCCCCAGATGACGCACAGCACCAGCATGACCTGCAGGGCGAAACCATCGGCGTTTTTGCGCGGCACACTCATGTTCAAAGAATCCATTCAGGAAGAGAAAAGCGGTGGATCATCTCACACAGGTTATTCAGGGAGTCGCACAAGACCTTCATCGTCGGTCATCGCCCGCTCCAGCAACTCTGCTGGCAGGTTTTTGCTGGCACGGGCACCGAGCAGTTTGAGCTGCTCGCTGCGACTGACAAGGTTGCCGCGCCCTTCTGTCAGCTTGTTGCGCGCCGCGCCGTAGGCTTTGTCCAACTGCTGTAAACGATTGCCGACTTCATCCAGATCCTGAATGAACAGCACGAATTTGTCGTATAGCCAGCCGGCACGCTCGGCAATCTCCCGGGCGTTCTGGCTCTGGCGTTCCTGCTTCCATAAGCTGTCGATCACCCGCAGAGTCGCCAGCAATGTTGTTGGGCTGACGATGACAATGTTGCGGTCGAAGGCTTCTTGAAACAGATTGGGCTCAGCTTGCAAGGCGGCCGAAAAAGCTGCTTCGATGGGTACGAACAGCAACACGAAGTCCAGGCTGTGCAAGCCTTCCAGGCGTTTGTAATCCTTGCCAGACAAGCCTTTGACGTGGTTGCGCAGTGATAGCACATGCTGTTTCAACGCCGCCTGACCGATCACCTCATCGTCGGCGCTCACGTATTGCTGGTATGCCGTGAGGCTGACTTTGGCATCGACCACCACCTGCTTGTCGCCCGGCAGCATGATCAGCACATCCGGCTGGAAGCGCTCCCCATCCGGCCCCTTGAGGCTGACTTGAGTCTGATATTCCCGACCCTTTTCCAGGCCTGCATGTTCCAGCACTCGCTCAAGGATCAGTTCCCCCCAATTGCCCTGGGTCTTCTGCCCTTTGAGGGCGCGGGTCAAATTGGTGGCCTCGTCGCTCAGGCGCTGGTTGAGCTGCTGCAAACGCTCCAGCTCCTTACCGAGAGAGAATCGCTCGCGGGCTTCCTGCTGGTAACTTTCCTCTACACGTTTTTCGAACGATTGGATGCGTTCCTTGAGGGGATTGAGCAGTTGCCCCAACTGCTGCTGGCTGGTTTCGGCAAAACGCTGCTCGCGCTCGTCAAAAATCTTGCCGGCCAGCTCGGCGAACTGCGCACGCAACTCGTCCCGGGAGCCCTGGAGATCGTTCAGACGCTGCTGATGGCTTTCCTGTTGCTCACGCAGTTCGGCGGTCAGGGAAGCGCATCGCGCATCCAGGTGACGTAGCTCGGCTTCTTTGGCGGTGCGTTCGATGCTCCAGGACTGCGCGGCGTCCTGGGCCGAGTCGCGCTCCTGGCGCAGCAGTTCCACTTCACGCCGCAAGGCCGCAAGGTCGGCCTGCTTCTGGGCGTTGGCTTGACTCAAATCGCTGATTTCATCGCGACCGGCGTCCAGCTGAGCATTAAGCCCATCCTGAGCCATTTGGGCAGTGCTCAAGCGCTCATCCAGCAAAGCGCTTTCAGCCTGTTGGCGAGCCAGTTTTCGCTGTAGCTGCCAGGCCAGTGCCAATAAAGGTATCGCCGCCGCACCTAGCCCCAGTAAAAGGCTGGTCAGGTCCAATGCCATAGAGACTCCTGATGTCCGTCTCGAAAAAATGCAGCACTCATATCCCCGGCATTATGCGCAGAACAACGGCGGGCGCCAGACGTTGATTGAAGCGTGACGCGCTGCGGGTCAATAACGGTTCAGTTGGCCAAGCAGGCGTTGTGCATCGAGGGAACCCTTGGCTGATGCGAGCTCCAGCCAATGGCGGGCCTGGCGAGGTTCACTGATGGGTGCCTGGGTACACAGGCGACCGTATTCGTACTGCGCGTTGCAATCGCCCGCCCGGGCGGCCTGACGAAGCAGTTCGTGTCCGATTCGCCGGTCACGGGCATTGCCGCATTCGAGACAGAGCATCCTGCCCAGCCGGCTCTGCGCCACGACTACACCTTGGCGAGCCGGCTGCTTGAGCAGACGGCCAGCGAAATGCTTGACGCTCGGGTTGTTTCCCAAGCGCGGACTGTCGAGCAGCCACAGAGCAACGCGCAACGAAAACCGTGGGAGTCCGCTTGAAGGAATACGTGGCTCTAGGGAGGGATCAGGGCAAGGCTTCATAACCACTGCGGGGGCAAATCAGGAGGCGCGCAACTCTACACTTTTTTTCGCCGAGGTAAAGACCTGAACCTCGACACTTGAAATAGAGCAGGCGCTTGGGACAATCCACAGAAGCTGTGGATAACTCAGTGGACAACCCTCCTTTAACTCTCGCAAACGCAGGCGGAATGCGGCCTGCGCTCAAACTGACGATTTTTTCACCAGTTAAAAAAAACGATGTTTTTCATTGACTTAATAATTCACCACGCTAAATCAAGCTCTTAGGAGCGGATGTGACAGTGATGTGGCAGCTCTCTCACGCAATGTGTACAACTCAATTTCCAATGGTGATCAGACAGGGTGCAGGTCATCGCAAACAGGTATTGATCGAGACGCGATCTCAACGGCCGAAGCGTCTGCACTTCACAATCATCGCCACCACGGCGTCGTTTTCAGGTGGCGCATCAGAAAAATCCGGCATTGAACTTTCCAATCCGACCATGTCGGGAGACTATAGGCGGCCTTTTTTAGCCGCGGCCATTCCCTTGCGTGAAGTTTTGAAATTTGTCGCCCTGCTGTCACTGGTTTGCGCAGTGACGGTTGCGGTCAGCATGACGCTCCCAGCGCCTGACAGCACCCTGTTCGCCGTTGCGGTACTTTTCCCGGCCATCGCGCTGGCCTTGATCATTTGCATTGAGCTGAGCGAAGGCAGGATCAACGGCGTGGGCGATATCATGCACGCGATCGAAACACGTCGAGCCCCGCGCCTTACGATCTCGGCCTACCTACTGGGCTGCTCGCTGGTGGCTGCCATGTTGGTGCTGCTGTACAACGGTTTTGTCAGGCCCCTGTGAATTTCTTTTAATCTCCCCCTTCCATAGAGGCGCATGATCGGTTAGCATTGCCGCCGTTAGTACCAAGCTGAAAGTCAATTCTGGTCGAACAAGTCCCCCGACAAGCATCCTTCTGATTCGAAGGTGTTGTTGCCAACAAGGGATCGACCACCTCGATGGTTTCCAGACATGAACCCTACGCGCTGACTACCCACAAACGGGAGCTGTAGCGTAAAAAGTTTCATGGCCTGATAGAACCAGCCTGCAAATTGATCAGGATCTTCATCCAGAGCGTCGAACCTTTGCTCTTGTTGTGTTGCCTGCCCTCCTAAGTACCTACCGGTCAGCCCGAGCGCCATACAATCCAGCGCGCTTCAACTGTCTGCTTTGTTCCAGTCAGGTTCTTCGCCCCGCCCGACCTGAAATACAGGTTTTGGTCCGCGTTTACTGGGACGTTTTATTTTTGCACGGCCTTATTCCGTGTTGTTCAGGAACACCTTAATCATGACTACCCATACTCAGACTCAGGATGCCATCCGCACCCTCACTCACGCTTTCGCACCAATGAACTGCCTGATCATGGCTGCTCGCAAAGGCTGCTTCAGCTTCACCATCGTCAACGAACATGGCATTGCTCGTCACAGCGAGCGCCTGTACCCCGATCAATACTCCAGCGCCGAGCCGCTGCAGGCCGTGATCGAGCGTACCCGTCAGGCACTGGTTGCCTGATAGCGACCTGAAGCCGGGCTCGCCCGGCCGGTCAAAACAAGCCTCGCCCTTCATCCGGCGGGGCTTTTTTTTGTGTGCAAGTTGGCGCGATCAATTCACGCAATCACTGCGCGGCTCTATCGCAAAGCGATATATAGAGACCATGGTTTGACGGGAAATAATTTAAAAACAGGATTTTACAAGCAAGTTATGACACTACACTTCAACTTGAGCGGCCCAGGTCGCTTCCGACGAGCCGGATCCTATTCATCGCTGCCATGCGCGAGGCTCGTCGGCCATTACTTCCCGAGGGTGTCATGGGAATTGCAGCCGGTGATCTATCTCGACACGTTATTCGGCCAACCTTGATCTATCTCGATCGCCACAGCGCCTGCGCCGAATCCTTCCTGCTGGGTGTAGCCGCCAGTCAGTCGGCCCTGGGTGCCGCCCTTGACGGCCGTCGCGGCCATGGGCTGTATCGCATTCCGGAACTGCGCCACCGACAACTTTGGGATAACTACCTGGCCCTTGATCCTGAACTGGCCAGCCTGGTCCGCGGACTGGCCAGTCAACATGCATTCCTCACAGGGCCACATCTGGAGCTGACCGTGAATTTGCGGTATTCCACGGCCATCGCTTGGTTGATGGTCGAGGCCCATGGCGTTTATTTGCCTATCGACGAGAACCCGATAGTGATGGCCAGAATATGGCGAGAAATATTCGAGCCTCAAGGGCGGCTAAGAGACTTCATCAGTGCCTGGCAAAATTGCGTGGCACCACTTTCCTACCCCGTGTAACCGGGATCGAGCGTAATCACGTTAGCGAATGATCCCGACACGTTGTACGGATTGTCCTACAAAAAACGCTCTAACTCGGGCAATACAGCCTATAGCGCATTACGAAAAATGTTGGTAATTTCCGCGCGGTGATCAACATGGAGTTCTAATAATGAAAAAAGTAATGCTCAAGACCACACTTAGCCTCGCAGTCAGCCTGGTATCTTCTCAACTATTCGCAGCCGGTTTCGCCATCAACGAGCAGAGTATCAGCGGGATGGGGACGGGTTTCGCAGGCCGCTCTTCTTCTGCCGATGACGCCAGCACCGTGTTTGGCAACCCCGCTGGCATGTCCCGTTTGAAGAGTGAACAGGTCAGTGTTGGGGCCGCAGCTATCATCGCCAAGACCGATATCAAGCACGGCCGAGGTACTTTTGGCGGCAGTAATGATGGCGATATGGTACCGGTCGTCGGCGTTCCGATGGGCTATTACGTAAAACCTATCGATGATCACTGGGCATTTGGCGTCGGTGTCTATGTTCCTTTCGGCCTGGTCACTGATTACGAAAGCGGTTTCGCCGGGCGTTATTGGGCCGACAAGAGCCACGTTCAGGTTGTGACGTTCCAACCTACCGTCAGCTATGCGTTCAATGACAAGGTTTCCATCGGCTTTGGCCCGACCATCAATCGTCTCGACGGTGAATTGACGTCCTCCACGCTGACCGCCGCGACACCAGGGCGCAATGATGGCAAGGTCAAGATCAAGGGTGATGACACCGCAGTCGGCTTCAACGCGGGCATCATGGTGCAGGCCACCGACACCACGCGTCTGGGCCTGACCTACCACTCCAAAGTTGATTTCAAACTCGACGGGAACACCAAAATCCAGGGTGTCGGCTTCGGTCCATTCAACGGTCAGAAATACGACGCATCGCTGGATTTGACTACTCCTGAATCGGTCGACTTCTCGGTCACGCAACAGCTGGACGAGAACTGGACTGTCTATGCGGGCAGCACCTGGACTCGCTGGAGCCGCCTGGCAGACATTACCGTTAAGAACAGTGGGGTTCCGGCTCAGCTGGGCGGTGCCAATGGCGCTATCGGCACCATCACTGAAGAGCAGAACTGGCACGACACCTGGGCACACGCTATCGGCGCATCGTACAAGGTCAACAAAGAGTGGACCTTGCGCACCGGTTTCTCCGTGGACCAGTCCCCTACCAACAACACGAATCGCTCGCCACGCATCCCGACGGGTGACCGTAAGGTGATCAGTTTCGGCGCTGGCTGGAGCCCGACCGACAACATGACCATCGACGTCGCGTATTCGTACCTGCATGAAGAAAAAGCCAAGATCCGTGATGCCAGCTCGACGAAAGGCGTATACAGCGCCGATTACCAAAACAGCGCACACGGCCTAGGCACTTCGGTTACCTATCGCTTCTGATGCCGCAAACCCCGCAGTCTGAAAAGCTGCGGCTCAACAAAAAGCCCCGAACTCCGGGGCTTTTTGTTGGGTGCCAGAATGATCAGGGCCTGGAAGCAATGGCCTTTTCAACGGCTGCGACCAACTCAGGGTCATCCGGCTCGGTCAGGCTGGAAAAATGAGCAATCACCTTGCCCTGACGATCAATTACATACTTGTAGAAGTTCCAACGCGGCGCGCTGCTTTGCTCGGCCAGCACTTTGAACAGGTGGGTTGCATCCGGCCCTTTGACAACCTGTGGCTCGGTCATGGTGAACGTCACGCCGTAGTTTACGTAACACACCTTGGCGGTCTCCTCGCCATCTCCGGATTCCTGCTTGAAGTCGTTGGACGGCACACCGACCACTTCAAGTCCCTGCCCTTTGAAACGTTGATTCAGCGCCTCCAGGCTTTTGAACTGCGGCGCGAAGCCACAGAAGCTGGCGGTATTGACCACCACCATCGGTTTGCCTGCGAATCGTTGGCACAGATCAATCGTTTCCTTGGCGCGTAACTTGGGCAGCTCGCCCTGCAAGAGGGATGGGCATTCTGCCGCCAGCGCCGTGCCGGCCAAGGTAAACAGAAAGAGAGCAGGAGAAAGCCAGCGAAAAGTCATACGGCATCCCGGCGCCTGAAGGGCGCGATGGTTATTGTCGGGGATAAGCTACCCCGCAGGTGAGCAAATGCCTAGTCGGGCCTCATCTTCAGCGTGGCTGGCTGCCACTGCAATGCATCTACTGCGCAGTGAGCAGCCGACGGCCCATCAACAGCGCCACCCGGATCTACTCTTCGTCGGCCAGGGTCGCGGCCTGATTGCCACCTTGTTCAGCGATCGAAGTCAGTTTTTCGTCCGCAGCTTTTTCCTCAGTAAGCGTCTCTGACAACAACTGCGCTGCGTCGTCCATGCCCAAATGCTTGGCCATAGCGATCAGCGTGCCATAGGCGGCGATCTCGTAGTGTTCGACCTTCTGGCAGGCGCCAATCAGGCCGGCATCCAGAACTTCGCCTTTTTCGATTTCATCCAACAGCTCCTTGCTCTCTTCCACCAGGCCTTCCATGGCCGCGCATTTCATTCTTTTGAGCTTCAGGCCCGCCTGCTCGACCAACTGATCGATACGCTCGATCTGGCCGTGGGTTTCTTCCAGGTGAGAAGAGAATGCCTCAGCCAATCGGGGATTGGTCGAAGCCCTTGCAAGACGCGGAAGCGCCTTCGTGATCTGTTTTTCAGCGTTGTAGACATCAGAGAGTTCGTGAATGAACAGATCTTGTATGGTTGTTCTGCTCGCCATTTTATTCAGCCTCGTCTGCTGGTTATCGGGGATAAGGGGTGGCGATCAATAACCGCCGACCACTTCTCACTCGACCCGAACGCCTGCGGCACTGTTCGTTCTTCCCGATCCCAAGCCGACGAAATGCCAAGGCCAGTGTCTTGTGTATCGTCAGAGAAACGGCACCGGTTTATTCGGCCAAGGTCCATCTGGCCACCGACTGTGGGTCGTCGCTGCGCCCGGTCAGCTTTCCTCATTAATAGCGCAAGAACTGAAACGTGTTTGCAAGGCTTGCATCTGAAGATACAGCGGGTGAAACGGCGCACGGTTGCCTTCACCGTCTGCGTACCCAAACAGGCCCGCAGGGCAATATCGAGCGTCGTCCCAACCGGGGTAATCAAGAAACGGATACCAGCATAGCGCCTGCACCGGGGTCCCGCGGGCAAGCGCCAGCGCAACCTGATCGCTGACATAATCGAGCCACGGCACTCGCTCTTCATGTTCAGCCCCGGTCTCCGAAATCAGCAATGGCCGCTGATAGCGCTGATAGATCTCCGCAAGCATCCCGGCTAGCGGGCGATAGCGCGGGTCGCCCCGCAAGACTTTCGCGCCGTTGAAGAACCATTGGTTATGGGGATAGAAATTAACGCCAATGATATCCAGATACTCTTCGCGCCCGCCCAGCCCTGGCCATTGTCGACCGGTCAGCAAGTCCCAGCCCTCGAACTGCGCCAGCCGGTATTGCTCAGCCCCTTTGATTTCATCGGCACGGCGTGATCCGGCGATGACATTGATCAGCGGATCACACTGCACGAAGCGGGCATCAGGGGCCTGCTGGCGGACTGCATCGATGGCCGCAATACTGGCGCGAACCAATTGGTGCTTAAGCTCTTGCCCACGCTTTTGCGCCCCTGGATTGAAATATCCCACTTGCGCGCCTGCCCAGCTCCAGAAGGAAATCTCGTTGACGGGCGAGTAGAACGGCGAGCCAATCCCCTCCTCCTTCATCAACCTGGCGACCGCGCCGGCGAAGCGCGCAAAGCGCTCAACGAACTCGGGACGCCAGATATCAAGCCCTTCGGGATACCCGTAGTGGCAAAGGTCCCAGACCACCTGGACATTGCAATCGCGCGCCGCTCGCAGCATCGGCAAAAAGCTGCTCCAGTCATAGTGCCCCGGTTTTGATTCGATCAGATGCCAGCGCAAACCGTCCCGCGCACAAGTGATGCCCAGCGCAGCCAGTTGCTGGTAATCCTTGTCAGCAAACTGTGCGTGGTCGGTCATGGCCAGCAGGTCCAAACGCCGTCCATCCTGTCGACGGTGCGAAGAGCACTCGTAACCTGCCATCAGAAAACTGCTGAAGATTGCCGCAGTCCTCACCATGACACGCCCCTGCGCCGGACCGGCAGGCAGCGGATCATTCGGCCTCAACCTCATGGTCCGGCAATCCGATACCGGCCTGCTGTTCGATACGCTGATACAGGGCAAGTGCCTGACCTACGACCTGATCCATGTTGTAGTACTTGTAGGTACCCAGTCGACCGAGAAAGGTGACGCCCGGTGTGTCATCAGCCAATGCCTTGTAGCGTTTGTACAGCTCAGCGTTTTCCGGCCGAGGGATCGGGTAATACGGGTCACCGTTTGCGCAGGGGAACTCATAGCTGATGCTGGTCAGCGGATGGCTTTGTCCGGTCAGGTGTTTGTACTCGGTAATACGCGTGTAGGGCACACTCTGGTCTGGATAATTGACCACCGCCACTGACTGGAACTGCGGAGTCGGCAGGGTCTCGTGCCTGAATTGCAGGCATCGATACGGCAACCGCCCAAAGCAGAACTCGAAATATTCGTCGATGGGGCCGCAATAAATCAGCTGCCTGTAGTCAATCCGGTCGCGTACTGTTGCGAAATCGGTTCCCAGCAGCAGGTCGATGCCTGGGTGGTCAAGCATTCGCTCGAACATCTGCGTATAGCCATCCATCGGCATCATCTGAAAGGTGTCAGTGAAATAGCGATCATCGTCGTTGGTGCGCGTCGGAATACGCGAAGTCACCGACTTGTCCAGCTCCGACGGGTCGAGCCCCCACTGCTTGCGCGTATAGCCGCGAAAGAATTTTTCGTACAACTGCCTGCCAATCTGGTTGATGACCACATCTTCGGAGGTGCGAATTTCGGCAACCGGCTCGGCGCGTTCGGCCAGGAATACCTCGGCTTGCGCCTCGGTCATCGACAGGCCGTACAGCGTATTCAGGGTCGTGAGATTGATCGGGATAGGCACCAGATGTTCATCCACCCTGGCCAGCACCCGATGTTCGTAAGGCCGCCACTCGGTGAAACGTGACAAGTAGTCGACGATACGCTGAGCATTGGTGTGGAAGATGTGCGGCCCGTAGCGATGCACCATCACCCCGGCATTATCCAGTTGGTCGTAGGCATTGCCGCCAATGTGCTCACGACGGTCGATCACCAGCACATTGCGGCCCAGCCCTTGGGCCAGACGCTCGGCAATTACACTTCCGGCGAAACCGGCACCCACGATCAGATAATCGTAAGTGCCTTTGTGGGTTCGTGACGGTCCGTTACTTGCGCGTTGAAACGTTACCTTAGGCATTCGATCTGCTCCTTCATCAAGGTGCAGGTTTTGTCCCAGGACATACCATCGAGCACAGCGTCTGCGCGCTGGATAAAGGTGCCGTCCTGTTTCGCACCCAAGGCAGCTTCGACGGCGGCGATAAAGTCCTGGGGAGAAGCCGCGATGGAAACCACGCCACTGTCGCCGTAATCGTTGATGACATCCTGAATCGGTGTGGACACCACGGGGCATCCACCGGCCAGGTACTCCGGCGTTTTGGTTGGGCTGATGAATCGCGTGGATTCATTGATCGCAAAGGGCATCAACGCCACATCCCAACCGGCGAGATAAGCGGGCAGCTCCGCATAGCACTTGGGGCCCAGGTAATGAATATTGCGCTGACGAGGTAACGTCGCAGGATCGATTTTGACCACCGGCCCTATCAGCACGATCTGCCAGTCGGGACGTTGCGCCGCCAGTTCGCCTACCAGCTCAATGTCAAAGCGCTCGTCGATAACGCCGAAGAATCCCAGGCGCGGCCGGGCAATCGATGCCTGATCACCGGGTTGCGGCAACGCATCGCGAGCCATGGCGAAGTGGGCAATATCGACACTACTGGGTACCGCGTGGGCATTGTGGTGCTGGCTGCGCTTGGCCTGCCACAAGCTATAGCCACCGGTAAATACCACGTCAGCCCTGGACATGAGCTGCCGTTCTCTTTCCACCAGATCCGGCGGCGCACCTTTGAACGCCGATAACTCATCCATGCAGTCGAAGACCGTGACCTTGGCATCCAGATGCTCGGTGAACGAGAGGCTCATGGGCGTGAGGTACCAGAGCAACAGCTCATCGGATGCCTGTTCGATGAGATAGGCGTCCAGCAACTGACGTTGGGCGTCGGCCACCCGATGCGGATCCATACCTGAGGGAAGTCGGGGCACCAGCACTTTGATGCCGCTGGCGGGTGTTGAGCTCTCAAGCTCGGGAAAGGACGTGTCGGTGAAAATCGGCTCTTCGAAAAACAGCACATCGTAGTCTTTGGCCAGACGCGACATCACATGTTGAGGACGTTGATACACAAACCCCCACCGTAAGTGAGAAAGGCATAGCAAGGTCGGTCTCGCCAACCCTGCGCCGGCGCGGGTTGGTTGAGCGCTTATCTGGACAGGCAAGAGCTGGTCGGGCTGTTCTACAAGATTCATGTCGAATTCCTTTTTTAATCCCGGAATCGAGACTGAAGCCAACATCCCGGCTTCGACCGCACTCGTCTGCTGATGAAGGGCGTGCAGTGAAAAGGCATCACGTTCTACGCGCTTCTAGGTTTTGGAGAGCGCACGTTCCCGAGCCGTTCAACGGGCGGGCGTTTAAAGCCGATGAACTGCATCTACCGGTCGGCAACCCCTTTGAACTCGCGACCCTCTCCAACACCCATAACTTCAACGTTTCGATGTCGCCGCACGGGTTGTGAAACGAAATCAGAGAATGTCCGGCAGGTTGAAGTCGCCGCCCAAGGGTGATGGAAGAGGACGACATATGATCTTGGTAACCGGTGGTGCAGGCTATATCGGCGCACATGTGGTGCTTGAATTGATGGATCACGACGAGGACGTCGTCATTGTGGACAACCTTTGTAATAGCTCACGCTCCGCACTGGATCGAATAGCCACCATCAGTGGCCGAAGACCGGTTTTTATCCTGGGAGATATCCGCAACCGAGGGACGCTTGATGCAGTGTTCAGCGCCTACAGCATTGACGCCGTCATCCATTGCGCAGGACTCAAGGCGGTGGGCGAAAGCGTGCGCGAGCCGTTGAGGTATTACGACACCAATGTCGGCGGCAGCGTGACACTGTGTCAGGCGATGGCCGATGCCGGGGTGTTTACACTGGTGTTCAGCTCCTCAGCCACTGTGTATGGCGACTGCGCCATGATGCCCCTCGACGAATCCTGCGCCACCGGGCAGCCCTCCAATCCTTATGGCCAATCGAAGCTAATGGCAGAGAACGTCATGAAGAGCACGGCGGCGTCGGCCCCCTGCTGGGCAGTTGGCCTGCTGCGCTACTTCAACCCGATCGGCGCTCACGATTCTGGCGCTCTGGGAGAAGCTCCCAGCCTCACGCCCAACAACCTGCTGCCTTACCTCTTGCAGGTCGCCAGCGGCCAACGCCCGGACCTGCATATCTACGGCGCAGACTACGAAACACCCGATGGCACGGGCATTCGCGACTATGTTCATGTGATGGATCTGGCCGAAGGTCATCTGAAGGCCTTGCAGGTTCTGCGAATGAAACAAGGTGTGCACGTCTGGAATTTCGGCACGGGCCAGGGTTATTCGGTACTGGAAGTAATCAACGCTTTTGAGCGCGTGTCCGGGATTACCGTCCCGTTGACCTACGAGCCGCGCCGTCCGGGCGATATAGCCAGGTGCTGGGCGGATCCGGGCAAGGCTTATCGGGAACTGGGCTGGCGCGCCCGTCGTTCGCTTGACTGTATGTTGGCCGATGCCTGGCGCTGGCAATGCAATCAGGCTCAAACCCTGGAAACCCAGGTGGGCTGACTGCCGAGGCGTCTCGGCACCTTCCTGCCATATGGCATGAGAAAGCTTGCTCGGAGGGCGGCTATTCAGACAACGGTAGCGTTGGCCGAACAGACGCCTTCGCGAGCACGCTCACGGCCACGCAGGACTGAGCCGCGATAACCCAGGCCGCGAAAACGACTATGAGCCCTGCTGACCAGCAGTCGGCGATGAGTCCGTTGGCAAAACGTCGGACTCGGGATCGGCGCCCGCCTCAAGATCAGCGCTGGGACCGACGCCGGGGATATCCGCTGGAAGAGGCGGCTGTCCGGCCTCCAACTCCTCGCGAGCCTGACGCCAGTCATCCTGATCCACACCCTCTGGCCTGCCACGCTGTTCCCATAATTCATAAGCCCGTTGGCGGATCTTTTCTTCGTCGATCATTGCGAATCTCCTTTTAGGTGGATAGACGCTTCACGCGCTGGTTATATGCATAGCGCAGTTGCCGCAGCCCCGTGCTCAAGATGTATTGATGATGAGAAGGTTTGACCGGAGCATCTGCTTGAAGCGGGGGAATCAACAAAACCAGATAACCATCCGCACGTTACAACCGGCAGTGTTTAACAAACCCTGGTGCGTCAAACATGATCAACGGCAGGAAAAAAGTTGAAGAACGGACGCCCAACAAACTCCCCGGTATTTCATTACTTATTCACGCCACCTGATCCAGCCCACAGTTCAGCATCTAACTAAAGCCCAAACACTGTCGGGGTGCCGCGTCGTTATTACTGAACCGGATAAGCGGTTATCCAATGGCCAACTAACAGATCGACGTTTAACCCGGTTCGAGGCAACCGGCCGTCCATTGATCATCCGTGCCGAGCGCACAGGCGTGTATTGGCCTTGATGCTGGGTTGTCAGTCAGCAGGCGCCCATACCCAGTTGCAACGCAGCCAGGCCGACGCGCTGCCACGCCCACCAGACCAGCATCAGCAACGCGACAATGCCCAGGCCTGCGCCCCAACTCCACAGCCTGTTCACGCGGCACCAGCCTGGGCTTGCAATCTCGCCACCGGGCGCTCGCGGACCGGCCAATTCAACGCCGCCGCCAGCAGACTGAGCAGGATCGACACTTGCCAGATCACGTCATAACTCCCGGTATGGTCATAGACTACCCCGCCTAACCAGCCGCCGAGAAAGGCACCTAATTGGTGGAACAGAAAAACGATACCACCGAGCATCGACAGGTTGCGCACACCGAACAGCGTGGCGACCGTACCATTGGTCAATGGCACCGTGGAAAGCCACAGAAGCCCCATCGCCACGCCAAACAGGTAAGCCGTGATTTCACTCAAGGGCACCCACAGAAACAGCCCGATCACCACGGCGCGCAGCAGATAAAGGCTGGTCAGCAAGCGCGGCTTGGACAGCCGACCACCGAGCCAGCCTGCCGTATAAGTGCCGAAAATATTGAACAGGCCAATCAGCGCAAGCACCGTCGTGCCCACCTTCGCTGGCAGGTGCTGATCCACCAGATACGCCGGCAGATGCACACCGATAAAGACGACTTGAAAGCCACAGACGAAAAATCCCAACGCCAGCAACCAGAAGCCGGAATGCGAACAAGCTTCATGCAGCGCTTCACGCAGGGTTTGCTCGCCGCCGAGCAGGGGCGCGGGGCTGTCCTTGAGCATCGTCACCAGTGGAAGAATCAGGGCGACGAGCATGCCAAGCACCAGCAACGCACCGGACCAACCCAACCAACTGATCAAGCCCAGCGTGCCCGGCAGCATGGCGAATTGGCCGAACGAGCCCGCCGCACTGGCAATGCCCATGCCCATACTGCGTTTATTCGAGGGCAATGCGCGACCGACCACCCCCAGGATCACCGAAAACGACGTGCCGGACAGGCCGATGCCGATCAGCAGACCGGCACTCAACGATAAGCTCAACGGCGAGTCCGCCATGCTCATGGTCATCAAGCCGATGGCGTACAGAATCCCGCCAACAAACACCACTTTGGCGGCACCGAAGCGATCCGCCAACGCACCGGCGAACGGCTGCGCCAGCCCCCACATCAGGTTCTGGAAGGCGATGGCGAAGGCAAATACCTCGCGTCCCCAGCCAAAGTCAGCGCTCATGGGCGCCAGAAACAGGCCGAAGCCATGCCGCGTACCCAGCGACAGCGCAAGGATCAACGCACTGCCCAACAGAACCCAACCACTGGTGCGCCAAACCGATGTCATTTTTTATTCTCCAGGCCAGCAGCCTTGTGATCGCAAGGGGGCACGCTACGCGCGGGAAGACGGGAGTGTCAATTCTCGAATCATGGGCCTGCTCCGCTCCCATCGTGCGTCAACCCCTGTAGGAGCCAATTCATTCGCGAAGAGGCTGGACAGGCTATGAAATCCACGACGTGCACGCGCGCCTTCCCGGATGAATCCGGTGCCACGGTTAGGCGCCGACCTCGTCGGGGCGAACTTTGCAGGATGTCTAAACCGCTAACACCAGCAAAACCAATACTTCCAATAACTCCAGCAACGCCCCGGCCGTATCGCCGGTGGTGCCGCCAAGTCGGCGGATCATCACATGCCGTAGCCAGAAAAAACCCACCGTGGCAATCAGCAGCGCAACCAGCCCCGCAGCACCGGTGATCACCACACAGGCCACAGCGCTGGCCAGTAGCACCTGTCGACCGGCTTTGCGAGGCAAATGATCTGCCAGCGCCTGACCCAAGCCGCCGGCGCGCACGTATGGCGTGCCAAGGAACAGGCCCAGCATTGCGCCACGTCCAATCAACGGCGCCAGCAGCAAGCCCATTTGATTGTGGCTTTGGATCAAGGCCACCAGCGCGGCAAATTTGAGCAGCAATACCAGGACCAGTGTCACCACCGCAATTGGCCCGCTGCGCGGATCTTTCATGATGCTCAACGTGCGCTCGCGGTCGCCGAAACCGCCGAGCCAGGCATCGGCGCTGTCGGCCAGCCCATCCAGATGCAGACCGCCGCTGAGCAGCACCCAAGCCGTCAACAACAACGCCCCGTGAAGCAGCAGCGGCACGCCATCGAGCAGCGTATTCAAACCCAGTAGCAGGACGCCGAACAAAAGGCCCACCAGCGGGTAAAACAGCAGTGAGCGCCCCAACTCCTGTGGCTGCGGCATGCCGGGCAAACGAATTGGCAGACTGCTGAGAAATTGCAGCGCTATCCAGAACGGCACCATTTTTACGCCTCCGTCAGCAGGCCGCTCGCCGCGACTTGAATCGCCAACAGCGCTCCGTGCCCAACCTGAACTTGCAACAACTGTTCACGGGGCAAACTTCGCGCCTGGGCGAGCAGTAAACGCATCACGCCGCCATGGCTGATCAACAGCACCCGTTCGCCGTCGTAAGCTTGATGCAAGCGCTGCACAGCGGCCAGCACCCGGATTGAGAACGCGCTGACCGGCTCGCCATTGGGTGGAGTAAACGCGTAAGGATCGGCCCAGAACAAGCCCAACCCCTCGGCATCGGTTTCCATCAATTGCGCAGCGCTGCGCCCTTCCCAATCGCCGAAGTGCAGTTCCTGCAAATCCGGCTCCAGGCTCAACGGGAGCGCCAGTTGCTCAGCCAAGGCTTCGGCAAAACGGGCACAACGTTGCAGCGGCGAAGTGACAATCCGACACCAGGGACCGGCTTGCGCCACAGCCGAACGCATCTGCTCCCAACCGAGTTCGGTCAGGGCGTCGTCGAGACTGCCGCGCATGCCGCCACCCAGTTCGGTTTCGCCATGACGCAACAGATCCAGGTGCAAGGTCATGCCGGGCGATCTGCCACGGCGGCTTCTGCAAAAGTCGCCATGCCGTTGTGCAGCTCGCAAGCCAGACGCACCAGCGGCACCGCCAATGCAGCACCGCTGCCTTCGCCCAGACGCATCCCCAGATCCAGCAATGGTTCGGCCTGCAGGGTTTCCAGCAGATGACGGTGACCCGGCTCGGCGCCACGGTGGCCGAATAGCAGCCATTCCCGACACGATGGATTCAAGCGAACCGCCACCAACGCAGCAACGCTGCAGATAAAGCCATCCACCAGCACCGCAATCCCTTCCTGGGCACAGGCCAGATAAACGCCAACCAGGGCCGCGATTTCAAAACCGCCCAGACTGAACAGGCTTTGCAGCGGATCGCCCGCGTGCTCGGCATGCACAATGAGCGCAGCCTCAATCACCTGGGTTTTATGAGCGATGCCGGCGGCATTCAGGCCGGTGCCAGGACCCACCATCAACTGCGCTGCGCATTCGAGCAGCGAGCAGGCCACCGCGCTGGCCGAAGCCGTATTGCCAATGCCCATTTCGCCTGCGACGAACAGTTCGCTGCCCGCCGCCTTGGCGCGTAACACGCTGTCCCGACCGGCCTGCAAGGCCATTAGGCCTTGCTCCTGAGTCATGGCAGGGCCTTTGGCGAAGTTGGCGGTACCCGCGCCAATATGCAAATGGCGTACACCGGGCAGGCTCAACGCTGAAACGGTGCCCAGGTCCACTACCTCCAGTTGCGCTGCTAGCTGTTGCGCCAGCACGCTGATGGCCGCGCCGCCGGTGACGAAGTTGTGCAACATCTGTCCGGTGACTTCCTGTGGATAGGCCGAAACACCTTCAGCCACCACCCCATGATCACCCGCAAAAATCGCGATCCACAGGGCATCGGCGCCGGGTTTGACCCGACCCTGCAAACCGGCAAGCTGCACTGCAACTCGCTCAAGCTGGCCGAGGGAACCGGTGGGCTTGGTCAATTGCTGCTGCCGCGCCAGGGCTTGTTCGCGTACCGCACTGTTGGTCGGCTTGGAGGGGCTGAGCCACCAGGAATTACTCATAATGCGGATCCTTTCAAAGTCAGTGGCAAGCCGGCAACGGTCAACACCACGCGCTGGCAACGCTCGGCCAGTGCTTGGTGCAACAAGCCCGCCTCGTCGACATACCGCCGGGTCAGTTCACCGAGAGGCACGACGCCCAGCCCGGTTTCGTTGCTGACAAAAATGATTTCCCCTGGCAGCGATGCCAGACAGTCCAGCAGCGCCTGGCGCTGTTGCGTCAGATATTCAGGGGTTTCGAGCATCAGCAGATTGGTCAGCCACAGGGTCAGGCAGTCCACCAACAGACAGCGGTCCGGCGTGGCGTTTTCCCGCAGGACGCGGGCCAGTTCGAGTGGCTCCTCAATCAGGCCCCAGGTGTCCGGGCGGCGTTCACGGTGCAGTGCGACTCGCTGATTGAGTTCACCATCCACCGGCTGACTGGTGGCGATATAGATGACGTGCAGCCCCGATTCGCTGGCCAGCCGTTCCGCCAGACGACTCTTGCCGGAACGGGCTCCGCCGAGGATTAGTTGCTGCATGTCTGTGCGCCTACGGGAGTTTGGGTCTGTCAGGAACATGCGGGATTCTCCAGCGGGGCGTTACGCAATCCGCAGAGTTCCCGCAGCAGCGTGCCGTCCAGATGCTTCTCCACCAGGTCCGCCAGCCGTTCGATGTCCCGCTCGCGCAGGCCGTGATAATCCACTTGCTGTACGTTTTCCAGCCCAGCCCAGCGCAGCAGCGCGCTACAGGCGGCGGGCGTTTCGAACAAGCCGTGCAGGTAAGTGCCGAAAATTTGCCTGTCAGCGCTTTGCGCACCGTCGCAGCGGTCGTCATCCAGCCGAACCGCTGGATTTTCCAGCGCCGCACCGGTGGTTACACCCGCATGAATCTCGTAGCCGCTGACCTCGACCCCATCCAGCAACAGTTGGCCACGCACGTTGCGCAGCTGTTTGTGTTCTTCAAGCACGGTGCTCATGTCCAGCAATCCCAGGCCCGCACTCGACCCGGCTGCGCCTTCGAGCCCCAGCGGGTCGTGCAACTGCTGGCCGAGCATCTGCAATCCGCCACAAATACCCAACACTTTGCCGCCATAGCGTAAATGCCGGTCGATGGCCGTGTCCCAGCCATGGGCGCGCAAATAGGCAAGGTCGCTGCACACGCTTTTCGAGCCAGGCAAGATGATCAGGTCGGCCGCCGGGATCGACTGACCAGGGCCGATGAACTGCAAGTTAACCTGGGGATGCAGGCGCAGCGGATCGAAATCGGTGTGATTGCTGATGCGCGGCAGGATGGGCACCACGACATTCAATACTTGCTCAACCTTGTCGGTCTGGCGCTGATCGAGACCGTCTTCAGCCTCCAGATGCAGGTCCATCACGTAGGGCAGCACACCGACAACGGGCTTGCCAGTGCGCGCCTGGAGCCAGTCCAGTCCTGGTTGCAGCAGGGCGATATCACCGCGAAAGCGATTGATGATAAAACCTTTCACCCGCGCCTGTTCGCTGGGCGACAGCAGTTCGAGGGTGCCCACCAGATGGGCGAAAACCCCACCACGATTGATATCGGCGATCAGCAGCACAGGACAATCCACCGCCTCGGCAAAGCCCATGTTGGCGATATCGTTGGCGCGCAGGTTGATTTCGGCCGGCGAACCGGCACCCTCGACCACGATCACCGGATAGCGTTCGCTCAGACGACCATGGGACTCCAGCACCGCTCGCATCGCGATCTCTTTATAGCCGTGATACGCCACCGCATTCATGGTGGTAACGGCGCGACCATGAATAATCACTTGCGCACCGGTGTCACTGTTGGGTTTGAGCAGCACCGGATTCATGTCGGTGTGAGGTTGCAGGCCGCACGCCTGAGCCTGCACCGCCTGGGCGCGGCCGATTTCACCGCCGTCAGCCGTCACCGCGCTGTTGAGCGCCATGTTTTGCGGCTTGAACGGCACGACACTGACGCCCTGGCGAGTCAGCCAGCGGCACAGCGCAGTCACCAAGGTACTTTTGCCAGCATCGGACGTGGTGCCTTGCACCATCAACGTGGTCATGAATATTCCCGATTGAACTGGCCCAACGCACTGTCCAGACGCTGCCAGTGCGCCTCGTCGCCGGGCAGGCCGAAGCGCAGGCTGCTGTGGTGCGGGCCATCGTTGAGGAACAGACGCAGCAAAATCCCGCGCTGGGCGCAGAAGTCATGCAGCGCTGCGGCATGAGGCGTGACCAGCCACTGAAACAACGCACAGCCGCCTTGCGGGGCCAGGTCATGAAGGGTGAGCAATTCCACCAGACGCTGACTGGCCTGATCGGTGCGCAAGCGTTGTTCATGATGGCCGCGGCTGTCGTTCAGGCACACCGCGCCCAGCACTCGAGTCGGACCGCTGACGGCCCAGGGTCCGATGTCCTGGGCGAGCAGCTTAAGCAAGCGCGGTTCGGCCAGAACAAAACCCAATCGAACCCCGGCCAGACCGAAAAACTTGCCAAACGAGCGCAGGACAATCAACCCGCTGCGCCAGGTCTCGGCAGCCAGGCTCAAACCCGGCGTGTTGTCCATGAACGCCTCATCCACCACCAACCAGCCACCCCGCTCCGCCAGCCGCCCGTGCCACTTGAGCAGTTGCTCGGGCATCAGGCTCAAGCCAGTTGGATTGTTCGGGTTAACCACCACCAGCACGTCGAGGCTGTCGAGGAAATAATCGACTTCGTGCTCCAGCACTTCTCGCACCAGGAAACCCGCGCTACGCCAGGCCTGGGCATGTTCGGCATAGCAAGGCGACAAGACGCCGACCTTGCCGGCACTGCGCAGGCGCGGCAGGGCCTGGATGGCGGCCTGGGAACCCGGCACCGGCAACGCTTGCGGGGCACCGTAGTATTTGCAGGCAGCCTGCTCCAGCCCGTCATCGGTTTCAGGCAGTCGTGACCAAGCCTGTAGCGGGATCGTCGGAATCGGCCAGGCCCAAGGCGCAATGCCCGTGGAAAGATCAAGCCACTCACTTTCGGCCAGGCCGTACTGCTGCGCAGCCGCGCGCAGGCGTCCACCGTGCTCAAGCATAGAATTCTGCTCCTACACATAAAATCAGCAGCCAAAGCCAGACACCGCGCTGCACCAGTTGCCAGCCGCGATCAATGGACTGCGCGTCGGCAGGCACCCCTTCGCCCAGTTGCGGGCGCTGATGAAGCTCACCGTGATAGATCGCTGCGCCGCCCAATTGGACACCTAACGCACCGGCACCAGCGGCCATGACCGGGCCCGCATTGGGGCTGTCCCATGTCGGGCCCTGGGTTCGCCAGCAGCGCAACGCCAGTCGGGTTTTGCCCAGTAGCGCGTAGGTCAATGCCACCAGTCGTGCGGGAATATAGTTAAGCAGATCGTCGATCTTTGCAGCCGCCCAGCCGAAACGCTCGAAACGTTCGTTGCGATACCCCCACATGGCGTCCAGGGTATTGCTCAAGCGATACAAGACGACGCCCGGCGCGCCAGCAATGGCAAACCAGAACAACGCGGCAAATACCGCGTCGCTGCCATTCTCCAGTACGGATTCGGTGGCTGCGCGAGCCACTTCGGTGGCATCCAGCTCTGAAGTCTGGCGGCTGACCAGATAGCCAACCCGCCGCCGCGCCTCCTCAAGATTCTCTGCGCGCAAGGCTTGGGCAACAGGTTCGACATGCTCACCCAGGCTGCGTAAACCCAATGCGCAATACAACGCGAGGATTTCCACCAGCCAGCCTATATAAGGCAGCCAACTCAGCAGCGTAGCGAGTAACGTCAGCGGCACCACCGCCAGAAACCACGCGGTGACGCCATGGCTGCGCCAGCCGCGTCCTCCGGAATTGAAACGCCGCTCGATACGATCGGCGAAACGCCCAAAAGCCACCAGCGGATGCGACCGCTTCGGCTCGCCCAGTAGCGCATCAAGCGCCACGCCGGCGACGCTTAACAGCGCCACACTCATTGACCAACTCCCCATTGATTTTCGTACAGCATTTCATCTAGCGGACGTTCTTGCGTCCAGCCTTCCATGACCAGCATCGGTGCCGGATAGAACTCGCTCACCGGCCCCAGGCATAGCACCGCCAGTGGCTTGGCTCCAGAGGGCATGTTCAGCAGACTGGCCAGTGCCTGAGGTTCGAATAATGACACCCAGCCCATGCCCAGCCCCTCGGCACGCGCTGCCAGCCACATGTTCTGGATCGCGCAGGACAACGAAGCCAGGTCCATTTCCGGGAGCGTGCGTCGACCGAAAATGTGTTTTTCCCGATCCTCCATGAGTGCAGCCACCAGCACTTCGGCGCAGTCGTCGATGCCGTCCACCTTGAGCTTCATGAAATCATCGGCGCGTTCGCCCAGCGCTTGGGCGGTACGAATCCGCTCCTGCTCAACCTGCGCCTTGATACGCGAGCGCAATGCCCGGTCGGTGATGCGGATGAAACGCCACGGCTGCATCAAACCGACGCTCGGCGCCTGATGCGCCGCGCCCAGCAGCCGTGCAAGCAATTCTGGCGCGACGCTGCCGCCGCTGAAATGGCGCATGTCTCGGCGCTCGGCGATGGCTCGATACACCGCTGCACGCTCGTCAGCGCTGAACCCTTGGTCATTCATGGCTTGAAAAGCGCCGCAACCGCTTGAGGATTGGAAGGGAAATAGAAGTGCACGTAGGAAGCCGTCATGCGCCCGTCGCGATAGACCGCCTCCGCGCCGCGCCCGCCGTTGGGACTGATGCCACGGGCAATAGGCTGTAACTCGGTGCTGGTCAACGAATGGTGATAGGTGTGCCCGCGCAGTTCGCCTTCCGGCAATGCCACGGTTTGCAACGCCAATGCGGCAAGGCGCTTTTGCATCACAGCCTCGCCCGCGAGCAAACCCACCAGTTCGGCGCGCTGCCCATCCACATCGGTCAAGGCATCGAGCAGATACAACATGCCGCCGCACTCGGCCAGCAACGGTTTACCGGCTTGATGATGCTGGCGGATGGCCTCCAGCATCGGGGTGTTCTGGCTCAGGGCCACATGGTGCAATTCCGGGTAGCCGCCGGGCAGGTACAGGCTGTCAGCCGCTGGCAAAGCGGAATCACGGATCGGCGAGAAGAACACCAACTCCGCACCCATGGCCCGCAGCAGGTCAAGGCTCGCGCCGTAGGTGAACGCAAAAGCTTCGTCATGGGCGACGGCGATGGTCACGCCTTCCAGCAAGGGCTCGGCCGGAACGAGGTCGGGCGCGGCGAAGGTTACCGCTGGCGGCAGTTCGACTTCGCATGTGCTGGCCAAGGCTTCGGCGGCAGCGTCCAGGCGAACGTCCAGATCATTAAGCTCGCTGGCCTGAACCAGCCCCAAATGGCGACTGGGCAGTTCGATACCCGTTTCCCGGGACAACGCGCCGTACCAGCGCAAGCCTTCGGTCAGGCTGCCTTCAAGCAATTGGGCATGACGCACGGTACCGACACGGTTGGCCAGGACACCGGCGAAAGGCAGGTCCGGCTGATAACGCGCGAGCCCAAGGGCCAGCGCGCCAAACGTCTGGGCCATGGCCGTGCCGTCAATCACGCCCAGCACCGGCACGCCGAAGTGCCGGGCCAGATCAGCACTGGACGGTGTCCCGTCGAACAGGCCCATGACGCCTTCAATCAGGATCAGGTCTGCCTCGCCCGCCGCCTGCCACAAGAGCCGGCGGCTTTCATCAGCCCCGACCATCCATAAATCCAGTTGATACACCGGTGCACCGCTGGCGCGCTCCAGGATCATCGGGTCAAGAAAGTCCGGCCCACACTTGAACACGCGAACCTTGCGGCCTTTGTTGCGATGCAGGCGTGCCAGCGCAGCGGTGACAGTGGTCTTGCCCTGGCCTGAGGCCGGCGCGGCGATCAGAACCGCCGGACAGTGACGCGGTTCACTCACAACTCAATGCCTTTTTGCGCACGAATCCCGGACTGGAAAGCGTGTTTAACCACTGTAATTTCGGACACCGTGTCAGCCATGTCGATCATCTCCGGCTTGGCGCCACGACCGGTGACGATGACGTGCTGCATCGGCGGACGGGCTTGCAGGTCGCTGAGCACCCGCTCAATGTCCAGATAGCCGTGCTTGAGGGCTATGTTCAGTTCATCGAGGATCACCATGCCGATGGCCGGATCACGGAGCATTTCCAGGGAAACTTCCCACGCGGCTTCGGCGGCAGCGATATCGCGCTGGCGATCCTGGGTCTCCCAGGTGTAGCCCTCGCCCATGACGTGATACCGAACCTGCTCGGGGAAACGTCGGAAAAAAAATTCTTCGCCGGTGCTGTTGCTGCCTTTGATGAACTGCACAACGCCGCATTGCATGCCGTGGCCCATTGCCCGGGCTAGCATGCCGAAGGCAGAACTGCTTTTACCTTTGCCGTTGCCGGTGAGGACCAGCAGCAGCCCGCATTCATTGGGGGCGCTGGCAATGCGCTCGTCCATCACGGCTTTCTTGCGCAGCATGCGCGCCAGATGGCGTTCGTCGCGTTCGGGGGATTCGTTCATCTCAGCTCTCCGCTTGAGGCAGGCGAAAGCAGACGGCAGGCAACCGCAAATGACTGGCAGCACGACTTTCGTCATGCCCAGAGCATCGCCCGCCGTGATGCTGTTGAATGGATCAGGCCGGTCTCCGGGCTCATGAGCGGGACATTCCCGGCTGTGCGCCTTCCCATGTCCATACAGACACAGTGGCATGTGGCACAGCGTTGACTCATCTACCGTTGCGGGGGCAGCACCGGGATTGGTCGCCATGGGCGTCCTTACCGGTTTCCCTGTTTCACTCAGCATTTGCTGCAGCGATTCAAAACGTAGCGAGCGACGACAAGACAAGGCGGAAACAGGCGAGAAAGCGGAGTTGAGGTTTCCTCAATGAGCATTCCGAGGCCGTTTCCAACGCGGTATTGTCGAGCGCAGCAGTTCTAAACGCTGCAGACCTGAGCACCTGAAACAAAGGGCGCAGGTTAGAGGGTTGGGGTTTGAGCGTCAATCAACACCGCAACAGGTTGAACCTCGAAAGCGCAGGCATCTCTATCTCTTACTGGACCACTGCCCCTTATGGAGATCGAACATGTTCAAGCTCAGACCACAGTTTGCGGTTTTGCTATTGGTTGCAGGAGGTCTTGCGGCCTGCGGCGAGTCTTCGACCCTGCAAGTCAACGACGGCACGGGGCCGACGCCCAAGCTCCCGGAACCGAACAAAACGCTGATCCCCACCGTCAATATTGCGCCGGCCGTGGGCTGGGCAAAAGGCGCCAGGCCGATCGCAGCGGCGGGCACTCAGGTCGCCGCATTTGCCGAGGACCTCGATCACCCGCGCTGGCTCTACGTACTGCCCAACGGCGACGTGCTGGTCGCCGAAACAAACTCGCCGCCCAAGCCAGACGACAACAAAGGTATTCGTGGCTGGGTCATGGGCAAGGTCATGGGCCGCGCCGGGGCGGGCGTGCCCAGCCCCAACCGCATCACACTGCTGCGCGACAAGGATCACGACGGCGTTGCGGAAACCCGCACGGTGTTCCTGGCAAACCTCAACTCGCCATTTGGCATGACCCTGGTGGGCAACAAGCTGTATGTGGCCGATACCGACCGGCTGATCAGCTTCCCGTATCAGGACGGTCAGACCTCTATCAGCGCGCAGCCGACCAAGGTGGTCGACCTGCCGGGTGGCACGCTCAATCACCACTGGACCAAGAACGTCATCGCCAGCAAGGACGGCAGCAAGCTATACGTGACGGTGGGCTCCAACAGCAATTTTGCGGAAAACGGTCTGCCCGCTGAAGAAGGCCGCGCGGCGATCTGGGAAGTGGACGCGGCCAGCGGTGCTCATAGGATTTTTGCGTCAGGGTTGCGCAACCCCAACGGCATGGACTGGGAACCGACCACCGGCAAACTGTGGACAGCCGTCAACGAGCGCGATGAAATCGGCAGTGATCTGGTGCCGGACTACATCACCTCAGTGCAAGACGGCGCGTTTTATGGCTGGCCGTTCAGCTACTACGGCCAGCATGTGGACGTGCGTGTGACACCGCAGAACCCGGAACTCGTGGCCAAGGCCATAGCACCGGATTACGCAGTTGGTCCACATACGGCGTCCCTTGGCCTGGTATTCGCGGATGGCAACACGTTGCCGGCGCCTTTTAATGAAGGCGCGTTCATCGGCCAGCACGGATCATGGAACCGCAAACCCCACAGCGGCTACAAGGTCCTGTTCGTCCCGTTTAGCGACGGCAAACCAAGTGGCGCACCGATTGATCTGCTCTCGGGCTTCCTTAATGCCGATGAAAAAGCACAAGGCCGCCCGGTCGGCGTCGTCAATGACAAGCAGGGAGGCTTATTGGTCGCGGATGACGTGGGGAACAAGATCTGGCGAGTGACTGCGGCGAAGGCGCAATAAGTAATGCTGCAGGAGCGAACTTGTTGGCGAGGCGACAGCCCTGTCTCCAGAGGACCTGAGCCTCGCCAACAAGTTGGCTCCTACGTTGATATGGATAGCGGACTACGGATTACGCGCCAGACTCGACGGCTGTATTACGCGCTTGGCATTGAGATAGGCTTTCTGCCAATACGGTTTGTCCAGGCTGTCCAGCTTGACGGTGCCCCCCGTGGCTGGCGCATGCACGAAGCGCCCTTCCCCGACGTAAATCCCCGCATGACTGACCTGTGAGCCACCGCTGGTAGCGAAGAACACCAGATCACCGGTCTGCAACTGTTGACGTCCTACGTTAGGGGCACGCATACCGATCATGTCCCGGGTCGAACGCGGCAAGGCGATGCCCGCGGCGTCGCGGTACACATAACCGATCAGACCGCTGCAATCGAAACCGGAATCAGGGGTATTGCCGCCCCAATGATAAGGAGTGCCCACCAGACCGAGCGCGCGGAACATCACGTCTTCGATCGCTGGCGAGAACACTTCTGAAGGGGAGGCAAGCGCCGGACGCTGGACAATCCGGGGCTGGGGAGCAGGCGGCGGCGTGCTGGCGCAGGCGCCGAGCAAGGCAGCAAGAGTAATGACCGCGAGGCGTATCGTAATCGACATAGACACAACAACCTGATCTGGATGCGGCTTGCTTTGCCGGGGGCGCTAAATGCGCAAAACAGGCTTATAGCCTGTTTTTGCACGACACGGTAGTGATTAGTGGCGACGCTTGATTGTTGTCGTCGTCATGGCGGTCGTCTGCGGTGCGATTGCAGGCGATTCCATGGCCAAGGCGCGCTTGGCTTCGATGAACGTCTTGCTCCAGTACACATCATCCAGACTGTCGACGCGAACACCGCCACTGCGACTGCTGCTGGAGTGGATGAACTGGTTATCACCCAGGTAAATGGCTGCGTGGCTGACGCGACCGCGACCGGCAGTGCTGAAGAACAGCAGATCGCCCGGTGCAAGATCGTTGCGTTTAACCAATGGTGCATCGATGTTGATCATGTCACGAGAAGAACGCGGCAGACTCATGCCCGCTTTTTCACGAAACAGGTAACCGATGAAACCGCTGCAATCGAACCCGGTGCTCGTCGAGGTACCGCCAAAACGGTAACGGGTACCGATCAGGGATTTGCCACGCTCAAGGATGCTGTCAGCCAACGCTGGCAGCTGGTATGGCTTGTTGTCGGCAAACCGGGCCAGTTCGGCTTCAGTTGCCAGCTCTTCCTGCAACACTGACCGATCGGAACGGCTCGCGGAGGACTGAGCAGTGATTTGGGTCTTGTACTGCTGTTGCTGCGTATCTTGTTGAGATACCGGCATATTGGCCGAGCAACCGAACAGCAGTGAAACGAGTGCGAGAGGCACGAGGGGTGCGAAGCGAGCTAGCATGGGCACGACCGTGGCTGAACTGTTAAGGTGGCGAGACTATGCCAACTATCATCCTCATTTGCAAATTCAATCGAACTAAATGTGACTTACCAGTTCGCCCATGACATGTGCCGCTCGGCCCGCAAGAAACGCGTCCATATGCTGGCTCTGATCAGTGGGCGTCAAATTAATTTCCGCCGTAAAACCGCCGTAAACCCTTGCTCTGAATAGGGGTTCAAGGATGTAGGGGAAGCTTGCGGTCGTGCCGATACTGAGCACCGCATCGAAGCCTTTTGCCATCTCCCGATCCAGTGTTTCAAGGGTCAATTGCGGCAACATTTCTTCGAATAAAACGACAGACGGTCGCAAAACGCCACCACAGCGGTGGCACAGAGGCGGCAATGGCCTGTCCAAGTGCGCGCTCAGTTCTGGATCTTGCGCGGCGCAGGATTGGCAATACAAAGGGGCCAGTTGACCGTGAATCTCAATGAGGCGCTCCGGCGGGCTGCCAGCGGCCCGATGATAGCCATCAACGTTCTGCGTCAGCACCCAGCAATCAGGCTTCATACGCTGCAACTGCGCGATGGCGTAGTGCGCGTCGTTGGGCTGCCCGCCCAGACACGCCTTGCCCAACTGCGCGATGTACTTCCAGCACAACTCGGGATCGCGGCGCAGCATCGGACCCGACAGCGCCATTTCGATGGGCAGCCCTTCGGCAGTCTGATCGTTGTACAAGCCGCCGATACCGCGATACGTGGGCAGACCGGAGTCAGCGGAAAGCCCTGCGCCAGTGATAATCAGAATCCGCTGTGCGTGGCGCAGCGCTGCCGCAACCTGAAGCACCAACGTGTGCTCTACCATCCCAGGGTCTCTTTAAGGAACGGAATGGTCAGTTTGCGCTGCGCCTGCAGCGAAGCCTGGTCAAGCCGCTCCAGCAGCTCGAACAGCGCGCTCATGCTGCGTGTGCCACGCGTCAGGATGAAATGCCCGACTTCGTCTGTCAGGTGCAGGCCGCGGCGTGAAGCACGCAATTGCAAGGCGCGCAGTTTGTCTTCGTCTGACAGCCCACGCATCTGGAACACCAGGGCCATGGTCAGGCGAGATTTGAGATCGGGGAGTTTTACGGGCAGTTCGCGAGGCGATTGGGATGCTGCAATCAATAGGCGGCGGCCGCTGTCCCGCAGACGATTGAACAGGTGGAACAAGGCTTCTTCCCACTCCGGCTTGCCGACAACCGCTTGCAGGTCGTCCAGGCACACCAGTTCGTACTGTTCAAGGTTGTCGAAGAGCTCGACACCTTCATCGATGACCTCAGCCAGTGGCAGGTAAACCGCCGGCTCACCCATTTGCTCGAATCGCAGACAAGCCGCCTGCAACAAGTGAGTACGCCCCACTCCATCCTTGCCCCAGAGATAAATCAGGCTTTCGGTCCAGCCTGCGTCGGCTTCGCACAGCCGCTCCACGTAGCCGAGTGCGGCGGCGTTGGCGCCGGGATAGTAGTTGATAAAGGTGGCGTCATCACGCAGACGCACACCCAGGGGCAGCTGAATCGGTTTCATGCTGGCTGAACAGCTCATGTGAGCCGTTAGGGGCCTCTGTGTAAAGTGCGCAAAGTTTATACCCGTGACGCTGGCCACACAATGCGCGAGACCATAAGGAAAATCAAAGGTTTGCGTGATCCGGGCAATCGTAAACAAATGCCGGCAGCAGCCAACGGGTTGGTGAGGCGGTAGCCGTGTCAGCGTTTCGCCATCCCGTTGACGCCTACAAGTACTGAGCGATCCCTCTAAAGATCCGGGTCTTCCATGCCGCCATAAATATCCGAATCCTTATAAAGGTCATGAACATGACGCACCAGAACCATGATGACTGCCGCTACCGGCAGTGCCAGCAGAATGCCGGTGAAACCAAACAGTTCGCCACCCGCCAGGATCGCGAAGATTACCGCGACGGGGTGCAGGCCGATCCGGTCTCCCACCAACAGCGGCGTGAGCACCATGCCTTCCAGAGCCTGGCCGACCATGAACACCGCAACAATACCCATCATCGGGTACAGGTCGCCGCCAAACTGGAACAAGCCGGCAATAAGCGCCGCGCCGATACCGATCACGAAGCCCATATAAGGAACAATGGCCGCCAGCCCGGCGATCACCCCGATCAACAGGCCCAGTTCCAGGCCTACCAGCATCAGTCCAGCCGCGTAGATAATTCCCAGCGCTACCATGACCAGTAACTGGCCACGGATAAACGCGCCCAGCACTTCATGACATTCACCGGCAAGCTTGACCACTTGCCCTTCACGATGACGAGGCAGCAGGCTACGCACCTTGCCCATCATCACGTCCCAGTCGCGCAGCAGGTAGAAGCACACCACCGGAATGAGGACGAGGTTGGTGATCCAGCCGATCAGTGCCAGGCTCGACGCAGTGGCTTTGGACAAGACAATACCAACGATGTCGCCGGTCTGACCCATGTGCTCGGAAATCGCCGCTTTGACCTTGTCGAATTTCCAGAAGCCATCGGAAAGCCCGAATTTAGCCTGAGCCCACGGCAGCGCCGTATGCTGCAACCAGTCGAGCATTTGCGGTGCCAGCTCATAGAGACGAAACAGTTGCTTGGCCAGCATTGGCACCAGCACCAGTAGCAACGCTAGCAGGATCAAGGTAAACAGCGTGAATACCGCCACCACGCTCAAGGTCCGCGACAGGCCAGCCTTCTCCAGCCGATCGGCCAGCGGATCGCCCATATACGCCAGCAGCAGCGCTACCAGAAACGGCGTCAGGATCGCATGCAACAGGTAAACAAACAGGATCAGCAGGACAATCCCGCCGAGCCAGAACCAGCGCCGTGTGTCAGTCATCAAAGCCCCTCAACTCCATAAAATGCAACATCGTTTGAATCATCACTGCCGCTTACCAGCGAAAGTGCAATTGTGGCCCGGTCGCCGGCACGATCAAGGGCGCGGCACCCGGTACAGCGCTCGTACCGTCGACTGGCGAGGCAGCCGACGGTGCGGGAGCGACCTCGCTGGCCGGCACTTCCTGCAGCTTGGCCAGAGCCAACTGCGAACGTAGTTGATCGGCGTTCGCACTGACTTCATACGTAATCCGATCACCCTCAACGGATTTGAGACGCGCGCCAAACGGTTCAAGCAAGCGCATCAACTGCGCGTAGCGTTCCAGATTCATACCCTGCACTTGCAGGGACAAACCGCTGGCGGCCCCTGGCTTGACCACGAAACGCGGCGCCAGACGCTGACTGACAGCCAACAGCACGGCATCGGCCAGTGCCTCGGAGGTAGCGCCGGTGGCGCTACCTTGCTCACGTTGATCGCCCAGCCACAAACGCCATTTACCCTGCCACTGACCGCCCTCTTCCCTGGCATGAACCGCCAGCAAGGCGTCGGCACCATAACGCTCGGACGCTTCCTTGAGCGGAGTCACATCGGTGCCTTCAAGATTCTTGGCCGTACCAACGCCCTGCTCGCCAAGATCGGCCAACGGCAAGCGCAACGGTAATCCGCGATGCTGGGCTGCACGACGCAGCGGTTCGGCAGCACTCTGGCCATCACCCACAAGATTCGATCCGTCGGTTGCATCATTGAGCCACCAGCCGAGGATAGTCGGCCGATTACTGCCCCAAATGGGCAAGCCAGCCTGTCGCAACGAACGGTCGGTACTGGCTGGATCGAAATCCACCAGCAACGACTCTGGAGGGCCGGCCTCGTATCCGAACTGACTGATGATTTGCTGCGGGTTCTTGCGCAGTTCGGCCAGAGCCGATCCCTGCACCGCCTTGCCATCGCCGGTCAGGCGCACAACCAGCGTCTCAAGGGCTGCCTGGGTTGCGCGCGTGCGCTCATCCGGCGTCTGGCCGCTGACCGGCTCACGCACTTGATAAAGATTGTTCACGGTTTCGGCAAACGCTGGCAGACAGATGAACGACAGGCAGCTGGCGAAGAAGAGTTTTGACAGACCCATGGACAGTTCCCGAGCAGAAAAAGCGGCAGAAAAATAACCGTAATAAGATAGCTGGCTTGCCTGAGACCGCAGACCAAAGCCATTCATTCAAATTCAAGTGCAGGCTACACCTTATAGATGCGCCGCCACACGAGCCAGCAGCGCCAAGACCCGGTTTATTTTCTCAAGATCAAGCCAGCCCGTCGGCCTAAGGATGGCCGCTGCCGCTCAAGCCTGATAAAATCGCGCGCCTTCGCAGACTGGCGATGGTGGCGGCCCCGAAAACTGTGTTGCATGCAGATGCAGTTTTTCCCTGAGGCCCCGCCGTTTTCCGTCGACCCCACCCGAATCCCCCCTAAAGGCCTGGATTATGAGCAAGCAACCCTCCCTGAGCTACAAAGACGCCGGTGTAGACATCGACGCCGGCGAAGCATTGGTCGAACGCATCAAGAGCGTTGCCAAGCGCACCAAGCGGCCGGAAGTCATGGGCGGTCTGGGTGGCTTCGGCGCCCTCTGCGAAATCCCGGCAGGCTACAAGCAACCAGTACTGGTTTCCGGTACCGACGGCGTGGGCACCAAGCTGCGCCTGGCGCTGAACCTGAACAAGCACGACACCATCGGCATCGATCTGGTCGCCATGTGCGTCAACGACCTGGTGGTCTGCGGCGCAGAGCCGTTGTTCTTCCTGGATTACTACGCCACCGGCAAACTCAATGTCGACACCGCTGCCCAGGTTGTGACCGGCATCGGCGCTGGCTGTGAACTGGCGGGTTGCTCGCTGGTGGGCGGCGAAACCGCTGAAATGCCTGGCATGTACGAAGGCGAAGACTACGATCTGGCTGGCTTCTGCGTGGGCGTCGTCGAAAAAGCCGACATCATCGACGGTTCCAAGGTTGCCGCCGGTGACGCGCTGCTCGCCCTGCCATCTTCCGGCCCGCATTCCAATGGCTATTCGCTGATCCGCAAGATCATCGAAGTGGCCGGTGCCGACATCGAAAACATCCAGCTCGACGGCAAGCCGCTGACCGAACTGCTGATGGCGCCGACCCGCATCTACGTCAAGCCTCTGCTGAAACTGATCAAGGACACTGGCGCTGTCAAAGCCATGGCCCACATCACTGGCGGCGGTCTGCTGGACAACATCCCGCGCGTGCTGCCAGCAGGCGCTCAAGCCGTGGTTGACGTGGCCAGCTGGCAGCGTCCGGCGGTATTCGACTGGCTGCAGCAGCAAGGCAATGTCGCTGAAAACGAAATGCACCGCGTGCTAAACTGCGGCGTGGGCATGGTGATCTGCGTGGCTCAGGAGCACGTCGAAACGGCGCTGAACGTATTGCGTGAAGCGGGCGAGCAGCCGTGGGTGATCGGCCAGATCGCGACTGCCGCCGAGGGCGCCGCACAGGTTGAGCTGAAAAACCTCAAGGCACACTGATGCCTGCAACCTGTGATGTGGTGGTGCTGCTCTCCGGCACCGGCGGCAACCTGCAAGCCATGATCGACAGCTTCGAGGACGGGAAAAGCCCTGTCCGCATTCGCGCGGTGATCTCCAACCGCGCCGATGCTTTCGGCCTGCAGCGCGCCCGCGATGCCGGCATCGAAGCCTGTGTTCTGGACCACAAGGCCTATGACGGTCGCGAGACCTTCGACGCCGCACTCATCGAACTGATCGACACCTTCGAGCCACAGCTTGTCGTGCTGGCTGGTTTCATGCGCATCTTGAGTGCCGGGTTCGTTCGGCACTATCAAGGCCGTCTGTTGAACATCCACCCTTCCCTGCTTCCTCTTTATAAAGGCTTGCACACCCATCAACGGGTGCTGGATGCTGGTGACGCCGAGCATGGCTGCAGCGTGCATTTCGTCACCGAGGAACTCGATGGAGGACCGCTGGTCGTACAGGCAGTTATTCCGGTAGAGTCCGACGACTCTCCGGCAAGTCTGGCGCAACGCGTCCACGCCCAGGAACATCAGATCTATCCGCTGGCCGTCCGCTGGTTTGCCGAGGGCCGCTTGAGCCTTGGTGAAGAAGGTGCATTATTGGACGGTCAGTTACTCGCGGCTCATGGCCACTTGATACGAACCTAGGAGATATTATGCGTCGCGCTTTGCTGTTCGCTTTTGCTCTGCTCGCACTGCCGGCCGCTCACGCCGCAGACCTGCAACCCTTCTCCGCCAGCTATACCGCCGACTGGAAGCAACTGCCCATGAGCGGCACTGCCGAGCGCAGCCTGGCAGCCGGTCCGAACGGGACCTGGACCTTGAATTTCAAGGCTTCCATGATGATCGCCAGCCTGACTGAGGTCAGCACGCTGAAAGTCGACAAAGACGTACTGCTGCCGCAAACCTATAACTTTGAGCGTGGCGGTCTGGGTAAATCCAAGAAAGTCGATCTGGCTTTCGACTGGTCCACCAAATTCGTCACCGGCACTGATCGCGGTGATGCGATCAAGCTGCCCATCAACCGCGGCATTCTCGACAAGTCCACCTACCAGCTCGCCTTGCAGCACGATGTTGCCGAAGGCAAGAAGAGCATGAGTTATCAGGTAGTCGATGGCGACGAGATCGACACCTATGATTTCCGCGTTCTGGGCTCGGAGAAGGTCGCTACCAAAGCCGGCCAGGTCGATGCCATCAAAGTCGAGCGCGTGCGCGACCCAACGCAAAGCAAGCGCATCACTGTGCTTTGGTTCGCCAAAGATTGGGATTATCTGCTGGTTCGCCTGCAACAGGTCGAAACCGATGGCAAGGAATACAACATCATGCTGCAAGACGGCACGGTGAATGGCCGAGCGGTGAAAGGTAGCTAACAGCCGCCCGACTGTAATCAAAGAGCCCCGCCATCGTGCGGGGCTTTTTTGTAAAGAAAATTGGTTGGAGCGCGATGCAGCCATCCTCGGTGAGCTCCAGGACAGGAACATCAATCCTGTAGGAGCGAACTTGTTCGCGAGACGGCATCAAGGGCAACACAGGACCGTCGCCTCGCCAACAAGTTGACTCCTACAGGTTCTGCGCAGGCTGCGGCCACATGAAACAATCTTCATTTAGCCGTTGCCCCCGCTCCAGCCCTCATAAATCAAGGCCTGCAACGTGTCGCCGATCCAAACCCCCGCAACATGAAAAAACCAACTATTTACTTAGCCAGCTAACAAACTCTATAACTGGGGCCTGCGACACATCGCCGCAGCCTCAAGTCAGGAGCCTGAACCATGACCGTACGAGTTACTGAACGCGACGACGCCCATATCTCTCACGAAACCATCGCCGATGGCATTCAGATCTGGGATGTACACCAGCAGGATCAGTTGGTAGGGATGTTTCATGTCGAGTCCGACGCCCAGCGGTACAAGGCTGAGCTCGAAGAACTGGAAAGCAGACGCGCCCAGTAAGGTGCCATTTCAGAATCGCTTCAAAACAAAACCCGCCAAGTGCGGGTTTTGTTTGTCAGTGCGTTACCACATCAGATCATCAGGGATCTTGTAGGCGGCGTACGGATCATCGCCATCGGCTTCTTCAGTAGGCTCACTGAGCAGCACAATGCGTCGTGGGTCGCGCTCCTGAATTTTCAGCGCCGCCTCACGGGGGATGACTTCGTAGCCGCCGGCGTGATGCACGATCGCCAGCGAGCCACTGCTGAGCTTGCTGCGCATCAGGCTGTTGACCGAAAGGCGCTTGACCTTCTTGTCGTCGACGAAGTTGTAGTAATCCTCGGTGGTCAGCTTCGGCAGGCGCGACACTTCGATCAGTTGCTTGATCTGCGCGGCGCGGGCTTTCTGCTCGACCTTTTCCTGCTGCTGCCGATTGAGTTCCTGATCGCGCTTGGCCTTCTCGGCCATGGCTTCCTGAGCGGCGCGCTTTTGCGAGTCGTCGATCTCGATCTGGCCTTTGTGAGCCAGACGCTGTTCTTTCTGTTTGTCTTTGCCGACCTGCTTGGCCTGCTTTTGGTTGACCAGACCTGCCTTGAGCAGTTGGTCGCGAAGGGAAAGGCTCATTGTCTACTCACTTTATGCAGATAAAACGGGCTCAGCCGCAGCTGGGTACGTTCTTTTCCTGACGTTTGGCTTCGCCCCAGAGAGCGTCCATTTCTTCGAGGGTGCAATCTTCGATGGGACGATGGGTCTGGCGCAATGCCTGTTCGATAAATCGGAAGCGACGCTCAAATTTGGTGTTGGCCGCGCGCAGGGCGTTTTCCGGGTCGACTTTCAAATGCCGCGCCAGATTGACGGCGGCAAACAGCAAATCGCCGACTTCTTCGGCAATGGCCTGGGCATCGTTACTGGCCATGGCTTCGAGCACTTCGTCCAGCTCTTCGCGGACGTTATCCACCACGGGCAACGCAGCTGGCCAGTCAAACCCCACTTGTGAGGCACGCTTTTGCAGCTTCGCGGCACGGGACAAGGCAGGCAGCACCACGGGTACATCATCAAGCAAAGACAATTGTTCAGGGATGACAGCCTTGTCGGCACGCTCCTGATTCTTGATTTTTTCCCAGCGCTGCTTGACCTCATCATCGGTCAGGCGCGGCGTTTCCAGCGGCGCGTACAAATCGCCGGTGGGAAATACATGGGGATGACGTCGGATCAACTTGCGGGTAATGCCATCAATGACACCGTCGAACTCGAAACGCCCTTCTTCTTTGGCCAGTTGGCTGTAATACACCACCTGAAACAGCAGATCGCCAAGCTCGCCCTTCAAGTCATCGAAATCACCGCGCTCAATGGCGTCGGCCACCTCATAAGCCTCTTCGAGGGTATGCGGCACGATGCTGGCGTAGTTCTGCTTCACATCCCACGGGCAGCCGAACTGCGGGTCGCGCAGGCGGGCCATGAGGTGGAGCAGGTCTTGGAGTGTGTACATGGCGTTTCCATTCAGTCGAACCAACCCTGTAGGAGCCAACGTGTTGGCGAGGCAGCCTATGCGTCGAATCAGACGCAACGCCTCGCGAACAAGTTCGCTCCTACAGAGACTTGCGTTCTATTACGCCGCGTCTCGATAAGGGTCGCGCAGCCAGGCCATGAGGTGAAGCAGGTCTGGAGTGTGTACATGGGGTTTCCAATTCAGTCGAACAAACCCTGTAGGAGCCAACTTGTTGGCGAGGCAGCCTATGCGTCGAATCAGACGCAACTCCTCGCGAACAAGCTCGCTCCTACAGAGGCTTCATCCCTCAAGGCGTTCTATTACGCCGCGTCTCGATAATGTTCGGCAACTGCGAAATCCGCCCCAACAAACGGCCCAGCGCATCCAGCCCCGGAATCTCGATGGTCAGCGACATCAACGCGGTGTTGTCTTCCTTGTTCGAACGGGTGTTGACCGCCAGGACGTTGATCCGCTCGTTGAGCAGGACCTGGGAAACGTCACGCAGCAAACCCGAGCGATCATAGGCCCGAATGATGATGTCCACCGGATAGGTGAGCACCGGTATCGGCCCCCAACTGACCTGGATAATCCGCTCCGGCTCACGACCGCCCAGTTGCAGCACCGAGGCGCAATCCTGACGGTGAATGCTCACGCCACGGCCCTGGGTGATATAGCCGACGATGGCATCCCCCGGCAGCGGCTGGCAGCACCCGGCCATTTGCGTCATCAGGTTGCCCACGCCCTGGATCTGGATGTCCCCACGCTTGCCCGGCTTGTAGCCAGTGGCCTTGCGTGGAACCAGTTCCACCTCACTGCCGCGTTCCGGCTCGACCAGTTGCTGGGCCAGATTGACCAGCTGCGTCAGGCGCAAGTCGCCCGCGCCCAAGGCGGCATACATGTCTTCGGCGGTCTTGAGGTTGGCCTTTTCCGCCAACCGGTCGTAATCCACCGCAGGGAAGGCCAGCCGCACCAGCTCGCGTTCAAGCAAGGTTTTACCGGCCGCAACGTTCTGGTCCCGGGCCTGCAACTTGAACCAGTGCACGATCTTGGCCCGCGCACGTGACGTGGTGATGTACCCCAGATTCGAGTTCAGCCAGTCGCGGCTCGGCGTACCGTGCTTGCTGGTGATGATCTCGACCTGTTCACCGGTCTGCAGGCTGTAGTTGAGCGGCACGATCCGCCCGTTGATCTTCGCGCCGCGGCAATTATGGCCGATCTCGGTGTGGACCCGATAGGCAAAGTCCAGCGGCGTCGCACCCTTGGGCAAATCAATGGCGTGACCGTCCGGGGTAAACACATAAACCCGATCCGGCTCGATATCGACACGCAGCTGTTCGGCCAGGCCGCCGATATCGCCCAGTTCTTCGTGCCATTCCAGGACCTGACGCAGCCAGGAAATTTTCTCTTCGTAGTGATTGGAGCCGGATTTGACGTCCGTGCCTTTATAGCGCCAGTGGGCGCATACACCCAACTCGGCTTCTTCGTGCATGGCGTGGGTGCGGATCTGCACCTCCAGCACCTTGCCTTCGGGCCCGATGACGGCGGTGTGCAGTGAGCGGTAGCCATTTTCCTTGGGGTTGGCGATGTAGTCGTCAAACTCCTTGGGAATATGCCGCCACAAGGTGTGCACGATACCCAGCGCGGTGTAGCAGTCGCGCATTTCCGGAACCAGCACACGGACGGCGCGAACGTCGTAGATCTGACTGAATTCCAGACCCTTGCGCTGCATTTTGCGCCAGATGGAATAGATATGTTTCGCCCGGCCGCTGATATCAGCCTTGACGCCGGTGGCCAGCAGTTCGTTCTCCAGCTGGCTCATGACGTCGCTGATGAAACGCTCACGATCAAGGCGCCGCTCGTGCAGCAGCTTGGCGATCTGTTTGTACTGCTCAGGCTCAAGGTAGCGGAAGGACAAATCCTCCAGCTCCCATTTGATATGGCCAATGCCCAGACGGTGCGCCAAGGGTGCGTAGATGTCGAAGACTTCCCGGGCGACGCGATTGCGTTTTTCGTCGTCGGTGTTCTTGACCGCACGAATAGCGCAAGTACGCTCGGCCAGCTTGATCAACGCCACGCGGACATCGTCGACCATGGCCACGAGCATCTTGCGCAGGTTTTCCACCTGCGCTTGACTGCCCAGCACCAGAGACTGGCGCGGGCTGAGGCTGGCGCTAATTGCCGCCATGCGCAGCACGCCATCGATCAGCTTGGCCACGGTGGCGCCGAAGCGCTGCTCGACATCCGGCAGCGGGATCTTGCCTTCGCGCACAGCCCGGTAAAGCACCGCCGCTACCAGCGAATCCTGATCGAGCTTGAGGTCGGCCAGAATCTCGGCGATTTCAAGGCCCGTCTGAAAGCTGGACGTACCTTCAGCCCAGCGATTCTTTGAAGCGTTGTCCTGCTGCTCCGCGTTGCGGGCAAATTCACAAGCCTCTTTCAAGGCCTGTCGATCCAGAATCAGGTCGACGCTGACCACATGATCCAGCCATGCGTCGAGGTTGATACTGCCGTCTGTGTTTATCGGCTGGTGTGCTCTCACCTGTACCATGTCGCTTACCTTCCCTACGGCGCGATGAATAGCGCCTACAGTCGCTAGCCTTCTTGAGCGAACACTCCTTGCCGGGCAAGCAAGGGCTGGCATTCGCGGGCCAGTCGGATTAAACGAGACTCCATGTGAACCGCTGGCTCATTTCCCTAAGCCGCTGTTCACTTACTCGCTTCAAATAAAGCCATCGCCTCGACATGAGCTGTCTGTGGAAACATATCGAGGATTCCGGCACGTTTTAATCGATAGCCCTGATTGACCAATTCGACAGTGTCGCGCGCCAAAGTTGCCGGGTTACATGACACATAGAGCAACCGTTCGGCACCTAACGCCTTGAGCTTGCGTACCAGCTCAAAAGCGCCGTCGCGCGGCGGGTCCAAGAGTACCGCAGAAAAGCCCTCTTTGGCCCAGTCCGCTTGTGCCAACGGCTGGGAAAGATCCGCCTGAAAAAACTGGACATTATGCAGGCCATTTCCTACAGCATTAGCGGCAGCACGCTGCACCATGGCCGCCACGCCTTCCACTGCAACCACCTCCCGGGCCAGTCGGGCCAGGGGTAACGCAAAATTGCCTAGACCACAGAACAGGTCCAGAACCCGTTCATCGGGCTTGGGCGCCAGCCAGTCCAGCGCTTGTTGGATCATCGCGGTATTGATGGCCGCGTTGACCTGGATGAAATCTCCCGGCCGGTATGCCAGATCCAGATTCCAGGGTTCCAGGCGATAGCCCAGAACCTGAGAAGCGTCCGCCGGTTGCGGCTCGCCTTCGCCATGCAGCCAGAGTTGCGCGTCATGGTTTTTGCAAAACAGGTGCAGCGTTGCCAGATCAGCATCGGCCAGCGGCGCGGTATGGCGCACAAGAACAGCCGTCGAAGAGCCGCAAAACAACTCGACATGACCCAGCACTTGCGGCTTGCTGAAGCTTCTCAGCATCGCCGGCAGCTGCATCATGATCGGTTGCAAGGCTTGTACCAGCACCGGACATTGTTCGATGGAAACGATGTCCTGACTGGCCGCGGCACGAAAGCCCACGTCCAGCCGTTTAGCCTTGGCGTCCCAGCGCACGGCGACCCGGGCGCGTCGGCGGTAGGCAAATTCGGCACCGGTCAAAGGCGCGGCCCACTCCTGAGGTTCGACACCGGCAACCCGCTGCAACTGCTCAGCGAGCATGCGCTGTTTCAGGGCAAGCTGTTCGCTATGGGGCAGATGCTGCACGCTGCATCCGCCACAGCGACCGAAGTGCGGACATGGCGCGGGACGCCGCAAGGAACTGGCCTTGAATACACGTTCGGTGCGGGCCTCCACGACTTTGCCATGGGCATTGAGTACCCGGGCTTCGACTTCTTCACCCGCCAGGCTGCCGGCGACAAACCACGTCCGCCCGTCGAGAAACGCGATGCCGCGCCCGTCGTTGGAAAGACGCTCGATGGTCAGCCGCTGTTTTTTCCCGGTAGGGATCTGCGTCGCCCGAACGCCGCCTGCTGGTTGAAAGCGCAGGCCCCTTTCATGCTTGGCCATCAGTTGGGCGCGTCGTAGACGCCGGTCGACAAGTAACGGTCGCCACGGTCACAGATGATCGCGACCATGACCGCATTTTCGACTTCGCGAGACAGACGCAGCATGCCCGCGACTGCACCACCAGAGGAAACGCCGCAGAAGATGCCTTCTTCACGAGCCAGGCGGCGCATGGTGTTTTCGGCTTCGTCCTGAGCCATATCGACGATGCGATCAACCCGGTCGGCCTGATAGATGCGCGGCAGGTATTCTTCCGGCCAGCGACGGATACCGGGGATGGCCGAACCTTCCATGGGTTGCAGACCGACGATCTGCACCTCGGGGTTCTGCTCTTTCAAGTAACGGGAAACGCCCATGATGGTGCCAGTGGTCCCCATGGAACTGACGAAATGGGTAATGGTGCCGCCCGTCTGCTGCCAGATTTCCGGGCCGGTGCTGGTGTAATGCGCCTCGGGATTGTCCCCGTTGGCGAACTGATCCAGCACTTTGCCACGGCCTTCCTTCTGCATGCGTTCAGCCAGGTCGCGAGCACCTTCCATGCCCTCTTCCTTGCTGACGAGAATCAGTTCTGCGCCGTAGGCAGTCATGGCAGCCTTGCGCTCGGCGCTGGAGTTGTCAGGCATGATCAGAATCATCCGGTACCCCTTGATCGCCGCAGCCATGGCCAGGGCGATACCGGTGTTGCCGGAAGTCGCTTCAATCAAGGTATCGCCGGGGTGAATCTGCCCGCGCAATTGGGCACGGGTAATCATCGACAGCGCCGGACGATCCTTCACGGAACCGGCCGGGTTATTACCCTCCAGCTTGAGCAGAAGAGTATTGCTGGTATCGCCCGCCATACGTTGCAGACGCACGAGCGGGGTGTTGCCGACGCAATCGGCAATGGTTGGGTACTGCAGGGTCATGGCGTATTCGCAATCCAGACTGCGGGGGCGCCTATCATAACGGCAAACGCTAAAACCCCATATCACGCAAAGTGCGGGGTATATCGCTAAATGGAATAAAGGTGTTTTAGGCCCAGTGCTCACCCCCATTTATTTTCATTCCGTAATGTGGGCGCGATGGGTAACGACAACATCGCCTGCCAGTGTCGCAAAGGCGACAGACGGTGGAAAAACCTGTCATTTATGACAGGTCACAGCGTGTGAAGCGAAGTTGAGAATAAGGGTTCGCCGTATCTGGACCCGCTCAATGAAAACCTTCCCAACAATACTGATCGGTTCACTCTTCAGCTTCGTTTCAGTCGCCAGTGGCCTCGCCGAGGATCTGCACGGCAATAATCCCCAAGGCGTACGTTACGAAGGCGGTGACGAAATTCTCTTGCAAGGGTTTCACTGGAACTCAGCGCGATCGACCCCGCAGCAGTGGTACGACATTCTGGCGCAGCACGCCGGACAGATCGCGAATGATGGTTTCACCTCGATATGGATGCCGGTTCCATGGCGGGATGAATCCAGCTGGAGTGATCCTGCCAGCGGAACCATGGGCGGCGGTGAAGGCTATTTCTGGAAAGATTTCGACAAGAACAGCGCCTACGGATCAGAAGCCCAACTCAAGCAGGCCGCCAATGCCTTGAAGGCGTCGGGTATCAAGATGATCTACGACGTAGTTCCTAACCACATGGACCGCCCTCATGCAGGCCCTGCCCTGAAAGTTCTACTGGGCGAGAAAACCGACTGGCGCGATGGATGCGCCCAGTGCGATGACGGTGACCCGTTCATGCAGGGCGATGTGGATCTCAATACGCAAAAACCTGAAGTCAAAAGCATGTTTCAAACAGAATTCACTACTTTGCGTCAGGATTATTCCGCATCGGGGCTGCGGTTCGATTTCGTAAAAGGTTACGCCCCAAAGACTGTGGATCAATGGATGAACGGTTTCGATCCAAAAGGCTTTTGTGTCGGTGAACTGTGGAAGGCGCCGAACGAATATCCGGCCAACGACTGGCGCCACAACGCCAGTTGGCAAGAGGCATTAAAGGCTTGGTCGGATGAATCGCATTGCACGGTGTTTGATTTCGCCTTGAAGGAGCGTATGCAAAATGGCTCGCTCAGTGAATGGCGCCATGGCCTCAACGGCAATCCGGACCCGGCGTGGCGCTCCATTGCGGTGACATTCGTCGACAACCACGACACGGGATACTCCCCTGGGAAAACCAATGGCCAGCATCATTGGGCGCTTCCGGAAAACAAACGCGATCAAGCTTACGCTTACATCCTGACCAGTCCAGGCACACCTACCGTTTATTGGCCGGACATGTACGACTGGCCACGTGGTGCCCTGCTCCGCCAACTGATGAGCCTGCGTCATGAAGCGGGGATAAAGGCGGATTCTCCTATCAGCTTCCATACTAATTACCCAGGGTTGGTGGCGAAGACGACAGGGTCCAAAAAAACCCTCCTGGTAGCGCTGAGTTCAGACCTGAAAAAAACGGATGTACCTGCAACGTTCAGTCAGGTTCTGGAGGGCGATGGCGGACAGATCCGTGTCTGGCGGGCGAATCCGGAGCCAAAGAGTGTCACGTTCCGGCTGATCTGCGATCAGGGCCAAACCCAGCCCGGCGAAAGCGTTTACGCCGCGGGTTCGGGTCTGGAGCTGGGTAACTGGGACCCCGTCCATGCCGTGCAGCTGAGTGACGTGAGCCAATATCCTCGCTGGCAGGGGCAAATCACCGTGCCGCAAAACAGCAGTTACGAGTGGAAATGTATCGTGCGCAATGAGCGTGACCCTGGCGTGGTCAGGTGGCAACCTGGGACAAATGTCGCTTTTACCGCAACGCCGGATGGCAGTAGCGCAGGCAGCTTTTAGGGTTCGCTGACGGATTACAGCCCCTATCTCAACGTGTTGGTTGATAGGGAACCGATGAACAAACATGCGACAACGCTAGCAACCGGATCAAACCCTGGCCACCAACCGCATATTCAGCCGCAACCCGCCGGTAATGTTCTGCGCCCACATCGAGCCGCCCTGCAATGCAAGGGAGTTTCGCGCAATGCTCAGGCCGAGGCCGAAGCCGCCATGCCCAGGCCGTGATCCATCGAGTCGGGTAAAGGGTGCGAAAATTCGCTCTAGCTCGTGCTCGTCCACCCCGCCACCCTGATCGTCCAGCCTGAGTTGCCAGAATTCCCCGTCACGCCGGCCGCTCAAGCGAACGATGCCTTGAGGCGGCGAATGACGAATGGCATTGCGCAGGATGTTTTCCAGCGCCTGGGCCAGGGTATTGAGATGGCCTTGCACCCAGCAGTCGGCGTCCAGATCGCATTGCAGCCGGGCTGCGGGCCAGCCACTTTCGAAGCAGGCGTTTTCAGCGAGCATTTCCCAAAGCGCCAGAACCTGAATGTCTTCCTTGGGCAATTGCTGACGTTCGGTGTCGAGCCAGGCCAGTTGCAGGCTGTCATCCACAAGACGTTGCATGCCGTCGATTTCACGACTTAGACGACCACGCAAAGCAACCAGGCTTTGCTCGCTTTCGCAGGCGACCCGCAGACGGCTCAAGGGCGTACGCAGTTCGTGAGACATGTCGCGCAGCAATTGTTGCTGGACGATCACGGTGCTTTGCAGACGCTCGGCCATCTGATCGAACGCCCGGCCCAGATCCCCCAGTTCATCCCGGCGATTGATGGTCTGGCTGGACAAGCGATGCCCCAACTGGTCAGCGTGCCAGGCGTTGGCCTGCGCGCGCAGGTGATTGAGCGGCTGGATCAGCAATCGATACAACCCGACGCAAAGCAGCAAGGTAAAAACGCCGGGGACCACCCCGTTGATCAGCAATCGCCAGAGCAGCACGTAGCGTCCGGGTATGAAACGCTTGGGCAATTCGATCACCAGACTGCCAGCGTCAGGGTCCATGGGGAACGGAACTTTCAGCCACGGCGTGGTGGTTGAACGGCTGCTGGTGGGCCAGTCCAGGCCGCGCAGGAAGGTCATGTGCTGGCTGTCCACTTCGCTCAGCGGATAGCTGCTCAACGATTGCAAATCAGCGCCAATTACGCCAACCCAGCCGCTTTCGCTGCGGGCGATCTGCTGCAACCAGGCGTCGATGCCCGCCTGCTGACCCTTGATCCAGGCGCGCTCTGCCTGGGCGGCGTAATCGGTCAGCGTGAATCGGGCTTCGTCTGACAGGTATGCATTGCGCTTTTCAGCGTACCGGCCCCACGTCCAGCTTAGCCAGATCATCAACAGGCAAAAGCCGACCAACAGGAAAGCCAGTTTCCAGAACAGGGAATGTTTACCCGGCAGACGGGACAAGGGCTCAATCATCGGTTTGCGTAGCCGTCAGCACATAACCCTTGCCCCAGACCGTCTGCACCTGCCGCTCCAGATAGCCGATGGCTTTGAGTTTGCGGCGGATCTGGCTGATATGCATATCCAGGCTACGGTCGTGCTGAGCGTAGCCGCGCTGCAGTACGTGCTGATAAAGGAAGGGTTTGCTCAACACCTCTTCAGGGGTACGCCAAAGGGTTTCGAGCAGCCGATATTCGCTGCGGGTCAGGTCGCCACGACGCTGTTCAAAACTCACATCGCACAGCATCTCGTCGAACACCAGGGCCCGGTGTTCTTGCCCGGCAAGCCTGACCGGCATCGGGGCGTGTCGGCGTTCCAGGGCCACCCGGCGCAGAATCGCCTCAATGCGCACGCGCAATTCCGCCATGCTGAACGGCTTGGGCAGGTAATCGTCGGCGCCGTTGCGAAATCCGGTAATGCGGTCGGTTTCCGCGCCAAGGGCTGACATGAGGATCACGGGAAGGCTGTGACTGAGGCGCAAATGGGTCAGGATTTCCAGCCCGCTCATCCCCGGCAGCAGGATATCCATCAACACCACATCAAAGCGCTGGCTACGCGCCTGGGCGAGGCCTTGGCTGCCATTCTGCTGCCAGGTCACCCGAAAGCCACATCGACCCAGCTGCTCATGCACATAAGCGCCAAGCACCGGATCGTCTTCAATAATCAGGACGTTGGGACGCTCAACGGATTCAGGATTCATTATCTTTCGCGATTAATTCTCAATCGCCGATTATTCAAGATTGACGAGCGATGAGCAAGCGGGCCGACGCCGTTGGCGTATGCAGCTCCATGCCAGAGACCGTGCGCGTTAAGATGCAGCCATGACCACCGGGCAAAATCGCTACACTGCTTCAGTTGGCGTGCGCCGATGGTGAATCGAACGATCAGGATGATCCTGGCCTGCTGGAGATAGAAGCGTGCTGAACAAGCTGGGCATCAAAGGCCGTGTACTGCTGCTGACCATCCTGCCCGCCACCCTGATGGCGGCGGTGCTGGGCGGGTACTTCACATGGATGCAGGTGCATGACCTGCAAAACCAGTTGCTGCAACGCGGGGAAATGATCGCTCAGGATTTGGCGCCGCTGGCCGCACCCGCGCTGGGTCGCACCGACAAAGTGCTGCTCGAACGCATGGCCGTCCAGGCGCTGGAGCAGGCGGACGTGCGTTCGGTGACTTTCCTGAGCCCGGATCGGGATGTCCTGGCCCATGCCGGGCCGAGCATGATCAACGAACCGCCCTTGGGCAGCGGGACGCAACTGCTTCAACGCTCGGGGCACGATGCCACGCGTTATCTATTACCGGTATTTGGGCGCCAACGCCATTTGACCGGCGCCCTGGTGCCCGCAGAAGCCGATCAATTACTGGGTTGGGTGGAACTGGAGCTTTCACACACCGGGACCTTGCTGCGCGCTTATCGCAGCATGTTTGCCAGCCTGTTGCTGATTGCTGCCGGCCTGGCGTTGACCGCCATGCTCGCGCTGCGCATCAGCCGCACAATCAATGTGCCCATCAGCCGCATCAAACAGGCCGTGGCGCAACTCAAGGACGGCAATCTGGAAACGCGACTGCCGCCACTGGGCAGTCTGGAGCTGGACGAACTGGCATCTGGCATCAATCGCATGGCGGCCACCTTGCAGAATGCCCAGGAAGAATTGCAACACAGCGTTGACCAGGCCACCGAGGACGTTCGGCAGAATCTGGAAACCATCGAAATCCAGAATATCGAGCTGGACCTGGCGCGCAAGGAAGCCCTGGAAGCAAGTCGCATCAAGTCCGAATTCCTGGCCAACATGAGCCATGAAATCCGCACGCCGCTCAACGGGATTCTGGGTTTCACCCACTTGTTGCAGAAAAGCGAGCTGACGCCGCGCCAGTTCGATTACCTGGGCACCATTGAAAAATCCGCCGACAGCCTGTTAAGCATCATCAACGAGATTCTCGACTTCTCGAAAATCGAGGCCGGCAAGCTGGTGCTGGACAATGTGCCGTTCAATCTACGCGACCTGCTGCAAGACACCCTGACCATTCTCGCCCCCGCCGCTCACGCCAAGCAGCTTGAACTGGTAAGTCTGGTGTATCGCGACACGCCATTGTCGTTGCTGGGTGATCCGCTGCGGCTCAAGCAAATCATGACCAATCTGGTGAGCAACGCCATCAAGTTCACCCGCGAAGGCACCATCGTTGCCCGCGCCATGGTCGAAGACGAAAACGAAGACAGCGCGCAATTGCGCATCAGCGTGCAGGACACCGGTATCGGTCTTTCCAGCCAGGATGTGCGGGCACTGTTCCAGGCATTCAGCCAGGCAGACAACTCCCTGTCGCGCCAGCCCGGCGGCACCGGCCTGGGACTGGTGATTTCCAAGCGCCTGATCGAGCAGATGGGTGGCGAGATCGGCGTGGACAGCACGCCCGGTGAAGGCTCCGAATTCTGGATCAGCCTGAACCTGCCCAAGGCCCGGGACGATATCGAAGACTTGCCGGCGCTGCCGCTGCTGGGTTTGCGGGTCGCGGTGCTGGAACATCACGATCTGGCGCGCCAGGCGCTGGAGCATCAGCTTGAGGACTGCGGCCTGGAAACCCTGGCGTTCAATAACCTGGAAAACCTGCTCAATGGCGTAACCGCTGCGCACCAGACGCCTGCGGCCATCAGCCTCGCGGTGCTGGGCATCACCGCCCACGAACTGCCGCCGGAGCGTTTGCGCCAGCACATCTGGGACCTGGAAAACCTCGGTTGCAAGGTTCTGGTGCTGTGCCCGACCACCGAACAGGCGCTCTTCCAGCTTTCCGTGCCGGACATTTATACCCAACTGCAAGCCAAGCCGGTGTGCACCCGCAAACTGCGCCGCACGCTGTCTGAGCTGATCATGCCCAAGGTCATTCGCAGCGATACCCAGGAACCACTGTCCAGCCGACCACCGCGCTTGCTCTGCGTGGACGACAACCCGGCGAATCTGCTGCTGGTACAGACACTGCTCGAAGACATGGGCGCGCAAGTGGTGGCGGTCGACAGTGGTTATGCCGCGCTGCAAGCGGTGCAGACCGACACGTTCGATCTGGTGTTGATGGACGTGCAGATGCCAGGAATGGATGGTCGTCAGGCCACCGAAGCCATTCGGGCATGGGAAAACGAACGCCAGAGTACATCGCTGCCCATCGTCGCCCTCACAGCACACGCCATGGCCAACGAAAAACGTGCCCTGCTGCAAAGCGGCATGGACGACTACCTGACCAAGCCGATCAGCGAGCGGCAACTGGCGCAAGTAGTGCTCAAGTGGACCGGGCTGGCCCTGCGCAATCAGATGCCGGAGCCCCGTACCGAGAAAGCCCGAGGCAGCGCGGACCTGGATGTTCTGGACCATGAAGAAGGCCTGCGCCTGGCCGCCGGCAAGCCTGACCTGGCGGCTGACATGCTGGCCATGCTGCTGGCGTCTCTGGAAAGCGACCGTGAAGCGATCCGCACGGCACGTGAAAACGGGGATCAAGCCGGCCTGATCGAAAGAGTCCATCGCTTGCACGGTGCGACTCGGTATTGTGGCGTTCCCCAATTGCGTGCGGCATGTCAACGCAGCGAAACGCTGCTCAAGCAAAATGCCCCGGAAGTCCATGACGCCCTCGACACGCTGGAGAACGCCATTAATCGCCTGACTATCGAGGCGCGAGTGAGTGCATGACTCGTAGCCCTTCCAGCTCACTCCCCCGGTTTTTTGCTCCCGAACTGACACCAAGGAACACCCATTCATGCACACCCTGATTTTCAGCAGCCAGAGCTACGACCGTGAAAGCTTTCTCGGGGCGAACCTGCCGGCCGAGGTGAAACTGCACTTTCAACCGGCACGCCTGACGGTGGAAACCGCCCCGCTGGCTGACAAGCATCCGGTGGTGTGCGCCTTCATCAACGATGATTTGAGCGCGCCAGTGTTGGAACGCCTGGCTGCGGGCGGCACCCGGCTTATCGCATTGCGCTCGGCAGGTTACAACCACGTCGATCTGCCCGCCGCGCAAAAGCTGGGCATCAGCGTGGTTCGCGTACCCGCCTATTCGCCCCATGCCGTGGCCGAGCACGCCGTCGCGTTGATCCTGGCGCTCAATCGTCATCTGCATCGCGCCTACAACCGCACCCGCGAAGGGGATTTCAGCCTGCACGGCCTGACCGGTTTCGATCTCAAGGGCAAGACCGTCGGCATCGTCGGCACCGGACAGATAGGCGCAACATTCGCCAGGATCATGGCGGGCTTCGGCTGCAAATTGCTGGCATTCGACCCGTACCCGAATCCGCAAGTCCAGGCGCTGGGCGCCGAGTATCTGAGCCTGCCGCAATTGCTGGCCCAGGCGCAGATCGTCAGCCTGCACTGCCCGCTCACCGAGCACACCAAACACCTTATAAATGAAACGTCGCTGGCGACCATGCAATCCGGCGCGATGCTGATCAATACCGGACGCGGCGCGCTGGTCGATACTCCGGCATTGATCGAGTCGCTCAAAAGCGGACAACTGGGGTATCTGGGCCTGGACGTGTATGAGGAAGAAGCGCTGCTGTTCTTCGAAGACCGCTCCGACCTGCCACTGCAAGACGATGTTCTCGCCCGGCTGCTGACCTTTCCCAACGTGATCATTACCGCTCACCAGGCGTTCCTGACGCAGGAAGCGCTGGGTGCCATCGCGCAAACCACCCTGGACAACATCGCCGCCTGGGCCAGGGGCGCTGCGCAGAATCTGGTGGTCGGTTAACAGCCACAGCGCGCCTCGAACGCATGTTAGGATGCGCGCCATTTGGAGGACTCCATGGCCGAACACGACTTTCGCTACAGCATGCTCAACCCGCAGCACACACTCACCGAGTGCCGCACCCTGGCACCCGGGCGCTATCAAGTCACCGGTAACGGCGGCTCGATTCATAACAACGATCAACTACTGGTCACTATCAAGGGCAGCAAAACCCTGCACATGCGCCTGATCGTCGAGAAGGTTCGGCACTTGATCAACCCGCCCGGCCAATGGATTGCCGTGGCCAGCGGCCCGGTGTTCGACGAACTGGCGATCCACCAGTGGAAGGTGAACTGCGACAGCTGCGCCACAGTGTTGGACTTCGAGTTCATGGTTGATGCCAAGCTGGGCGTTTCAGCGCAGAAGCCCGCCGCAGCGGCGCGCATTGCCGAACTGGGTTGGAAGACCGTTGGCGAGAAGCATCTGTGCAAGAAGTGCCAGGAGAAAGCCGCATGAAACAGCTCGCTTTCCTGGGGCTGATGATGGGCGCGCTGCTGGTCGGTTGTGCCGCTCAGCCGCTGCCTATCAAACAGGATCAAAGCTACGTGCTGGAATGGATCGGCGAACGGCCGCTGATCGACAGCAGCCATTTGACCATGACCCTCGGCGCGGACGGTCGCGCCTATGGCACGGCAGGCTGCAACCATTGGTTCGCGCCCTACACGCTGGATGACAAGAGCATCAACTTCGGCACCGTGGGCAGCACCCGCAAACGCTGCGCCCCGGCACTGATGGAACAGGAGCAGCGTTTCCTGCAAGCACTGGATAAAGTCCAGCGCTGGGACATTTCCCCCATTGATCAACTGCGCCTGTGGCCCGCCGAAGGCAAGCCGCTACGGTTTTGGGAAGAGAGCTGACAAGCCATCGCGTTCATCAAAACAAATTGCTGACTTGAATATATGTTCTGAGGGCCCTAGCCCTCACCACGCAATGCCTTCAACTTGGCCGCCACACCCGCCGCCGTCTGTTCGCCCAGCAGTTGCTCACGCAGTTTGCCCTTGTCGTCGATGATGTACGTCACTGGCAAAGCTTCGCTGGTTGGCAGTTCGTAACGCTCAGCCGGGTCCTGGGCCAAAACGGTGAACTTGATACCCAGCGCCTGGGTGGCGGTTTTCAGGTTTTCGCCTTGCAGATTGTCGAAGTTGACACCCAGCACGCTGACCTTCTGGTCCTTGAGTTGTTCGGACAGCGCGTTGAGTTCCGGGATTTCCGTGCGACACGGGCCACACCATTCAGCCCAGTAATTGATGACCAGCCAATGTTTGTCGATTTGATTGCTCGCCACTTTCCGGCCGTTCTGGTCCACGCCCAGATCCGCGCCACAACCCCCTAGGAGCAGGCTGCCAACCATCATCACCATCGCTGCCAATCGCCTTGTCATGCTCTCCCCCTTTGCATCGAATCGAAGCCAAACCTGCGACCGATCACCACCCCATGTTCAGCCGGTGCCATCACACGGGTAGAATAGCCGCCTCCTTACGCAAGATGCGATCTGCAAATGACCGATCTGACGCTTTATCACAACCCGCGCTGCTCCAAATCCCGCGGCGCGCTGGAACTGCTGCAAGCCCGGGGCCTGAGCCCGACCATCCTGCTGTACCTGGAAACACCTCCCGACGCCGCGCAGTTACGTGAACTGCTGGGCAAGCTGGGCATCAGCGCCCGGCAACTGCTGCGCACCGGCGAAGACGATTACAAAACCCTTAACCTCGCGGACAAGACCCTTGGCGATGACGATCTGATCGCCGCCATGGTCAGCCATCCCAAATTGATCGAGCGCCCGATTCTGGTCGCTGGCGACAAGGCCGCGATCGGCCGCCCACCGGAAAACGTATTGGAGATCCTGCCGTGACCGCGCCTTACATCCTGGTTCTGTTCTACAGCCGCAACGGCTCCACCAGCGAAATGGCCCGGCAGATCGGACGCGGGATCGAAGCCGGCGGCATGGAAGCGCGCCTGCGCACCGTGCCAGCGATTTCCACCGAGTGTGAAGCCGTCGCCCCGAGCATCCCGGAAAGCGGCGCGTTGTACGCCACCCTGGACGACCTGAAAAATTGCTCAGGCCTGGCACTGGGCAGCCCGACGCGCTTCGGCAACATGGCCGCGCCGCTCAAATACTTTCTCGATGGCACCAGTAACCTGTGGTTGACCGGCGCACTGGTGGGCAAACCCGCCAGCGTGTTCACCTCCACCGCCAGCTTGCACGGCGGCCAGGAAACCACACTGATGTCGATGCTGCTGCCGCTGATGCACCACGGCATGCTGATCACCGGCCTGCCCTACAGCGAATCGGCCTTGGTGCAAACCAGCGGCGGCGGCACGCCTTATGGCGCCAGTCACCATGCCGGTGCCGACGGCAAGCGCCCGCTGGACAAGCACGAAACCGAGCTGTGTCGCGCACTGGGCCAACGCCTGGCGAAAACCGCGCAGTTGCTGGAGACGCCTCGTGGCTAAACGGCCAAAGATTCTGCCCGCGTTGAACTGGCTCGAACCTCGGGTGCGGATCAGTCGGGTGATCAGCCTGATGTGCTTTCTGGGGCTGATCGCGCTGCTCTGCATTTACTACCTGTTCGTCGCCGACCTGCATGGCGCGCGGCCCTGGGTGATTCTGGCCATCGAGCTGGTGCCCTTGTTGCTGCTCGCGCCCGGCATGATCGCGGGCAACACGCGCAGCCATTCGTGGACCTGCTTTGTGGTCAACCTGTACTTCATCAAGGGTGCGCTGGCTGCTTACGATCCCAATCGCTCGCTGTTCGGCGTGCTGGAAATGCTCGCCAGCGTGGCTGTGTTCGTCAGTGCGCTGCTGTATGTGCGCTGGCGTTTTCAATACAACCGCAAACTTGCGGGTGAAGGTTCGGTCTGAGGTGTACCCAGACCCGTGCGTTGGAGCATGAATGCAAGACTACAAATGGCTGAACGAGTATTGCCTGAACCGTTTCGGCTCGGCAAAAGCCCTGGAAGCACACCTGCCGACGCCCAAGACCGAGAAACAGCTGCAAGCCATCAGCGCCGACCGTTACCTGTCGACCATGGCCCTACGGGTATTTCGTGCCGGCTTGAAGCACAGCCTGGTGGACTCCAAATGGCCGGCCTTCGAAGAAGTGTTCTACCGCTTTGACCCGGAAAAAGTCGTGCTGATGGGCGCCGATCATCTGGAGCGCCTGATGCAGGATGCGCGGATCATCCGCCATCTGGGCAAGCTCAAGAGCGTGCCGCGCAATGCCCAGCTGATTCTGGACATCGAGCAGGAACACGGCAGTTTCGGCAAATTCATCGCCCAATGGCCGGTGGATGACATCACCGGACTGTGGCAATACATCGCCAAACACGGCAATCAGATGGGCGGGCTCTCCACTCCGCGCTTCCTGCGCATGGTGGGCAAAGACACCTTCATCCCGACCTGGGACGTGGTGGCGGCCCTGAATGCCCAGAAAATTGTCGACAAAGTGCCCACCAGCAAGCGCGATCAGGCCATCGTGCAGCAGGTATTCAATCAGTGGCACGCCGAAAGCGGCCGACCGTTGTGCCAGTTATCGGCGATGCTGGCATTTACCGTGAACCACTGATTTTCCGGGGCAAGCACACAGAAGCGCTCGGCATCGCGCGCTTCGTATACCATATCCGCCAGTCACCCCAACATGAGCCATCCGCGTGCCCCTTCTCCTGCCAGACGCCCCTAACCTCGGTGTCGCCCCTTCGGCGTCCGAGGTGATTGCCAAACATTTGCGCGAAGCCATTATTTCCGGGCATTTCGCCGAAGACGAGCCTATCCGTCAAGACGACATCGCCAAGGTGTTCAACGTCAGCAAAATACCGGTACGCGAAGCCCTCAAGCGTCTGGAAGCCGAAGGTCTGGTGCAGTTCCAGCGCAACAAGGGCGCGGTGGTCACGCGGATTTCCGAGCCGGAGCTGGCGCAGATTTTCGAAGTCCGGGTGCTGCTGGAGGTTCAGGCGATTCGTCTGGCGGTGCCGAAAATGACCCAAGAGCACATCAATCGGGCGCTGGCCATCTGTGATGAGTTCATGACCGACGACAACGTCGGACGCTGGGCTGAACTCAACTGGGCTTTTCATACATGCCTGTACGAAGCCGCCGAGCGACCGTTTCTGCTCAACCTGATTCGCTCGATCCATGACAAGGTCGAACGCTACCTGCGCCTGCAGATGAGTTTTGCCGAAGGCAAGTTGCGCGCCGACCAGGAACACCGGGAAATCCTTCAGGCCTGTGCCGATCGCGACGTGGACAAAGCCGCCGAACTGATCGACCACCACATCATCGGTGTGTGCCGCGAGCTTTACGCTCACTTGCCCAACGAGTCCATTCGCGAAGTCTGAGGCTGTGCCGATTTCGTCATCGGCACGGGCGAAATCCTTCAAGACCGCCCGCACCGGCAACGTCACCCTGTAGCTGTCTTTCAACGGCAGGTGACCTGATGAAACGCATCCGCATCCTTGACTCCCACACCGGCGGCGAACCGACGCGGTTGGTGCTGGAAGGCTTCCCCGAGCTGGGCACCGGCAGCATGGCGCAACGCCGTCAATTGCTCGCTGAGCTGCACGATAACTGGCGCGCTGCCACCGTGCTGGAACCGCGAGGCAGTGATGTGCTGGTGGGCGCGCTGCTCTGCGAGCCCGTCGATCCCGACGCGTGTGCGGGGGTGATTTTCTTCAATAACAGCGGCTATCTGGGCATGTGCGGCCACGGCACCATTGGCCTGGTGGTTTCCCTTGCGCATCTGGGTCGCATCACGGCGGGCGTGCATCGCATCGAAACGCCAGTGGGCATGGTAGAGGCCACATTGCACGAAGACGGCTCGGTCAGCGTGCAGAATGTGCCGTCTTATCGGTTTCGCAAAGCCGTGAGCGTCGAAGTGCCGGGCATTGGCAGCGTCACGGGTGATATTGCCTGGGGCGGCAACTGGTTTTTCCTGATTGCCGAACACGGTCTGACCATCGGCAGCGACAACCTGGAAGCGCTGACGGCCTATACCTGGGCGGTGCGTCAGGCCCTGGAATCGCAACGCATCCTGGGCGAAGACGGCGGCGAAATCGATCACATCGAGCTATTCGCCGGGGACGACACAGCCGACAGCCGCAACTTCGTACTCTGCCCCGGCAAAGCCTACGACCGTTCGCCGTGCGGCACTGGCACCAGCGCCAAGCTGGCGTGTCTGGCGGCAGATGGCAAACTCGCGCCGGGGCAGATCTGGCGGCAGGCCAGCGTGATCGGCAGCCAGTTCGAAGGCTCTTATCAATGGCAAGGCGAGCGTGTGATTCCGACCATTCGCGGCCGCGCCCACATCAGTGCCGAAGCGACACTGCTGCTGGCCAGCGACGACCCGTTCGCCTGGGGCATTCGCCCGTGACGGCGGAGCGCGCCGCCGATGTGATCATCATCGGTGGCGGGATTATCGGCGCGGCCTGCGCAGATGAACTCGCCAGTCGCGGCCTCGATGTGTTGGTGCTCGATGGCAATCGACCGGCCGCCACGGCGGCGGGCATGGGCCATCTGGTGGTGCTGGACGACAATCCCGACGAGCTGGCCCTGAGCGACTATTCCGTGCGAGCGTGGCGTGAACTGGCCCCGCAACTTCCCGACGATTGCGCCATGCGCACCAACGGCACGCTGTGGCTGGCCTGCAACGCCGAAGAAATGGACGCCGCCCAGGCCAAGCAACGCACCTTGCAGGATTACGGCATGAGCTGCGAGATGCTCAACGCACAGGCCGTCGCCGACGCGGAACCTGCCTTGCGCAGCGGTTTGCACGGCGCGCTGAAAGTCAGCGGCGACGGCATTCTCTACGCGCCCAACGCTGCGCGCTGGTTGCTGCAACGTCACGGCCCACGCATCCGCCAGCAAACGGCGCAAGTCATCGAGGTTCAGGGCAATCGCTTGCGTCTGGCCGATGGCCAATGGCTAAGCGCCACGGCGGTGGTGCTGGCCAATGGCATTTATGCCCGCGAACTGTGCCCGGACCTGCCGCTGCACGCCAAGAAAGGTCACTTGCTGATCACCGATCGCTATCCCGTACAGATCACTCACACCCTGGTGGAACTGGGCTACGTCACCAGCGCCCACAATGCGACAGGCCCTTCCGTCGCGTTCAACGTGCAACAGCGGCCCACCGGTCAGCTGTTCGTAGGTTCTTCCCGGCAATTCGACAATCAAGACGTCGAAGTGGAAGGCTGGATGCTGGGCCGTATGTTGCGCCGTGCCTGCGAATTCCTGCCGGGATTGCAGCAGATGACGGCGATTCGCAGCTGGACCGGCTTTCGCGCCGCCAGCCCGGACGGCCTGCCGTTGATCGGCGAACATCCCCATCAGCCCGGCTTGTGGCTGGCGATCGGCCATGAAGGGTTAGGGGTCACCACTGCGCCCGGCACGGCAAGGCTGTTGGCGGCGCAACTGCTGCGCACGCCTGCGCCGTTGCCGCTTGACGCTTATCTGCCGCAACGCTTCATTGGAGCAGTCGCCCATGCCTGAACTGATTATCGATGGCCGCTCACTGGACGTCGTTTCCGGGACGACCGTCGCCGCAGCGCTGGCCCTGATCGGCGACGGTTGCAGCCGCACCTCCGTGACCGGCCAGCGACGCGCACCGTTGTGCGGCATGGGTATTTGTCAGGAGTGTCGCGTCACCGTCGACGGCAAACGCCGCCTGGCCTGTCAGACGCTGTGCCGTGATGGCATGCATGTGGAGACATTACCGTGAATGAATCAGTCGACTTGCTGATCATCGGCGCAGGTCCGTCAGGGATGGCAGCAGCCTTGGCAGCCGCCCCCAGCGGTGCGCACATCACGCTGATCGACGACAACCCGCTGCCGGGCGGTCAGATCTGGCGCGACGGCCCGCAGGCGAATATCCCCTCTGAAGCGCGATCCATGCGCGAGCAGCTTCAGGCGCATCCCAACATCCGTATACACAGCGCCACCAAAGTCATCGCCCGTGGCGGCCCCCGGCAATTGCTGGTGGAAGATGCCGACCACGGCTGGCTCATCGATTATCAAAAGCTGATTCTGTGTACCGGTGCTCGGGAATTGCTGCTGCCCTTCCCTGGCTGGACCTTGCCGGGCGTCACTGGCGCGGGCGGGCTTCAAGCGCTTATCAAGGGCGGGCTTTCGGTCGCCCATGAACGCTTGGTTATTGCAGGCAGTGGTCCGCTATTGCTGGCCAGTGCCGCGACTGCCAAAGCCAAGGGTGCCCAGGTTTTACGCATCGCCGAGCAGGCGTCGTTCGGGGCCGTGGCCGGTTTTGCCGCTGGCCTTTGGCAATGGCCGGACAAGGCCCGGCAAGCGCTGCAATTGTTCGATCGGCAGTATCGGGCGGGCAGTCATATCGTTGCCGCCTTCGGCACGGATCGCCTGGAAGGCGTGCGAATCCAGACGGGCAAGCGCATTGAAGAGATGGCCTGCGAACGCCTCGCCTGCGGCTTTGGCCTGGTGCCCAACGTCGAGTTGGGTCAGGCACTGGGCTGCGAGGTGCGTGAGCGGGCCATCGCGGTGGGTGAATGGCAGGCGACAAGCCTTGAACATCATTTCGCCGCTGGGGAATGCACCGGTTTCGGCGGCAGCGAACTGGCGTTGGTGGAGGGCCGCATCGCCGGTTTTGCCGCCGCAGGATTGCCTGAAGAGGCCAAAGCGCTATGGCCCCGGCGCCAGCATTGGCAAGGTTTTGCGGATCGATTGCAGCGCAGCTTCGCGCTTGCCCCAGCGATCAAACAGCTCGCCAAACCCGATACGCTGGTCTGTCGCTGCGAGGACGTATCTTTTGCGGCGCTGGCCGAGCATCCCGACTGGAAACACGCCAAGCTCGCCACTCGCTGCGGCATGGGCGCTTGTCAGGGACGCATCTGCTCAACAGCGACGCAAACCCTGTTCGGCTGGGAGCCGCCCCCGTCCCGCCCGCCGTTCAGCCCGGCGCGGGTGGAGACGTTGATGCAGTTGAGTTCCGATCAACCGTAGGAGCCAACTTGTTGGCGAGACGGCGGCCCTGTATTAACCCCGCATCTTGCAGCATGATCCAGCCACCGCCCTGCTTCGGCCACCTTCGATGCTCGACCTCACCCAAACCCCAGCTCCGCGTGATCTCGAACAGTTGCTCACCAGCCTTGCACTGGTCGCGCCGCTGTTCGATGCCCTTCCCGGCGTGGTGTTTTTCATCAAGGACACGCAGGCGCGCTATGCATTGGTCAACCACACGCTGGCGTCGCGCTTGGGATTCAAGGACAAAACCGAGCTGGTGGGACGCACGGCCGAGGAAGTATTTCCCGCACGCTTCGGCCCGCAATACACCGAGCAGGACCGCCGGGTGCTCGCCGATGGCAGGCAACTGACCGATCAACTGGAATTGCACCTTTATTACGGCAATCAACCTGTCTGGTGCCTGACCCATAAACTGGCCTTGAGAGATCAGTCGGGGGCCATCATCGGTCTGGCAGGCACTTCCCGGGATTTGCAATTGCCGCAGTCCACGCACCCGGCGTATCCAAAGCTGGTCGCCGTGGATGCCCATATTCGCGAGCATTTCGCCCGGCCCATCAGCCTCGCCGAATTGACCGCCATCGCCGGGCTTTCAATCGCGCAGCTGGAGCGCCAGTGCAAGCGCATCTTCCAGCTCACGCCCCGGCAGATGATTCACAAGGCCCGCTTGGGCGAAGCATCGCGGCTGTTGTTGCAAGAACTGTCCATCACCGAAATCGCCTTGCGCTGCGGGTATACCGATCACAGCGCGTTCAGCCGTCAATTTCGGGCGCTGACCGGCTTTTCCCCCACTCAGTATCGGGCGTCGCATCAGGCGTAGATCCGCTGGTCGCTGTGCACCAATGAAGCATCCCAGCGGGATTTGCTCCCTTATGTAACAGCTCGGGATCATCTTCGATTCCGGGCGCACGCGCCTGAGCCGCTGAATTCCTTGCCTACAGTGATTTCTAGAGAAACAGGCACAACCTGTGCATATCAAATATCGTATACGAAATTACTTATCCCAATTTCTTGCACCCGCATTCACGAGGCCACCATGAAAAATCCAGCTGTCGCTGCAGCCCTGCTTGCCGCAATGAGTGTTTCCATCATCAGTACCGCACAGGCCGATAAGCTCGATGACATCATCGACTCCGGCAAGCTGCGCTGTGCGGTGACGCTGGACTTCCCGCCCATGGGCCTGCGCGATGAAAAGAATGTGCCGGTGGGCTTCGACGTCGATTACTGCAATGACCTGGCAAAAGTGCTGGGCGTGACGGCAGAAATCGTCGAGACGCCGTTCCCGGACCGGATTCCAGCGCTGGTCTCGGGCCGCGCCGACATTATCGTGGCCTCGACTTCCGACACGCTGGAGCGCGCCAAGACCGTGGCAATGAGCGTGCCCTACTTCGCGTTTTCTATGGTGGTGCTGACCCGGGAGAACACCTCGATCAACAGTTACGAAGACCTCAAGGGCAAGCCGGTCGGCAACACCAGCGGCACTTTTGAAGCCATCGCCCTGGAGAAAGACCAGAAGAAATGGGGCAGCGGCAGCTTCCGCGCCTATCAGACCCAGAACGACACCATCCTGGCCGTCGCCCAAGGGCATATCGATGCGTCGGTGGTCACCAATACCGTCGCGGCCGCCACCATCAAATCCGGCAAGTACAAGGGTTTGAAAGTCGCGGGCAACGCACCTTACGTCATCGACTATGTGGCACTGGCCGCCAAGCGCAATGAATACGGTTTGATCAATTACCTGAACCTGTTCGTCAACCAACAAGTGCGCACCGGGCGCTACGCTGAACTGTATGAAAAATGGGTTGGCGGCAAGCCGGTGGACCTGACCGTGCCGGGGGTTTATCGCTGATTTATCGATGCCATTGGTGGGAGCAACTGTTGGCGAAATAGAGGTCTTGGGTGACCGGAAATATCGCCTCGCGAACACGTTCGCTCCTACAGCTTCAGCCAGATACCTCTTCGGGAGTCCTTCATGCCAGATGTTTCACTCAACGGCCGTTGTCTGGTCAGCGGTTCGGCCCAGGGCGAGTTGCTCTGGGCCGATATCGGCTTGAGTTTCTGGGGCGGTGTCGATCCGTTCAGCGGTGAGGTCATCGACCGGCATCATCCGCTGAGCGGGCAGACGATCCGCGGTCGGGTGCTGGCGATTCCCAGTGGGCGAGGCTCCTGCACCGGCAGCAGCGTGTTGCTGGAGTTGATCCTCAATGGCCATGCACCGGCGGCATTGGTGTTCGAGCAGGTAGACGACATCCTGACCTTGGGGGTGATCATCGCCGAGCAGATGTTCGAACGCTCCATTCCAGTCATCAGCCTGGGGCGCGAAGGATTTACCGCGCTGCAAGGCATGTCCCACGTACAGGTGCATGCCGATCAGCTCCAGGGTTTTATCGATCCACCCCAAACCCTGGCTGAATACCTCGCACCGGCGACGGAAACTCAGTGGCAAGCGCACCTGACTCTGAGCGAAAAGGACCAGCATTTTCTCGACGGCCGGTTTGGCAAAGCGGCACAAGTCGCCATGGGCATTATCGTGCGCATGGCTCAATTGCAAGGTGCCAGCCAATTGCTGGACATCACTCAAGCCCATATAGATGGCTGCATTTATACCGGCCCGGCGAGCCTGCGGTTTGCGCAGCAGCTGGTGCAATGGGGCGCCAACGTGCGCGTGCCGACGACGCTGAATTCCATCTCCGTGGACAAGCGCCGCTGGCGAGCGCTGGGCATCGACAGCGCTCTGGGCGAGCCGGCCAGCCAACTGGGCGACGCTTACCTGAACATGGGCGCAACCCTGAGTTTCACCTGCGCGCCCTACCTGCTGGACAGCGCGCCCAAGGCGGGCGAGCAAATCGTCTGGGCTGAATCCAATGCGGTGGTCTACGCCAACAGTGTCATCGGCGCCTACACCCTGAAATACCCGGACTACCTCGACATCTGCATCGCCCTCACCGGCCGCGCGCCCTTGACCGGCTGTCATCTGGCGGAGCAACGCCACGCGCAGGTGCGCATTGAACTGCCTGCGCTGAGCGAACTGGACGACAGCTTCTATCCATTGCTGGGCTATCACATCGGGTTGCTGTGCAGCAGCGAGATTCCGTTGGTGTGCGGCCTCGAACACGCACGGCCCAGCCTGGACGACCTGAAAGCCTTCGGCGCAGCGTTCGCCACCACCTCGGCAGCGCCGATGTTTCACATTGCGGGCGTCACGCCCGAAGCCATGAGCGTCGAGCAGGCCCTTGGCGGAAAAGCGCCAGTGCGTATCGAACACATTACCCACGGGCAACTGCTCAACAGTTGGCGGGAGCTGGACAGCGCGCCGCAACCGCAAGTGGATCTGATTTCCCTGGGCAACCCGCATTTTTCGGTCAGCGAATTCGCCACGCTGGCCAGGCTGTGTGACGGCAAGCGTCGGCATCCGGACGTACCGCTGGTGATCACCTGCGGTCGCGATGTGCTGGAAAAGGCCCGACAGGCTGGCGACGTAGCCGTGCTGGAAGCCTTCGGCGCGCAGCTTGTGACGGACACTTGCTGGTGCATGCTGGGCGAACCGGTGGTCCCCGTCGCGGCCCGGACACTGATGACCAACTCGGGCAAATACGCCCACTACGCGCCGGGTCTGGTTGGGCGTCAGGTGCATTTCGCCAGCCTCGCCGAATGTGTCGCCACAGCGTGCAGCGGCGTGGCCAGCGGGCGTCTGCCCGCCTGGCTGGATCAGCCGGCCATGCCGGTGGAGCCTGCCCATGTTTGATTACAGCTTCCATTGGCGCGCCGCCTTCAAAGCCTTGCCAGACATGCTCGGCGGCGCCTGGGTGACGTTCGAGACCGCCGCCCTGTCGATGATTCTCGGCGTGCTGATCGCCTTGTGCCTGACCTTCATGCGCCAAGGCAAAAATCCAGTCCTGCGGGGCTTTTCCGCCAGCTGGATTTCCATCGCCCGCAACACGCCGTCGCTGTTTCAGGTGTACATCCTGTATTTCGGCCTCGGCTCGTTCGGGCTGCACATCAGTTCATGGGTGGCGTTGCTGGCGGGGATCACTATCAACAACGCCGGGTATCTGGCGGAGAACTTTCGCGGCGGTCTCAAGGCCGTGCCGGACACGCAACTGCGTGCCGCCCGCTCCCTGGGCATGAGCGCGCCCCAGGCGTATCGCCTGATCGTCATCCCGCAATTGCTGCGCATCGTGTTTTACCCGCTGACCAATCAGATGGTCTGGGCAGTATTGATGACGTCCATGGGCGTGATCGTCGGCCTCAACGACGACCTGACCGGCGTCACCCAGGACTACAACGTGAAGACCTTCCGCACCTTCGAGTTCTTCGCCATTGCGGCGGTGCTCTATTACTTGCTCGCCAAGGCCATCGTGTTCCTCGCACGGCTGCTGTCCTGGCGCCTGTTCCGGTATTGAGGCCAGTATTGATGGGGCATCGACATGTTCAATAGCAGCTTTACCTGGAACGACCTGCTGTTCCTGCTGGACGGCGCGAAAGTGACGATTCTGCTGACTCTCGCCTCCATGGCCATCGGCACTGTGGCCGGGGTGATCTGCGGTTTCCTGCGCGCCTTGCTGCCCCGATCCACCCTCCCGCTGGCGTGGGTGCTGGATGTGTTTCGCAGCGTGCCGTTGTTGATTCAGTTCGTGCTGTTCAACGCCCTGAAAAGCATCGTTGGCCTGAACTGGACGGCGTTCGCCGTGGCCTGCGTGGTGCTCGGGCTGTATGTCACCGCGTATTGCACTGAGGTCGTGCGCAGCGGCGTGCTGTCGGTGCCAATGAGCGTGCGCCGCGCCAGCCGTTCTTTAGGCCTGACGTATTGGCAGGACTTGCGCCAGATCGTGTTGCCCATGGCGACGCGGGTGGCGTTCCCCGGCTGGGTCAATCTGTTGCTGGGCGTGATGAAAGACACGTCGCTGGTGATGTGGATCGGCATTGTCGAACTGCTGCGCGCTTCGCAAACCATCGTGACCCGGATTCAGGAACCGCTGCTGGTGCTGTGCATCGCCGGCGCGATTTATTACGTGATGAGCCTGGTGGTTGCCCGTCTCGGCGCCCGACTGGAAGCAAGGTGGCAGGAAAATGATTGAAATCGACAAGGTACATAAGTCATTCGGCGAACTTGAGGTCATCAAGGGCGTCAGCCTGACCGTCAACAAAGGCGAAGTGGTGTCGATCATCGGCGGCTCGGGCTCGGGTAAATCGACGCTGCTGATGTGCATCAACGGTCTGGAGTCGATCAAGAGCGGCAGCATTCGCGTGGATGGCACCGAAGTGCACGCCAAAGGCACCGACATCAACAAGCTGCGGCAGAAAATCGGCATCGTCTTTCAGCAATGGAACGCGTTTCCGCACCTGACCGTAATGGAAAACGTGATGCTGGCGCCGCGCACCGTGTTGGGCAAAAGCAAGGCCGAAGCCGAAGAGCTGGCGGTCCGCCAGCTGACGCATGTGGGCCTGGCGGACAAGCTCAAGGTCTTCCCCGGCAAGCTGTCCGGTGGCCAGCAACAGCGCATGGCCATTGCCCGCGCCTTGGCGATGTCGCCGGACTACATGCTGTTCGACGAGGCCACTTCGGCCCTGGACCCGCAACTGGTGGGTGAAGTGCTGGACACCATGCGCATGCTGGCCGAGGACGGCATGACCATGATTCTGGTGACCCACGAGATCCGCTTTGCCCGTGACGTGTCGGATCGCGTGGCGTTTTTCCGCAACGGACTGGTGCATGAAATCGGCACGCCGGAGCAGGTCATCGGCAACCCGCAGCGGCCGGAAACCGCTGATTTCCTCAAGTCCATCAACTAGGAGGCCCGCCAGATGCGTTCATCGAAGGTTATCCATGTGGTCAGTTGCCATGCGGAGGGTGAAGTCGGCGATGTGATCGTCGGCGGCGTTGCACCACCGCCCGGCGATACGCTGTGGGAGCAATCACGCTGGATCGAGCGGGACAACGTGCTGCGCAACTTCATGCTCAACGAACCCCGGGGTGGCGTGTTCCGCCATGTGAACCTGCTGGTGCCGCCCAAGCATCCAAAGGCGCAGATGGGCTGGATCATCATGGAGCCCGCCGACGTGCCGCCCATGTCCGGCTCCAATTCGCTGTGCGTCGCGACGGTGCTGCTCGATACCGGCATTCTGCCCATGACCGAACCGGAAACCCGCCTGGTTCTGGAAGCGCCCGGCGGTTTGATCGAGGCCGTGGCGCAATGCAAGGACGGCAAAGTGGTGAGCGTCGAAATCCGCAACCTGCCGTCCTTCGCCGACAAGCTTGGCGCATGGATCGAGGTGCCGGGGATCGGTTCTATTCCAGTGGACACAGCCTACGGCGGCGACAGTTTCGCGATTGTCGATTCGACCAGACTGGGCTTTGCGCTGACCGCCGATGAGGCTAAGGATCTGGTGGAAACCGGTCTGAAAATAACCCTCGCCGCCAACGAACAATTGGGTTTCGAACACCCGCTGAACCCAGACTGGAAACACATTTCCTTTTGCCAGATCGCCGCGCCGCTGAGTTATGAACAAGGCGTCGCCACAGCGGCCAACGCGGTGGTGATCCGCCCCGGCAAGATCGACCGCTCGCCGTGCGGCACCGGCTGTTCGGCGCGCATGGCCGTGCTGCATGCCAAAGGCGAGCTGGCAGTGGGCGAACGGTTCGTCGGGCGTTCGATCATCGGTTCGCAATTCAACTGCCGCATCGACAGCCTCACCGAAGTGGCCGGGCGCACAGCGATTGTTCCGGCGCTGTCGGGTCGGGCATGGATTACCGGAACTCATCAACACCTGTTGGACCCGACCGATCCGTGGCCCGAGGGCTATCAGTTGTCGGACACCTGGCCGGTGGGGTTGCAGCTTTAGACATGACCACTGTAGGAGCGAACCTGTTTGCGAGGCGGCCAGCCTGATACAACCCGCCAGGCCCTCTCGCCAACAAGTTGGCTCCTACATAAGCCTCGCGCCAACGGGCAGAACTCACCTAAACACGAACGTATACGAAATACCATTCACTCAAAACGGAGTCACTCATGAGCCAACACGTATCCTGGAGCGGCGTTTTCCCTGCCGTCACCACGCAGTTCAACGACGACTTTTCCGTCAATCTGGAAGCTACCCACACAGTTATCGCCAATCTGGTGCGCGACGGCGTTTCCGGCCTGGTGATTTGTGGCACCGTCGGTGAAAACACGTCCCTGAGCGTCGCCGAGAAAATCAGCCTGGTGGAAGTCGCCAAGGACGCCAGCGCCGGACGGGTTCCGGTGATCTCCGGGATTGCCGAGTTCACCAGCTATAACGCCAGCGAAGTCGCCAAACAGGTGGCTAAAGCCGGCGCCGACGGGATCATGCTGATGCCGGCGCTGGTGTATTCCTCCAAGCCGTTTGAGACCGCCGCGCATTTTCGGACCGTAGCCGCCGCCACCGATTTGCCAATGATGGTCTACAACAACCCGCCCATTTATAAGAACGACGTCACGCCGGACATCCTGATTTCCCTGGCCGACTGCGACAACATCGTGTGTTTCAAGGATTCGTCCGGCAACACCAACCGCTTCATCGACGTGCGCAACGAAGTGGGCGAACGCTTCATCCTGTTCGCCGGACTGGATGACGTGCTGGTGGAAAGCGTCGCGGTCGGTGCGGTGGGTTGGGTGTCGGGCATGTCCAACGCCTTCCCGAAAGAAGGTGAAACCCTGTTCCGCCTCGCCAAGGCCGGGCGCTTCGCAGAGGCCATGGCGCTTTATGAGTGGTTCATGCCGCTGCTGCACCTCGATGCCCGCCCGGACCTGGTCCAGTGCATCAAGCTGTGCGAAGCCATCATGCAGCGCGGAAGCGCCCTGACCCGCCCACCGCGCCTGGCGTTGCCGGATGCGGATCGTACCTACGTCGAGGGCTTGATGGCCAAAGCAATGGCAAACATGCCGGTGCTGCCGGAGGTCGGGTTGTAAGGCACGACTGTCGGGCCGCGGCTTCATCAGGGCAGGCCCGAATGTTCCGGCGCCTGCCCTGGCGCTTTCGGGAATGACTTCAGATATTGACGATGTTCACAAACCTCGATGCCGCCGTCTCATCGATACGCAGGTTGGTGAAGTCGAACAGGTTGCGGTCGGCCAGTTGCGAGGGCTGGACGTTCTGCAGGCTGCGGAAAATGCTGTCGACGCGGCCAGGGGTTTGACGCTCCCAGTCCTGGAGCATGTCCTTGACCACCTGCCGCTGGAGATTTTCCTGAGAGCCGCAGAGGTTGCACGGGATGATCGGGAAGTTTTTCAGGTCAGAATAGGCCTGAATGTCTTTCTCATGGCAATAAGCCAGCGGGCGAATCACCACGTTACGACCGTCATCGGCGCGCAACTTGGGCGGCATGGCCTTGAGGGAACCGTTGAAGAACATATTGAGGAAGAAGGTTTCGACGATGTCATCGCGATGATGACCCAAAGCCATCTTAGTCGCGCCGATCTCGTCAGCGAAGGTGTACAACGTGCCGCGACGCAGGCGCGAGCACAGCGAACAGGTGGTCTTGCCTTCGGGAATCAGCTCCTTGACCACGGAATAGGTGTCTTTTTCCACAATGTGGTATTCGACGCCCAGGGTTTCCAGATAGGTCGGCAGCACGTGCTCGGGGAAGCCGGGCTGCTTCTGATCCATGTTCACGGCGACGATATCGAACGTGATGGGCGCGACTTTTTGAAAATGCATCAGCACATCAAGCAGGGTGTAGCTGTCCTTGCCGCCGGACAGGCACACCATCACCTTGTCGCCCTCTTCAATCATGTTGTAGTCGGCTACGGCTTCACCGGCCTGGCGACGCAGGCGTTTTTGCAGTTTGTTCTGATTGACTGAAAGGGTGCCCATGGCGCTGGTATCCGGTGTTATGGCGGGGGGGTGGCTGAAAAGCCGACTATTTTACCCATAAAGATTTTGCCCATAAAGATCGCCCTGCATTGATCGCCCTTCGCAGCGGCTGCTAGCCAGGTCAACCATCGGCTATTAATAACCGTCCTGACATTGCCAATCACTCTAAGCAACCCGGCTGTCGGGGTTCTGAGCTTTCTATACTGCGTCATGAGGTCGCATCCATAGATTCAATCCGGGCTGTGGCCTTTACCTGCGGGGTTTTGCCCTGCGCAGGCGCCCTTTTCGGGCACGGCATACACGAGCGGAAGGAGTGACACGCATGATCCATCACGTCTGGGGACTGTTCACGCATCCCGATCAAGAATGGAAACAGATACGTGGCGAAGAGGAAGAAAGTATCGGCCACATGTACCTTACCCACACGCTGGTCCTTGCCGCGATCCCCGCGGTTTCAGCGTATATAGGCACCACTCAGATCGGCTGGGTGATTGGCGATCGAGCACCGGTGATGCTCACTCATGAAAGCGCGCTATGGATGACGATCATGTCCTACATCGCGATGCTGGCCGGGGTTGCGGTCATGGGCGGCTTCATTCACTGGATGGCCCGCACCTATGACGCCACGCCGAGCCTGGCGCGTTGTGTCGCGTTTGCAACCTACACCGCAACACCGCTGTTCATCGGCGGGCTGGCGGCGCTTTATCCTCACATGTGGCTGGGCATGCTGGTTGGCACGGCGGCCATTTGCTACACCGTGTACCTGCTCTATGTCGGGCTGCCGACCTTCATGAATATCCCGGCGGACGAAGGCTTCATGTTCTCAAGCTCGGTACTGGCCGTGGGGTTGGTGGTACTGGTGGCGATCATGGCGTTTACCGTGGTGCTGTGGGGCATTGGCGTGGGGCCGGAGTACACCAATTGAGGGCCGGGAAGTCTTGAAGGAGCCAGCTTGTTGGCGAGGCGCGGGGCGATGAGAAACGCCGCTTCGCGAACAAGTTCGCTCCTACACCCTTATTGCATCGTCTTGGGCGTTAATGACCATTGGGCAGCTTGAGTTTTCGGCTCGCCCCGGCTTTACGGCATACTTGGTTTCTCTGGAGATCGAGAAAGCATGTCCGAGCAACTCAATAACCGCGTCGAAGTCTGTTATCAGCAAGCCGAAGCCTTTTTCAAACGCCCCTTCAAACGCCCGGTGGTCAGCTTAAAGCTGCGCGGTCAAAAGGCCGGCGTCGCCCATTTGCATGAGAACCTGCTGCGTTTCAACCCCCAGTTGTACCTTGAAAACAGTGAAGATTTCCTGCGTCAGACCGTGCCCCACGAAGTCGCGCACTTGATCGCTCATCAATTGTTTGGCGACCGCATTCAGCCCCATGGCGAAGAATGGCAGCTGATCATGCGCGGCGTTTACGAATTGCCGCCCAATCGCTGCCACACCTACGCCATCAAGCGGCGCAGCGTCACTCGCTATATCTACCGCTGCCCTTGCGCGGGCAGTGATTTCCCCTTCTCTGCCCAGCGCCATCAAATGGTCAGGAAAGGACGACGTTATTTATGTCGACGCTGTCGCGAGACCCTGGTGTTCAGTGGCGAGACCCGGGTGGAATAGCGCCCGCTGAACTCACAACACACTGCCCTCCTCACGCATGCAGCTGATCTGCTCTTGGGAAAACCCAAACTCCTTGAGCACCTGCTGGCTGTGCGCGCCCAATCCGGCACCGATATGGCGAGGGCCCGCCAGTCCATCGGAGAACTTCAATGGGCAGGCCAGCTGCGCTTGAGCGCTGCCGTCACCTCGTGGCACCTGCGTGACCAGATCACGCGCCTGCAATTGCGGGTGATGGACGGCTTCGGACAGGCTCAGCACCGGCTCTACGCAGGCGTCGATTTGCGCGAAACACTCCTGTAACTCCGCAAAACTGCGTTTTTCGAACTCCATTCTTAGCTCGTTTTTCAGCTCGTCCTGTACCTGCGATGCTGGCGATAACCCTTGGGCGGCCAGTTCCGTACGGTTGAGTGCCGTGCACAACGTCTGCATAAAGGCCGGTTCCAGGCTGCCCACGGCAAACCAGCGTCCGTCGCGACTGCGGTAATAGTCGTAGAAGCTGCCACCGTTGAGTAATTGGTTCTCCCGCTCGGGCTCAATGCCACAGGCGAGATACGCCGCGCCCGCCATGGCATTCAGGCTGAAAGCGCAGTCAGTCATGCTCACATCGACGTATTGCCCAAGCCCGGTGTGCTGGCGCGCAACCACCGCCGCGAGCAGGCCAATCACGCCATGCAGCGAGCCACCGGCCACATCGGCTGCTTGAATCCCGAGCGGCACCGGCCCGCTTTCACGTCGCCCGGTGTAGCTGGCGATGCCGGACAGCGCCAGATAATTGATGTCATGCCCGGCCCTGTCGCGATACGGGCCAGTCTGCCCATAGCCGGTGATCGCGACGTAGATCAGCCGCGGATTGAGCGCCTTGAGGGTTTCGTAACCGATCCCCAACCGATCCATGACACCCGGGCGAAATTGCTCCAGCACAATGTCGTAGTCCTGCACCAGACGCTTGATCACCTCCAACGCGGCTGGCTGTTTCAGATCCAGCGCCAGGCTGCGTTTGCTGCGGTTCAAGTAGGCGTGGCTGGCGGATGTGCCCCGGTCGTGAGGCGGCAGGTCGCGCAGCAGATCCGGTCGGGTCGGCGATTCGATGCGCAGCACTTCAGCGCCCATGTCCGCCAGTAAAAGCGAAGCAAATGGGCCCGGCAGCAGCGTTGAAAAATCCAGCACTTTGAGTGACGACAGCGGACCGAGCATGAGGGCTTCCTGGATATTCTTGATTTGCCTTAGAGCGTAGACACTTGCGCTAACCTGAGCCGCTCAATCAGTCGCATTAATTGCAGGCGTAAAAAAACCCATCCGAAGATGGGTTTTTCTCACAACGCTAACCGTTAGATCGGTTTACGCGTCGGGATCGGACGTGTCAGAGGCTCAGGCGCCAGCTCTGCAACACCCAGATCATCCACAGGAGCCATGTTGTCGATTGCGCGACCACCAGAAGTCAGCTCGGTCTGCAGTTGGTCGTTATCCAGCTCACCTACCCACTTGGCAACCACCAGCGTGGCAACTGCGTTACCCACCAGGTTGGTCAAGGCACGGGCTTCGGACATGAAGCGGTCGATGCCCAGGATCAGCGCCAGACCGGCAACCGGCAGGTGGCCAACAGCCGACAAGGTGGCAGCCAGGACGATGAAGCCGCTGCCGGTTACGCCGGCAGCACCTTTGGACGACAGCAGCAGCACCAGCAACAGGGTGATCTGGTGCGTGATGTCCATGTGGGTGTTAGTGGCCTGGGCAATGAACACAGCCGCCATGGTCAGGTAGATCGACGTGCCGTCCAGGTTGAACGAGTAGCCAGTCGGGATAACCAGACCGACAACCGATTTCTTGGCGCCCAGGCGTTCCATTTTGATCAGCATGCGTGGCAGTGCCGATTCCGACGAGGAAGTACCCAGTACGATCAACAGCTCTTCACGGATGTATTTGATCAGCTTGAAGATGCTGAAACCGTGAGCCCGGGCAATAGTGCCCAGCACGAACACCACGAACAGCACGCAAGTGATGTAGAAGCAGATCATCAACTGGCCCAGTTGCACCAGCGAACTCACACCGTAGGCACCGATGGTGAACGCCATGGCACCGAAGGCGCCCAGTGGGGCGAGCTTCATGATCATGTTGATGATGTTGAACATCACGTGGGCAAAGCGATCGATGAAGTCCAGAACCGGCTTGCCGTAGGCACCCAGCCGGTGCAGCGCAAAGCCGAAGATCACGGAGAACATCAAGACTTGCAGGATGTCGCCGTTGGCGAACGCGCCGACGATGGTGTTCGGAATCACGTTGAGGATGAAGCCGACAATGCTCTGGTCAGCGCCCGCTGTGACATAAGCGGCAATCTTGGACGCATCCAGGGTGCTGACATCAATGTTCATGCCGGCGCCCGGCTGAACGACGTTGACCACGATCAGACCGATGAGCAGGGCAATGGTGGACACGACTTCGAAATAAAGCAGCGCGTAACCACCGGTCTTGCCAACCGATTTCATGTTCTGCATGCCGGCGATACCGCTGACCACGGTGCAGAAGATGATTGGAGCAATGACCATTTTGATCAGTTTGATGAACCCGTCACCCAGTGGCTTGAGGGCCTTGCCGGTATCTGGGTAGAAGTGACCGATCAGAACGCCGATCACGATTGCTACGATCACCTGGAAGTACAGGGATTTATACAGGGGCTGACGAGTCGTCATGTTGAAGTCCTCAAGAGTGTCGCCGGCATCATCCAACTGACGCACGCGGCACCTAACGAGCTAACCCTCCTGCACTGGAGGGATTTGTTTTGGCGAGCTGCACAAGGCAGACCTCTACCGCACATATCGCAAGGGCCGTGCCAGTTCAGCGAAAAAGAAGGAAATCCAATGGATACAAGGCTTTTCCGGCCAGAGAGCGCGAGAGCGTGGGTGCGAAGGTGGCGGTTTTCCGCCTCGGTGCCAGGAATTCGGGGAAGGGATGGCGGGTATCCGCCGCCAGTGATTGAAATCGTGACCAGCCTGTGGGACCGGATTTATCCGGGAAGGCGGCGTTCCAGGCCCGAGAACTTCATTGTCGCTACCGGACCCAACTAAAAATGAATCCTGAACGCCGCACCGCCCAAGGATGAATCTTCCAGGGTAAGGCGCGCGCCATAACTTTCGATGATGTCCTTGACCACCGCCAGACCAATGCCCTGCCCCGGGTTCTGGCGATCCAGGCGTTCACCCCGTTGCAGAATCCGCTCGCGCTGATTTTCCGGCACGCCCGGCCCGTCGTCTTCGACACACAGCTCATCGCCTGCCTCGCCGGAGCGCAGACTGACTCGCACCTGGCTCAGGCACAGGCGATAGGCGTTCTCCAGCAAATTGCCGAGCATTTCCAGTAACGCGCCCTGCTCCATGGGCACCAAACACTCGTCGGGCAGGTCCAGGGTGACTTTCACCTGTTTATCCCGATACACCTTGTCCAGCGTGTTGCACAGGCTTTCAACCACCGGCCGCAGGGCAACATGATGCCGCACCAGTCCACTCTTGCGCAGGCTGGCGCGCTGCAATTGGTAACCGATCTGCTGACTCATGCGCTCGATCTGCGATTGCAGGATGCGCGCTTGTTCGAGGTCTTCAGGCCGTTTGGCGATGGTTTCGCTGACGCCCTGCAAGACCGCCAGCGGGGTCTTCAAGCTATGGGCCAGATCGCCCAGGGAATCGCGATAGCGGATGCGTTGCTCGCGCTCGCTGAGCAACAGGCGGTTCAAAGAGCCGGTAAGCCGCAGCAGTTCGCTGGGGTGGTTTTCACTCAAGCTGTCCCTGGCGCCGGATTCCACCTGATCGAGTTCCAGACTCAGACCCCGCAACGCGCGCAACCCCCAGGTCAACCCGATCCAGAGCAGGGCCAGCAGAACCAGCAACGCAGCACCGAAGCCCAGGTAGAGTTTTTCCCGAAGGGCTGCCACGGTTTCCTGATACTCGCGCACCGGTTGCAGTGCGACGATGCTGAACGCGGCGTTGCGCCCACCAAGCAGCTTGATTTCGACGTCATAGACAAAGAACTCTTCTCCGTTGGGTTCCTTGATCTTGGAGAACTCACTGCCCTTGCCGTCATAACGCGGCTGGTAATCGATGAATTCATCTTCGGTCGCCAGCGAACGCCAGACCAGTTCGCCCTGACGGTTATAGATGTAGCCCAACAAACGGCTGGAAGGCAGATTGAACTGCTCACCGGGCAGCACCGACGGCATCAGCAAACGACCATCTTCAACCCGCGCGGCGGAAATCAGGGTGGTCACATCCGACGCCAACCGTTGCTCGATGGAACCACGCAACGCCAGGCTGAATGCACCCTGCAAGGCAGGTAGCATCAACAGCATGAAGATCACCGCCAGGGTCGCAGCGCCAATCAGCAGCCGCAGGTGCAGCGAACGAATCAATTACAGCGCTCGGAGAACAAATAGCCCAGCCCACGCACGGTTTCGATAGGTTTGAAGGCATGAGGTCCCTCGATCTTGCGGCGCAAACGGCCGACCAGAACCTCGATCACGTTGGGATCGCGCTCCTCGTCATCGGGGTACAACTGTTCCATCAAGCGCTCCTTGGGCACAACCTGCTGATGATGGCGCATCAGGTATTCGAGAATCCGGTATTCATAGGCGGTCAGCGCCAAGGGCTGCTCGTCCATGGACGCCTGTTTGCGGTTGAGATCCAGCAGCAACGGCCCGGCCACAATGGTTGACTGGATGAACCCACTGGAGCGACGCAGCAGCGCGTTGAGTCGCGCTTCCAGCTCTTCGAACTGAAATGGCTTGACCACATAGTCGTCCGCACCGGCTGCCAGCCCCTCGACTTTGTCCTGCCAGTTGCCGCGGGCAGTCAGGATCAGAATCGGGAACGCCTTGCCCTGGGTACGCAGTTGTCGAATCAGGTCCAACCCGCCCATACCGGGCAAGCCAAGGTCGATCACCGCCAGGTCATGATTGAACTGTCCGGCCTGGTAAAGCGCCTCTTCGGCATTGGCCACGGCCTCCACCACATGACCGGATTCGGTCAACCGGGTCAGCAAGTGATGACGCAACAGGGCCTCATCCTCTACCACCAACAACTTCATGACACTCTCCTGGGCAAGGTTTTATCTGCGCATTTACAACGGATCAACTGCATCACACCTGTGTCGGCACCCAGTCCTGCGGGCTACGGGTCAAGCGCGTCGACGCCGCAAAGGATTGCTCGACGCCGATTGTGCCAGCCCCGAGCAGATTAGTACCGCCCACCTGCGCCACACCGGGATCGTAATACCCTGCCAGGCTTTCCCATGGGACGGGCACGCCATTATGGGTGCCGGACAGGTTTTTAAGACTGACTGAATAATCGGGCTGGCCCGCACCCAGATGATCGGTGCTGCGCTGACTAAAACCCGGGTTCCAGACACCGCTCGCGCCATGACGCAGCTCTCGGTCGGTTCGGTCCATGCGCTCGCTGGTCTTGCCTGGTGGCACCGGAGCCCGCTCCAGCACACCATCGGCCGCTTGCACCGCTGCGCTGCCGCCGAGAAACGCCAGGGCCAGGAAAAACTTGTTGAATGTCAGCATAGTCACCTCCGCTCGCGCATCGCGCTGTCTGAGTACGGGTTCAGACTAATCCCGTGGCCCTGAACCGCCCCTGAACATCTTTTGCAACGGCCTTACGGCTGGTGAACGACTTTCTGCCTCATCGGGCTCAACCCAGAACGACACAATCAGCTAGGCTTGCCCATCACCCCTCGACACTGCATCTCTATAGAGAAGGAGCTGACCATGCGTTTCTGGATTGCATTGATCATGATGGCACTGGCAAGCATCGCCCACGCAGAAATCAAGACCCGGCAAGTGGACTACCAAAGCGCCGACGGTACGAAACTGGTGGGTTACTACGCCTATGACGACGCCGTGAAGGGCCAGCGTCCCGGCATTATCGTCGTCCACGAATGGTGGGGGCTGAACGACTACGCCAAGCACCGCGCTCGTCAACTGGCCGCGCTGGGTTACAGCGCCATGGCCATTGATATGTATGGCGAAGGCAAGAACACCGAGCATCCCAAGGATGCCATGGCTTTCATGCAGGCCGCCCTCAAGGACGGCGCCGCTGCCGCCCAGCGTTTCGATGCAGGCCTTGAACAATTGAAAAAACAACCGCAGACCAACCCCGACAAAGTCGCTGCCATCGGCTACTGCTTTGGCGGCAAGATCGTGCTGGACGCTGCACGGCGCGGCGAAGCGTTAGCGGGTGTGGTCAGCTTCCATGGCGCGCTGGCGACCGATACACCGGCCACCCCCGGCAGCGTGAAGGTGCCGATGCTGGTGGAACATGGCGCCAAGGACAGCATGGTCACCCCGGAAAACGTCACGGCGTTCAAGAACGAAATGGATAAGGCCGGTGCCGACTACAAATTCGTCAGCATCGAAGGCGCAAAGCACGGTTTCACTAACCCGGACGCGGATCGCCTGAGCCACGGTGACCACGGCGGCCCGGACATCGGCTACAACAAGGAAGCCGATCAACGCTCTTGGACGGATATGCAAGTGTTCTTGAAGCGGGTGTTCGGGGCATAAGCACCGGCTATCCAGAGACTGAAGCCAGGAACGAGCTTGCTCGCGAAATCGTTGGTCAGGTGCGGCACACTGGCCGTGCCCATCGACCTCTTCGCAAGCAAGCTGGCTCCCACCGATACCGGCGACCCTGCGCGCTTCCCACATCACCATTGTCCCGGCAAAATGCCGCCCATGACTCAAGCCACGACACTTCCCGCCTGCTGCCCCGCGCTGATCCATCACTGGCCACTGCCCCACCCGCTGGACGGCGCAGTGTTGGTGAGCGGTCGGTTCGATCCTGCAAAACTGGCGGCTGACGACTTCCAGCGCTGCCTGATCCCTCAGCCTGCCAGCATTCAGCGCTCGGTCGCCAAGCGCCAGACCGAGTTTCTCGCCGGGCGGCTGTGCGCAATGCACGCCATGAACCGTCTGGATGGACGGAAAATCGCCCCCGATATCGGTGCAGACCGTGCGCCGATCTGGCCGGCTGATATCTGCGGCTCCATCACCCACAGCACCGGCTGGGCGGCCGCCATCGTGGCTCACAAACGACAGTGGCGCGGATTGGGCCTGGACACGGAAAACATGCTCAGCATGGAGCGCGCCACGCGGCTGGCCGGGGAAATCCTGACTGCTGAGGAACTGGCACAAATGGCCGCCGGCCCTGTCGAGCACATCCCGCTGCGGGTCACCCTGACGTTCTCCATCAAGGAAGCGTTGTTCAAGGCGCTGTATCCCATCGTGCAGCAACGCTTCTACTTCGAACATGCGCAACTGCTGGAATGGTCCGAGGACGGCCATGTTCGCCTGCGCCTGCTGACCGACCTGTCCAGGGAATGGCACAGCGGCAAGGAGCTGGAGGGGCAATTCAGCGTGCAGGATGCCCATGTGTTGAGTCTGGTCAGTATTGCGGCCTAACCCACCACCGAACCTGTCGGCTCTCACGAGCAACGCGGGGCAGCGATAGTTGCGACTCAACCCTTCAACGGGCAATGCTCACACCGCCCAACCCACGCCACCTGATAACTCAAGCAACAACGTCGGCGCTGCCGACGTAGCGGGTCGCCGACATAGCCCACGGCCTTGAACAGCGGGTTTCGGCGCCCGTCCGGTCGATATGGGTGAGTGAGCAGAGCATCTCCTGCGTCCAGTGGGCGATCCGTTAACAGACGCAATTGAGTCAGGCAGGTTTCGAGATAATCCCCGGCATTGCCCCATAACACGCTGGCAGCCACGCCGCTGTAAGCCGCCAATGTCGCTATGAACGGCTCTAAATTGTCGTCCAGCAGACTGGCAAAACACTCCGACGCCCCAAGCATGGCGCGTGCGCCCGGACCAAAGCGGACACCATCAGGCAAGCCCCGCTCGTCCAATGCCAGGTTCACTTGATCCAGGCCCAGCGGCCAGTGCCAATCCTCGATCAAGGCAGCAGCCACCACCGGCGGGATCAGCGCCATGAAGTAGTACTTGGACCATTGGGAAACCAACACCGGCAAATGGCCAGCCAGCAAGTGAGGGCCGTACACCTTTAACAGCAGCGCATCCAGCACTTGCGGCCTGAGCAGGTCCGGTACGCTATGCAGCGGTCGTGGATCATCAGCGGCCAGCAGCGTGCGTCCAAACAACCCCAATTCGCCGTCATCGTTCATTGCGGGTCCTGAGTGCGAGGCCACGCCAGACTGAAACACGCGCCGCCCAGCTCGGAACTGCGTCCGATCAATGCCCGGCCGCCATGCCAATGGATAATGCGCCGCACAATCGACAACCCCAGGCCGTGGCCTCCGGAAGCACGCGTGCGGCTGTCGTCCAGACGCATGAACGGGGTGAAGATCCGCTCCCAGGCGTTTTCCGGAATACCCGGCCCGTCGTCCTCGATATCAATGCGACAACGATTCGGCGACAGCTCAAAGCTGATCCGCACCTCGGACTCGGCATGACGAATCGCATTACTGACCAGATTCTGCAACGCTCGATGCAGATAACGGGGCTCCGCTTCGACCCACGCCGTTTCACCTTCAGGCCTGACCGAACAAACCCCGCAAACCACCCGTACATCGGCGCGCAAGGGTGCCAGCTCGGCGATGACCTGATCGAGCAACCGTTGCAGGTCAATGCTTTGAAAATTCAGGGTTGGCGCGCCCTGCTCCAGGCGTGCGTAAGTCAGCATTTCATCCACCAGCTTGTCCAGATCCTGAATGTCGCTGTCCATGCCCACCATGTATTTGTGCCGGCTTTCAGGGGTCGTCGCGTCGCCAATCATCTCCAGCCCGAACCGCAGCCGCGCCACAGGCGTGCGCAGCTCATGGGACACGGCGCGCACCAGCTCGCGCTGAATGGTCAACGAACGCTGCAAGTGCTCGGCCATGCCATTGAACGCCGCCGCCAGCCGCCCGACCGAATCCGCACCAGAGTCCGGCACCCGGGTTTCCAGGCTGCCCTGGGCAATCAGCGTGGCGGCGGCCTCCAGTTCCAGCAGACGCCGCTCAAGGCGACGCACCAGCAAATACACCACCAGACCGATCAGACACAGCCCGAGCAAGGCGATCACCACCAGCAGTTGCGGCGGATACGGGTTCATCTGGTACAGCGGACCGAGTTCCAGCACCCACGGCGTATCGACGATTCCGGCGAGCACCCGAATCGAATCGCCGCCCTTGCCCAAGGCCATGACCGTGTCGCCTTCATCCACACGGCGCCGCTGATCGTCATCCACGTCCGCCTTTTCCAGGGGAATCAACCTCAGATCGAAGCCAAAGCCCTTGCTCTGGCGCAAGGCTTCCAGGCGCGCCGGTTGCTCGGCCACCGGGAAACGCACCAGTTCATCGATCAACAGATAAATGGTCGCCCGCGCCAACTGCTCGGTGATCTGTTGCACTTCGCCCGTAAGCAGCAGCGGCTCGCGGTCACTGATCTGCCGGTAGACCCTGGCCGCGTGCGGCCCGGTTTGTTCAACCACCACCTGACCGCGTTGCAGTCGATTGCGCGTGCCACTGCCCAGTTGCGCCTGCTCGGCGGTCTGCAAGATCAACGGTATGCCCAGCAACCGCTCCCACACCGCCAGGGCGCGATGGCGCTCGATGGCATCCATCAGTTGCAGATTGTCGGCCATCAGCGCGAACGTGCCATGGGCCAACTGATCACGATATTGCTCGGTACGCACTTGATTGAGCAGGTGCAGACTGAGCACGCCCAGCAGCGCCACCAGGACCAGCACGGCAAGCATGCCGCCATAAATGCGCAGGAAAATTGAGTTCATAGGCAGATAACGTTCTGTCGCGGCGCGGCATTCACGGGGTGGCCCTCTTGCGAATGAATTCGCGCCCACGGGTTCTATCAGCCCGCATACGGCATCGCCTGCGCCGCTTGTGGCACGAACAGATAACCTTTGCTGCGTACGGTCTTGATAAGGCGCGGGTGGTCGGGATCATCGCCGATTTTAGGCCGAATACGAGAGATCCGGACGTCAATCGAGCGGTCCTGACCGTCGTAACCGAAGCCGCGTAGTGCGGTGAAAATCTCTTCTCTGGACAGAATCCGCCCGGCATTGGCCACCAGCAACCACAGCAGGTCGAACTCGGCACTGGTCAGTTCAATGCTGTTGTCGTTCAACCACGCCTCGCGCAAGGCGTTGTCCACCACCAGCGGACCGAACATCAGCCGCTGCAACTCGCTGGGTGCCTGGGGCGCTTCGCTGCGGCGCAACAGCGCATGTATCCGCGCCAGCAACACTCGGGGATGCACCGGTTTGCAGACGAAATCATCCGCGCCAGTGTCCAGCCCCTGGACCTGATCGCTGTCGTCGGTGCGCGCGGTAAGCATCAGGATCGGCCCGTCATAGCGGTCGCGTACCTTGCGGCAGATGCTCAAGCCGTCTTCGCCGGGCAGCATCAGGTCCAGAATCACCAGATCAGGCTGTTGCTCCAGAATTCGCGCAGCCGCCAAGGCACCGTCGCCTTCGATGCTGACACGCAGGCCGTTGTTCTCAAGGTAATCGCGGGTCAGCTCGGCCAGACGCTGGTCATCCTCAACAATCAGTATTTGCCAGGCTTCTCGCTCCACAGGGGTCTCTTGTGCTGTTGTTCTTATTAATGAGCGTTGCCATTGAAAAGGACCAATGCGCGACGCAGCAGGCAGCGAGTGTAGCAACCCCTTACACCTAGCACACGACATGCCAGATCGGGCTTGCGGGAGGCATTTTTTGTGGTAGGGTGCGCGCCCGCAAAAACCGTCCACAGCCATGAAAAATCGTAAATAAGCATGACAAACGGTCAGGTCCAGTAGTTATGCGGCCTACACGGGTTTTGGGCATTTCATACAGCAATTACACACAGCTTTATCCACAACCCGTGCGTTGCAATTGATGTCCAAAACGCATTATCTTGTAGCCCGCCGCGAAAAAAACCCTACATGTAGGGTTTTGCGCTAAAAACACAGCACAAGTCGAACGGGAATTTCAAGCATTTTTCTCAAGCTTCGAGGGGTGAACCAAAGGCCCGATTTGCGGCCAAAGCTCCTCCCGCGAAGACCTGAACCGCACGTCTCGTCGACGACGGCAGAACAGTACATTTGTTGCAATATAAAACGAGCACGCTTCCAGAGATTTCCCAAGGGTAATGACAACGATTCGTTACCTTTTTGACTTCAAAGCCAGGGACGGCGCATCCGCCGCCCTCTGTTCCTTTGGAAGTCTTACAGACGACGTTTGTCGACTGAATATGCCTTCAGTGGGCGCTGACCCGATCAGTGTTCAAAAAAACTTAGAGAACGTGGAGACACCCATGCAAACCGACACAACTCGCGAGAACTCGCCGAACAAGGCGCCGCAGACAGGCCAATCGCAACAGGACCTGTCCGCGACCGCTCCCGGCCAGCTGCGCGTGATCAAGCGTAACGGCACCGTCGTCCCGTACACGGATGACAAAATCACCGTCGCCATCACCAAAGCGTTTCTCGCAGTTGAGGGCGGTA
>DASVUK010000147.1:0-31117 GCA_036387095.1 Pseudomonas sp.
AGCCGGTTTCTTCTTCGCAACTGCCAACTTACATACGCTCCAGAGTTTCCAGGCCCAAGAGATCCAGGCCTTGCTTGAGGGTGCGGCCGGTCAGGGCAGCAAGGCGCAGACGGCTTTGTTGTTGATCCGCATTGTCGGCGCTGAGGATCGGGCAGTTCTCGTAGAAACTGGAGAACAGACCCGCCAAATCATAGATGTACGCACAGAGTACGTGAGGCGTGCCTTTTTCGGCGACGTTATTCAGGATTTCGCCGAACTGCGCCAGACGCGCCGCCAGTTCGGTTTCCTGTGGCGCCTGCAACACGATCTGGCCCTTGCTGGCGTCGAACGGCGTGCCGAGCTTGCGGAACACACCGGCCACGCGGGTGTAGGCGTAAAGCAGATACGGCGCGGTGTTGCCTTCAAAGCTGAGCATCTGCTCGAAGTTGAAGCTGTAGTCGCTGGCACGGTGCTTGGACAGGTCGGCGTATTTCACCGCGCTGATGCCCACGGCCTTGGCGATGGTGCGCAATTCGTCCTCGGCCAGCTCCGGGTTCTTCTCCTTGACCAGAGCGTAGGCGCGCTCCTTGGCTTCATCGAGCAGGTCGATCAGCTTCACGGTGCCGCCGTCGCGGGTCTTGAACGGGCGGCCATCGGCGCCGTTCATGGTGCCAAAACCCATGTGCTCGAGTTGCATGCCGTCGTGGACGAAACCGGCCTTGCGCGCCACTTCGAACACTTGCTGGAAGTGCAGCGCCTGACGCTGATCGACGAAGTACAACGCACGATCAGCCTTCAACACCTTGCTGCGATAGCGAATCGCCGCGAGGTCAGTGGTGGCGTAAAGGTAACCGCCACCGGCCTTTTGCACGATCACCGGCAGCGGCGTGCCTTCAGCGGTCTTGAATTCTTCGAGGAACACGCATTGCGCGCCGTTGCTTTCCACCAGCAGGCCAGTGGCCTTGAGATCCGCGACCACATTGGCCAGATCATCGTTGTAGGCGCTTTCGCCCATCACGTCGGCCGGGGTCAGCTTGACGTTCAGCAGGTCATAGACTTTCTGGCAGTGGGAAAGCGAGATGTCCTTGAATTTTGTCCACAGGCTCAGGCATTCAGCATCGCCCGCCTGCAGCTTGACCACCAGGGCACGAGCCCGCTCGGCGAACTCTTCCGACTCGTCGAAACGTTTTTTCGCGGCTCGGTAGAAGTCTTCCAGGTCCGACAGCTCATCGCTGGCAGCTGGCTGTTCCTGCAAATACGCGAGCAGCATGCCGAATTGCGTGCCCCAGTCGCCGACGTGGTTCTGACGAATCACGGTGTCGCCGAGGAACTCAAGAACGTTGGCCACGCCATCGCCAATGATCGTCGAGCGCAAGTGACCGACGTGCATTTCCTTGGCCAGGTTTGGCGCGGAAAGATCGACCACGGTGCGCTGGGTTGCGCCAACCTTGTGGATCGACAGCTTCGGATCGGCCAGCGCGGCATCCAGGCGCGCCGCCAAAGCCTGAGTGTTCTGGAAGAAATTGAGGAAGCCGGGGCCGGCGATCTCCACTTTGCTGACCTGCTCGTCGGCAGGCAGCGCGGCGATGAGTTTTTCCGCTAGGTCACGCGGTTTCATGCCGGCCGGCTTGGCCAGCATCATCGCGATATTGCTGGCGAAATCGCCGTGGGTCTTGTCCTTGGCGTTTTCCACCTGAATCGCCGGCGACAGCCCTTCTGGCAAGACGCCTTCGTTGACGAGTCGGGTCAGTGCTTGTTGGATCAGCTGGCGAATGGTGTCTTTCATGGTGCTCTCTTCGACCGCAAGCGCGGCAGCGCCTGGATGCGCGGGTGGAAAAACTGGGCATTATCCGTTGCCGGAGCCACCTTGCCAACCGCCGTTGGAGCGAGGCTTGCCCGCGAAGGGGTCGGTGCGTCGTGTCAGGCGCCAATGATGCAAGACGTTACGGCCTCTTCGCGAATAAATTCGCTCCCACAATCTCGAAATCGGCGCGATCCTGTGGGACCGGATTTATCCGGGAAGGCGTCGGTGCAGTCAGCGAGAGAGTCGGAGCCTGTCCCGGCCTCTTCGCGAATGAATTCGCTCCCACAATTTCGAAAGCGGCGCGGTCTTGTGGGACCGGATTTATCCGGGAAGGCATCCGGTGCAGTCAGCGAGAGAGTCAGAGCCTGTCCCGGCCTCTTCGCGAATAAATTCGCTCCCACGATTTCGAAAGCGGCGCGATCCCGTGGGACCGGATTCATCCGGGAAGACGTCGGTTCAGACGGCGAGACATTCGGAGCCTGTCCCGGCCCCTTCGCGAATAAATTCGCTCCCACGATTTCGAAAGCGGCGCGATCCTGTGGGACCGGATTCATCCGGGAAGACGTCGGTGCAATCAGCGAGAGAGTCGGAGCCTGTCCCGGCCTCTTCGCGAATAAATTCGCTCCCACGATTTCGAAAGCGGCGCGATCCCGTGGGACCGGATTTATCCGGGAAGACGTCGGTTCAGCCGGCGAGACATTCGGAGCCTGTCCCGGCCTCTTCGCGAATGAACTCGCTCCCACGATTTCGAAAGCGGCGCGATCCTGTGGGACCGGATTTATCCGGGAAGGCGTCGGTTCAGTCAGCGAGGCATTCGGCGCCTGTCCTGGCCTCTTCGCGAATGAATTCGCTCCCACCATTTCGAAATCGGCGCGGTCTTGTGGGACCGGATTTATCCGGGAGGACGTCGGTTCAGTCAGCGAGATAGTCGAAGACTGTCGCGGCCTCTTCGCGAATGAATTCGCTCCCACGGTTTCGAAATCGGCGCGATCTTGTGGGACCGGATTTATCCGGGAAGGCATCCGGTCTCTTCGCGAATGAATTCGCTACAAGGATCACACCATCCGCTTGACCGTATTGTCCTTGCGCACAAAGTGATGCCAGATCGCCGCGACTACGTGCAGGCCGATCACGTAATAGAAGATCGTCCCCAGCAGTTTGTGGATGTCTTCCAGGGATTCGGCGAGGTCTTCGGATACCGGGAAGGGCGACGGGATCAGCAACTGAGTCAGGGGAATCGGCAGCGAACCCTTTTCGATCAATACCGTGAGCAGCCCGAGAACTGGCTGGACGAACAGAAACGCATACAACAGGTAATGAGAAAGTGTGGCGGCGGTGTGCAGGAAGCCTTGGAGGGGCGGCATGATGCCCGGGGGTGTATGCCGGTGACGCTCGGCGATCCGAAAAAACGCCATGATCAGCACCACAATGCCGACCCAGAAGTGGGTTTGCACCACAAAGGTCCGCAACTGCGAGCCGCGTTCGAACTGCGTGCGGCTCAGGATCAGCGCATAGGCCAGCACGATCAGGATTGCCATTGCCCAGTGAAACCAGCGGGCCTTGTACGTATAGCGGTCGGAAGGTGTATTCACGGTGTTTTATCCTTGGTTCTGGCGGGGCTTCAGCTCTGCGGCCGTTGTCTATTCATTCAGCCTCGCACAATGGCGATTTCTTCAACGCAAGCATGCGGCAAACTCACGTCGCGTGTCGTAACCGCTCTAGCATAGGAGACTTCCCCGGACCGGGGCAACGCAGTCAGTCTTCACCAGCAGACGCACGCTGGCTCTCGGCGGACGCTTATATCCGGATGTTTTAACTTGTGATCTTGGCAGACCGATTACGGATGCTTAGGTCAGTGTCAGCCAAGTTATCCGCCCGGATGAAATTAAACGGCTGGTCTTTATTTCCAATTGTGCTCAGTAAACCACCGTTACCCGTTTGACAGGTGTAAATATGGGATCCATCTTTAGGGCAATACTAAGTTAGCTTCGCGCCCAATTCTAATAATGCATTTTCTCGGTGTGCTCTGCGCACCGGCACCGAGAAGTCTAAGTTGATTGCTCATTGGAGCCGCTAATGGCTGGTTTGAGATATGTTCGCATCCTGAAAAATGCTAATCCGGATTCGGAAGTTTGGTGGGATGGTTCACCTGCCTGCTATGGGGTTTTCAAGTCAGCAATGGTGGAACGCTATCATGAGTTGAGACGTCTTATCGATTCTCTATTGCCGGAGCCGTTATCTGACAGTTTTTCCGGAATAACGGGTGTTACGACTAACCCACGGCTAATCAATACGGCCTTTTTACACGCTCATTATTGCTGGGCTGAGCGAAATAATAGCTGGGATGAACGGCTGGATGTTACACAGCGTCGCCGTAATATCTACAGCCAGCTTGTTCTGGATGCCGCCAGTCAATTAGACGCAATGTGGCGTGATTCGGGTAAGCGTTTCGGCTGGTTGTCCGCTCAAGTTGATCCGTTTCTTGGCGAAGATACTTCGGCAATTGTCAAACACGGCCTGGAATTGTCCGGGCTGGCACCGAACATCATGATCAAGGTTCCCGGTAGTCAGGCGGGATATCTGGCGATTGAACAACTCGTCGCTCAGGGGTGTTCGATCAACAACACATTTTGCTTTACCGTTTCGCAATTTGCCGCCGGCCTTGAGGCTGTCGAACGTGGACGGGCAAAGGCGCGTCGCCTGGGCGTGGATATTACCCAGGCGCGGTATGTCATTACCTTCATGATCGGTCGTTTCGGTGCACCCGAAGCGTTTGATCGTCAGGCTCAGGCGCTCGGGATCGGCTTGACCGCTGAGGATAAACGATGGGCTGAACTGGCGGTTTACGATGCGATTCAGACGTTGCTGGCTGCCACGCAGAGCCCGGTTCGCCTGCTGATCGCCAGCATCAAGGTTGATGGAGAGGGACAGGAAGGCGAGCATTGCTGGCACCTTGAGCGCACGGGCGAACGGACCACTCTCTACACCTTGCCGGCGCCAATCATCGAGTTTTTGCTGCGCCGCGAGCGCGCAGGCCGCCCGGTATTGCCTGCCCGAAGTCTGACAATCCCGAGTCAGGTTCTGGACAAGCTGCTGCGTATCGATTACTTCAGGGAAGCCTACCAATTGGGCGGCCTCGAACCTGAAGCGTTTGCGCTACACCCCGCATTTGTCACGGCGCATGAGTATGCCTGTGGTGCACGGCCTGAACTGGACGGCTTCATCGAGTCGCTAAGAATGGCTCTGCCGCAAAGGCAAGTACCCGTCCTGCAGGCTTGCGCGGGTGGTCGATCATGAATCGGATGATAGCGTTATGGGCTCATCCTCGTTCGCGATCGACCGTACTGGAGCGGGTGTTCATTGAACGTCAGGATTTCGAAGTCTTCCACGAGCCGTTTGCCCATGTGGCTTTCGGGCAGGATTCGCCGATCCCGTCGGATAATCTGGACTGTGGTTTGCCGACGACTTATGCAGGGGTCAAGGCGCTGCTGCGTGAAGCGCGGCAGCAGCGCGCCGTGTTTCACAAGGACATGTGCCATTTTCAAGCCTTTGATTTTATTGGGTTTAAATCTTTCCCCAAAACCTCCCCAATATATCCACAAAACTCCCCTCCCAAACTAAGCAACGTCGATCCACTCGGTGCCGCGACTATCACGGTATACGTCAGTCATCGCCGCGCTTTTGTGGCCCAGCAGCTTTTGAGGATCGCGCCCTTCCGCCGCATGAACGCGGGCGGAGAGGGATCGCATTTCGTGAAAACTAGGCGGATGGTCGCTCAGTTGAATGCCATAGGCAGCAGCGGCTTTATCTCTGGTTTTGGCGAATATTCGCGTCATGGTTTCCCGGGTAAGGGCAGATCCGCCTTTTACTTTCGCGATCGACTGCGAATGGTGAACCATGTGCTGAGATAAAACGCGATCCCTGCAGCGCTTGATGACTGTCGCTAAATCAAGGTCAATAGCCTCCAAGCGAAGCGCGGTGCTTATTCGAAGCCTGGCCCCGGTCTTTGACTGTACGACATGGAGAAAGCCATCCTGCTCATCCTTGAAGAGGATGGATCGAATGTCATCACGGCGCTGGCCAGTTAGCAGCGCAAGTTCCATTGCTCGCTTCAGCCATGGGCGATCTGTTGTATCGTAAATCGCCTTCCACAGCTCCAGGCTGAGGCGCTCCCGCGTAACTTTCGCCCGCGCCGCTTTGGTTGCGTCGATAGGATTGATATCGCATAAGCCGGCCGCAATGGCTTCTGCGAAGATGTCGCGCAACATAGACCTGAGAGCTTTTGACATATTTGCCTTTCCTTCCTTGGCGAAGCCCGTTAGATATGCGGCTACGTCCATTGTCCTTATGTCACGGATCGGCATATGACCGAACCTTGCCTCTAAGCGCACGATGCGACTTTTAAAATTTCGCATCGTGTGACTGGACAAGTCTTTTTCCAAGTAATCGGCTTTATATTCAACTAACCATTCTGCGAATGTTTTACCTCTCTCTAACACCGGTTCCGCAATGCGCGCGGTCAGTGTTGGCTTTAGCACTTCTGCATGATTGGCGGCGACGGCCTCACGAATCGCAGCATCTTTGTCTTTGCCCAGGCCGAACACTCGACCACTTACTGGGTCGCGGTAGGTGTAATAAATTACTCCATTCCGGCTATCGGTCTTTCGGTACAAGTTGGGTGGCAAATCTTTTGATCCGGTGTTACGCGGCCTTGGAACCATTGCGTGCACTCGCTATTCGACTGATAAGGCTGCCGCTCACGACGCGGACATTTGGCGCTTCTGGTTCGGTGTATTGCGCTTCGGCTTCAACATAGTAGCTGCGGCCGTGCTTTACGGGGGCTGGCGCAATCCTTCCCTCCCGCGCCCATTTGCGGAGGGTGTTCAGCGTTGGTGGCGTCCGGAACTGGTCGGCGGCCCACTCGTCGAGAGTAACTTTGCTCATAGGGTGATGCTCCGCGCCGCCCTATGGCGGCAGAAGGTTTTGGTTGTGTGGTGATCAGGCGTTTGCTTTGGCCAGCGCGACGTCCGCAACCTTCATCGCAGCCTGGGCGTCGTTCACATAGGCTGGATCGAACCCACCGGAAAGGTGAATGGTTGCTTGGCAGGCCCGCAGGTTCTCGCGTGTCAATTTCAACGCAGCTACCAACTCTTCTCGAAGCTCGCCCTCGGCCCTGCCAATGTCCCAGAAACGCTGGCCCCAATGTCCGGATGGCGGTGATAGCTTATTTTGGGCACCCATCCATATGGCCCCGACAATCGAGTTACACAGGTCGCGTTTGTAGGCGTTGTCGCCATCGATGCTCAGGACACGGCGCCGCAACGAGCTGACAACTTCGTCAGGGGACACCGCTCGATCCTTCAGGACGATGTCGCGCTCTGGGCTGTCTGGGGTGTAAACAACCAGTGTGATCTTGGCCTCGGGCCACAATTTTCCGCCGAGTGCGACCAGCACATCGTTGGCGGCTAGATGAAAGCGGTTCAGTGCGTCAGACATAGGGATGCTCCGCCCGCCGATCACCGGCAGGCTAAAGGTAGGGGGAAGGATTAGGCTGGCTGGCGCGCACTGCACGGGCGCACTCGAAGAACTGATCTAGTCTTTATAAGACTCGGGGCTCATTCACATAGCGGGCAGCTGTCATGAAGCGAACGAATGTGGTGCCACTCTGTTTGGTCATGGCTTTGATGGCAGGGCCAAGCCTTGCCAAACCATTTTTCACTGTAGTTTGCGATGAGCCGAAAGGTCCGCGAGTCGATGTCGGCGGTTGGCTTGCGGAAAAAAGCGGAAAACGGATCAATCAGATTGAGGATTCCTATACAGGTGTTTTTCCCACTTTCATACTGGATGATTCGGACATGAAACGTCTTACCTATGTCTTCGGGAATACGAAGTCCGCGAAGGGCCTGGGTGTCCCCACTCCAGGCGCACAGCAGGCATATATATTGAACTTGTCTAGCGATTTGATAACCGCTATTAGAGTCACCGAGGATGGAGTTGCAGTGTTCTCACTGTACCCAGCGTCAGGCTTTGGATTTTTTACCTTCCATGAATCAAACCCTATAGGCGGCGCTGACGCTAAAGCCGTCACGTTTGTTTCGGAGTGCGAATTTTCCGCTGATCGCTGACCTATGTGATATGCGGAGAATTGTTCAGTTTCTCAGGCCTGACTTCGTCCTTACCGCTACAGCGGCTGACTTTGAGATTGTTAAACGAATTTGCGACGGAGCGCGGAGAATTAGCGTTTTCGGTCTGGCGTTACGATTTTCGTACGTGTTGAGCCCGTCAAGGACAGTGCGAATCGTGTCTGGCAGACCGACTGTCTGCATTCATTGCGTTCATCGGCTATTCATTTGAATGGATCGCGAAAAGCGACTTCAATGAAACAACAAAGGGCGCGCACGGAGTGACTGCGACCCTAGAGGTTACTCAGGGAGAGATCATGAGCACCCCGACCGAATCTGTTTACATGCAAACGCTTGTTGCGATCTTCACCGCTGCCTTCGAGTTGGGTTTCGACCCTTACGCTTTGGCGGTCCAGGCGAAGCTTGCTGTCGCGGGATACGATGAGGAGATACCGAATCCTATCTCTGGTGCTGCGGCAGACGTCATCAACGAGTCATTGTTTGTCGCCAAGTTCCGACATCGCCAGGTTGGAACTTCGTTGGAGTGGGAGAAGCCACTTGAATGAACTCATTGCAGCATTCGCTCTAATTACGCTGCTCACCGCGGTATTCATTGCGAGTTTGGCATTTATGTTTTGGGGCGAGGATTAAGCCGATTCCACCAACGGAGGATACGACTGCTCGCCCTTGGCGCCTTGAAGCGCATCGATGCCAGCTTGTTGAATGGCCCGGCCGAGTAGCAGAGCGTCTTCCGGCGTTACGCTCGGTGGGAGGCTCTCGAAGACGATCAGGTTGTGTTTGGGGACGTGGACGACTGTCAGCGGCTTGAGCATTCGAACACCTTCGAATCGGTGAAGTTGGATGCATGTGACGCATCAATGCCCAGGCGCTGGCCGATGTAGACCTCCAGCTGTGCGCCTGGCGAGTTGGCCCAGCCGGGCAGGGTTGCGATCTGGTCGCAGGTAACCATCATGGCAACGTCGCGGCGCATGCATTCGTGCCAGGTGCCGCCCTCTGGGTTGATCTCGGCGGGGCTGACGACTTCGAAGCCCAGGGCCCGGAGCCGGGCAGCTTCTGCGTGGAAGGCCGGGTAATTGAATTCGGGCAGGCCGGTCATGGGGGCCTGCCAAGTAAAGTCGAGTCATGCTGCCTCCCGCTGTTGAGTTGAGATGCGCCAAGGGTCGTTGGCCTGGGCAAGCGCAGCCATTGGGGGAGGGCTGACGCTGTTGCCGCACATGTGAACCTGTTGGGTTTTGGTGAATGGCTTGCCGTCGGCGACCCTTGTCGATGATGTAGTCGGCGGGGAAGCCTTGGGCCTTGTACAGCTCGGCCGGTTGGAGCATGCGCAGGCAAATGTCGGCGATCACATAGGGCGTGCCCTTGACAATGACGGTGACCAGAGCCAGCCGATCCTTTGTGGTGATCGTCGGCGCGGGCATTCCGCAACTGCTCATGTTCTCCGTGCCGTAGCAGCTGATCAGGTATGGAGCGACCCGCAGAGGGTCATCGTAGTGCTCTGGCGACGATATCGCGCTCTTGCCGCCACCACTGGCTGAGACTGTTGGACGCGATGGTTCTGCGTTATTGGGGGCACTGGTGCGACCGCATCGAAGCTAGAGAGTGGTCACCTCTATCTACTGGTAAAACACATAACCTAGCCCGCGGGGGGGCATGGCTGATTTTTGGAAATGTACTACCCTGAATACGTTGCTTGGAGGTTACTTTATGGATCGTCTCCTAATAAAAGAACAGTGTGAAGTTTGGCGACGTCGCTATACACGCGGGCAACGTGCTTGGAGCACAGCTCATCACGTTTCGATTTTCGGATCGATCATATGCAGCATCGCCGCAGGCGTCTTCATACAGATTGCGGACGGAAGGGTGTTTGCTTCTGCTCTTACAGCGGCGGCGGCGGCGCTTACGGGAATGGCGGCTGCCGGAGGGTTCATGAGGAAGTGGAGAAGCAATCGAATGAGCCGGAGCCGTATCGACGCCATACTTCTGGATTTGGAGGATGAAAGCTTTGATACCCGGCATCTTGCTCTGCGCCTAAAAAACATAATATCCGAGCACGACGAGGTGGTTACAACCGCTGCTGAGGAATCCAGCACCAGTGAACAAACTGGTCGAGATGTAGGCACGCCGCTGTAGTTGTGCCCGTTCCTCCGATTTGTGTTGCATTATTCCAACTCGTAGTCTATGAGTTAAGATCAGAAATTTCTGCTGTTGCGAGCTTAGGCTAGCTAGGAATTTCTATCGTAAACACCGCAGCGAAGGTAGTTTGGAGTATTCGCCTTTATCACTTCAGTCAGGAGTGGGCGATATGTTAAGTCTTAGGGTCGGTCGGGTAGGTCCTGCTAGCGTTATATTTAGTATGCTTTTGCTTTTGATATCTTGTACTTTCATTGGGGGGTACAACGCTGACGCGCATCAAAATCTAACCTCTCTCAAAGCGGCACATATCAAAATGATAAATGATGTAACCGCTGCCCCCGGTCATGTCTATGATCGGCATGAATTTGATGCCGCTGTCGATAGCCTTGAGTTGAAATTTCAAGAGGCGATTGAGTTTTCCAGAAGTTTGAATGAACAATGGCGCACTGCAAATATTATGATTTTGCACTCAATATTTTCAGACGATGTTGAAGCCATTAGGCGCGGGCGTTATGTGTTGAGTCGTGAGCAGGCTAATCGCATGCGTGATGTCAGTGGTCCGGCATATGATAGGGCGATTATAGGTGAGTGCGCACATCCAGAGGCTAAATGCAAGTAGGGGTTTAAGATGAACATTGATGACGTTATTGAAGGTATAAAGGACGAGTCTCTCAAAGCAATGAAAGAGGAATTCCTAGAGCTTTTAGGACAGGCGAAGAAAGACGAAAATGATTTTTTAAAATTCATGGCTGAGCAGACCGCAAAAACATTGGTTTACTATGCGGAAGGAAAAATAAAATACGATGATGTCATGTTGGTTCTTAAAAAGGGAAAGAAAATAGCGCAAATAGAAGCTAATAATGCAAATATTAAGGTGTTAGCAAAGCTTCAAAAAATAACATACCGTTTGCTGGACATCGCTATCGATGGCTTAGTTAAGGCAATAATACCGGTCTAGCGGGAGGCGTTGTTCTATTGCCACGAGTGATATGGTAGTAGCCAGAGAAGGTTCGTTAACTAGTGCTGTCCAGTTGATGAGCAAGGTTCCAGACTTGCTTTAGGATCTCTTTCGTTCGTCTCGTAATTCTGAGTGATTCGTTTGACCGGTTGTTACAGACTAGGGGCGAGCGAGTGTAAATCGCTGACGTCGGCGATGCTCGCCTTTAGGTCCGCGCGTGGCTGTCACTCATTGTTATCCAAATGAAGCGCCACGATGACGTGTACTACAAACTGACCGCCGGCGGTCCCAGCGACAGTGACTGCATCAAGTGGATTGTGCGCAGCGCTATTTATCCGAAAATGAACGAATTCCGGATCGAATACGGCCCGCAGACCATGACCGGACCTCAGGTATTCACCAGTATCGTCGGCCATAAGAATGGAGGCTCAGTTGATCTGACAATGCGAGATGCAACGTGGATCAAGAATTCGCCATACATCAAGGCCGTAACCAACTACCTCAATACCGGTGTGTGTAAGTAGGAAGCATGCCCGCGCCGATGTTTACCCAAAAGGGGGACGGTTTAAGCGTCTCGGGCCTTGAGGTGGTGTCGAAAGTGATATTGCCTGAGGCTCGACCTTCAGCGTCACAGTGACCGGGCCTTCGCGGAAATTGCCGTCGATCTTGCCGTCGAGCTGGGCTATCTCCTTGCGGGTCAGGTTCTTCCACTTGGCGATGATGAAGTCGCCTTTGAGGACCGGGACAGGATGCATTGCCGAGCCAGGTCCGTAGCTGTAGCCGTTTTCATCCAGCCACCTCTGTGCAGCGTAGAGCGCCTGGAACGTGCCAGGCTCGGTGAAAGTCTTCGTGAACGCTGCGTGCTGAACGGACATAGATCATCCTCGCCGGTGTGGCGTGATTCGTTGAAGTGGGGTAATGGTGTGCTGACCAGCACTTGACCGGCCTAAGGTGGTATCAAATGGACGTACGCGTTCAAGCCAGACAGATCCTCACCCAAGCAGGCATCAAGAGGCCATGCGATTCAGAAAGCTACTTATGGGAAAGCGCTCGAGATATCGTGTTTCTCCTCGCCCTCGAAGACATACGGCCGCCCGAAAGAAAGCCCGACGTCTCCCTTCTAAATATCGATAGAGCTGAATCAATCGTTCAAGGCATGCTATCTGGCGCTGAGATTCCGCCCATTGAGGTCTACCCAATCGTAGGCAGGAATACTGAATTCAGATATGCGCTTTTCGATGGTTATCATCGCTATCATCTGTCTATTGCTGCCGGCTTCGCCCGCATACCTGCGCTTATCGTTGAAGATTTGTTTGGTAGAAACTGAGTTACCTCGAGTGCATGCGCCGCCCTCCGTGACCGGATGCGACATAGTGGCTATTTGGTTTGAGTTGGGGTATTACGGGTGACCGGCATGGAGCCGGATCAAAGGAGTGAGTCAATGAGGTTTTTTCTAGCTGTCACCGGGCTGTCTGCCTTCCTTGTGGGTGCTGAGTCCAGCGCGGCGGCGCACATGCTTCAGAAGGGTTCCTTGATCTGCGATAGCGAAGAAAAATACGAAATGCAGATAGATAGGATTTCCAAAAAAAATTACGAGCTACTGCCTGGTTGCGGCTTAACTAAGGCGGCTGTGATGGTGGAGCTTGTGAATGCTAGCCTGATGGGCGCGACCGAAGTCTACGCGCCATCTGTCCGCGGTAATGTCTTCACTGATCGAAACTCTCTCAAGTAGACGTCAATACTGAGGCTCAATAATCTCGTCGCCCGGGTCTTTCATGATTGCCAGTAGGCTTTTGTTGCGAAACTCAAGCGCCACACATTCCGTTAGTACGAAAACGTGGCGCGGCGGCGAAAGCAGGGGCAGGCACCGAGCAGCACCCAGCCCGTGCAGATGATGGATCATCAACGTCAGCGCCTCACCTTGCTGTTCGAGCCAGCCCATTCCATCAGCTTAGCCAGGGCTTCCCGTGAATCGATCGTGCATTGACGCCAGTGTGGTGTGATTCGTTGAAGTGGAGTATTGGTGTCGTTTAGCAAAAACCGCGAAGGAATCGCATATGGCGCCGATAACTAAAACATTCGATGTAACCCTTGATGGCGAAACTCAGAAATTTCCTTGCAAGAAATGTTGCTTGAGCTCGAATCACAAGATTGTCGCCACCTATACAGAAAGAGGGGTTTGAAGATTGCGGTGGTGGCAATGCGGTCGAGTGGACTGAGCATAACCAGATCATCCAATGTTTAGGATGTGAAGAAATATCCTTTCGAGTCGAATCGTCTAACTCGGAGGATTGGGATCACGATGACAGCGGCGATGCATACTGGGTATCCACTGTTACGTTTTATCCTGGACGGGTTGTTGGATCGAAAATTATCGATCATGCCTCTTTGCCGTTTGATATTGAACAAATCTACCGCGAGACTAGAAGCGCGCTAGATAACGATTTGTTGATAATCAGCGGCATTGGGATACGAGCGATCCTGGACACTATCTGCTCCGACGTGGAGGCTAAGGGTAGGAATTTGGAGCTTAAAATCGACAATCTTCATGCGCGATCGTTGGTTACTGAAGAGGGTGTTCAGACGCTCCACAAGATAAGGGTCTTGGGTAACCATGCGGCACATAGAGGGAAAGCTCCTACCAAAAATCAGCTGCTTTTGGCCCTGGAGGTTATCGAGCATATTCTGATAGGCACATACATTATTCCATACAGGGCTAAAAAGGTTTTTAAGAACTTAGAGCCAAGAAAAGCACTTCCATCCCCTGAGCCAAAATAACTCTCGCCTGCATGGCAGTTGGTAGCATAGCTCATGCAGGCGCGGGTTAGTATTAAGCAGCGAAACTACCCAGAGCCAGTTTCGCTGCTGTCCCAATCTTATCTTCCAGCACAGACTTGAATTCTTGAGCGATCGCCTCGCGCTGCACCTCCTCGCCGACCCAGCGCAACTTCAGCACCGGTACCGGGCCACTGGTAACGACCGAGATACGCAATATGATCTCGCGCAGCGCCAGGCCTTCGAACGGCACCACTGAGAAGATCAGCGACGTAGGCAGGGTTTCTTTGCTGGTTGCCTCGATGGCATCCATCGCGCTGCGGCTGGCGCGGGTCTCGCTGACGGTGTGATCGCTTTCCGAAGTGGCCTTGATCGAGATCGTGCGCACCGCCGCGATGGCTTTGACCAGGCTGATGTTCTGCAGGTCTTCACCAACAGCCGACAGCGTGCTGTGCCAGTCCTCGATCCAGTCGCTCATGTCCTTCTGCGACATTGCGCGGCCGCTGATTGCCTGCACTGCCTGATAACCAGCAGTGGCTTTCAGCTTCAACACCGCACGGTCATCAGCGTGGCCTGGCACTTCTTCAGTGCCCAGATTGAACAACACCGAGCAGGTCATTTCATCCTGGTTGATGAAGCCTTGGGCATCCGCGACGTTGCGGTCGATCACGTATTTGCTGAAGTCCAGCAGCGAGTTGGTGGAGAAGGTGCCACGGAAGCGGCTACGTCCGGCGCTGTACTGCTCAAGGCTGACAATCTTCGCGCCTTCGGGCAGCACCACGGTGGGCGTGTTGGTATCCAGCGCTTTTGCCGTGGCGATCAGCGCGGTGTCCGTGATCAGTTGAATTGCTTCTGCTGTTAGCGACATGTTTTCAGGTCTCTATGGGAAAGGGGTGCAGCGGGGATCAGGTGCGCGGGTTGATCGGCGCCTGTTCTCGGGTAAACAACTGGTCGTGCTTCTCGGCAAACAGCGAGATCTTGCCCCCGCTGCCGACGTGCATCGGCGTGTCGAGGCTGGTGTTCTCGCTGCGGGTACCGCGCTTGGTCGGCACCTTGTAGTCGAGCTTGTGCTTGATCTTCACCTGGGCCGATTCGCCGATCTGGGAGAAGTCCAGCGTGATGACCAGCTTCCCGACTTTGCCGTGATCGATTACGCCGGCGGCTACTTCGGAAAGGGCGTGGCCGATCTGGCTGGCGAAGGCGCCGCCGTTCAGCTCTTCAAGAAACTCGGCGGTATCTGTTGCGGTAGACATGGGCGTTTCTCCGTCAGGGCCAAGAGCCCGCTGGGTGGGATTTGCAGTTGAAGTGGGCGGCGGCGCTGGTTGGCGTGGGATTGCATGCGCTTCAACGCCGTTTACCTGGTGGCCGCTTGGGATAGTCGATGCAGTAATCCTCGACCAACCGATCAATTAACGTACGGCTGATACCCAAACTGGCCGCCGCCTGCTTTCGCGCAAGGCCTTGGTCACGAGCCGCCTTGACCCTGATGACGTTCATCGCATCTGCAATCGGGTCGATCTGGGGCGGTTTCAGGAATGGCGTCGGGTCGTGTTTTTTGTACTCAATGCCGCATTCTTTCGCGAGCCGGTTCAGCATGTATTCGCTCAAGCCGGTAGCTCTCACGATCTCTTGCTTGGTCATATCCGGCGCCAAGGCGCTGACCCGGTCCTTGATGAGCTGGGCGATCTTGATGCGCGGCACAGCGGCGCGCCGCTTGAGCTTTCTCGGCGCATCGATTACAGGCTTCGGTGCAGGCGTGGGTTTGCGTCCGTACGGCACAGCAGGCGGCTTCGGCTTCTGCACGAAACCTTCCAGGGTGGATATGGTGCCGCCATTGGCGAGGAAGCTTTCCATGGCAACGGACAGAACTGCTGATCTCTGCGTGTTGTGCTGAACACTGCTCAGCTCCATGCTGATCATGCCGCCACCTGCTCCAGAATCACCCCCGGCATGTTGAATTCAGAGCCTTGCGACTCAACTAGGTCGTCGAGGTTTTGCCAGTTGACCGTGAGGACCGAAATAGGGGCCTTACCGGCAGCAACTGCCTTGACCAGCGCTTCCATGTCCGTGACCCTGGCTTCTAGCCGAACCGCCTTCGCCGGAACCTTCGCAGAAGGGGCGACAGCGACCCGGGTGGATACCGGCACTGCCGCCACCGGCGGAGGATCGACTTTTGTTGCTGGCTTGGCCTCAGCACTGACCCGAGCCGCCTCGTCTTCAAGGCGCTGTTTCTCTTCCTGGCGAATGCGTTCTCGTTGAGCCTCTTCCTTCACGGCCTCGGCTTTCTGATGCTCGGAAATACGAACCTTGACCAGCGCTACCAGATCGTCATTGGCCTTCAGTACCAGGTGCTCGGTGTCGTTGAACAGGAAGGTGTAGTCGGCGGCGAGTTCGTCCAGGCTGCTCAGGTTGCAGCGGATGCTGTCGCCCTGTTGACTGGCTTCGATCTTGGCGCGGGCCAGCTCGCTGTCGGCGGCATCCCGCAGGCTGGCGATTGTCTTCTTGCCCTTGATGGCCCCGGCGAAGTCCGCCGCCACTTTCGGTAGCCGCGCCTTGCCACCCAGCGACGAGTTGATCTGGTCGATATGACTTTGCAGCGACTTTGCCGCACTCATCACGATGTCTTCGCGAATCGCGCTCTTGCGTGCCGTCACCAGCTTGTTGAGTTCGAGACGTTTCTGCCGAACCTGCTCGCTGATGCTTTCAATTGTGCTGAACAGCACGTCGATGCTTTCTGTCTGGCTGAGAGCATGCTGCTTGGCCGCTGCCAGCTTTTCCTCCACCCCGGCGCACCACTTCACGGTCTGCTCTGCATCAGCAAAGTGCTGGTCGGTCTGGAGGTCGGTGTTGATGGCGCTGATCACTGCCAGCGAATGCGCCTTGAACTGCTCCAGGTTGCTGGCGGTGACCATTCCGGTTACTTCGATGCGCAGCGCCGGCAGGTTGTCCGGTGTCTTGCCGACCGCTTCGACCACTGAATCGACGGGAGAGTGACCGGCGAGGTCAGCCTCAAACTGTTTCCAGCCTTCGACCAATTGCTCGGCACGACCCGGGACGGCGCGGTATTCCATCGAAACGAAGTTCTCTTCGGTGCCATCCGAGCAAACGAAGATGACTCGCTCGGCACCACTCACCAACAATTGCTGCTCAAGCTGCCAGTAGTAGTGGGACGCCAAATCCTCGGTGCGCACCCGGGCGACAAGCGATTCGTTCCAGAGCTTATGCTCGAACAGCGTGTCGCACATCATGGTTGCGCCATCCATCGACGCCAACAGATTCCCTTTGCTGCCGACGATTGGGTAAAGCTCTTCGCCGATCATCACCTCAACCAGCGGGCGGGCCAGAGCCTCGGTGGCGTGACCCTTGTCGAATATGCGCTGCTGTTGCGGCGTCACGTCCGGGCTGATGCCTGTTTTCTTCTGGGTAAGCAGTTCGGTGCGGGTCTGGTACTTCGAAGCGCCCATCATTGCCGGGGCTTCGGACGCGGTGAAGTGCTGGGCGCGGAGGGCATGCCACTCGGCGCTGCCTTGGGAAACGTTATGGATCTTCATGCGGCTGCCCCTTCAATAGGTGTCATTTTGTTGATGCGCTCAATTTGCGCTTCGCTGAGCACGTATTTGGAAGCAAGGAAGGCGATCAGGCTTTCCGAGTCAGTCTTGCGGGCATCAACCCCCTCTTGCCACTTAGGGATCATCTCCTCAAACTTTTCATCGTCGTAAGCTGGCAGCTCCACCGGTGCGGCAATCTTCTGAACGCTCGCCAGCGCTGCGCCTGGCTCGCGCTCTTTCGGCATGTCCTGCAGCTCTTCCGCAACTGGCATACCGCGCAGCACATCAGGGAACACGTCACGCAATGCAAACGCCCTGGCGCGCATCTGGCGCATACGCTTCGGGTGCTGGGTCCAAGGCCCTTGCTTGCCCATCAAACCGGCGATCTTGGCGTCATCCATGCTGAATGTGCGGACCTGTTCGTTCTCGCCCCGGCGCTTCACGCGGCAGGTTGCTACATGTCCGTCGTCCTCTTCGTACACGTATTCGCAAAGAGTCGAGCCGCGCACCAGGGCGATCACTGCATCACCCCAGAGGGCAGGGCGACCGTTGATGACGGCGATGTTCTGCATTGCCTGAAGCGGTTGCAGCCCCAGCTCAAGGCCCCACTGGATGGCGACAAGAATGTTGCCCGGGTTTCCGAGGAACTCTTTCGGCACGATGGTGGACTTGGCGAGGATGCCTGCGAACTCCATCGCTTCGGTCAGAGAGGACGGGGTGAGGCTGAAACTTTGCTTAACGGTCAAATCGGACATGAGCTTCTCCACGCCACCGGAGAGGGGCGCTGTGATATGTGAAATTAGGGGGTTAGAGCGGGGCGATGCGGTCGGCCAGGGCGGTCGCGAGGAATACGATCGTGAACACGAATAGGACCGGGAAGCTGCCGCGCCAGAACACCAAGCGGCGTCGGCGCTGATTGGCAGTCATCTCCACACCTTGATCGGTCGGCGCTTGAGCCAGTCCGCTTTGATGGGGTAAGGCAGATCGGCCACACGCATGCCCCGATGCGGGGAGAAAGTGCCACGCACCAGGGCTGGTCGGGTTCGGGTTTCAAGCTCTTCAACCTGCTCGTCGATCAACGTTTTAACCGGGGCAGTATTCATGCCGCTCTCCTTGGTTGGCGCGCTTGGCTCTCGGCCAGGATCTGCGCGCAGTAGTCTTTGAAGTTGTCCGAGTCGATAACCTGCGAAGTGAAGTAGGCGATCACCAGCCCCTCTGCGATGCCTGAGGCAAGATCGGGGTTGTAGTGGCCGGGTATTGCCGCAATGGCCGCTTCAATGGCTTGGCGACTCATAGCGCATCGTCCTCAGCCTTGGCGATCAGCGCGTCATCGGCGTAGGGCTCAAGTAGGGCATCAGCTATCTCGTAGAGCTTGCCGTGGGTGTGGGTCGACTCTCCGAGCAGGTTGAGTGCTGGTGTCCTGCATGGCGCTCCAGCTAACGCGTCGATGACTAGGTGTGCGAACGAGTCTTCGTCATCATTGCCGTCAATCTGCTGCTGATTCAGATGATCCTGAACAGCTGTGGCGAACTCGGCGTAGCTGACGCTTTGAGGCGAGCGCATCCGCCGCTGGAAAATCACGTCACTGCCGCGAATCAGCATCTCTGCTGACTCAAATAGCCAGTTGCTGCGCGCTACATCTGCCGCCTCGTTATCCTCAGGAGGCAATACACGGTCGTAGTTCAATTGTGCTATCTGCAAAGCTGCGTTCATGGTGGCCTCCAGGGCTGTTGATTTCCCGTCAGCCCCTCGCGAGAAGGGCTGCCAGTGAAATCTGTGACCCGGTCCCGCAACTGGCGTCGGACCGGGCTTGCTGCATCAGCGATGTCTTGATGCGTCGGGGTGGGCCTACCTTACGGCCAATGCGCGGTCGCATTGTCGGCCCTGCTTTCCGCTGCCTGTCAGGTATTGGGCGCAGCCTTCAGGCTTACTGCGCCGCACTGGTGAATCGCTTAGTGGTGCATCGGTGCGAATCCTCCGCTCAAGGGGGTTGGCGTAAATATTCGGTGTATCTTTCTCTCCAGCCGCGGCCTTTCGGATTCTTCCGCTGGAACACTTGTCTTGGCGCTTTACGCTGCACGCCCTGGGTAGTGGCCACCCATCTGAGTCGTTAAGGCCGACTCATCGCTGCCTGTACTGCTGGGCCGGTGGTTATCCGGCAAGGGTGTTGCTGTGTGGCTAAAGAGCGGTATCTCCGCCGGTCCCTGAGTGAGGACCGCTTCGATGGATGTAAATTAGCACTGCTGATATTGTCTTTAAACAGCACTGCTAATATATTTTCAACCAGGCATGAAAAAGCCCGCACAGCGGCGGGCTATTGGTGCTTCGAAATTCAGTCTTCCTTCGGAACGGTCCAGAAGATGTGGACGTTGCCGTCATCACGGTGGGCAAGGGTTACGTTGTCGTTCTCGGCGATCTCATCCAGCATCTGCGCCCAGTCTTCAGCTAGGTCATCCGGTAATCGCTCCAGAAGCGCCGACTTCGAGATTTGCGCCCTAGGGTTGTTTATGGACTTCTGGATGCGCATCCCAAGCAGCTCGTAGGAGGTGGGGACTTTCAGTGCTGGTTTTGCCTTTGCCATGAGATTACTGCTCCATATATGTATGGATATACAGTATTGGCCTTGCCGGAAAATGGCAAGCCGGAGGAGTACATTTGTACTCCGTGATGTTGTGGGCACGAAAAAGCCCGCGGCATTAGCGGGCTCGGTCGTTGGTCAGATTGGCCACCGTTTGTGCACCATCTGGTCGATGAAGAATTGCGCAGGCTTTTCAGGCCCGTTTAAAGCAATGATATCCGGGCGCGGTTCATGAATGATCAAAAGCCCGCCCTCGGGGTGCCTTAGAGTAAATGAAGCAGACCGATCCTGGCCGTGATACTGGTAGCTCAAGGTATTGTTTCCCAGCAACGCTTGGATCTGTGGAAGAAGCAGCCTTAAGCCGTGCTCAATGTCCATTATATGTTCCCTGTGTATGGTGGGTTCACATCGGAAATTATGTGACTGGATCGCTGCGTCAATACCGCTCGTCGGCGTGCAACGAGTTAATCGCTTGAGTCAATCTCGCTCTCGGGCTTCCACCTCGCCACTAGGTCAGCCATGGCCTCGGCGATGAAGTCTGCATTCTCGTTAAGCACGTCAAGCTGCTGTTCAATCCTTCCAGACACCTCTATAGATCCGCGCTGATTGATCCAGATGCCGATCTCTTCGATGGCCGAGCCGAGAGCATTGATGTTCAAGTTAAGACGGTGGAGCAGGGCAGGGGTTGGATCGTCTGGCAGGGACATAGCGCTTCCTCCATAGGAGAGGAAAGCGTAGGGCAGGCATGGCACGTTGACGAATTGCGGACAAAGAAAAGCCCGTGATGGGGATCAACGGGCTTAAAGTCATGAAGGAGCAAAACCAAGGCTACGCGGCGAAACATGAAAAGCTCGTGAAAGCCTGCAATGAAAAAGCCCGGCGCTTTGCCGGGCTTCGGATAATACTTCCTGCTATACCAGCCGGAGGGGCTGTGCGGCGGCGGTCCTTTCCGTGAGAAGTATCCCGCCCAACACCCCTTGGAGAAGCGAGTGAACTTCGTCAAGTGGCAGGCATAACTGTGTAGCTATGGTCTCTTTTGTGTGCCCATCCCTCCACAGCTCCTCCAGTACCTTCTTCCAGAGTACAGACCGTTCGCGCGGAATGGATTCCGGCTCCTTGGTGCGATACCCAGCAGTCGCTATCTGTTTACAAAGCTCCCTGTAATGCCAGTCAGTCAGGAGTTCAGAATCCCTGGCGGTACGTGCTAGCGCGGCAACTGAAACCCCCCACCTGTGCTTACTCGCGAGTATTTTCCTCAATGACGGAAGTGCCGGGAGGTGAGCAAGAAGATCTTCTCTAGGAATCAGCAATTGTGAGGCAAAGGTATCCGCCTCCCTTTCGACTTCGCGCCCATCTGGATATCCGTGGCAGTGCATCAACAGGTGGCCGAGCTCATGGGCCGCATCAAAACGGCTGCGCTCAGCAGACTTCAGCGTGTTCAGGAACATATAAGGAACGCCATCTCTCCAGAAAGAGAAAGCATCGACGTTCTTTCCTTCCGCGAGGGTGAATACCCTGACCCCTTTTGACTCTAAGAGCTTTATCAGGTTAGGGATCGGACGGAATCCAATACCCCAATGCCTGCGGATCGCCGCTGCGGCGGATGCGGGATCTTCGGATCGGAGCTCCGGGAGATCAGCTTCAGGCAAATTGAACTTACTAGACACCCAGTCGTTAAATATGTAGCCCAGTGAGCCGCTAGCTAAAGCTGCGTCGGTTTGTTTGGCAGTCATTGCCTTCAAGCTTCTGAAGCTAACTTCTTTCTCATCCAGCTCATCGATGTCATCCATGAAGAGAAAACTGACTGGATAACCTAACGCCTTGGCCAACGACGCTATCGTCTCATCGCCAGGCGATATGATTACGCCCTTGAGTATGCGGGTTAGAGTGATGCTTGAAATGCCCGCCAACTCCGCGAGCTGCTTCTGCGTAAGCTGCCGTCGCTTCCTCGCAAAAGTCAGGCGAGTTAAGTTAAGAGTTGCCATTTTGCTTTTTGGTGATTGTGAAGTCGTGATCATCCTCAATATCGTCATCAAGGCGTGCCGGAGTAGGTTCGTCGGATTCGAGGCTCTCATCCGCTACAAAAATTCTCTCAAAAAAGCCATTAAACTGATCGCCCTCAAAAGGCTTAGGTCGAGATACCTCGACTTGAATACGATCTGCATGCGCGGCCACACAAACGAACCAAACGACAGGAAAAACTCCACTTGGAGCGGATGAGTAAGCAACGCTGTTACCACCCCCAAAGAGGTTCGTTTGGTACGGCATGGATACGAGCTGCTTGGTACCCTCGCCCCGACGGGAGATGGCCTGAGGATCTTTACTAGAGCAGGCATGATCGACATTTTGAAAGCCGAGCATTAGGCCGGCATCAGAACTGTGAATAAGCTCGATGTTATTGAATTTTTTCGTAACCCAACCGTCAGGCTTGGTCTGCAAGCGTAGCTGCCTGGTGCCTTCTTGATAGGCGCGAGTTCCTGGGAAGTTGACAGGATCAACGCTGGGAAGATATTCGGCTCTGGCATATGCCGCGCTCTTTGCGATGCCTATGACTATTTCTTTGGTAAGCCCAATAGAGGCAAGAGCGTGCTGCACTTCTAGGGGCTGATCAATGACGACGGTGTTTAGATTCTGCATCGATAGCTCGCATGCTAATTTTTCGTACCTACATTGTAGGTTGAAAAAATTAGCATGCAATAGCCGTCCGTAAAGTATTTTTGATGGTCCCTACGAGTCTCTGCCGCGCTAGCTATTCAACCCCGACCCTAACGATCCGGCCGCCTTTTGCTTCATCCGCGTACGTTGAAATCCTTCCTTGCTCGGTTTTAAGCAGCTTGCAGATGCTCAGCAGGGCTGCAGCGTCATCGGCATTACCGCCAGCGTCGATGCGCATGGCGATGCCATTCAGCTCAACGACAGACCAACCAAGTATTGCGCCGGAGTCTTCAAGATCGAAAAACAACTCTTGCTGGGCAGTTCTCTCCCCATCAAGCCCTTGAATGTCATCAGCCATTTATTCTGCTGCCCTAGCTTGCCATTCGTTATCGGCTACGAATCCGCGCTGCGCCATCTACTCAGCATCGCCGTCACCATTGACGCCTTTGTCGGCTTGACCAGCAAGGATCTTTAATTGAGCTGAGGTGTAACGAAGTTGCTTTATCAGGTCTGATGTTTCGGCATCCATTAACCCTTCAGCTTCCCGGAGCTTGCCCAAGCCAGCAGCAGAAAACTCGAAATCCTCTGCGAGCCTGGAAAGTTCTGAAACCATGTGTGTCCTGGCAATCTCGGTGCTCATAATAAGGCTCCTGATCTTATAGATGCCGTCGCGCTACCTCAGTTGATACTGGACCGCGCCACTACTCCTGTGCCGACTTCTTTGGCGTAGGCAACGGCCGCGTCCTCGATCTCATTCAGGTCGCGCGCCATCGCAAGCAGCTTCAGTGACTCGGCTTCGAGGCCTGCTTCGCTCAGTCGCACAGCCATTCCAAGCAGGCCTATTGAGGTGCGCCTGAGCTTCTTTGCCGCTTTGCCCAGGTCCATGCGCATATCGTTTGAAGGCTTATTGATACTCATGATGCCCTCCCGTGAAGGAAGTAAGTCTACAAATCCCCGCCGCGCCAGATAACCTTTCCTATGATCCTGTGCTCGTTTACCTCGCTGCGTGAAAGCATCACGTCCGCATAATCGTCGCAGTCGTCGTTGTCGCTCCGAATGATCCAACCGCCCAAGGGCGTTTGGACTAGGCGCTTTACGATCGCACCCTTATCAGCACTAGTCAGAACAAACACCTGTCCATCAGCTGGCTCTGTCTTGGACGTGTCCAACAATAGAACATCGTGGTCGTTGATCGTCGGCCACATGCTGTCGCCGTCGGCATAGATCACGATCAGATGCTTTTGGTTGACTCCCTTCATCTTGAGCCATTCGCGCTTGAAGGCGAGCGTGGCGAGGGATTCGACGTGTGGATTCTCGTGACCAAATCCTGCTGCTGCCTTTGCTGAATATTGAGGGATGAAGGCGTATTTCTCGTCACGGTCATCATCAAGGTCGCTGCCGGCCGGAAGAGGCGTTTTCGCGGCGGACGCTGGTGCCTCTCGAGCCTCAAGCTGTGCAGCGCCTGGATCTGGCGCCCGAGTAATGCCAGCGGCAAGAGTGGGGCTCACATCTGCTGGCTCAAAGTCCAATGCATGGGACAACTTGATCAGTGCATCGAGATTCAGCGCCACCTTGCCGTTCATGTACTGGCTGACAGTGCTTTGAGGCGAATTCCAGCCGCACATCGACCCGACCTCCGCCTGGTTCAAAGTTGGCGTCTGGCCCAAGGCCTTCGACTCGGCAACTTTTCGCTTGTACGCATCCCGCAGGCGCTGGGCATCAGCCAGCTGCTCTTGGGTTAGCGGCGTTCTAATCGGTTTCTTCATGCGCGTGATTAAGTAGCACCGCTGTTATTTGTGCAAACAGCAGTGCTAATCCTTTCCTTGTTTTTTTCAAAACAGCAGTGCTAATATCTGGATCAAATCCAACGTGAGCACCGCCAATGAAGACCGTAACCCTTGGGGAGTACCTGTCAGCTCATGGCACCCAGAGCGATCTCGCCAAGGCTCTGGGTATTCAGCAGAGCGCCGTATCCCAGATGCATCGCTCGAACCGGGCCATATCCATCACGTTGATGGATGACGGAACAGTTGAAGCCAATGAGATCAGGCCAATTCCGGCGCGAAAGTCCGCCGCCTGACCAATAACCCTCGCAACCCGGGAACCGACCCACATGGCCTACGGAAAGAAAGCGCATCTCCACAAGCGCCAAGTGAAGGTTCTGCTGAATGAGGACGAGTTTTTTCGGCTTAAGGCCTGCGCGCTTCGCCTTGGCGAGCAGCACAGCGTCTTGAGTCGGGAAATTCTCAAGGCGGTAATCGAGGTATTCGAGGAGACGGGCGAGTTGCCCGACTGGATCGAAAGAAAACTTGGCTGACAGCTCAATCGCACCAGAGGACGGGCAATGAAGACTCCAGAGCATGAAGTAACCCTGGATCAGCAACAGATGGACGCTTTCGACCGAATGGCAATGAAGGTTGGGTCCACCGGTCCCGAGCTGGTCAGGCGAGCGCTCAGCAAGATCCTTGGGGCGCTTGAGGACGCTCATAGGGCTAGCGACCCAGTACACGGGTCATTCGCTTCAAGCATTCCACAAGACTCATCAGTACCGAACAACGTGGTTCATATCCGCCGCAAAGCGTAACCGGGTCCTTTATTAGGGACCGCAAACAGCGGTGGTGAGGTTTGTAAATTCGGGTCCCTACAAAAGGACTTGAAAGGGTCATGGGTTCATCCCTGATCAGTTGATGAACAGAGTTTCACCTTGTTGGCATTGCGCCACCACGGAAACAGAACAGAGGTTTTACGAATGGACAATTTCTTGAGGGCTTGCCAGAGCGCTGTTCTGGAGAACGAAGCCAAGGCGCTGGCGGCCAAGATGGGCGTTGCTCATGTGAGCCTGCTCCAGCGTGCCAATCCGGACAACGACGCTCATCGCCTGACTATTGAGCACCTCTTCGGGATTCTGCTGCACACCGGCGACATGCGCCCACTGATGGTGCTGGCGGAAGAGTTCGGATTTCAGTTGGTATCGAAGACGGCTGCTCAGCCCCAGGCACTGACCTCATCCCTCATCAACGTAGGCAAGGAAGTGGCAGACCTAACCATCGCGGTCCACGAGGCGCTGGGTGACAACCACATCAGCCAGTTCGAGAAAGCCCAGATCCGAGTTGAGATTGAACACGTTCGTCAGAGTTTGGACGTGATGGATTCATCGGTAAAAGCCGCCTGAATTTCAGGCACAAAAAAGCCGGGATTGCGGCCCGGCTCATTGCACAACATTTGCGGAGTTGATTATGCACACCACACCTGATTCACACAACACCCGTCCCGCGCCACGATTTGCGATCAAGCATTTCGTGGCGCGAGCAATGTCGAGTATCAGCCAATGATCATCGACAACGTTGTTTCACTCCAGAGCATCAGAGGCTTCACCCGCATGGACAATCGCCTCATGGAGGCCTTGGCTACGGTTGACCTGTCAGCGCGTGATCTGCGCGTCCTCATGGCCATTGCCAGGAAGACAATCGGCTATCAACTTGAGACCAAGCGTCTAACTGCCGATGAGATCGGCAAACTCACCAACATGCGCCGCGACGTTACGTCCAAGTCGATCAGCCACCTGCTTGAGCGCCGTATCATCTTTCGCGTAGGTGGAAGCCGTGGTGATATCGGCATTTCTCCTGTATCCGAATGGATCTTTTACTCAGGAAAACCAGAAAGTCTCACTGAGACCAAACCGTCTCACTCAGACAATATCGTCTCACTGAGACCGGTAGCGAGTGAGACCAAAACTGCAACTTGCCTTCTTTATACAAAGAAAAACCCCCTTACAACTCTTTCTACGAAAGAGGTTGTTACTCCCCAGGTGGTCACGACGGTTCCGGAGGCTAAATCCAAGCCAGAGCGCAAAGCACCGTTCGGCATGGTTCAGATGCAAGCCACGAACCCACACCAGATTCCTGATCAACTGCTTGTCGACTGGTTGGCCCTGCGCAAGACCAAGCGTGCCGCCGTCAGCGCGACCGTATGGGATGCCCTGAACGCAGAGCTGGAGAAGTGCGCAGAGCTTGGTATCACCGCCACTGTCGCGATGACCGAGGCTCTGTCCGCAGGTTGGCAGGGATTCAAGGCCGATTGGATCGCTAACCGTCTCGCTCAAGCTGGCCGCACTCAATCGTCATCTTCGGCCGGTCCTGATTTCTACAGCACCGCATGGCGCAACGACTTGAGCGACGAGCTATGAGAATCGTCAAGTCGGTCACGTCAGCCGCCGCGAAGGCCATCCGTGCCGGCCAGGGCGAAGCTCCGGCGCCTGTTCAGCTCGGCAATGTCGACAGCCAGACCGCCGAAGTGGTCGAGAAGATATTCCGCCAGCTCAAAGCCATTTTTCCAGCATGGAAAACCGCTTGGCCAGACGAGAAAGCCCTCGGCTCCGCTCAGCGCAGCTGGACCAAAGGCTTCATCGACGCCGGTATTCGCGATATCAACCAGGTCGAGTTCGGAATCAAGCAGTGTCGAAAAAGTGGCTCGCCATTCGCCCCGAGCATTGGCCAATTCATCCAGTGGTGTACGCCCGGCCTAGAAGCCTACGGCATGCCATCCAAGGCCGATGCGTGGATGGAAGCGCTTATGGGTACGTCGACTCATGCAGCTGTACGAATCGCCGTGAACGCGACCGGCCAGTTCGACCTGCGAGCGGCCAAACAGGACGACAAAGCCATACGCGCCCGGTTTGAGCGCAATTACGAGATTGTCCTGCGCCGCGCCCAGTCAGGCCAGCCACTCGACGGCAAGATCCTCACCGGCATCGGGCATGACAGCCAGAAGACGCCGCTGGAACTGGCTGACGAATTGGCCGAACAGGAAACCCAGGCGCGAATCATCAAGCAGGGAATCCCAGTGGACGGCGCATCAGCGCGCGAACTGCTGATGGCGAAATTTGGCAAGAGGACCATGCAATGACCGAATTTGTAATGCGAAGCCTCGACGACACCTCTCGGCTGATGGGGATTCTCCACGGAACGGACTTCACCCGACCAAAGAAGATCGTCATTAAGGATCAAGACCGCAGTGGGGAGCAGAACAAGAAGCTCCATGCCTCGCTGACCGATATCGCTAATCAAGTCGAGCACGCCGGGCGCAAGTGGGACGCGCTGATCTGGAAGCGCCTGCTGACTGCTGCCTGGCTGCGTGAGGCCGGTGACCAGCCGCAGATGATCCCTGCGGTAGATGGCCACGGCTTCGACGTGATCTACGAGCGGACCTCAAAGCTGACCGTGAAGCAGTGCGCCAGTTTACTGGAATGGATTGCGGCGTTTGGGGCGGAACACCAGGTGCGGTGGACGCAGAAGGATTTGTGGGAGGGCAGGTATTGATACGTGCAGTCATCAAAGAGCGAAGGAAGAAAACCTGTGCGAACGCTGCGTGCGGATCTCAGTTCGTGCCTGCGCAATTGGGTCAAAAAGTTTGCGGTTGGACGTGTGGCCTTGCCATTGCCCCGGCCAATCAGGACAGGGCTCGCAAGGCCATTGATCAGCGTGAGCGCCGGGACATCAAGGTTCGCAAGGAGAAGCTGAAGAGCAGGGCGGAGCACCTCAAGGATACTCAGCGTGCTTTCAATGCCTGGATTCGTGAGCGAGACATCGGCCTGCCGTGTGTGAGCTGCGGACGTCACCACAACGGTCAATGGCAAGCGGGGCATTTCAAGTCGGTCGGCGGTCATCCAGAACTTCGGTTTGAACCGCTCAATGTCTGGAGGCAGTGCGCCCCCTGTAACACCCACAAATCAGGCGACCTCTTGAACTACCGCGTCGAGTTGATCAAGCGGATTGGCGTTGAAAAGGTTGAGTGGTTAGAGGGGCCGCATGAGCCCAAGCGCTACACCATCGAAGAATTGAAGGCTATGACGGCCAGTTACCGGGCCATGACAAGAGAATTGAAGAGGGCGCAGGCATGACATATCGCAATGTGGTTGCAGCAGTAGTCCGGGCCCTGGCCGCCGAGACGATCAACAGCGCGGGCGGATGTGATTTCGAGCCGAAGGTCCAGTGCGCCAAGCAGAAGGGGGAGATTGCCGGGAAGGAGGCGGCGTTCTTGACTGACTGCTGGGTGTTCGGTCGGCTGCATAGGGGATTGAGCCCGGCGCACTGGCGGGCGCTGGTGGCGAAGTTCTCCACGCACACCGACCGCAAGCACGCCGCAATCGCAGAGTTGACGAAGGGCATGCGCTCTCCTGCTCCCGAACGATTCCGTCATTGCGCTGTTGTCACTTGGGCATTGCCGAAGCTGCCAGGTGCTGACGGCAAGCGATCCACCAATGTGCTCCCGGCAGGGTGGTACCTGATGGACAACTGGACTGATGAGCCGCACCCGATCAAGACTCAAGAGCGGTGGAGGCGTGACATTCGCAAGGCACTTGAGCAGGCCGTGGACGGCGCTTTAGTCGAGGCTCAGCACATTCTTGAGCATGAAGGCCTATTGATGTCAGAAGCTGCTTGACGGCACTGATCCAATGAGCCAATATCGCTCTATCCTGTCATTCCCGCGCACACAGGGGATTGACCACAAATTGACCACAAGAAGCCCAGCCTAACCGCTGGGCTTTTTGCAAACTACTCAAAAGGATTTTTCACATGGAAATGTGGGGACTGGTGAAACGGCTTCTAGCCGGTGCTGCTGGCGGTGGGCAGACGTTTATGCCTAGGTTGATTGGCATCACTTACTACAGTGATTTGCGGCGCGCGGGCACTGAAGCAAATCAGCCATTCCCTGACATCTCTGATGCTGCGGAACTGCTTTCTGAGCAGCTACAGGAGTCCGGATTTCTCCGGCCAGCTGCTTCCTTGGGTGGCGGAGCGTCGATCATTGGCGCCATGGAGCGAACAGAATCGGGCGAGGAGCTTTATGAGGCTCTTGGCCGGAGCGGTGTTGTTTCCTTTTTCGAAGGTATGCATGCCGAAATTGATGCTGGCGAGGTTAAGCGACTACTGCATCAATTGGACTCTTAAAACAACCAGAGCGACCAAACCCGGCCACCGAGCCGGTTTTTTTTGATGGCAGAATGGCATTGCAGGTGCAAGAGTTTGGGCGTATAACTTGGTTGTCGGTTCGCCGATGCCTTTATGGCCCCGTAGCTCAGCTGGATAGAGCAGCTTCTTACTAAGTCGCCGGTCGTGGGTTCGAGTCCCTCCGGGGAAAGTCGCTACTAAAGTGGACACTTTCCCGGGTGTATTCGCCTTCAAATCAATCAAACCTCGTCCTTCGGCGGGGTTTTTTATTGCCCATCAGAAACCAAAAAGCCCCGACATTGATCGGGGCTTTTGCGTTGTAGCGAAAAAAGAGAGGGCGACTCCAGGTTGTGCGCGAACACCTCCTGAAGCCACCAGATCGCAGAACGTGCCTGCAAGCCAGCCAAGACCCCCTCACTCTCGCGAGAGCGGGGCGGAGCCTAGCAGAAATCAAAAGGCATTGCAGATGTTGAAAGATTGCAGATGTGGGAAACGCAAACGACTTCTTGCCCGAGTGGGTGAGTACACCGAACTCCAGATCAAATGTTCCCGATGCGGGACGTTGAATCATGTGAGGGCCACGAGCCCCGAGTCATCGCCTTTGAGCGACATGAAAGCGGAATTCTCCGCACAAAATCATTCGACTCAATAGGTGAACACAATGGCTGAACAAATTGGTGAAAAGTTCTTCTCTACCAGCACAACTGCAGTGGAGGCTGTTTTTACTCCGGCTCAGAACGTAAATGGTGCAATTCTCCGAACTGCAACCATGCAGGTCGGTGCCGCGTACGGGATTCTGTCGACGGGCGCAACCGCGCCGTCTGGCTACAGCGCCGTAAACGTGCCGGTATTGCTCTCGGTTCGCGGGACCAACGCCCCGGCGGGCTCCAACGCTGGCGCGTCTGTTAGCCTCCCGTTTCCTTTGACAATTCCTGCTGGCAAAGGACTTTGGGTCGCTTTGTCACAGGCTGGTGATGGCAAGGCGTACGTGACATACGATCTACTGCCTTGATTCTAGAGAGGTAAATGCTCTTTCACTGAGCATAAAAAAGGGTCTGCCTAGCGCGGACCCTTTCGCTTTGATTGGATAGTTGAATACGTAGGATCTCCCTGCCTCCGAGGAAAGCCGCTACCCAAGTGGATGCTTTCCCGGATGTACCTAATTAGGGTTACTGCAACGCGACCCAGCAGTTTCGGCTCCGCCACACCCATTGCTCTGAGCTGGGAGTGCTGTTGCGGCCAACTTTCATGTTTGATGTTGACCGCTGCCAGGGGTAAAGACACCCTAGAGTAGCTAGATCGTGTGCGGAAAGGGGCGCAACGGGGCCTGTGAGGCTGAGGTCGGTTGGCCCAACAGCTTCATAGCCCGACTGAGAGCACGGGGCCGAGGGTTGGGGTGTCAATTATGGAATGGTCGGCTGCTCCTCGGCTGACCATCTTGTATTGCTCATCCAACCATTCGACCAATTGGTGCGCCCGATAGGGAGGACGTCCAGGGACAGCCTCGAGCCGTAGGGCGACGAGGTCGCGGTTTGTGTCATTAACCTTGTATCCACGTAGGTCGAGATATTGATCAATAAAATGTTCAGCATCC
>DASVUK010000148.1:0-3219 GCA_036387095.1 Pseudomonas sp.
CGATGCACGCTGAGCAGCAGGAAAAACTGCTCAAAGATGCCTTCACTGTTTAACGCCTTCGCGCATTAGAAACCGAATTAAGGAATTACAGATAATGGCTATCGAGATCAAAGCCCCCTCTTTCCCGGAATCAGTTGCCGACGGCACCATTTCCAAGTGGCACAAGCAACCGGGCGAAGCGGTAAAACGTGACGAGCTGCTGGTCGACATCGAGACTGACAAAGTGGTCCTCGAAGTGTTGGCAGAAGCTGACGGCGTGCTGGCATCGATCGTGAAAGGCGAGGGTGAAACTGTCCTGTCCAACGAACTGATCGCAACACTGGATGCTGGCGGTACTGCTTCTGCAGCACCTGCAGCCGTCGCTCCGGCCGCAGCGCCCGCCCAGGTCGCTGCCGCTCCGGCCGCCGCTACTGGCGACGAAGATTCCATTGCGGCCCCAGCCGCGCGCAAACTGGCTGAAGAGAACGCTATCAACCTGGCCAGCGTCAAAGGCACGGGTAAAGATGGCCGTATCACCAAGGAAGACGTGGTCGCTGCGGTTGAAGCGAAGAAATCCGCTCCTGCTGCTGCACCAGCTGCCAAGCCTGCCGCTGCCCCCGCGGCTCCTGTGTTTGCCGCTGGCGATCGCGTCGAGAAGCGTGTGCCGATGACCCGCGTGCGCGCCACGGTGGCCAAGCGTCTGGTTGAAGCTCAGTCCAACATGGCGATGCTGACGACCTTCAACGAAGTCGACATGACTGAAGTCATGGCCCTGCGTTCGAAGTACAAGGACCTGTTCGAGAAGTCCCACAATGGCGTGCGCCTGGGCTTCATGTCGTTCTTCGTCAAGGCAGCCACCGAAGCGCTGAAACGCTTCCCGGCGGTTAACGCTTCGATCGACGGTGCCGACATCGTTTACCACGGCTACGCCGACGTAGGTGTTGCGGTGTCCAGCGATCGTGGTCTGGTGGTTCCTGTCCTGCGTAACGCAGAACAGATGAGCCTGGCTGAAATCGAAGGCGGCATCGCTGCTTTCGGCAAAAAAGCCCGTGACGGCAAGCTGTCCATGGAAGAGATGATCGGTGGTACCTTCACCATCACCAACGGTGGTACTTTCGGCTCGATGATGTCGACCCCGATCGTTAACCCGCCGCAAGCGGCTATCTTGGGCATGCACAACATTTTGCAACGTCCGATGGCAATCAACGGTCAGGTTGTTATCCGTCCGATGATGTATCTGGCACTGTCCTACGATCACCGTTTGATCGATGGTAAAGAGGCCGTGACGTTCCTGGTGACCATCAAGAACCTGCTGGAAGATCCGGCTCGTCTGCTGCTGGATATCTGATTCACGACAGCTAAAGCTGCAAGCGTCAGGCTGCAAGTAAATGCAGCATGGCGCTGAAGCTTTGGTCGTCGGAACATCCTAATGAACAGGTTGCAACGCTCGTCTGTAATGCATCACAGGCCAGCCTGCAGCTTGTAGCTTAAAGCTCGCAGCTAAAGAGGAACTCTTTTATATGTCCCAGAAATTCGACGTGGTAGTGATTGGCGCTGGCCCTGGCGGTTATGTTGCCGCCATCAAGGCCGCGCAACTTGGTCTCAAGACTGCCTGCATCGAGAAGTATCAGGACAAGGAGGGCAAGCTCGCCCTCGGCGGTACTTGCCTGAACGTGGGCTGCATTCCTTCCAAGGCGCTGCTGGACAGCTCCTGGAAATTCTACGAAGCCAAAAATGGCTTCGCGATTCACGGCATCTCGACCTCCGAAGTGTCCATGGATGTTCCAGCCATGGTTGGTCGCAAGTCGACCATCGTCAAAGGCTTGACCGGCGGCGTTGCCAGCCTGTTCAAGGCTAATGGCGTCACCACTCTGCAAGGTCACGGCAAGCTGTTGGCTGGCAAGAAAGTCGAACTGACCGGCGCTGACGGCACCGTTGAAATCATCGAAGCGGACCACGTGATCCTGGCTTCGGGTTCCCGTCCTATTGACATTCCACCGGCTCCGGTTGACCAGAAAGTTATCGTTGACTCCACGGGCGCCCTGGAATTCCAGGCTGTTCCAGAGCGTCTGTGTGTGATCGGCGCTGGCGTCATCGGTCTGGAGCTGGGCTCCGTCTGGGCCCGTTTGGGTGCCAAGGTTACTGTTCTGGAAGCTCTGGACAAGTTCCTTCCTGCCGCTGACGAAGCCGTTTCCAAAGAAGCGATGAAGACCTTCACCAAGCAAGGTCTGGACATCAAGCTGGGCGCTCGCGTTACCGGATCCAAGGTCAATGGCGACGAAGCCGTCGTGACCTACACCGATGCTGCCGGCGAGCAGAACATCACCTTTGACCGCGTGATCGTGGCTGTGGGCCGTCGTCCAGTGACCACCGATCTGCTGGCTGCGGACAGCGGCGTGGACCTGGATGAGCGCGGTTTCATCTATGTCGACGACTTCTGCACCACCAGCGTTCCGGGCGTTTATGCCATTGGTGACGTGGTTCGTGGTCTGATGCTCGCCCACAAGGCCTCGGAAGAGGGCATCATGGTTGTCGAGCGCATCAAGGGCCATAAGGCTCAGATGAACTACAATCTGATTCCTTCGGTTATCTACACCCACCCGGAAATCGCATGGGTTGGTAAAACCGAGCAGACCTTGAAGGCCGAAGGCGTAGAAGTTAACGTCGGCACCTTCCCATTCGCAGCCAGTGGCCGCGCAATGGCAGCTAATGATACTGGCGGCTTCGTCAAGATCATCGCTGATGCCAAGACTGACCGCGTATTGGGCGTTCATGTCATTGGCCCGAGCGCTGCGGAATTGGTACAGCAGGGCGCGATCGCGATGGAATTCGGCAGCAGTGCCGAAGATATCGGCATGATGGTCTTCTCCCATCCGACGCTGTCCGAAGCACTGCATGAAGCTGCTCTGGCTGTGAATGGCGGTGCCATCCACATCCAGAACCGCAAAAAACGCTAAGACAATAAGAGAAACCACGACGGACTGCCCGTCGTGAGCCTTGCGAGCAAGACTCACCGCGGAATGTCCGCCGGACTCGACCTCAGAGGTGTCCTGCGGAGCGCAACCAACCCCACCGGTTGGATGCGTTTCATCGGCTCCCGGAGTAGCGGTCACAGGTGGTGCGGCACGCCAGACGTGCAGCACCGAATGCGCAGTACCTAACGAAGACGGTAATAAGCATGAATCTTCACGAGTATCAGGGTAAGCAGCTGTTCGCTGAATACGGCCTGCCAGTATCCAA
>DASVUK010000149.1:0-8713 GCA_036387095.1 Pseudomonas sp.
ATGGGTCTGCCTCTAGTGCATCCGCAAAGACCCATGCTCCAAAGCTGCGCGTGCCGTGTACGACCCTAAAGTCACCCTGGCTGCTTTGTCGGCGGGGATTTGCGAAAACGTTTGATGAATGGATCGCCAAGGATAGTCCGCAGAGCGAACAAGCAGCCGAAGCTGGCTTCGGGGAATTGCAATACCTGGACGAGGCCCTGTTAAAGGCCGGCGCGCACTATACCGGAATTGCGGGAAAAAGTGAGGATTTTTTTCTTGGCAAATACGCCGAATATCCAAGTGTCACAGGCTTTGCGCAAATCCACGCTAGTGTCTATTTTGCACAAGGCCCGGGATTGCTGGGGACAGTGCTTAAACGGTTCACCTTTCAGTCAGGCAGTTCGGCTTCGATCCTACTCAACGCGCAGGGACCTCCTACATGACTTCCTCTATCAAGGGCCGCGTCAGCCGTGAATTGCATGACCACATCATGCTCATCGGCCTGGACCGCGTCGCAAAGCGCAATGCCTTCGACCTTGAGCTGCTCAACCAGTTGAGCCTGGCTTATGGCGAATATGAACGGGACGATCAGGCCAGGGTTGCGGTGGTCTTCGCCCATGGTGATCACTTCACCGCAGGCCTGGACCTGGCTGAAGCCGGGCCGGCCCTGATCAATGGCTGGCAGGTGCCTGAGGGCGGTTACGATCCTTGGGGGGTGTTCGCCGGGCCGCGGGTCAGCAAACCGGTGATTGTCGCGGCTCAGGGTTATTGCCTGACCCTGGGTATCGAGCTGATGCTGGCAGCGGACATCAACCTCTGCGCCAGCAACACCCGTTTTGCCCAACTGGAAGTGCAACGGGGGATTTTTGCCTTTGGTGGCGCCACGTTGCGCCTGCATCAAATTGCCGGGTGGGGCAACGCCATGCGCTGGCTGCTGACCGGCGACGAGTTCGACGCCCACGAAGCATGTCGCATGGGGCTGGTGCAGGAAGTGACGGCCATTGAAGACTTACTGCCGTTTGCCCTGCTGCTGGCCGCCCGCATCGCCGAGCAGGCGCCGCTGGCAATTCGCGCGACGCTGGCTTCTTCGCGTCAGGCGGTGCTGGAGGGGGAAACTGCCGCCGCGCACCAATTGCCGGCTCTGATCAACAGCCTTATGAGCACGGAGGACGCCCGGGAAGGTCTGCGGGCCATGCAGGAGCGCCGGCCCGGCGCTTTCAAAGGGCTTTGAGCCGCTATCGCCCGGCCATCATGTTGCCGGGCGGATGTGCTTGATCAGTTGCAACAGCGAATAGCCCAGGCGCGGGGCCAGTGTTTCGGCCCGCTCGATCAACGGTTCGAAATCAAGGTTCTGCTCGATATCGGCAGGCACGATAAGAATCACGTTGCCCTCTTTTACCGGCAACTCCCAGTAATGCCGGTGATAGAGGCCTCGCAACAGCGCCGCACCAAGGGGCTTGCCATCATCGGCCGCCCATTGATTGATGATCAGCCAGCCGCCCGGATTCAGGCGTTTCTGACAGTTCTCAAGGAATTTCCAGGCCAGATGCCCGACACCCGGACCGACGTCGGTGTACAGGTCAACAAAGATGAGGTCCGCCGACTCGGCGGTTTCCAGCAGTTCAAGGGCGTCGCCGATGCGTATGAACAGCCGGGGATCATCGTCCAGCCCCATGAATTCAATGGCCAGTCGCGGCACGTCAGGCCGCAACTCGATAGCTTCCACATCCTCCAGCGGCAGGAACTTGAGGCAGGCCTGCGTCAGAGTGCCAGCACCCAACCCCAGGAACAGCGCGCTCTCCGGTGCTTCATGGCAGAGCGCGCCGATGAGCATGGCCCGGGTGTAGTCATACTCCAGCCAGCTGGGGTCAGCGGTGAAGGTGCAGCTCTGCTCAATGGCATCGCCGAATTCCAGGAAGCGGTAATCATCCACTTCCAGTACGCGGATCATGCCGAAGTCATCGTGCACTTCAGCGAGAATCCGCTCCACCCGCTCCTCAGTCATTGCTTCTCCTAACGGCGAGTTCAAGCCCAGCCCTGGCCATCACACTGTCGATACAATCGCTCGACCTTGAGCGAGAAAGGGCGGATTGTCGACCAACCGGGGGCGCGAGGTCACGCTCTTTATGGCTCTGGGCATTGATGCCATTGAATCGGACGATCTTCCGATCGTCCTCCACGCACTGGCGGCCCGACACCGAACTGCTAACATGCCGGTCCGATTGCACTGACCTAGAGTTCACGATGAGCCAACCCTGGAGCCCCGACAGCTGGCGGGCATTGCCGATTCAGCAGCAACCTCAATACCCCGATGCAGCGCACCTGCTGAACGTCGAGCAGACGCTTGCCAGCTATCCACCGCTGGTATTTGCCGGGGAAGCCCGAGAGTTGCGTCGCCAGTTTGCCGAGGCTACCCAGGGCCGCGCGTTCCTGTTGCAGGGCGGCGATTGCGCCGAAAGCTTCGTTGAGTTCTCTGCGGCGAAGATTCGCGACACTTTCAAGGTGCTGCTGCAAATGGCGATTGTCATGACCTTCGCGGCGGGCTGCCCGGTGGTCAAGGTCGGGCGCATGGCCGGCCAGTTTGCCAAGCCTCGCTCAGCCAATGACGAAACCATCGACGGCGTGACCTTCCCCGCCTATCGCGGTGACATTGTCAACGGCATCGGTTTCGACGAGAAAAGCCGTGTCCCTGATCCGGATCGCCTGCTCCAGGCTTATCACCAGTCCACCGCGACCCTGAATTTGCTGCGCGCCTTTGCCCAGGGTGGCTTTGCCGATCTGCATCAGGTTCACAAATGGAACCTGGATTTCATTGCCAATTCGGCGCTGGCGGAAAAATACAGCCAATTGGCCGACCGCATCGACGAAACCCTGGCCTTCATGCGGGCCTGTGGCATGGACACTTCGCCACAACTGCGCGAAACCAGCTTTTTCACCGCCCACGAAGCCTTATTGCTGAACTATGAAGAAGCTTTCGTGCGCCGCGACAGCCTGACCAATGATTTCTACGATTGCTCGGCGCACATGCTGTGGATCGGTGATCGCACCCGTCAGCTCGATGGCGCCCATGTGGAGTTCCTGCGCGGCGTGAACAATCCGATCGGGGTCAAGGTCGGGCCGAGCATGAACACCGATGACTTGATCCGCCTGATAGACATTCTCAATCCGGACAATGATCCGGGCCGCCTGAACCTGATTGCGCGCATGGGCGCCAACAAGGTGGGCGATCACTTGCCGCAACTGATCCGCGCCGTGGAACGTGAAGGCAAGAAGGTGCTGTGGAGTTCCGATCCGATGCACGGCAACACCATCAAAGCCAGCAGCGGCTACAAGACCCGCGACTTTGCGCAGATCCTTGGTGAAGTGAAACAGTTCTTCCAGGTGCACGAGGCCGAAGGCACTTACGCCGGCGGGATTCATATCGAAATGACTGGCCAGAACGTTACCGAATGCATCGGCGGCGCGCGCCCGATTACTGAAGACGGCCTATCGGATCGCTATCACACCCATTGCGACCCACGGATGAATGCCGATCAGTCCCTGGAACTGGCGTTTTTGATCGCCGAGACGTTGAAGCAGGTCAAGCGCTGACAATGCCTCTGTAGCAGCCAACGTGTTGGCTGCTACGCAAGCTCATCAAACGCCGACTGCAATCTTCTCCCGCTCATCCGCTGGCAATTGACCTGAATGTGCGTCAACCCCAACCAATCTGCCAACTGCCGCAGATTGGCGGCCAGCGCCTGCATGCCCTCCTCGTCCAGCCCGGTCTCCTCCTCATGCACCGCATGCACGGCCAAATTTCCGGCGGCTCGTTCGGCCCGTAGATCGACCCGGGCAGCGATGCGCTCGTTGTGCAGGAACGGCAGCACGTAATAGCCGTAAACCCGCTTGGCCTGTGGCGTGTAGATTTCCAGTCGATAGCGGAAATCGAACAGGCGTTCGGTGCGGGCACGCTCCCAGATCAATGAGTCGAACGGCGACAGCAAGGCACTTGCCGACACCTTGCGTGGCACTTTGCTGTCCGGCAAGCAGAATGCCGGCTGACGCCAGCTCTGCACCTGCACGACGTGCAGCGCGCCTTCTTCCACCAACTCAGCCAGGGCCAACCGGCTTGGCAATGGGTCCTGGCGGAAATAATCACGCAGGTCCTTTTCCGTGCCGACGCCCAACGCCGTCGCTGCGTGTAACAGTAAGCGACGCTGAGCGTCGTTTTCACTGATAGCGGGATGTTCCAGAATTGCCGCAGGCAGCACCCGCTCGGGCAAATCGTAGAGCCGCTCGAACCCCCGTCGCCCAGCCACAGTCACGCGTCCTGCCGCAAACAGCCATTCCAGCGCAAGCTTTTCAGCACTCCAGTCCCACCAGGGTCCGGCGCGTTCTTCGCGAGTGCTCAAACTCCCCGCACCCAATGCACCTTGCTCACGTACCGACTGCAATACGCGGGCAATGATGGTCTGTTGTTCGCGACCGAAAGTCGCCAGATGGCGATAGATGCCCTCCCCCTGAGCCGCGCGCTGCATGCGCCAACGCATCAAAGGATAAAGATCGACAGGCAGCAGTGAGGCTTCATGTCCCCAGTACTCAAACAATGTGCGATGGCGACCCTGGCTCCAGGCGGCCTGATCAAGAAGCGTCTGAGAGTAGTTGCCCAATCGGGAAAACAGCGGCAGGTAATGGGACCGCACCAAGGCGTTGACCGAATCGATCTGCAATACACCCAGGCGCTGAATCAGTTGCGTGACATGACTGGCCTTGGTAGTCGACGGCTGACGCCCGTTGAAACCCTGGGCGGCAAGCGCCATGCGACGTGCTTGTTTGAGCGACAGTTGCAAAGGCATAAGGGGCTCCCAAAAGAGCCCCAACGCTAACCGATTGCCCCTGCCCATGTCAGCGCTTCATTGGATCATCCCAGAAGTGCTGCTCGGTCTCTTGATACACATCGGCCCGGCTCAATCCGAGATCCTTGAGCGCTTCGTCGCTTAACTCGGCCAGTTGCCGACGCTGTTCATGCAACTCATGCCAACGCACGATGTGGCCTTTTGCGGACTTCAGAAAACGCTCGACCCAGGAATCATGGGACAGGGTTTTAAGCACCAGTACATAACCTTTTTGACCTTTCATCATCTTGCCCTCCAAGTGGGATGACTAAAGTCTCGCGCCGGGGCTAAGATCAATCCAACGAATGTTTCTTATGCACTGCATCTGGGAGATTGATGTATTGGCTCACTATCCGAGCATCGACACTGAACTGCTGCGCACCTTCGTCGCGATAGCCGATCAGGGTGGTTTCACTCGTGCCGGCGAAGCGGTCAACCGCACGCAGTCGGCGGTCAGCATGCAGATGAAGCGCCTGGAAGAGGACATTTTGCAGCGCTCGCTGTTCCAGCGTGACGGCCGCACGGTGAGCCTGACGGCCGAAGGTCAGGTGCTGCTGGGTTATGCCCGACGCATCCTGAAACTGCACAGTGAAGTGTTCAACACACTTCGCGAACCGCACATGGTCGGCGTCGTGAAAATCGGCACACCGGACGATTACGTGATGCGCTTTCTGCCGGGAATCCTCTCGCGTTTCGCCAGTGCTTACCCGTTGATACAAGTCGAGGTGCACTGCGAGGCGTCGTCGGTGCTGTTGCAACGTCAGGATCTGGACCTGAGCATTGTCACCCGCAAGCCCGGCACGGAAATCGGCCAGATTTTGCGCCAGGAACGTTTCGTCTGGGCTGAAGCCATGGGTTTCTGTCCCCACGAACAAACCCCGCTGCCCTTGGCGATGTTCAATACCGACTGTTTTTGCCGGGAATGGGCCTGCAATGCACTGGATGCATCACAGCGGGACTTTCGCGTTGCCTACACCAGCGCCAGCCTGTCGGCGATCATGGCTGTGGTCAGCGCCGGACTTGCGGTGACCGCGCAGCTGCAAAGCCTCATTACCCCGGACCTGCGCATTCTTGGGGAAGCCGAAGGACTGCCGCAGTTGCCATCAGCCAGTATTGTCTTGCTGCGTAAGCCACAAAGTATTTCGCCCATCATCGAATGCCTGGCTGAACACATTGCAGAGGGATTCAAGCTTTGAAGGCGAGGACTACTGCACACACCACCAAAAAGCCACAGAACAGTGACCGTAGCAGGCGCTCGGGCATCGAGTGAGCCAGTTTCACCCCCCAACTGATACTCGCCAGCCCACCGACGGCCAGGGGAATGCCCATCGACCAGTTGACGTGGTCATGCAGCGCATAGGTGAACAGAGTGATTGCTGTACTGGGCGCGGCCAATGCCAGCGCCAGTCCTTGGGCAACCACTTGGGTCGCGCCGAAGAAACCGGTCAGGATCGGCGTTGCAATCACGCCGCCACCGACGCCGAACAACCCGCCTGTGATACCCGAACCCACCCCCAGCAACCACAACCGGTTGACATGGCGCAGCTCAGCGGTGGCCTGGCCTTTGTGCCAATACATCTGCGCCAGATTGAACAGCGTGAGCACAATCAGGAAAGCCACGAAACTGATGCGCATGTACTGCGGGTCCAGCCGAACCGCCCACAAGGAAGTCAGCCAGGCCAGGCAAAAGCTGGGGATGATCAACATCATGGCGTTGCGCATGGAAATACGATTGCGCTGGTTGTAGCGCCACAGCGCCAATAACACATTGGGCAGCACCATCAACAGCGCGGTCCCCTGGGCCAATTGCTGATCAAGCCCGAACAGGACGCCCAGGGCCGGGATCGCAACCAGACCGCCACCGATCCCGAACAAGCCACCCAATGTCCCCATGGCAGCGCCCAGCAGCACAAACATCACAACGTCGATCACACTGCTTCCCCTTAATCCGTGGGGACGCATGCTACGCATTCTCAACGTCATCGCAAATGAATAGATCAAACGCGGCAGGCTTATTGGGTCGACGTGTACCCGTCCACAGCGGAATTTATCTGGCGCATTAAAGAGTTGGGCACTAAATTGTTGGGCATTGCCCTATTCGTACAAAAGGACTGCCCATGAACGCAGACGACAAATCCACACCCGACGTCTCTGGTCCATGCGAAGCCTTGCTGCTCGACAATCAGCTGTGCTTCGCCCTGTATTCGACCTCGTTGATGATGACCAAAGTCTACAAACCGTTGCTCCAGGCGCTGGGCCTGACGTATCCGCAATACCTGGCAATGATGGTGCTCTGGGAACAGGACGGCTTGACCGTAGGAGATGTCAGCACGCGCCTGCTGACCGATCCCGGTTCATTGACGCCGCTGCTCAAACGCCTTGAAGGCGAAGGCCTGATCACCCGCACCCGCAGCAAGGAAGACGAACGCGTGGTGCTGTTGCGCCTGACCGAACAAGGCCGAGCCCTGCAACAAAAAGCACTGCCGGTTCCCGGCTGCGTCCTTTCAGCCAGCGGCCTGGAGTTGAAACAACTACAAGCGTTGCAAGGCGAACTCCTCAAACTGCGAGGGAATTTGCAGAGCGGCAGCTGAACCGCCCGGCGGGCACGTTTGAGTACAGAGCAGCATTTGCGGTGATGGGGGGTATGAAATGCCTTGCCAACACGTCGGCGCCTAGAGGTTTGCTTAGAACTGTGGCACCGGATTCATCCGGGAATGCATTTCGATGCACACATTGTGCTTACCCGATGATGGGCAAGACGGTATCTACAGGATTCTTGGCACGACTTCGAACTATTATCTTGCGCACTAACTATTTGCGCGCTACATTCATTTCACTTAATCAGCGCTTCACTCCTCCCCCACCACTTCAGCGAGGCAATGCCATGGACACTCTCTACACAGCAATCGCAACTGCAACCGGCGGCCGTGACGGTCGTGCTGTTTCCAGCGACAACATTCTGGATGTCAAACTCGCCACGCCAAAAGAACTGGGCGGTGCTGGAGGCGCGGCAACCAACCCTGAGCAACTGTTCGCTGCCGGTTATTCAGCCTGCTTTATCGGCGCACTGAAATTCGTCGCAGGCCAGAGCAAGCGCAGCATTCCGGCCGATGCGTCGATCACGGCCCACGTCGGTATCGGTCAGATTCCCGGTGGTTTCGGTCTGGACATCGACCTGAACATCAACCTGCCGGGCCTGGAACAAGCCGATGCCGAACAACTGGTTGAAGCGGCGCACCAGGTTTGCCCTTACTCAAACGCTACTCGCGGCAACGTTGATGTGCGCCTGCACGTGACTGTTTAAGCAACATCTGAGCTGTAGGAGGGGATTTATCCCAGAAGACGCTGACCTGGCAGATATCAACGTCGCCTGAACCACCTCTTCGCGAATAAATTCGCTCCTACAGGTGCTAGCGCTCATTCAACGCCCACAAAAAAACCCGCATCGCTGCGGGTTTTTTGATCGCGGTAGAAGCTGTGCTTATTTAGCACGGCCTTTGTAGGAACCGCCGTCACGGGTGTCGATCTCGATCATGTCGCCGATCTCAATGAAGTCCGCAACGCTCAGCTCGGTGCCGTTTTTCAGTTTGGCAGGCTTCATGACCTTGCCCGACGTGTCACCGCGTGCGGAACCTTCGGTGTAGTCAACCTGACGCACGATGGTGGTCGGCAGTTCTACGGAAACCAGACGCTCTTCGAAGAAGATGGCTTCGCAGACGTCGGTCATGCCTTCTTCAACGAATGGCAGAACGGCTTCGATGTCTTCAGCGTTCAGCTCGTACATGGTGTAGTCAGTGGTGTCCATGAACGTGTAGGTGTCGCCGCTGATGAAGGACAGGGTCGCTTCTTTGCGATCC
>DASVUK010000150.1:0-78675 GCA_036387095.1 Pseudomonas sp.
CGCCCCGGAACACACCGAGGAAGGTCCGCTCAACCAGATGATGAAGCCGGGCATTGGCAGCTATGACAAGTTCAAGCGCATGTTCGAGAAGTACACCAAGGAAGCGGGCAAGGAGCAGTACCTGATTCCTTACTTCATCGCAGCCCATCCGGGCACCACCGATGAAGACATGATGAACCTGGCCTTGTGGCTCAAGGGCAACGGTTTCCGCGCCGACCAGGTGCAGGCGTTCTACCCGTCCCCGATGGCGACTGCGACCGCCATGTATCACTCGGGTAAGAATCCGCTGCGTAAGGTCACTTACAAGAGCGACGCGGTCACCATCGTCAAGAGCGAGGACCAGCGACGGTTGCACAAGGCATTCCTGCGCTATCACGATCCCAAAGGCTGGCCGATGCTGCGCGAAGCATTGATCCGCATGGGCCGTGCCGACCTGATCGGTTCGGGCAAGGATCAACTGATCCCGCATCATCAGCCTGCTACCGATGGCTACCAGAGCGCTCGCCGCAAGAACTCCACGCCAGCGGGCAGCCATAAAGTTGCCAAGACTACGCTGATCCAGACCCAGCACACCGGCCTGCCGCCACGCGGCAGCGACGGCAGCAAGCCTTGGGACAAGCGTGAAGAAGCCAAGGCCGCTGCCATGGCCCGCAACAAGCAGGCGGCCAAGGAGCGCCTGGACGCCGCCAAGGGCAAAGGCCCGAAACCGCCGAAGCGTAAGCCTGTCGTACCACGCTGATAGTGTTTGCCTGAAATGCACAACGCCAACCTCTGGGTTGGCGTTGTGCATTTCAATGTTCTGATTTTTATGTCTTGCCGGTTACCCCTGATTTTTTAATCGATTAACACCCATTCTGCTTTCGGGCGAGCTAGTCCAGAGGAGATGGCTCAGGAATTAATAGGTCGGCAGACGCTGAGCGCGAAAGGAGACCTTTCACACGCGACGACTGCGCTCTTCCGACATATACCAAGGCGATCAATTCCTATCCTCGATTTCTTCATGAAAACGCAGTGCTGTTAGCAGCCTGAGTCGGGGAGATTCGCCGTGGTCACCATCAGCAGTCCTAACAATCCTGTGAGAACTCAGCCTGCTGCCAGCAGCGCAGTGGCTAAAACTCAAGTTTCAGCATCCGCAGATGCTGAAAAGAGTCTCATTAGCCAAACCCCTTCCCTCAGCTCCTTTTCATTGCTGGCCCGTCAGCTCGGCGCGGCTGCAGCGCAGGCGCAGCTAAGGGACACAACGCTTGATCCGCAATCCCTTGGCCAGAAAGCTTCGCAAGTTTTGCGCGACCTATCGGCAAGTCTCGGCGGCGTGGGCGGTCGCTCGTTCGATAGTATGTCTCGAGATCAGCTCGCACTGATTACCTATGCTGAGCAAGGCGAGTTCACCGTGCAGGAGCGCATGTCAGCCTGGCAAGAGACCGCCAGGCAGGAGCAGCTATGGCGGCAGGCAACTTCTACACGGGCGTTGGGCGAGTACAGCTCTACGGGCAAAATAACCGGATTTTTCAGCGAGACACTTGCTCACTTCAAGTCTCTCCCCTTTATTGAGCAAGCTCAGTATCCGGCCGGTTATGCGGACGATCTGCAGAGCAAGATCGATCGTGATTCAAGCAAGGCGCCGGTTACAGTTGTCCTGGCAGCGAGTCCTATGGAGATTGTTCGAGGCTTGCTTCCTGAGCCGGCTTTTGCCGGATTGCTCGAGTTAACGACCGATGCGCGTTCGCGGGCTGACATGTCGGTCGTCAACGACATCACGGATGACCGTGGCCGCCAGATAATGCTGGATCGCTTGTACGGCGGGCGGGAGCCGCCAGTCATGGACTCTACGGGAGGATTGACGTTTACGCACCTCTGTCATTCAAGCGAAGACTTCCTCACGAAAAAGGATCGCGAGCTGCTTTCTGATATCTATGCGTATGTACAAGGCAAGGATGTTGACATGGCATACGTCGATCGCATCGCTTGGAATATTGGACACTACCGACAGTTTGGCGATGGTCGTTTTATTGGAGGGTTTAACGGGAATAGCTATGACCTTCAAGGTTGGCAAAAGACTATTAGCTTCACTGAGCAAGATGCCGCTATCGCATCGAGAGTGCTGAATGGGTCGGCAATAAATAGCACCCGGTTTGATCAAGGCTTTCTGCGGCATATTCTGGATCCAAGCTTTGGTGCGATCAATAATTCAGGGTATTTTGGATTTATGGAGCATGTGGTGACTAAGTTCTCTGCTGAGTCCCACAATGCCGATGCTTTGGAGAACCAGTTCGCTACCTATGTACCTAGGCCGAGGGAGGAGTATTACGTGATGACGACGTCAAGTACGGTGAGGCTCCATTTACCGGAGCCGGATTTCATCACTGAAAATGGAGTGACGCGCCTCACTGAAAAGGGGCGAGTCCTGGGTTATACGTTGGAAGAATTTACCGCAGAGGCGGCTCGCCCGCACCTTGAACTGGTACGAGCCAAGAGCGGGCTTGAGATACTACGACAATGGCACGCCAACGAATGCCCTCCCGGACCGTCGGGCCGGCTTGTCAGCCTATGGGAGTGGCTTGGGAAAATGTAGGGTGCGCATTCATTCTTTGTTGGTAAGGGCTCAAGAGTTTTTATCAGTCATACGTATGTATGTCGTGCCGCTCAAGCGGTTGATTAAGCTGCGGGTCATCAATCACAAAAATAAGGAATGACTTATGAAAAAAACACTAGCGATCACCGTTGCTCTTTTATCCGCTAATAGTTTTGCTGCAGATAACATCATTAGTAAGTCGGCAGTGCCGACTCGAATTGTAGTTGCCAAAGCAGGTACTGGCCTGGGGCAGTTTCCATTAATGAGTTTTGATTTTTCAGGCTCACATCGTTTTGCTCCGAAAAAGCTCAAAGGCATCAGTTGGAGAACGACGTATTATCCTGACAACCTGAATGAAACGGTCCAGCTTTGTTACACCCAGGCCGGTGGGTCTGGTTACGATGATTGTCGTGATATTTCGCCGAACTCTTCGGATAGTACTGAGTGTTTCAATAAATACAGTTTTGACAAATATGCGAGATTCACTTTTCGACATGAGGTCAGAGGCGGAAAAAACCAAGGTGCCCCCGCTGGGGAAGACTCAATTGTCATTCACTACAGTTATTAATAGGCCGTGTAAGCTGTATTAGATTTTCGCTCCTACCGGATCCGTAGGACCGGATTTATCCGGAGGGCAGCTGGGCAGACGTCAGATTGCGTGGCCTGGCTAATTTCTCGCGAATGAATTCGCTCCTAGGGTCGCTCCGGTCTGACACACTTGAAAAATTCACTCCGCCCGCTCTTTTTCTGTGCAACGCTTGCACCGCAGGGCAGGGCGAGCGCTTTAATGGTGCTTCGGTCTGCCTTCGTCTCGCGCAACCGCCGTATTTGCCCGGATGGCATAAGTCTTGCGCGGTTGCATTACCGTCCAGGCTCGCAGGAGGCACGCCGTGTCGATTCATATTGCCTTGCACCATGTCACGCATTATCGCTATGACCGCGCTGTGGAGCTGGGGCCGCAGATTGTTCGCTTGCGTCCGGCAGCCCACAGCCGCACACGCGTCTTGTCCTATTCCCTGAAAGTCTTGCCTGAAAACCACTTCATCAACTGGCAGCAAGACCCTCAAGGTAATTATCTGGCGCGCCTGGTTTTTCCTGAGAAAACCAGCGAGTTGCGGGTCGAGGTCGATCTGGTCGCCGAAATGGCAGTGTTCAACCCGTTCGACTTCTTCCTCGAACCTTACGCGGAGAAGATCCCGTTTTTCTACGCCAGCGACGAACAGCGCGAACTGGCGCCGTATCTCGAAACGCTGCCGCTGACGCCGCGTTTCGCTGCGTATTTGGCGAGCATCGACCGAACGCCATTGCCGGCTATCGATTTTCTGGTGGGGCTTAACCAGCGCCTCAGTCAGGACATCGATTATCTGATTCGCATGGAGCCCGGTGTGCAGACGCCGGAGTTCACCCTGGAGAACGCGTCGGGCTCCTGCCGTGACTCGGCTTGGTTGCTGGTGCAACTGCTGCGTCATCTGGGCATGGCGGCGCGTTTCGTCTCGGGCTATCTGATCCAGCTCAAGGCTGATGTCCAAGCGCTGGACGGGCCGTCTGGCACCGATGTGGATTTCACTGACTTGCACGCCTGGTGCGAAGTGTATTTGCCCGGCGCCGGTTGGGTCGGGCTTGACGCCACGTCCGGGCTGTTTGCAGGCGAAGGCCATATTCCGCTGGCTTGCAGTCCTGAGCCTTCATCGGCGGCGCCGATCAGCGGCATGGTCGAACCCTGCGAAACCGAGTTCATGCATGAAATGTCGGTTGAGCGCATCTGGGAAGCGCCACGGGTCACCAAGCCTTACAGCGAAGAACAGTGGTTGGCGATTCAGGCTCTGGGGCACCAGATCGACAGGGACCTGATCCGCGATGACGTGCGCCTGACGATGGGGGGGGAACCGACCTTTGTGTCCATCGACGACCGCGATGGCGATGAATGGAACACCGCTGCCTTGGGCCCGAAAAAGCGCGAGCTGTCAGCCGAGCTGTTCCAGCGCATGCGCAAGCATTACGCGCCGCTGGGCATTGTGCATTTCGGCCAGGGCAAATGGTATCCAGGCGAGCAACTGCCGCGTTGGTCCCTCAATTGCTTTTGGCGCAAGGACGGTCAGCCGGTCTGGCATAACAACGCCTTGATCGCCGATGAAAACGAAGACTATGGCGCCACTGGCGAACTGGCCGGCAGGTTTCTCGCCAGCGTCGCCGAGCGTCTGAAGTTGCCTTCACGCTTTGTGTTTCCGGCTTACGAAGACAATTTCTATTACCTGTGGCGTGAAGGCGCGTTGCCGGTGAATGTCAGCGCCGAGGATTCGCGCCTGGGTGATGAGTTGGAGCGTGCGCGTTTGCGCAAGGTCTTCGCCCAAGGCCTGGACAAGATCATCGGCCAAGTGCTGCCACTGGCACGCAATGCCGGCGGGGATCGCTGGCAGAGCGGCCGCTGGTATCTGCGCGACAACCATTGCCGTCTGGTGCCGGGAGACTCGGCGCTGGGCTATCGTCTGCCGCTGGCTTCCCAGCCGTGGGTCAAGGCGGCCGAATATCCGTTTATCCATCCTACCGATCACAACCAGGACTTCCCGGAGTTGCCGGACAGCGCACAGGTCCAGTCGCAACTCAGCGGCCTGGTGGAGCAGCCGGACGCCAACGCCGAACGCATGCCGAAGATCGACGAGTCCGCCGATTGGCTGACCCACACCGCGCTGTGTGCAGAGGCTCGGGAAGGGCGGCTGTATGTGTTCATGCCGCCACTGGAAAAACTGGAGGATTATCTTGAGCTGGTCGCTGCCGTGGAGGCCAGTGCCGAGGAACTGCATTGCCCGATCTTGCTGGAAGGTTACGAGCCGCCCAGTGATCCGCGCCTGGCCAACTTCCGGATCACGCCTGATCCGGGGGTTATCGAAGTCAACGTACAGCCCTCCGCGACGTGGGACGAACTGGTTGAGCGCACTGAGTTTCTTTACGAGCAAGCCCGTCTCACACGCCTGACCACCGAGAAATTCATGATCGACGGTCGGCACACCGGCACCGGCGGTGGCAACCACTTCGTCATGGGCGGTGCCACGCCGGCGGACTCGCCATTTCTGCGTCGACCGGACGTGCTGCGCAGCTTGCTGAGCTATTGGCATAACCATCCGTCGCTGTCGTACCTGTTCTCCGGCCTGTTCATCGGTCCGACTTCACAGGCGCCGCGGGTCGACGAAGCGCGTAACGACTCGCTCTACGAGATGGAAATCGCTTTCGCGCAGATGCCGAAACCGGGCGAGGAGGTTGCGCCCTGGCTGGTGGACCGACTGCTGCGCAACCTGCTGATCGATGTCACGGGCAACACGCACCGCGCCGAATTCTGCGTCGACAAGCTGTATTCCCCTGATGGCGCAACGGGACGGTTGGGTTTGCTGGAATTGCGCGCGTTCGAAATGCCGCCCCATGCCCGCATGAGTCTGGCTCAGCAACTGCTGTTGCGCGCCCTTGTGGCGCGCTTCTGGCGTGAACCTTATGCGCCGGCCAAGCTGGCGCGCTGGGGCACGCAGTTGCACGACCGTTTCATGTTGCCCCACTTTATCGAGCAGGACTTTGCCGACGTTATCGTCGAGCTCAACAGCGCAGGTTATCCGCTACGCTCCGAATGGTTTGCGGCGCATCTTGAGTTCCGCTTCCCGAAAGTCGGCGATTACGCGGTCAGCGGCATTGAGCTGGAGTTGCGCCAGGCTCTTGAGCCTTGGCATGTTCTGGGGGAAGAGGGCGCGGCAGGCGGAGCGGTGCGCTATGTGGATTCGTCCCTTGAACGTTTGCAGGTCAAGGTCAATGGCCTGCCGCCACAGCGTTACTTGCTGACCTGTAATGGCATTCCTGTGCCGCTGCAGCCGACCGGCCGTGTTGGTGAGTTTGTCGCGGGCGTGCGTTACCGGGCCTGGCAACCCGCCAACTGCCTGCAACCGACCATTCCCGTGCATGCACCGCTCGTATTCGACGTGGTTGATACGTGGATGCAGCGCTCACTGGGCGGCTGCGAGTATCATGTCGCCCATCCTGGTGGTCGCAATTACGAAACCTTGCCGGTCAACGCCAACGAAGCGGAAAGCCGGCGTATGGCGCGATTCTTCAGGATTGGCCACACCCCCGGCAAACTGGAAGTGCCGTTGCTGACCATTAACGACGAATTACCCATGACGCTGGATATGCGTCTGCACTAAAAGTGCTGTTGCCCGTGCGGCGGCATGCGGAGGCGTTTGATCATCCGTGTGTCGTCTGCCTGCGCTAACCTGAATTCTTTAGTCTCTGCCGAGCCTTCCATGCCTGACTTGCTTGACCGCTACCCGCTTTCTGCGGGTACTTATCATGAAATGCTCGAATCCAGCGGCGCTGTTCGTCCGCACTGGCAGCGTTTATATGAGCATCTGCAACGCAGCACCCCCGCGCAGCTCATCCAGCGCCAGGCGCTGCTGGCTCGGCAAATCCAGGAAAACGGCGTGACCTATAACGTCTACGCCGATCCAAAAGGTGCAGACCGCCCGTGGGAGTTGGATCTGCTGCCGCATCTGATCCCCGCTGAAGAATGGCAGCACGTCGCCGCCGGCATTGCCCAGCGAGCGCGATTGCTCAATGCGGTACTGGCCGATCTTTATGGTCCGCAAACCCTGATTGCCAATGGCTTGCTGCCCGCCGAGCTGGTGTTTGGCCACAACAACTTTCTTTGGCCCTGCCAGGGCGTGACGCCGCCGGAAGGCACTTTTCTACATATGTACGCCGTGGACCTGGCGCGCACACCGGATGGCCAGTGGTGGGTGACCGCCGACCGGACACAAGCCCCGTCGGGTGCCGGTTATGCGCTGGAAAACCGGCAGATCGTGTCCCGTGCCTTTCCGGAAACCTATCGTGACTTGCAAGTGCAGCACCTTTCGGGATTCTTCCGGGCCTTGCAGGACACCCTCATTCGCCAGGCACCATCGAGCAACGAAGCGCCGCTGGTGGTGGTTCTGACGCCGGGCCGTTTCAACGAAAGCTATTTCGAACACCTGTATCTCGCGCGCCAATTGGGTTATCCGTTGGTCGAAGGCGGCGACCTAACGGTGCGCGACGCAACGGTTTATCTGAAAACCCTAAGCGGCCTGCGTCGGGTCCACGCGATCATGCGCCGTCTGGACGATGACTTCTGCGATCCGCTGGAGCTGCGCACCGATTCGGCACTGGGCGTGCCCGGCTTGCTGGAAGCGGTGCGTCAGGGCCGGGTGCTGGTGGCCAACGCACTAGGCAGTGGCGTGCTGGAATCGCCGGGGCTATTAGGCTTTCTGCCGAAAATCTGTCAGCACCTGTTTGGCGAAGAACTCATCCTGCCATCGGTCGCAACCTGGTGGTGTGGCGAGCCGCCAGTGCTGGCGCAAGCGCTGGAAAAAATGCCCGAGCTGTTGATCAAGCCGGCATTCCCTTCGCAAAGTTTCTCCCCTGTCTTTGGTCGCGATCTGACCCAGGCCCAGCGCAAGGCACTGGCCTTGCGCATGCAGGCCCGGCCTTACGCCTACGTGGCGCAAGAACTGGCGCAACTATCCCAGGCACCGATCTGGCAGCCTGACGGCGAACAACTGCAACCCCGAGCCATTGGCATGCGGGTCTACGCCGTGGCCAGTGATGACGGTTATCGCGTGCTGCCGGGCGGGCTGACCCGCGTGGCGGCTGAAGCTGATGCCGATGTGGTCTCGATGCAACGCGGCGGCGCCAGCAAGGACACCTGGGTGCTGGGCGACCGTACCAATGGTGGCGAGCCCTGGAAAAGCCAGCGCACTCTGGGCGTACATGACCTGATTCGCCGTGATCCGTATCTGCCGTCGCGGGTCGTGGAAAACCTCTTCTGGTTCGGCCGCTATTGCGAACGCTGTGATGACAGCGCGCGGTTGCTGCGCATCATGCTGGCGCGTTACGTCGATGGCGACGACCCTGTAGCCCTTGAGGCTGCCGTGGCGCTGGGCGAAAGCCTGGGCCTGCTGCCAACCGAGGAAGATGGCGGGGAGTTGCACGAACGCTTGCTGGCCGCCTTGCGGGGCGAGGACTGGCCATTCAGCCTGCGTTCCAACCTGCAGCGCTTGCAATGGGCGGCATCGCAGGTGCGCGGCAAGCTGTCACGGGAAAACTGGCAGGCACTGGTGGAGCTGCAACGTGAAGCCATCAGCCTGGAAAGCGAGGCGCCGGATTTCGGTGAACTGCTGGATTTCCTCAACCGGCTCGTGATGTCCCTGGCGGCGCTGTCCGGCTTTGCTCTGGATGACATGACTCGCGATGAAGGCTGGCGCTTTTTGATGATGGGCCGTCGCGTCGAGCGCCTGAAGTTTCTGAGCACCAGTCTGGCGGCGTTCCTGCGCGGCGTCGCGGTGTCCGATCAGGCCGGGCTAGAGTGGTTGCTGGAGCTGGGCAACAGCAGCATTACCTATCGCTCGCGTTACCTCGCGGTGCCGCAGTTGATTCCGGTACTGGACCTGTTGCTGCTCGACGACCAGAACCCTCACGCGGTGTTGTTCCAGCTCAAGCTGGTCTCGCGTTCGTTGAATCGCCTGAACGAAGACTTCGGCGCGCCAAGGGATGCCAGCCTTGGCACCTTGGTACGGCGTTTATCGAGTTTCGATCTGGGCTGTCTGGAGAATCCCTTGTTCGGCGAAAGCAGCGTGCATGCAGTACTCGAAGGATTGGCCGATTTGCTGCAAAGCATTGGCGAGGCCAGCGGGCAAGTGTCAGATCGACTGGCCCTGCGCCATTTCGCCCATGTCGATGATGTCAGCCAGCGCACGGTGTCCGTCTGATGAGCGCTCATTACCAGATTCTTCACGACACCCATTACAAGTACGACAGCCCGGTTTCTCTGGCCCAGCAGCTTGCGCATCTGTGGCCGCGCCGCAGCCCGTGGCAGCGCTGCACTGAGCAGCAATTGTTGATCAGCCCGATCCCGACGATCCGCCGCGACGAACTGGACGTGTTCGGCAACCCGCTGACCCGTCTGGCCTTCGAGCGTCCTCACGACGAATTGCAAGTCAATGCGCGCCTGCGGGTAGAAGTCCTCAAGCGTCCGCATCTGGATTTCCACCAGTCGCCAGCCTGGGACTTGACCCGCAGCGCCATGACTTACAATGCCAAGCCCATGTCTGCGGACATTCTCGAAGCCTGTCGCTATCGCTTCGAGTCGCCTTACGTGCACCTGAAACAGTCGTTCGCCGATTTCTCGGCGGTGTGTTTCCCGTTGGGCGCGCCGTTGATGCTGTGTGTACAGGCCCTGATGGAGAAAATCTTCCGGGAATTCACCTTCGACGATGAAGCCACGCAAGTCGCGACGCCATTGGTGGAGGTTCTGGAAAGCCGTCGCGGCGTTTGTCAGGATTTCGCTCACTTGATGCTCGCGTGCCTGCGCTCGCGGGGGTTATCGGCGCGGTATGTCAGCGGCTACCTGCTGACGCAGCCACCACCAGGGCAGCCACGGCTCATCGGCGCCGACGCGTCTCACGCGTGGGTGTCAGTGTTTTGTCCGGTGTTGGGCTGGGTCGATTTTGATCCGACCAACAATGTACAGCCGGCGCTGGAGCACATCAGTCTGGCGTGGGGACGGGATTTTTCGGATGTATCGCCTTTGCGCGGGGTCATTCTGGGGGGCGGTATTCATGACCCGGAAGTGCGGGTGACGGTCATGCCGATCAGTGGATGACGTTGCGTTATTTGCAGGAGCGCCGGGAAGTCACGACGGCCACGAAGCGGGGTGTCAGGCAAACCGCTATCGCTGCATCGCGCTGCTCGTGAGCTCCCACAGGTTCTCTGTTTGCAGCGCGACGGCCGCGACGCGGAGTGTCAGGTTCATGGTCCGCCGGATAAGCGGCGGATGTCTGGCTTGATCAGTTGGCTGGTTTGTCTTCAGCGGTGGTCTGCTCGGATTCCGGCGTTTCATCGCCAGGCTCCTGGCCTTCAACGGTTTCGCCTTCAGCGCCGGTTTCGGCCAGAGCAGCATTCTTCTTCTGCAGCTTTTCCTCTTTCTTCTGCTCTTTTGCCAGATCTCTCTGACGTTTGGCGAAGGAGTAGTTAGGTTTAGCCATGGGCGATCCTCTGTTTAGGCGGGAAATGCCGCCATTCTGCCTGAGAACGGCAATCGGCACACGGCGTTGTGTGTCCGGCGGTCCAAAGGGCGCGCCTGGGGGGTCTCCATAAGCCCGGTTTTCCGGCGTTCAGAGCAGCTCTGCGGAGGAGCGCGCGGTGTAGCATCCACTTGCTCCGCAGGCATAAGCGGCGAAGACACGGCAAAACAGACTCGAAAGTAGCATGGTGATTTCTTCCTGAATAAGTAACGATGCGCCATCCTGGCTCGTTTCCTTTACATTGACTGTTTGATTCTCTCGATCAACTCGATAGGCTTTTCGCCATCATCGTATGACCCAAGTCATTGGAACTTGCCGGTAGATGAGTCACCCTTCAAACAATAAACAATTACACCTGCCTTGGAGATTCACCATGATTCGCAAGCTCGTTGCTGCTTCCCTGTTGACCCTGGCCAGCGGCCACCTGATGGCGGCTGAATGCAGCGCGACTGTCGATTCGACAGATCAGATGACTTTCAACACCAAATCCATCGAGATCGACAAAAGCTGCAAGACGTTCACGGTCAACCTTGATCACTCCGGCAGCTTGCCCAAAGCCGTCATGGGCCATAACTGGGTATTGAGCAAAGAAGCGGATGCACAGGCGATTGCCACCGATGGCCTGAGCGCTGGCATCGACAAGAACTACCTGAAGGATGGCGAAACACGGGTGATCGCTCACACCAAAATAATCGGCGCCGGCGAGAAAGACTCGGTAACGTTTGATGTTTCGAAGCTGGACCCGGCTGAAAAATATAAGTTCTTCTGCTCGTTCCCAGGCCATATCAGCATGATGAACGGCACTGTAACGCTCAAATAAGCGCGAGCTTGTATGCGAGGCGGGATCGCCGGTCTGACCGGCTCCGAACCTCGCTAACAAGCTGGCTCCTCAAGCTCCTTGCTCAGCGCTTGGACTCGGTCATCTTGAAGATGCCTTGAGCGTTGCTGCTGTCGAAATTCAAATCGATCCGACCCGTCTCCGGGTCTGTCTTGCGCTGAATAAACTCCACGAACGAGCCCGGCACCTGATGCTCCTGCAATCGACCTTCGCTGTCGACCAGTCCCCGGGTGACGGTGCATGCCCGATAGGCGGTCTGCATCACCCGGCCTGAAGTCGACACTTCGATGGTGGCTTTCATCGGGCGTTCGATGCGATTTTGTTCGGCAACCACGGCTTCCAGATCCGCCACTCGATCAGTCAGGTGATTGAAGCTGTTGCCTTCGGTGGCAATCCAAGCCATTTCCGCGCTTTCGCTCAGCAGTTGCTGGTAATCGGATTCATGCACGACGCCATGCTGACGGTCGAATGCCTGATACAGGGCTGGCAGAACGTCGACGGCTTCTTGCAGGTGGCAATGTTTGGTCAGGCGCAGGCGTTTGAGAATGCTCAGGTGCCGGGCTTGCAGAGGATCGCGGCTGGAACCGACCACGCGGGTCACGGCGTTCTGGAAGGTTTCGCTGAAGCGACCGGGATGCAGCTCGGAAACGAAAAACTGGGCGATGTCTTCCGGCAGGTCTTGCTGGCGGTAGGCCCAGCCGGTCATGTTCAGCTTGGTCAGCGGGTAGGTGCGCACATCGGTGAAGCCCAAGGGTTCCAGCAGCCGCGTGAACGCCTGACGCCCACGGGGCAGTTCGCCGTTTTCCGGCCAGTCCACGGTACGGATAGCGCCGTGATCGAACACCACTTTACGGCCTTGCTCGACTTGCTCGTTCACATACTGGCGACCGGCAGGCACCGCTTCCACCAGCTTGTGCAGCAGACACAGGTTCAGTGCTTCAGCCAGCCAGGCACGATGCAGCGCCGTTTCACTCCAGGTAAAGGCATGCAGACCTTGCGGTACTTCAACATGGCGTTCAAGCCAGTCGGCGGCGGGTTGGCCAACGGTACGAGCGACGAGAGAGAAGAGACCTTCGAACGAAGACATGGGCAGCGGCTCTGACGGTGGAAGTTAGGACGCCATCTAATGCCCATCGGCAAAACCCGACAAGCGAAGTAAATCGGCAGGGTCATTCCGTTTTCTATTGGCTGGTTCTAAGGAGCATTTAACCGGTGGGAGCCAGCTTGCTTGGGAAAACACTGCGTCTGGCTTGAAAAGGGGGGCGCCATCACGAACAAACTCGCCCCCACTGACATTCAGATATTCAAGGCGCGTAAGGCAATTCACGCTTGTGCTGGGTTTTACGGTACGTGTCGCAGATGATCTGGAACGCTTCTTCGCGTACCGGTTCGCCATGCAGGAAAGCATCGATCTCGGCATAGGTGACGCCATGAGAAGCTTCGTCTGGTTTACCAGGCACCAGGTCTTCGAGGTCAGCAGTCGGTATTTTCTCGACCAGCGATTCCGGAGCGCCGAAGTGCCGCGCGATAGCCCGGACCTGGTTTTTCACAAGGCCGCTGAGGGGTGCCAGGTCGCAGGCGCCATCACCGAACTTGGTGAAGAAGCCCATTACGGCTTCTGCGGCATGGTCAGTACCGATCACCAACCCCTGATGCGCGCCGGCGATGGTGTATTGCGCGACCATGCGCATGCGGGCTTTAGTGTTACCCAGAACGAAATCCACGGCGCTGGCATGCTGGCCTTCGAACGCCTTGATTTCCGTGGCCAGCGCCTTGACCGCCGAACCGATGTTCACGGTGTGCCGTTCGTCCGGATTGATGAAGTCCACCGCCGCCTGGGCTTCGTGCTCGTCGTGCTGCACGAGGTAAGGCAGGCGCACGGCAATGAACCGGTAGTCGTCATCGCCGGTGCTGCTGCGCAGTTCTTCCACGGCACGCTGGGCCAGCAATCCGGCGGTGAGGGAATCCACGCCACCGCTGATGCCCAGCACCAGAGTTTTGAGTCGAGCGTTCTGCAGGCAATCCTGAATGAACACGATGCGCCGGGCGATCTCGGCCTGAAGCGCGTTCTGGTCGGCGAATGGAGGCTGGACCTTCAGTTGTTCAGCAATCTGGAGTTGTAAGCCTTGCATGATTCACTCCTTGGTAAGTTAGGCCGGAACGTTGAAAACGTGTCGTAGATAAGCCACGAAATTCGGGTCTTTGCACTGGGTTTTGCCGGGCTCGTCGGAGATTTTCGCCACGGGCTGACCGGCGCAGGCAGTCATTTTCAGCACAATGCTCATGGGCTCGACGCCGGGTATGTCGGCCGTCAGATTAGTGCCGATACCGAAACTGACATTGATGCGACCGCGCAACGCACGAAATATTTCCAGCGCCTTGGGCAATGTCAGCCCATCGGAGAACACCAGCGTCTTGCTCATCGGGTCTATGCCCAGCTTCTGGTAGTGAGCGATGCATTTTTCGGCCCACTTCACCGGATCACCCGAGTCGTGGCGCAGGCCGTCGAACAGCTTGGCGAAATACAGATCGAAATCCCGCAGGAACGCGTCGGTATTGATGCAGTCGGTCAGGGCAATTCCCAGCAGGCCGCGATATTCATGTACCCAGCAATCGAGGGCGGCAATCTGGCTGTCGATCAGTCTTGGCCCCAATTGTTGATGGGCCATGATCCATTCATGGGCCATGGTGCCCAACGGCTTGAGGTCCAGCTGGCGGGCCAGGTCCACGTTGCTGGTGCCAACGAACTGGCCGGGGAAGTCGCGCTTGAGCACGCTGACCACTTCTTCCTGAACTCGGTAGGAAAAACGTCGGCGAGTGCCGAAATCGGCCACCTTCAGCTCGGCCAACTCATCGGCTTGAGCGTTGGCGGCCAGCCAGTCGAACTTGCGATGCAGCTGATCCGTGGCCTGGCTGAGCAAAATCTGTGGGTGGCGATGCCGATTGCGCACTTCGCTGACAATCGCCAGCACCGGCACTTCGAACAGGATCACGTGCAACCAGGGCCCTTGCAGGCGAATGCACAGCTGGTCGTCTTCGATGCTGCATTTAATGTAGCGGGTGTTGAAGCGGAACAGACCGAGAAACCTCAGGAAATCCGGCTTCATGAAGTTGATGCGCTCCAGAAAGCCCAGTTCCTCGGCGCCCAGCGACAATTCGCACAGGCGCTCGACCTGCTGCTGGATCTCGCCCAGATAAGGGCGCAGATCCTCGCCGTTGCGGCAGCGAAACTCCCACTCGACGTCGACGTTGGGATAGTTATGCAGAACGGCCTGCATCATGGACAGCTTGTAGAGATCGGTGTCGAGCAAGTTTTGCACGATGCGATTGGAGAATGCGCTCTCGCTCATGGGGTCGCTCCAGCAGGACCGGCCGCTAGACGCGGCCAAACGAATCTGAGTCAGTTTTGTTTTTGCGATGGGCGACATAATGCCAGTGGTGAAGGTGTAGGGGGGAATGAATTAGGTCGTATCGCGCCGCATACGACCCCCGCAGGAGCGAACTTGTTCGCGAAGCAGAATTCCAGATGTACTCCAAGGCCAGGGCATCTCCAGCCCGTTGGCTCCTACGGCCTGATTATCAGGCGTATGACCTCACTGTGCCTGCTCCCTCATCCACTCCACAAAATCCCGAATCTTCGGTACTTCTGCGGCATGTTCGGGGTAGGCCATGTAGTAGGCGTCGGTACTGGGCAGGGCGTGTTGCCAAGGGATAACGAGTTTGCCGTCGGCCAGTTCTTCTTCTACCAGAAAACGCGGCAGCAACGCGACGCCACAGCCCACCTGGGCTGCGCGGATGCACATGTAGAACGTTTCGAAACGCGGGCCGTGATAGCTGTGTTCGGTGTGATAACCCTGACTCTCGAACCAGTCATGCCAGCCTTGCGGGCGGGACGCGCTTTGCAGCAGCACCAGGTCGGCCAGTTGCGTCGGATCGGTGAAGGGCTTGTCTGGCAGGCAGCTCGGGGCGCAGACCGGAATCAGCTCTTCGCCGAACAGCTTCACGCTTTCCGCGCCGGGGCGTGCGCCCTGGCCGAAATAGAACGCCAGGTCGCAGCGGCTCTGGGCCAGATCATCAGTTTCCTGTTCATTGACCAGATCCAGATGGATGTGCGGATGCCGCAGCCGCCAGCCCTTGAGACGCGGCACCAGCCAGCGGGCGCCGAAGGTCGGCGGTGTGGAAACCCGTAGTACTTCGGTTTCGCCGCCGTAGGAGCGCAGGAATAGCGTGGACATTTCCACCTGACTGAGAATTTTGCGCACCTCGCCTAGATACAAGGCTCCAGCAGGCGTCAATTGCAGGCGACGGCGAACCCGGCGAAACAGCAAGTGCTGCACCAGCTCTTCCAGTTGTGCCACTTGCTTGCTGACCGCACTTTGGGTCAGGTTCATTTCTTCGGCAGCGCGGGTGAAGCTCAGGTGCCGGGTGACGGCTTCAAAGCATTGCAGGGCAGTGATCGACGGTAAGTGGCGTTTGTTGAGCATGTTCGAGCCTTTTTGCCTGTTCCGGTGCGCAGCATGAATAAACGGAATGATATCTCGCCTAATGGTCGTTTGTTGAGGCGCAGATACCCAGCTATTACTAGAGGCTGACGATTTACCCGTATTTTCAGCATTCCCGAAATCAGGAGAGAACATGCTTACCGACCTGCTAACCCGTCTCGGTGTCGACCCCGCGCTCTATCAGAAGGGCGATAAGCCTGTTCATACCCCGGTTGACGGCAGCCGCATCGGGGCCGTGCATTGGGAAGGTGCCGCCGAGGTTGAGCAACAAGTCAGCCGTGCCGACGCGGCGTTTGACGCCTGGCGCAAGGTTCCGGCCCCGCGCCGTGGCGAACTGATCCGCCTGTTCGGCGAAGCACTGCGCAAGCACAAGGCTGATTTGGGCGAGCTGGTTTCCTGGGAGGCCGGCAAGATCACCCAGGAAGGTTTGGGCGAAGTGCAGGAAATGATCGATATCTGCGACTTCGCGGTGGGTCTGTCCCGCCAGTTGTACGGCTTGACCATCGCTTCCGAGCGCCCAGGTCATCACATGCGTGAAACCTGGCATCCGCTGGGCGTGGTCGGCGTGATCAGCGCCTTCAACTTCCCGGTTGCAGTCTGGGCCTGGAACACCACGCTGGCGCTGGTGTGCGGTAACTCCGTGCTGTGGAAACCTTCGGAAAAAACCCCGTTGACCGGTCTGGCCTGTCAGGCGCTATTCGACAGGGTCGCCAAGGACTTCGCTGACGCGCCTGCGTATCTGGCCCAGGTAATCATTGGCGGCCGCGATGCTGGCGAGGCGCTGGTGGATGACCCCCGCGTCGCACTGATCAGCGCAACCGGCAGCACCCGTATGGGGCGTGAAGTCGCGCCGAAAGTCGCGGCCCGTTTTGCCCGCAGCATTCTGGAGCTGGGTGGTAACAACGCCATGATTCTCAGCCCGAGCGCTGACCTGGATCTGGCCGTGCGCGCCATTCTGTTCAGTGCCGTCGGAACTGCCGGCCAGCGTTGCACCAGTCTGCGTCGCCTGATCGCCCATGAATCGGTCAAGGCTGAAATCGTGTCGCGCCTGAAAACCGCTTACGAAAAAATCCGCATCGGTCACCCGCTGGAAGGCAACCTGATCGGCCCGCTGATCGACAAGCACAGCTTCGAGAACATGCAGGACGCGCTGGAGCAGGCGTTGAGCGAAGGCGGCAAGGTCTTCGGCGGCAAGCGCCAATTGGAAGATAAATTCCCCAATGCCTATTACGTTTCCCCGTCCATCGTGGAAATGCCTGAACAGAGCGATGTGGTCTGCACCGAAACCTTCGCGCCGATCCTGTACGTGGTTGGCTACGAAGATTTCAACGAGGCGCTGCGCCTGAACAATGCTGTACCGCAAGGTTTGTCCTCGTGCATCTTCACCACTGACGTGCGTGAAGCCGAGCAGTTCATGTCAGCGCTGGGCAGCGACTGCGGCATCGCCAACGTCAATATCGGCCCCAGCGGTGCAGAGATTGGCGGCGCATTCGGCGGCGAGAAAGAAACCGGTGGCGGCCGTGAATCGGGCTCCGATTCGTGGCGCGCCTACATGCGTCGTCAGACCGCGACCGTGAATTATTCGCTGGAATTGCCGTTGGCACAGGGCATTACCTTCGATTGAAGTGGCGTGGCTGGCCCTGTGGGAGCCAACTTGTTGGCGAGGCGTTGGTTGTGTGTCGCCAGGTCCGGCGCATCGCGAACACGTTCGCTCCTACGAGGGAATACGCGTTTAATCGTTGTCTCTTTCCGGGGTTTTGCGATGCCGTTACGCGAAGAATGTCTGTGGGAAAAGTTGACGCCCCAACGCCCTGAAGCTCAGGCGTTGCGCGGGGAATTGACGGTTGATGTGTGCGTCATTGGCGCTGGCATCACCGGATTGTCGGCAGCGGTTCACTTGCTCGAACAAGGCAAGCGCGTCGCCGTGCTGGAAGCCCATCGCACCGGTCATGGTGGTTCCGGTCGAAACGTCGGGCTGGTCAACGCCGGTTTGTGGATCCCGCCGGATGAGATCGAAGCCGGGTTCGGCGAGGCTATCGGCAGCCAGTTAAATCAGATGCTTGGCGCTGCACCGGCATTGGTATTCAGCCTGATCGATAAATATGGGATCGATTGCCAGTTGCGCCGCGAAGGCACGCTGCATATGGCGCACAACGCCAAGGGTGCGGCAGATCTGCACAGTCGCGAGCAGCAGTGGCAACGCCGCGGCGCACCTGTCGAGTTATTGACCGGCAAGGAGTGCGAAGAGGCAACGGGCACGACGAAGATCACCGCTGCGCTGTTGGATCGTCGCGCCGGGACCATCAACCCGATGGCGTATACCAGCGGCTTGGCGGCAGCGGTGGCGCGTCTGGGTGGTCAGTTGTTTGACCACTCACCGGTTACGCGCCTGGAGCGCCAAGGGGATAAATGGTGCGTCATCACTGAAAACGGTGCCGTGCTGGCCGAAAAAGTGGTGATCGCTTCCAACGCCTATACCGAAGGCCAGTGGACTGAACTGCGCCGCAGCTTTTTCCCTGGCTATTACTATCAGGTGGCTTCCACGCCGATGAACGACGAGGCGGCTCAACGTGTCCTGCCTTTTGGGCAGGGTTCCTGGGATACCCGTCAGGTGCTGAGCAGTATTCGGCGCGATGCCGATGGCCGGTTGTTGCTGGGCAGTCTGGGCAATGGCAATCAAAAGCCGGGCTGGTTTCTGAAAGCCTGGGCCGATCGGGTCCAGCAGCACTATTACCCGTACCTGAAAAACGTCGAATGGGAATGCACCTGGACTGGGTGCATCTCGTTTACGCCCGATCATCTGTTACGCATGTTCGAACCTGCCCCAGGGCTGGTCGCGGTAACAGGTTACAACGGCCGCGGAAACACTACTGGCACAGTGGTGGGCAAGGCCTTTGCCGACTACTTGTGCAGTGGCGACACGAAGGTACTGCCGATTCCCTTCGCCCCCATGAAGCCGCTGCCCGGCGTTGCCCTGCGCAGCGCCGTTTATGAGGCAGGATTCTCGCTTTACCATGCCGGTCAATGCCTGCGCGTTGTGATCTGACCATAAACCGCCGCTTTACCAGGCGCTTTGCTCCGTATCCACTAACCTCAAATGGTGCGTCTCGTAGCGCGAGCGCACCGACGGTGTGCACTTCGGTGACGCATGCTGTTACAGCGAGGTTGTACGTGGCTTATCGGGTGGGTTGCGAGATTTGTTTGTGTGGGTTGCTCTTTTTTGCGGCTGGGTTGCACCTGCCGCGTCCCAGAGGGTTGCACGCCCTGCGAGGAAGGCTCTAAACGGACGAATCGCAACTAATCCATGAGTTTTTACAGAATAAAAAACGAATGGCACGCCACTTGCTCAGAGCAATCTCTGTAGTCGCAGTGCTAATCAAAAAAACCTCAGGAGCACCACTCATGTCGCAGACGTTTTACAGGAAAGGCTTTCTGGCAATTGCAGTCGCTACTGCATTGGGCGTGTCTTCGTTTGCTCAGGCTGATGTAAAAATCGGTGTCGCAGGTCCAATGACCGGCGCCAACGCATCGTTTGGTCAGCAATACATGAAAGGCGCTCAAGCGGCTGCCGATGCCATCAACAAGGCTGGCGGCGTCAACGGGGAAAAAATCGTACTGGTCGCCGGCGATGATGCCTGCGAACCGAAACAAGCCGTGGCCGTTGCCAACCGTCTGGTCGATCAGGACAAAGTTATCGGCGTTGTAGGCCATTTCTGCTCGTCGTCGACCATCCCGGCTTCGGAAATCTACAGCGACGCAGGCGTTATCGCGATCACGCCGGGTTCGACCAACCCGACAGTTACCGAGCGTGGCCTGAAAGAAATGTTCCGCATGTGTGGTCGCGACGACCAGCAAGGTGTGGTTGCAGGCGATTACATCGTTGACGTGCTCAAAGGCAAGAAAGTCGCCGTCATCCATGACAAAGACACTTATGGTCAAGGTTTGGCTGATGCGACCAAGCTGCAACTCACCAAGCGCGGCGTGACCCCGGTTCTGTACGAAGGCTTGACCCGTGGCGAGAAGGACTTCAGCGCCCTGGTGACCAAGATTCGTTCGGTGGGCGCCGATGTCGTTTACTTCGGCGGTTTGCACCCGGAAGCAGGGCCTTTGGTTCGCCAGCTGCGTGAACAAGGCTTGAAAGACGTCAAGTTCATGTCTGACGACGGTATCGTGACTGACGAATTGGTGACCACCGCTGGCGGCCCGCAATACGTCGATGGCGTGTATATGACCTTCGGCGCTGACCCGCGCATGCTGCCAGACAGCAAGGTTGTGGTTGAAGAGTTCCGCAAGTCCGGTTACGAGCCTGAAGGCTACACCCTGTACGCCTACGCTTCGGTCCAGGCTTTGGCTGCTGCGTTCAACGGTGCCAAATCCAACAAAGGCGACGCTGCCGGTGTCTGGCTCAAAGCTCACCCTGTCAAAACCGTCATGGGCGACAAAACCTGGGATGCCAAAGGCGACCTGAAGGTTTCCGACTATGTGGTTTACCAGTGGGATAAAGACGGTAAATACCATCAGCTCGAAAAGCAGAAGTGAGATAGACGCATAGCCGCACTGGCGTTCCAGGACGCCGGTACGTCTTCGTAATGGGGCCAGCTTTGGCCTGCCCTAAGTTCTTCTGTAGCCACACGATCGGCCCGGTGCACCTCACGAGGGGGTATTCGGGCCGCATTCAAAATGGCCTTTCAAGATTCGTGAGCGTGCGTGATGGACGGTATTTTCCTGCAGCAAATGGTCAACGGTCTGACCCTTGGGTCGGTGTACGGTTTGATCGCCATCGGTTACACGATGGTCTACGGCATCATCGGCATGATTAACTTCGCCCACGGCGACGTTTACATGATCTCTGCTTACCTGGCCGCTATCGGGCTGGCTGTCTTGTCTTTCTTCGGGGTTGAATCCTTCCCGTTCCTTATTCTCGGCACCCTGGTTTTCACCATCGTGGTGACGGGCGTCTATGGCTTCGTCATCGAGCGGGTGGCTTACAAACCGCTGCGCAACTCGACACGCCTGGCGCCACTGATCAGTGCCATCGGTATCTCGCTGATCCTGCAAAACTACGCGCAGATCAGTCAGGGCGCGCGGCAACAAGGCGTGCCGACGTTGCTCGAAGGTGCCTGGCGCTTCGACATCGGCACCGGTTTCGTGCAGATCACCTACACCAAGATCTTCATCCTGATTGCCGCTTTCGTCGGCATGGGCGTGCTGACCTACATCATCAAGTACACCAAGCTGGGCCGGATGTGCCGCGCGACTCAACAGGATCGCAAAATGGCGTCCATCCTGGGCATCAATACCGATCGGGTCATTTCCTATGTGTTTATCATCGGCGCGGCCATGGCGGCATTGGCTGGCGTGCTGATCACCATGAACTACGGCACTTTTGACTTCTATGCCGGGTTCGTCATCGGGATCAAGGCGTTCACCGCTGCGGTATTGGGTGGTATCGGCTCGTTGCCCGGTGCCATGCTGGGTGGATTGATCCTGGGGGTTGCCGAGTCGCAGTTCTCCGGTCTGGTCAATTCCGACTACAAAGACGTGTTCAGCTTCGGCCTGTTGGTTCTGATCCTGATTTTCCGTCCCCAAGGCCTGCTGGGTCGCCCACTCGTGGCGAAGGTATAAACGTATGTCTGCTCCTATCGCTAAACCTATCAATATCAAGCAAAGCGTAATCGACGCCGTGGTCGCCGGTTTGCTGGCGCTGATCGTGTTCGGTCCTATCGTCGGCATTGTGCTCGACGGCTACAGCTTCAACCTGCAACCGACCCGCGTGGCCTGGCTGGTGGCGATCGTCATGGTGGGCCGTCTGTTGATGAGCCTGTTCCTGCAAACGTCCAGGGGCGTTGCGATTTCCCAGACCTTCGAAAGCTCGGGTTCCGGCGTGCATGTCCTCAAGCCTGACCACAAGAGCAAGCTGTACTGGGTAATCCCGCTGCTGATCGTGATCGCCATTGTGTTCCCGGTATTTGCCAACAAGTACATCCTGACGGTGGTGATTCTTGGCCTGATCTACGTATTGCTCGGGCTGGGCCTGAATATCGTGGTCGGCCTGGCGGGCCTGCTCGATCTGGGTTACGTGGCGTTCTACGCCATTGGCGCTTATGGCCTGGCATTGGGGTACCAATACCTCGGCCTGGGGTTCTGGTCAGCCTTGCCTCTGGCGGCCATCGCTGCGGCGTTAGCCGGATGCATACTCGGCTTCCCGGTATTGCGAATGCACGGTGACTACCTGGCCATCGTGACGTTGGGCTTCGGCGAGATCATTCGCCTGGTATTAAACAACTGGCTGTCCTTTACGGGCGGCCCCAATGGCGTACCCGTGCCTTCGCCTACTTTCTTCGGTCTGGAATTCGGTCGCCGTGCCAAAGATGGCGGCGTGCCCATCCACGAGTTTTTCGGCTTCGATTACAACCCCGACCTGAAATTCATCTTCATCTATGCCGTGTTGTTCCTTGTCGTGCTGGCGGTGCTGTACGTCAAGCATCGCCTGACCCGCATGCCCATCGGCCGCGCGTGGGAAGCGCTGCGTGAAGATGAAATCGCTTGCCGCTCCATGGGCCTGAACCACGTACTGGTCAAGCTTTCGGCGTTCACCATCGGTGCGTCTACCGCAGGTCTGGCGGGTGTGTTCTTTGCCAGTTACCAAGGCTTCGTGAACCCGACGTCGTTCACGTTCTTCGAGTCGGCGCTGATTCTGGCCATCGTGGTGCTCGGTGGCATGGGCTCAACCGTGGGCGTGGTGATTGCCGCGTTCGTGTTGACCGTTGCGCCGGAACTGCTGCGCAGTTTCTCGGAATACCGCGTCTTGCTGTTCGGGATACTGATGGTGCTGATGATGATCTGGCGTCCACGTGGGCTGATTCGCATCAGCCGCACTGGCGTGCGCCCACGCAAAGGCGTGCTGGTTGATCCTAACGCCACTGCGAAACAGGGAGTTGCGCCATGAGCAGCGAAATCATTCTCTCCGTCGAACACCTGATGATGCACTTTGGCGGTATCAAGGCTCTCAGTGATGTGAGCATTCAGGTGCGTCGTAATTCGATTTTTGCCCTGATCGGGCCTAACGGCGCGGGCAAGACCACCGTGTTCAACTGCCTGACCGGTTTCTACAAGGCCACGGGCGGGCGCATCGAACTGCATACCCGCGGCGCGTCCACCAATGTGATCAAGCTGCTGGGCGAACCTTTCAAGGCAACGGACTTTGTCTCGCCGAAAAGCTTTCTCAGTCGCGTGTACTACAAAATGTTCGGCGGCACCCATCTGGTGAACCGCGCCGGGCTGGCCCGCACCTTTCAGAACATTCGTTTGTTCAAGGAAATGTCGGTGCTGGAAAACCTGCTGGTCGCCCAGCACATGTGGGTCAACCGCAGCATGATCGCGGGCATCCTCAATACCAAGGGCTATCGCCAGGCTGAAGAGGACGCGATCAACACCGCGTTCTACTGGCTGGAAGTCGTGGACCTGGTGGACTGCGCCAACCGTCTGGCTGGCGAACTGTCCTACGGTCAGCAACGTCGCCTGGAAATTGCCCGGGCCATGTGTACGCGGCCTCAGGTGATCTGCCTGGACGAACCGGCAGCGGGCCTCAACCCTCAGGAAACCGAAGCATTGAGTGGCATGATCCGCCTGCTGCGCGACGAACACGACATGACCATCGTGCTGATCGAACACGACATGGGCATGGTCATGGGTATTTCCGACGATATTGTGGTGCTCGACCACGGCAACGTGATTGCCGCCGGCGGGCCGGAGCAGATTCGCAACGATCCTAAAGTGATCGCCGCGTATCTGGGCGCTGATGAAGAGGAGTTGGTATGAGTAAGCCGATCCTCGAAATGAAAGAGATCGATGTGTTCTACGGGCCGATCCAGGCCCTGAAAAAAGTCTCGCTGCACATCAATGAAGGCGAAACCGTGAGCCTGATCGGCTCCAACGGCGCGGGCAAGTCCACGCTGCTGATGTCGATCTTCGGCCAGCCGCGTGCGGCCAGCGGGCAGATCATCTATCAGGGCACCGACATCACCCAGAAGTCGTCCCACTACATTGCGTCCAACGGCATCGCGCAGTCGCCGGAAGGGCGCCGGGTTTTCCCGGACATGTCAGTGGAAGAAAACCTGATGATGGGCACGATTCCGATTGGCGACAAACATTCGGCCGAAGACATGCAGCGCATGTTCGAGTTGTTCCCGCGCCTCAAAGAACGGCGCAATCAGCGGGCCATGACCATGTCGGGTGGCGAACAGCAAATGCTCGCCATCGCCCGCGCCTTGATGAGTCGCCCAAAGTTGCTGTTGCTGGACGAGCCGAGCCTGGGGCTGGCGCCGATTATCGTGAAGCAGATCTTCTCGACCCTTCGGGAATTGGCGGCCACCGGCATGACCATCTTTCTCGTCGAACAGAACGCCAACCACGCGCTCAAGCTGTCTGACCGGGCCTACGTCATGGTCAACGGTGAAATCCGCCTGACTGGCACCGGCAAGGAGTTGCTGGTCAACGAAGAGGTCAGGAACGCGTATCTGGGCGGGCACTGATTTCAGCGATGGCATGAAAAGAGGCTTCGGCCTCTTTTTTATTGTCTGGATCTTGGGCGCGAGCTTGCTCGCGATAGCGTCTTTTCAGGCAAGCCGGTAGCCGCCCTGAAACCGCTTTCACAAGGTGGCTCGCTCCCGCCTATCGCGGAAGTGCCCAATTGTGGAAAACATTTTTGACGTGCCACTAAACCGCGACATAAAGCCGCTGCAAATAGTTGTTTTGTCACGCTTTTGACTTGTTCAGGTTTACTGTGGAGGCGCCTGTGAATAACGTGGGAGTAGCTGGCTGTAGCCCTTTGTTTACAAGGGCTGTAGCGTTGTGGTTGTTTTTTGATCAGTGCTTTTTTCGGTTGCTTCAGCGGGATTTGTCAACGAATTAAAGACTGGTTTTTCATACAGCTTTTATGAGTGCCAATCCTGTGGATAAGTCTGTGGGCAAACGTTGGAAAGAGTCGGCAAAAGGCCGGTTGGTCTGGCCTGTAGCCATCGACAAAATTTCCTGGGCCAATGTTGTCTCACCGCGTTTACAGATGTCGGCTTCGGCGTCAAGCGTAAAACTGCGCTGATCGCGCTGCAGGCCGTGAAATACCAGCCGTGTACAGTTTTCACTTGCCCCCAGAGACTGTGGGCCTGGCTGTGGATAACGTGGGTAAAACTGCGTGCAGCCCCTATGGCTACTGGCTTGGTCAGGGTTGGTTGTTTTTTGTACAGGTGGGTGATTGTTTTATCCACAGACTTGCCCGCAAGCCGTCTGGGCGGGCATTCTGCTGGCCTTGTTCAATTTATCGCTTCAGACAGGCAGCCTTGCCTTGTGCCACTTCAGGAGAACGAAATGACTTCCACTGTGTTCATTACCGGTGCTACTTCCGGATTTGGCGAAGCCTGCGCCCGCCGTTTCGCCGACGCTGGCTGGTCGCTGGTGTTGACCGGTCGCCGCGAAGAGCGCCTCAACGCGCTGAGCGCTGAATTATCCAAACAGACCAACGTGCACACGCTGGTGTTGGATGTGCGTGACCGCGCCGCCATGGAGGCGGCTATCGAGGGTCTTCCGGCGGAATTCGACAAGATCACCGGCCTGATCAACAACGCGGGTCTGGCGCTGGGTATCGATCCTGCGCCCAAGTGCGACCTGGATGATTGGGACACCATGATCGACACCAACATCAAAGGCCTGGTCTACAGCACCCGTTTGCTATTGCCGCGCCTGATCGCCCATGGCCGTGGGGCGAGCATCGTCAATCTGGGTTCGGTTGCAGGCAACTATCCGTATCCGGGCGGCAACGTCTACGGCGGCACCAAAGCCTTCGTGGGTCAGTTCTCGTTGAACCTGCGCAATGACCTGATCGGCACAGGCGTGCGGGTTACCAATCTGGAGCCAGGCTTGTGCGAGAGCGAGTTTTCCCTGGTGCGTTTCGGTGGGGATCAGAGCAAGTACGACGCGACTTACGCCGGCGCCGAGCCGATTCAGCCGCAGGACATCGCCGACACGATCTTCTGGATCATGAACACTCCGGCCCACGTCAACATCAACAGCCTGGAACTGATGCCCGTAAGCCAGACCTGGGCCGGCTTTGCGATTGATCGTAATCGCGGGTAACAGCTGAGGCTGCGTGTGGGGGCAGGCTTGCCCCCACACAATCAGTCAGCCGCCGAAATACTTTGCCAAACCGATGTAACAGGTCGCCAAGTGATAAGGCGTGGTTGATGGCATATCGCTGCGGCTGACCTGGCCTGTGCTGTCCAGGCATTCATTCCAGCCGGTGGTGTGCAGAAAGCGCGTTTTAAGCGCAATCAATTCGCGGTGCAAGGCCGCTTCGCTGTCCGGTCGCAACGCCAGCGCCCGCAGGTATTCCGCCTGAGCCCAGATACGCTGGGTGCCGTCGCGAACCTGGCCGTCCACGTCCAGCATCGCTATCACCGCGCCAGTTTGCGGGTCGACGCCTTGGGCTTCGGCCTGGGCGAACGCCTGGCTCAGCGATGCATGCAGCGGGCTGCCGTGCAGTCTCGACGAGGAATCCAGCAGGAAAAACCATTCGAACTGATGACCGGGTTCGTACCAGTTATCCACAGCACCCAGCGGTTTTTCCAGCAGGATGCCATGTGCGCTGTCGACGAAGCGCGCCTGCATGGCGCGTACCAGGTCATCGAGTGCGCCGACCGTGGCGGCGTCTTCGCGAACTGCCAATGTCGCCAGGAAAGCTTCCGCCAGATGCATGAGCGGGTTTTGCAATGGGCCGGTGTTCAGCGACGTCCAGTCTTCGGTGAGCATCGCTTCATACAGGCCGGTGCCATCGGCAAAGCGTTCTGCCACGACATTGAGTGCAGCGTTGAAAACCGATTCGACCAGGGGCTCGCGCACTTTGGCCCAGTAATGGGCGCAGGCGAAGATGATGAAGGCGTGGGTGTAGAGATCCTTGCGCCGATCCAGCGGTGCGCCTTGGGAATCGATGCTGTAGAACCAGCCGCCGTGTTCAGCATCATGGAAGTGATGTTGCAGTGAGCGGAACAACGCAGCTGCGCGGCCTGCTGCTTCGGGCACTGCGCGATGATCAATCAGGCTGGAGAACACGAACAGCTGCCGCGCACAGGCCATGGCCCGATAGCGCTGGGGTGGCAGCGGTTGATGGCTGGCATCCACGGCTTCATACGGCAGCGCCAGGTCTGCATTCCAGCCGGAACCCAGCCACAGCGGCACGATTACCTGGAGAAAGTGTTGCTCAAGGGCGACGAACACAGCGTTCGAGTCGGAGCGGGAGGCGGAGCGGGATACATCAGGCATCGGCTGGCGTCACGGCAAGGGCGAATTGCGCGACATGGTAGCAGGCAGGGGGTATCTGATACACCGCGGTGAGTCATTCGCGAGCAAGGCGGATCGCCACCTTGCTCGCGAAGGCGTCAGGCTGCCAGCAGGAAAACACCGGCCGCAGCCGAGAGTGCTCCGGCAATGCGCACCAGCGGCGCGGCAGCGGCAGGCAGGAAGCGCACCAGCGCGTAACCGGCGGCATGCAACGCAGCCGTGGCGGCCACGAAACCGGCGGCATAAGCCCACGGGCTGGACATTTCCGGCAGCTCAAGGCCATGAGCCACACCGTGGAACAACGCAAACAGCGCGGTGGCGGCAACGGCCATGAACAGCGGCGGACGCACCGCCAATGCCACCGCCAGGCCCAGCGCGAATACCGACGCGGCAATCCCGCTTTCCAGCGCGGGCAGATTCAGACCTTCAAAGCCCAGCAAGCCGCCGATCAGCATGGTGCCGACGAAGGTGCAAGGCAGTGCCCAGCGTGCCGCGCCTTTTTGCTGCGCGGCCCATAAGCCGACGGCAATCATGGCCAGCAGGTGATCCATGCCGCCGATAGGGTGGCTGATGCCCGCCACCAGTCCATTGTCGCCATGGCCCGGGTGAGCGAAGGCCAGTGCCGGAACCAGCAGCAGAGCGAGGGCGGCGAAGGCTTTTTTGCAATTCATGGAAAGGCTTCCTTGGAGGATGGATTCACGCAGCTTCGGTCAACAGACCCTGGCGTTCGATAAAGGCAATGATCTGTTCCAGACCCAGGCCGGTTTTCTGATTGCTGAATACGAACGGCTTTTCGCCGCGCATCTTTTTGGTGTCGCGGTCCATCATTTCCAGGGACGCGCCTACCAGCGGCGCAAGGTCGATCTTGTTGATCACCAGCAGATCGGATTTGCAGATACCGGGCCCGCCCTTGCGCGGCAGCTTGTCGCCCGCCGAAACGTCGATCACGTAGATGGTCAGGTCTGACAGCTCCGGGCTGAAGGTCGCCGACAGGTTGTCGCCACCGGACTCGACGATGATCAAATCCAGACCGGGAAAGCGTCGGTTGAGTTGATCGACGGCTTCCAGATTGATCGAAGCATCTTCGCGAATCGCCGTGTGCGGGCAACCGCCGGTTTCCACGCCGATGATTCGCTCGGGCGCAAGGGCTTCGTTGCGCACCAGAAAATCAGCGTCTTCGCGGGTATAGATATCGTTGGTGACCACGGCCAGGTTGTAGCGCTCGCGCAAGGCCAGGCACAACGCCAGCGTCAAGGCCGTCTTGCCGGACCCGACCGGGCCGCCGATGCCGACACGCAGAGGTTGGCTGTTCATTGAGTTCTCCGTTGAGCTCTATTGCGTGAGCTCTGTTATGTAAAAAATCAGGATCGAAACAGTCGGCTGTATTGACGTTCATGGGCCATGCTCGCCAGCGCCACCCCGAAAGGGACGCTGCCGATAGGCTGTAAATCCGTGTGTGTGGCGTGTTGTTGTGCCTGTTGCAGCAACGGCAGCAACTCGCTGGTCAGGCGCTGGGCAGCTTGTTGACCCATTGGCAGTGTCTTCATCAAGACCGCCAGCTGGTTTTCCAGCCAGCTCCACAACCAGGCGGCCAGCGCATCCTGTGGGCTGATCTGCCAGACGCGCGCAGCCAACGCCCAACCCAGCGCCAGATGCGGTTCCTCCAGCTGCACGAGAAAATCCCGCGCCGCTGTGTCCAGTTCGGGTAAGCCGTTGAGCAACTGTTGCAGGGAGTAGCCCATTTGCCGGCTTTCCTGATGCAGCTCCCGGGTTTCCCGGCTGGCGCGGTGTTCGTGACTCAATTGCAGCAATTGGCCCCAATCGTCCTTGCTGGCAGCGGTGCAGTGGGCAAGCAGCAGGGGCGCTTCGAAACGGGCCAGGTTGAGCAGCAATTGATCGCTGATCCAGCGGCGCGCACTGACGGAGTCACTGACGATCCCGTTCTCCACCGCCATTTCCAGACCTTGGGAATAGCTGTAGCCGCCAATCGGCAGTTGCGGACTGGCCAGACGCAGCAGCGCCCAGGCACTGTTCACGTGCGCACGCCAAACTGGTGCAGGCGCGGTGGATAGTTGAAGTCTTCTTCGCCAGCGCGGGAATGATGATGACCGCCGCCGTAGGCGCCGTGTTCGGGGGAGAAGGGCGCTTCGATGGATTCCGTTTCGGCCCCAAGCTGATCGAGCATCGCCTTGAGCACATAGTCGTCAAGCAGGCGCAGCCAGCCGTCACCCACTTGCAGCGCCACATGTCGGTTACCCAGATGGTAGGCGGCGCGGGTCAGTTCGAAGGCGTTGCTGCACGTTACGTGCATCAGTTGTTCCGGGCGTGCGCAGACCCGCACGATGCGGCCGTCTTCTGCCTGCAAGCATTCGCCATCTCGCAACGGCGGTTGTCCGCGCTCAAGGAACAGCCCGACGTCTTCACCCTCGGCGCTGTAGCAACGCAGCCGACTTTTACTGCGCGCCTCGAAGTTCAGATGCAGCTCTGCAACCCATTGGGCTTGAGGTTCGATTCTGCGATGAATCACCAGCATCAGGAAGCTTCCGGCTAATTACGATGCTTCAAAGCAGAGCAAGGGGCTTGCCAACAGTGCAGCGGCAGGAAATTTCCTACAAAAAGAAGGGTGTCGCTAAAAGCAGGGCATGGATTGTGCTGCTTATTGGTGCTTCAGGCGCTTCGCGCACCACAATGGCGCTCACCCCCTTCATCGTCTCACTCTGTACTGCCCAAACCCTTCCAATGCCGCGCGCCAATGAAGATGAAGCGCAGCTGTTGGGTGATTTTGGCTTGGGGCGTGAGATGCGGGGCGAGGGTCGCAGCGGGCGGGTCGATGAGTTCCGGCAGCATGGCGAACACGCTTTTTACGACGAGATCAGAGATGACCGACAGCGATGCCGGGTCCAGATGCTGCCATTTGCGCATTGTTCCGAGATCCGCCGCCAAGTCCGCGCTGATGCCTTCCCGCAGCGCACCCAAGGCTTGGCGCACCAACTGCGAGCCACCGTACTGTTCACGCGCCAGGAACAGAAATTGAGAACGCTTGGCGGCCACCACTTCAAGGAAGATGCGCACCGACGCATCGATAATGCCGCCCATGACCATTTCGTTGTGTCGCACCAGGCGGATGGTTTCCCGGAAGGTCTGGCCGACTTCACTGACCAGCGCCAGACCCAACTGATCCATGTCGTCGAAATGGCGGTAGAAGCCGGTCGGTACGATGCCGGCCGTGCGCGCCACTTCCCGCAGGCTCAGGCTGCCGAAGCCGCGCCCGCTTTCCATCAGGCTGCGAGCGGCGTCCAGCAACGCATGTCGGGTTTGTTGTTTCTGTTCGGCGCGGGGCAACATGAGGCGGGCTGAGTTCTGCAAAAAGGAGAGTGCGGCACTCTATCAAATGCACTGATGGGGCGTGAATCCGTATTCAATAAAGATCAGGCGAGGACAAGCGTCTTTCAGAGGTTTTTTCAGGTATCAGACCCGCTGATATTGCTGGACCAGGCGCTCAGGGCCGTGCTCGGCAACACGCTGGTATTGCTGAATCAGACGTTGATGACCGTCTTGCGCCAAGGTTTTGTGCACCGCCTGGGATTGCATTTTCGCTTCGCCGGACGCGGGTTGTTCGGCCACGGGCATCGCGAAGGCATTGGCGGCCAGCAGCGAAAACGTCAGGGTGAGCAACAATGGGTGTTTCATGAGGTGTGTCTCGGGGTTGGATACGGCGCCAATATGCCGCTTAAGCTGTACAGAGAGAACTTCATACGGCTAATGGTGGTAATCATTAAAAATGATTGAGCCACCGGTGAAGCAACCGCTACCCGCGGGAATTTTAAAACCCGATCAAACCCTCGCGACTTTTATCAGTCGAACAGCAAAGTCGTACGCAATGCGCCCGCCGGGGTGGTTGTCATCTGGAGAGTTGTGCAATGACGCGCAGTCGTAAAGTTTTTGCCTGGACCGGTGTTGTCCTGTTATTGGTCCTGGCCGTATTGGTCATTGTGATCGCCACCTTCGACTGGAATCGGCTGAAACCGACGCTCAACGAAAAAGTCAGCGAAGCGCTGCATCGGCCGTTCGCCATTAATGGCAATCTTGAGGTGCTCTGGGCGCGTGAACCGGAGCAGGGCGGGTGGCGCGCCTGGGTGCCGTGGCCGCATTTCGTCGCCGAAGACTTGAGCCTCGGCAATCCCGAGTGGTCGAAAAACCCGCAGATGGTCACCTTGAAACGTGTCGAGTTTCGCTTGGCGCCTTTGCCCTTGATCTGGCAACAAGTGGTGATTCCACGCATCGACCTGACCGGGCCGGATGCGAAGCTTGAGCGTCTGGCAGACGGTCGCGCCAATTGGACGTTTGACCTGCCCAAGTCAGATCCCAACGCAGAACCTTCGCGGTGGGTGCTGGATATCGGCGCCATCAAATTCGATAAAGGCCTGGTCAGTTTTAATGATCAGACCTTGAAGACGCAGGTCGATATCGTCATCGATCCGCTGGGCAAGCCAATTCCGTTCAGCGACATTGTCGGCAGTGGCGAAGCAAAGAAGGCTCAGGATAAAGGCATTAACCCGCAGGACTACGCGTTCGGTCTGACCTACAAAGGCCAGTATCACAGCCAGAAACTCAACGGCACCGGCAAAGTCGGTGGCTTGCTGGCGCTCAAAGACGCGGCGCAACCGTTTCCGATCCAGGCCGACGTGCAGATTGGTGATACCCACGCGGCAGTGGCCGGTACGCTGACAGATCCGCAGAATCTCGGCGCGCTGGACTTGCGGCTGAAGTTGTCCGGCAGCAGCCTTGGCAATCTGTATCCATTGACCGGCGTGACCTTGCCCGACTCGCCGCCGTACTCCACCGACGGCCATCTGATCGCCAAACTGCATGATGCGGCGGGGGCGAATTTCCGCTACGAAGGCTTCAACGGCAAGATCGGCAACAGCGATATACACGGCGATCTCGGTTTCGTCGCCAGTCAGCCGCGACCGAAGCTGACAGGTGCGCTGGTGTCCAACCAACTGCTGTTTACCGATCTTGCTCCGTTGATTGGTGCCGACTCCAATGCTGCGCAGAAGAAGCGTGGGGGCGATAGCAAGCAACCGGCGGGCAAAGTGCTGCCAGTCGAAGCGTTCCAGACCGATCGCTGGCGCGCCATGGACGCCGACGTCGAGTTTACTGGCAAGAAAATCGTGCAAAGTCCTGACCTGCCCTTCTCTGACCTGTACACCCATGTCGTACTCGATGACGGCCGGCTCAGCCTGCAACCTCTGCGTTTCGGCGTTGCGGGGGGCAAGCTCGATGCTGATATACGTCTGGACGGCCAAGGTCAGCCATTGCAGGGGCGAGCCAAGGTTTCCGCGCGCAATCTCAAGCTCAAACAGCTGTTTCCTACCTTCGAGCCGATGAAAACCAGCTTCGGCGAACTCAATGGTGATGCGGATATAAGCGGCCGGGGCAACTCCATTGCCGCTTTGCTGGGAAGCGCCAACGGTGATGTGAAGATGCTGGTTAATGACGGCGCCATCAGCCGCAGCCTGATGGAAATCGCCGGGCTCAACGTGGGCAACTATGTTGTCGGCAAGTTATTTGGCGACAAGGATGTGAAGATCAATTGCGCGGCATCCGACATGGGCATCAAGGACGGGCTGCTCAGCACACGGTTGTTCGTGTTCGATACCGAGAACGCGATTATTTACATCGACGGTACGGCGAACTTCAAGACCGAGCAGTTGGACCTGGCAATCAAGCCGGAATCCAAGGGCTTCCGGGTCTTTTCGCTGCGTTCGCCGCTTTATGTCAGAGGTGCGTTTGCCAAGCCCAGCGCCGGTGTGCAGTCTGGCCCGCTGTTGCTGCGTGGTGCTGGCATGGTGCTGCTGGGCGCGGCGATAGGCCCTGCGGCAGGCTTGCTGGCGCTGGTGGCACCGAGCAGCGGCGATGTGCCTAATCAATGTGCACCACTGTTGGAGCAGATGCGCTCGGGTAAGGCGCCCAAGACGGTGCAGTAAACAGGCAATCACGGTGGGGGCGAGCGCCCGTTTGCCGTGTGCAGGTCGCAAACAAGCCAGGACTCTGCCCTGGCTTTTTTGCGTGACGGCTATGGCATTACAGGTCTTTCAGGATGTCGGCCATGTCATCGGCGTGCTCTTCTTCCTGAGCAAGGATGGTTTCAAAGATACGGCGCGTGGTTGGATCCTGTTCGCCGATGTACTGAATGATTTCCCGATAGCTGTCGATGGCAATACGTTCGGCGACCAGGTCTTCGTAGACCATTTCCTTGAGCGTATTACCCGCCACGTACTGCGCATGGGAGTTCTTCGACAGCAGGTCCGGGTTGAACTCAGGCTCGCCTCCCAGTTGCACGATGCGTTCGGCCAGCAGGTCGGCATGTTCGGCTTCCTGTTGGGCGTGCTCCAGGAATTCGGCCGCAGCGGTTGCGGCTTTCAGGCCGGTAGCCATGTAGTAATGGCGCTTGTAGCGCAGCACGCAAACCAGTTCAGTGGCCAGCGACTCGTTGAGCAGCCGCAGAACGGTTTCCCGATCGGCGCTGTAGCCTTCGGTCACGGCACCGTTTTCGACGTTCAAGCGCGCACGCTGACGCAGGCTGCTGACATCAGATAATTGCTGTACTTCGTTCATCTTGCATCTCCAGGGCTAATCCGGTTATCCGTCGCGCTCTAGATGCGTCAGCGCTTAAAGCGGTTGCTGACGCCCGGCATGATCGGTCATAGGTTGTGAGTCGCCCCCGACGAAAAAAGTTTTATGCGCAAAAACAATTAGGCCTATTACAAAATATTAACGAAACGAGCATCCACTGCTGCGGTCCCAGCTTTGAGACGAAAAAAATCACTGGAGATACACAATGCTCAAGTTTCTAGGCAGCACCATCGGAATCATCTTCTTGATCGGCCTGGTCGTGGTAATCGCCTTGTTCAAGCTGGTTTTCTAAGCGCTTCATCAAACCTGGCGCAAAAAAAGCCCGACGCAAATGCAGTCGGGCTTTTTTGTATCTGACTGGCTTACATCGCGCGTTCGTTGGCTTCGCGCTGTTCGCAGGTCATGACGCCTTTGTTATCGACGCGGCCGTTCGCGTCAAAGCTGACGTGAAAAACCTGCTCATGCCCGTCTTTGTTGAGCACGTAGTTATTACAGGTGCCCGGATGAACCTTGCGTTGCACACGGGTGGACGGCGTGCCACCGATGGTCAGGACCTGGGTCTGGGTCATGCCATTCTCGACTTGCTTGACCAGAGGCTGGTCGCGATAGGTGACGAAATCCACGGGGTTTTGTGGCGTTGTGTTTGCGCAACCGGTCACTGCTGCCAGTACAAACATTGCTGCCAGGCTCTTCTTGAACATGAATGTCACTCCTGATGGCTGAGCCATTGTTGGCCCGTTGCTGCTTTGAGCGGTGCGGGGGTGTGAGAGTTCGATTATTTGATGGCCTTCAGGCATTACTCACAGAAATCGACTGTCTGTCATGTCCGGGCGACAGTCTGGGACAGCTCTTTGGTCAATTGCCGCTATGGTTCAAGCATTCAATCCGTCGATTGCACAAGGAGGCTTCCTCATGGCGCAGAAACAGGCAACGCGTTACCCGCTGGTGCTGGTTCCCGGTTTGCTGGGCTTCGTGAGACTGGTGATTTATCCCTATTGGTACGGAATCGTGAAGGCGTTGCGCCGCGACGGGTCAACGGTGATTCCCGTGATGGTTTCGGCGGTCAACTCTTCGGAGGTCCGGGGCGAGCAACTGCTTGACCGGATCAGGGAAATCCTCAAGGAGACCGGCGCGGAGAAGGTGAACCTGTTCGGTCACAGCCAAGGTGCGCTGACGATTCGGTATGCCGCGGCCAAGCATCCTGAGTGGGTGGCTTCGGTGACGTCCGTAGCCGGGCCGAACCACGGTTCCGAGTTGGCCGACTTTCTCGAAAAGAACTTTCCGGCCCGTACCCTGCGCGGGATGTTGCTCAACGCAGCGTTGCGGCTGGTGGTGTGGATTATGGCGCTGCTGGACACCGGCTATCGCGGCACCCGTTTGCCAACTGATGTCGATGCGGCTCATCACTCGCTGACCAGCGATGGCGTGGCCCAGTTCAACCGCGACTATCCTCAAGGGCTGCCCGAAACCTGGGGCGGGCAGGGCGCGGAGCTGGTCAACGGGGTGCGCTATTACTCGTGGTCCGGAACCCTCCAGCCGGGGTTGAGTGACCGGGGCAAGAATCGAATTGATGGCACCAATGTGACCTGTCGAATATTCGCCCGCACGTTCACAAAAGAGCGAGGTCAATGTGATGGCATGGTCGGGCGTTTCAGTTCCCATCTGGGCACTGTGATTGGGGATAACTACCCCCTCGACCATTTCGACATCGTCAACCAGACCTTCGGGCTGGTGGGCAAGGGTGTTGATCCCGTTGGGTTGTTTGTTGAACATGCCGCGCGCCTCAAGGCCGCCGGTCTTTAGCTCGTGCTCGTTTGAGCCGTGGTTCGTAGTCTGTCGGCCCAGGAGGTCGGCAATGGAGTGATGCGATGAGCGACAAAGAACACTATGAAATCCAATACACCCTGGCGGGTGAGCATCATGTGGATGTGATCGAGAACCTGGATGTCCCGATCATCGAGGTCGTCCAGGAACTGGCGCTCAAGCACCACGTTGCCTTGGATGAAGACCTGAACGAGGTCAGTCAAACCTACACCGGAATGCCCCATGCCATGGGCATCACCGACGTTTCGATTCACAGCGTCGAAAACGATGAAGCCGCCAGCGCGCCCTGATCGAGCGCTGTAGCGTTGATTGAAGGCGATTGCCTCCCAGCCTCATGGGCGGCAATCGTTGCAGTAACCCTCGTTTGACTACACTGCCAGACAGGTTGTACGCATCAGTACGCCAGTCCGGGAGAGAACAACAATGAAATGCCTGCATGTTCCGTTATTGCTCATGAGCCTGTTGGTGTGCGCCGAGGGTTTCGCGGCCACGGCCCAGCAGAACAAGATGACCAGTTGCAACGCCGACGCCTCGGCCAAATCACTCAAGGGCGATGAGCGCAAAGCGTTTATGAGTACCTGTCTGAAGGCATCGCCGCCGGCCACCCAACAAGACAAGATGAAAACCTGCAACGCCACCGCCAGTTCCCAGGCGCTCAAGGGCGATGCCCGCAAAACCTACATGAGTGATTGTCTCAAGAAGAAATAATTTCTCAGCGCCGCCCTGAGCACTGAAAAGCGTCATTCAGTGCAGTAAATCCTGTGCTTGCGGCCTATGCTGTCGGCCGCATTCACAGCGATGAGCCGTACGGCCTTCGGATCACTGGTTCTCGACTCAGAACGCTGGCAGACTGCCTCCCACTTTGCGCCGCTCGTTTTGAGGCTATATGCCAACGTTTTCTCCACGACAAATTTTGTTGGGCAGCTGGATTCTGGTATTTGGCGGCCTGCTCATGGTGCTGCCGTTCAAACTTCTGCCGAGCCTGTTGGCCGGACTGCTGGTTTACGAACTGGTAAACATGCTGACACCGCAACTGCAAAGGCTTATTGCCGGCGAGCGTGCGCGTTGGGTAGCCGTCGCACTGCTTGGCACGCTGGTGGTGAGTGTATTGGCTCTGATTTTTGCCGGCGCCATCAGCTTCGTTCTGCATGAAGCTGAGAACCCGGGCGCATCGCTGGACAAATTCATGGTGCTGGTGGATCGAGCCCGTGGCCAGTTGCCGCCGTTTATCGACAGCTATCTGCCCGCGAGCGCGGCGGAGTTCCGGGTCTCTCTGGGTGACTGGCTGCACAAGCACGTAGGCGAGTTGCAGATGCTCGGCAAGGGCGCCGCACACATGTTCGTGACCTTGCTGATCGGCATGGTGCTGGGCGCGATCATCGCGTTGCAGCAGATTTCGGACGTGCACAAGCGCAAGCCGCTGGCCGCTGCATTGTTCGATCGCCTGAGTCTGCTGAGCCGTGCGTTTCGCAATATCGTCTTCGCACAGATCAAGATTTCCCTGTTGAACACGGCATTCACGTCAATCTTTCTCGCGGTAGTGCTGCCGTTGTGCGGCATTCACCTGCCACTGACCAAGACGCTGATCATTCTGACCTTTCTGCTTGGTTTGCTGCCGGTGGTGGGCAACCTGATGTCCAACACGCTGATCTTTATTGTCGGCATGTCGCTATCGATCTGGGTCGCGATGGCGGCGCTGGGCTATTTGATCGTGATCCACAAGGTCGAGTATTTCCTCAACGCACGTATCGTGGGTGGGCAGATCAATGCCAAATCGTGGGAATTGCTGATGGCCATGCTGATCTTCGAAGCAGCATTCGGCCTGCCGGGCGTGGTGGCGGGGCCTATTTATTACGCTTACCTGAAGAGTGAGTTGCAGCGCGAAGGGTTGGTGTAGCGTCGTAAACCTGTAGGAGCCAACTGGTTGGCGAGGCGCGTGCCAGACAAACCTCAGCGCCTGCCTCGCCAACCAGTTGGCTCCTACAGAAACACAGTATTTCAACCGTAACGCTTCTTCGCCTCAATCGCCAAACCGCTGCCAATGCTGCCGAAGATGTTGCCTTCAACATGGCGGGCATTGGGCAGCATGGCCGAGATGCTGTTGCGCAGTGCCGGAATGCCGCTTGAACCGCCAGTGAAAAACACTGTATCCACCTGATCGACCCGCGCACCGGCCTTGGTGAGCAGCTCGGAAACGCTGTTACGCACGCGTTCGAGCTGCGAGTCGATGGCGGCTTCGAACATGACCCGGCTCAGGTCGACACTCAAGCCGGGCTCAATGCGATCCATCGGCAGGTGACGGCTTTCGGCGTGGGTGAGCTGGATCTTGGTTTCTTCGACTTCCATGGCCAACCAGTGCCCGGCGCGCTGTTCGATGAGCTTGAACAGACGATCAATGCCTTGGGTATCTTCGATGTCGTAACGCATGCTGCCCAGGGCCAGCTGGGATTTTTGCGAGTACACCGAGTTGATGGTGTGCCAGGTCGCCAGGTTCATGTGGTGGCTGGTGGGCATGTAGGCCTGGCTTTTCATGCGGCTGCCGTAGCCGAACAGCGGCATGACGCCCTGAATGCTCAATTGTTTGTCGAAGTCGGTCCCGCCGATATGCACGCCGCCAGTGGCCAGAATGTCTTCGTGGCGGTCGTCGTAGAAGCGACGATCCGGCGACAGACGCACCAGCGAGAAGTCTGACGTACCGCCGCCGATATCGACGATGAGTACCAGCTCTTCACGGCTGATAGTCGATTCATAGTCAAACGCAGCGGCAATCGGTTCGTACTGGAACGAGACTTCCTTGAAGCCGATTTTGCGGGCGACTTCGGCCAGGGTGTCTTCAGCTTCCTGGTCCGCGCCTATGTCGTCATCGACGAAATGCACCGGACGGCCCAGCACCACTTCTTCGAACTCACGACCGGCGGTCGCTTCGGCGCGTTTCTTCAGTTCGCCAATGAACAGCGCCAGCAAGTCCTTGAAGGGCATCGCCGTGCCCAGCACGCTGGTGTCGTGTTTGATCAGCTTGGAACCCAGCAGGCTCTTGAGCGAGCGCATCAGGCGGCCTTCGTAGCCTTCCAGGTATTCATGCAGCGCCAGGCGGCCGTATACCGGACGGCGCTCTTCCATATTGAAGAACACCACCGATGGCAGGGTGATCTTGTCGTCCTCCAGCGCAATCAGCGATTCCATGCCCGGTCGCAGCCAGCCGACGGTGGAATTGGACGTGCCGAAGTCGATACCGCAGGCACGTGCTGGGGATTGGTCATTCATGTCTTTTACGTTCCAGTCAAAAAACGGCCGCGCAGTGTATGTCAGTGCACTGCGGATGCGTAGCGCGAAACGTCGGTTATACATAGTTATCTGAGGGTTTCGACTTGAACTGTGCCCGGCAGCCCCCAATCTTCAGGGAATTGTCAGTTACAGGGGGCGTCGAACGTTGCAAGCTTCACGTCATCACGTTCGACGGCCGATATATCAAGACGTTAATTGATCCAGATGCCTCAAATGAGAGGATGCTATGCGCAGAATAGAGAGCGCATCAGGCTGCGCTGGATAACCGGGGACGACCATTAGATGGACTTCAAAGACTATTACAAGATTCTTGGGCTAGAACCGACTGCGGATGACAAGGCGATCAAGGTCGCCTACCGCAAGTTGGCGCGCAAGTTTCACCCCGATGTCAGCAAAGAGGTTGGCGCGGAAGAAAAATTCAAAGAGGCCAATGAAGCCTACGAGGTGCTCAAAAGCCCGGAAAAGCGCGCCGAATATGACGAGCTGCGTAAATACGGGCAGCAGGGCCGACCATTCCAGGCACCGCCAGGCTGGCAAAGCCGTGCGGGCGCCGGTGGCGCTGGTGGTGCCGGTGGTTTCGGCGGCGAGGACATGGGCGATTTCTCCGATTTTTTCAGTTCGATCTTTGGTGGTCGGGCGCAGCAGGGTGGTCGCGCGCGCAGTGCCGGTCGCCGAGGACAGGATGTGGAAATGGAGCTCGCGATTTTCCTGGAAGAAACGCTTTCCACGGAATCCAAACAGGTCAGCTTCAAGGTGCCTCAGTACAACCCCGCCGGTCAGCGCATGGCTGATGTCACCAAGACCCTGAACGTGAAGATTCCGGCCGGGGTTGTCGATGGCGAGCGCATTCGTCTCAAGGGGCAGGGCGCGCCGGGGGTTGCCGGTGGCGAGAATGGTGATCTATACCTGATTATCAGACTGGCACCGCACCCTAAGTTCGATGTCGAGGGCCACGACCTGATCATCACCGTTCCACTGGCTCCCTGGGAAGCTGCGCTGGGGGCCAAGGTTGCAGTACCAACCCTGACCGGCAAGATCAACCTGACCATTCGACCTGACAGCCAGACCGGTCAGCGCTTGCGGGTCAAAGGCAATGGCTTGCTGGATAAACAGGGTCAGCGTGGCGACCTGTACGCACAGATCAAGATTGTCATGCCCCCGTCCACAGACGAGGCCACCAAGGCGCTCTGGCAAACGCTGGCCGAAAAAGCTGCATTTGATCCCCGGGCACAATGGAGTAACTGATCATGAGCCACACCCTGATCGTAGAGCTGGATATGAAGCAATTCTGTCAGGTGGCCAATATGCCAGCCGCCTACGTGATCGAAATCGTCGAACACGGCATTCTCGAACCTCAGGGACGAAAGCCTGATGAGTGGCTGTTCGACGATCAGGCGTTGATCGTCGCCAGGCGTGCTGCCAAGTTGAGACGAGACCTGGAACTGGAATGGGAAGGCGTCGCCCTGGCGCTGAACCTGCTCGACGAACTGGAGCATGTTCGGGCTGAAAACCGCATGCTCAGGCAACGGCTGGGACGGTTTCTTGCAGACTGAACCGCCCTCGCTCTATGGACGCGGGCTTGCTCGCGAAGCTTTACGTCAGGTGGAGCTTTTCTCGTCTGAACATCCAGGCGCTCGCCCGCTCGTTCCTACAGATGCGCCGTATTGGTTGCTTCAACGCTCTTGGGCATCACCACGGTAAAGGTCGTCCCGTCGTTGGCATTGGACGTCACGGTGATGCTCCCGTCATGGGCGTTGACCACTTCCTTGACGATGAACAGTCCCAGCCCAAGGCTGGTGGATGGACCTCGACCCTTGGTGTTTTCCCCGACGCTGCGCACTAATGGGTCGAAAATGCTGCCTATGGCGTCTTCGGCAATTGGATCGCCCAGGTTATGCACGACCAATTCAACGTTGTTTTCATCGCCGGTGATCTTGATCTGAATGTCTCGGCCGGTTGCGCCGTGTTGCAGTGCATTGCCGATCAGGTTTTGCAGTAACTGATTGATGCGACCCTGATCCCAGTGACCGACGGTATCGCCCTGCACACTCAGAACCGGGTCGCATTCCGGTTGCCCTGCACAGGCTTCTTCTATGGCTTCGCGACAGGCCACGGCCAGGTCCATGGGTTTACGCTCGATGGGCAGGCTGGCGCCCAACCGTGTGCGCACGAATTCCAGCAGATCGTTGACCATCGCGGCCATGTGGCGCGTGCCGCTCTTGATCCGCGAGATATAGGTTCGGCTGGTGTCCTCCGGCGTTGTCTTTCGCTCCAGCAGGTCCGCAGACATGGTCACCGCTTGCAGCGGCGCACGCAGATCGTGGCCCAGAATCGCGAGGAAGATATCTCGCGAACGTGCGACCTGCTCGGCATAGGCGGCAGTCGATTCGGCCAGTGCTTCGTCGATGGCTTCATTGAACCGGATCATGTCCGTGAAGTAAGCCAGATCGGGAGCTTTCAGGCTTTCCACCCAGAGTCGGATGACACTGGCGCGTAAATGCCGAAATTCCGAGGTCATCTGCACCAGATCGAAACCGACGGTATGACGCAGTTCGCCATGGTTGGCGGCAGCCATATCCAGGCTGGGCGTCTTCTGCAGGTCTTCACCTTTGGCCTTGGCGACCTGCTCGCTTTTGGTCTGGGCAGTATTCATGTCGCGAGCCGCAGCCAGCAGGATCGCTTTGGAATGGTCTCGCAGTTCTTCGCGGCTCATTGAGTCAGCGGCAGGTTTGATGGTTTTGGCGAAGGCCTCCCATTCATCGACGATGCGATCCACATGAGCGACGATGAATTCGGAGAGGCGCATGGCCGGGTACCTTGCTGCAGGAGCGATGGGAAGAGATGTCGCGCATCTTACCCCCTTTGCTTTGTACGACAAACAGCCGTTTCAAGTCCTGGACGCCTGCCCTGTCATTTATGACAGGTAGACGAAGGCCAGTGGCGGGTTGTAGGTTCATTGAGAGATTCAAATGATGAAAGGGAGATCATTATGTTGAAAACTGACTTTGAAGCATTCGTTGAAGAACAGATCGAACGGGCCGCCAATAAAATTGCCACGGGCAAAAGCGCGAAATTAGACGACGTCGGTTTCGGCAGAATGGGTTTCTACCTGGCGCTGCGGCGCGTTCTTATGGGGACCAGCTCTGCCGAGGACCTGGGTTTGATAGGCGCGGTCAATGACGCGCTGCAGGCGCTTAAACTGTTGGACAGCGATGAAACCTTTCTGGGTGGTGTCTTGTAGCGAGCGGCTGATATGCCGCGTGGCGAGGGCCTTTGCCAGCAAAGGCCCCTGTTGTGTCTAGAACAAGAAGTAGCGCTGGGCCATAGGCAGCACATCCGCAGGTTCACACCACAGTAACACCCCATCGGCCTTGACCTGATAGGTCTGTGGATCAACATCAATGTTGGGCAGGTAATCGTTGTGGATCAGGTCTTTCTTCTGCACGTTGCGGCAGCCCTTGACCACGCTGATGGTCTTTTTCAACCCCAGTGATTCCGGAATGCCCGCATCGAACGCCGCCTGGCTGATGAAGGTCAGGCTGGTGGCGTGCAGGGAGCTGCCGTAGCTGGCGAACATCGGTCGGTAATGCACCGGTTGCGGCGTCGGGATCGAAGCGTTGGCGTCGCCCATCAGGCTGGCGGCAATGGCACCTCCCTTGAGAATCAGGCTCGGTTTCACGCCGAAGAACGCCGGACGCCACAGCACCAGATCAGCCCACTTACCCACTTCAATGGAGCCCACTTCATGGCTAATGCCATGGGTGATCGCCGGGTTGATGGTGTATTTGGCGATATAGCGCTTGGCGCGGAAGTTGTCGTTGCCTTCGCCATCTTCAGGCAATGGGCCACGCTGTTTCTTCATTTTGTCGGCGGTCTGCCAGGTGCGCATGATCACCTCGCCAACCCGGCCCATCGCTTGGCTGTCGGAACTGAGCATCGAGAACGCGCCCAGATCGTGAAGGATGTCCTCGGCGGCGATGGTTTCGCGACGGATACGGCTTTCCGCGAAGGCCACGTCTTCGGCGATGCTCGGGTCCAGGTGATGGCAAACCATCAGCATGTCCAGGTGTTCGTCGATGGTATTGCGGGTGAACGGCCGCGTCGGGTTGGTGGAGCTAGGCAATACGTTAGGGAAGCCACACGCCTTGATGATGTCCGGCGCGTGGCCGCCGCCTGCGCCTTCGGTGTGATAGGTGTGAATCGTGCGGTTCTTGAACGCCGCCAAGGTGGTTTCGACAAACCCGGACTCATTGAGCGTGTCGGTATGGATCGCCACTTGCACGTCGTAGTCGTCGGCCACGCTCAGGCAGTTGTCGATGGCCGCAGGCGTAGTGCCCCAGTCTTCGTGCAGCTTCAGGCCAATGGCACCCGCCTTGACCTGCTCGATCAGCGGCCCCGGCAGGCTGACGTTGCCCTTGCCGGTGAAACCGATATTCATGGGGAACGAGTCCGCGGCCTGAAGCATGCGCGCCAAATGCCATGGGCCAGGCGTCACGGTGGTGGCATTGGTGCCCGTCGCCGGCCCGGTGCCGCCGCCGATCATGGTGGTGACACCACTCATCAGGGCTTCTTCGATCTGCTGTGGGCAGATGAAGTGGATGTGAGTATCGACGCCGCCTGCCGTAAGAATCATGCCTTCGCCGGCGATGACTTCAGTAGCGGCGCCAATAGCGATGGTCACGTCCGGCTGGATATCCGGGTTACCGGCCTTACCGATGGCAGCGATGCGGCCATTCTTGATGCCGACGTCGGCCTTGACGATGCCCCAGTGATCGACGATCAGCGCGTTGGTGATCAAGGTGTCTACCACGTCTTCGGCCATCAATTGACCCTGGCCCATGCCATCACGGATGACCTTGCCGCCGCCGAATTTCACTTCTTCGCCGTAGGTGGTGAAGTCTTTTTCCACCTCGATCCACAGCTCGGTATCGGCCAACCGAACACGGTCGCCCACGGTAGGGCCGAACATGTCGGCGTAGGCTTGTCTGGAAATCTTCATGGCGATTCCTTGAATTCAAAAAAGCGGTGCTGCAAAGCGACCTGTAGGAGTGAGCTTGCTCGCGATTCGATTTATCAGGCGACGAATGTGTTAGAGGTGCTGGCGCCATCGCGGGCAAGCGCTCCAACAGGGATCAAAGATCCCCCATCACCCGACCGGCAAACCCAAAAACCCGCCGCAACCCGGCCAGATCCACCAACTCCACATCCCGGGACTGCCCCGGCTCAAAACGCACGGCGGTGCCGGCCGGGATGTTCAGACGCATGCCACGGCTGGCGGCACGGTCGAAGGTCAGTGCGTCGTTGGTTTCGAAAAAGTGAAAGTGCGAGCCGACCTGAATCGGTCGGTCGCCACTGTTGGCAACGTTGATGCTGAGGGTGCGGCGTCCGGCGTTGAGTTCGATCTCGCCGGGTTGAATCTGATATTGGCCAGGAATCATGCAGGTTGTCCCATGGTCTTGAAATAGATGGCGGTCGGCGTGTAGCGACCGTCCGGGCTTTGGCAATAGTTCGGCAGTTCACCTGCGCGGATATAACCGAGCGAACGATAAAACGCTTCGGCGGGCGATCCGGCTTCAGTGTCCAGATACAGCAGGCCGCGCTGATATTGACCGGCTGCCTTCTCGACAGCCTGCATCAATTGCTGGCCCAGTCCACGACGCTGGGCATCACTGCGTACCAGCAGTTTCTGCACTTCAGCCCGATTTCGGCCATTGGGCTTCTGGCACAGCGACAACTGGGCGCTGGCCAGGACTTTTTCATCCTCGACCACGACCCACAACAGCAGGCTGCTGCTTTCCAGGTCGACCTTGAGTGCGTCGCACCAGGCGTAGGCCTCTTCGATATCCAGGTCCGCCATGAAACCTACCGAGGCGCCGCTTTTCACGGCATCCAACAGCAACTCGACCAAACCATGGCGGTAGTGGGCAAAGCTTTCGGCGTTGACGCGCCGTAACTGGGCAGGGTTCATGAGCGCCTCTCTAGTTGGGCAGTGAAGGGGCTTGCGAAGCGGGCGCCGAGGCGCCCGGAGACAGATCCAGTTGCATGAATGTCAGGTCCAGCCAGCGACCGAACTTGGTGCCCACTTGTGGCATCTGGCCGCTCACGATGAAGCCTAGTCGCTGATGCAGGCGAACGGAGGCCGCATTGCCGCTTTCAATCGCGGCCACCATGACGTGTTTGTTGCAGGTTCGGGCGCGTTCAATCAAGGCTTTCATCAGCAGCGGGCCAAGGCCATTGCCGCGTTGATCGGAACGGACGTAGACCGAATGCTCGACGGTATGGCGAAAGCCCTCGAAGGGGCGCCAGTCGCCAAAGGATGCATAGCCCAGCACTTCGCTGTTGGCATCCACTGCAATCAGAATCGGATAGCCCTGGGCTTGCCGTGAATCGAACCACGCTTGACGATTGGCCAGATCGACCGGCTGCTCGTTCCAGATCGCCGTGGTGTTGAGCACCGCGTCGTTGTAAATCGTCATGATGCCCGGCAAATCAGTGGCCAGTGCATCGCGAATCAAATCAGTCATGGGCTGTTCCACAATTCCTTGGGGTCAGGCAATCGGTTGATGGACGGTGACCAGCTTGGTGCCGTCGGGAAACGTCGCTTCAACCTGGATTTCCGGAATCATTTCCGGGATGCCCTCCATCACCTGTTCACGGCTCAGCAGCGTGGTGCCGTAGTGCATCAGGTCCGCCACAGTCTGGCCATCACGGGCGCCTTCGAGCAGCGCGGCGGAGATATAGGCCATGGCTTCCGGGTAATTGAGCTTCACGCCACGGGCCAGACGCCTTTCGGCAACCAGCCCGGCGGTGAAAATCAGCATCTTGTCTTTTTCGCGGGGTGTCAGGTCCATGTTTAATCCATAAAAGCGATGAGTTACCTGTAGGAGTGACCGGGGTGGCGATCCACATTGCTCGCGATCGGCTGCGAAGCAGTCGCAAAAAATGGTGAGCACACCATTGCAGGAAAGTCGTTCCGACTTTATTGCGAGCAATCTCACTCCTACAGAGAAAAATAGGGATATCAGGTACTCCAGATCCTCGGTGCCACAGCCTCTCGGCCTAACACGGCCGGGCGCAGCAGTTTCCATAACTCGATCAGCCAGGCCCGTGCATGCAGGGCTTCATCGGCCAAACAGCGGGCCACCAGTAAACCGGGCAGTTGCGTCAGGTCGCCGCGTACCGGGTTGGGCAGCGAGCGGCAAGCTTCCAGCAGTTCACTGTCGGCTTCACCTGTGATCAGCAACGTGGCGAATACGGTTTTGCCATCCAGCCCGATAGGTGATTCCAGCAGGCCGTCGCCACCGATGATGCGTTGCCGTTCGTGCCACAGCAACTTGCCATCGCGGCGAATATCCAGATGCGCCTGAAAATGCCCGCTGACAAAACGCTCGCCGCTCGCCGGTCGGCCCAGCGCCACGACGTCCCAGTACAAGAGTTTCGCGTCGCCTTGCAGCTCGATGCGCGTGGTGAGTTCGGCCTGGGCGGCGCTGAATACGATGGTTTCCTGCGGCAGCCATTCCAGAGTCGCACCGGCTTCGACGGTCAGATCCAGTTGCTGATAGGCCGGTCCTGCGGCGCGATACCACTTGGCTGCGCCGGGGCTGGTCAGTTGCGCCCAGGCGTCAGCGCCGACGCGGGCGCTGATATCCAGGCGGTCGCCACCGGCAATGCCACCGGGTGGATGGACAATGATGTGCTGGCAGACCTGCGGGCCTTCGGCATACAGGTGTTTCTGCACCCGCAACGGGCCTTTATGCCGACGCTGGACCGGGCGCGTACTGTCGCCGAAACGCCCATAGCCCAGCTCCAGCTCGGCATGCCAGCTGGGGGTGAACAATGCGGTGTTGGCAGGAAGGTTCATTGGCTATCAATCACAGTTTCTTGGGCCTGCACCATAACGGAATGCAGGTCAGATGGTCACCAGGCCGCGTACACCTTCGGCCTCCATGTTCTCGCCGCGTCCTTGCTGGACGATTTCGCCACGGGACATCACCAGATACTGATCGGCCAGCTCTGCGGCGAAGTCGTAGAACTGCTCCACCAGCAGAATGGCCATATCGCCCCGTGCCGAGAGTTTCTTGATCACCGCCCCGATTTCCTTGATCACCGACGGCTGAATGCCTTCGGTGGGTTCGTCGAGAATCAGCAGGCGAGGGCGGCTGGCAAGCGCCCGGCCAATTGCCAGTTGCTGTTGTTGCCCGCCGGACAAATCGCCGCCGCGTCGATGCTTCATTTGCAACAGCACTGGAAACAGCTCGTAGATGAAGGCCGGAACCTCCTTGGCCTCCGAACCCGGAAAACGCGAAAGCCCCATAAGCAGGTTTTCTTCAACCGTCAGCCGCCCGAAAATCTCCCGGCCCTGGGGCACGTAAGCGATGCCCGCATGGACCCGTTGATGAGGCTTGAAACCAGTAATCGCTTTGCCTTCCCACTGCACCGCGCCTTCCTTGGAAGGTAGCAGCCCCATGAGCACCTTGAGCAACGTGGTCTTGCCCACGCCGTTGCGACCCAGCAAACACGTGACCTCACCGACCTTCACGTCGAAGGACAAGCCGCGCAGGATATGGCTGCCGCCGTAATACTGGTGAAGCTTTTCGACCTGGAGCATGTTCAGTTCCCACGCAAAATGGATAACCGTAGGCGCCAACTTGTTGGTGAGGCGCGCTTCCAAAGGCCCATCGTTGCCTTGAATAACGCATCGCGAACACGTTCTCTCCTACATGGGGGCGTCTTAGCGCCCCAGATAAACCTCAATCACCCGCTCATCGGCCTGCACATCCGTCAGCGAGCCTTCGGCCAGGACACTGCCTTGATGCAGAACGGTAACGTGGTCAGCAATCGAGCCGACGAAGCCCATGTCGTGTTCCACCACCATCAATGAATGCTTGCCCGCCAGGCTTTTGAACAGCTCGGCGGTGAATTCGGTTTCGGCGTCGGTCATGCCGGCCACCGGTTCGTCCAGCAACAGTAATTGCGGGTCCTGGACCAGCAGCATGCCGATTTCCAGAAACTGTTTTTGACCATGTGAAAGCAGACCGGCCGGGCGTTGCATCGACGAAGTGAGTCGAATGGTTTCCAGCACCTCGTCGATGCGGTCGCGCTGTTCGCCGCTGAGTCTGGCCCGCAGGCTGGCCCATACCGATTTATCGGTCTTCTGCGCCAGTTCCAGGTTTTCGAACACGCTCAAGGCTTCGAACACCGTGGGTTTCTGAAACTTGCGGCCGATCCCCGCCTGGGCAATCTGCACTTCACTCATCTGCGTCAGGTCCAGGGTTTCACCGAACCACGCCTTGCCGTGGCTGGGGCGGGTCTTGCCGGTGATCACGTCCATCAGCGTGGTCTTGCCTGCGCCGTTGGGGCCGATAATGCAGCGCAATTCGCCGACGCCGATGTACAGATTCAGATCATTGAGCGCCTTGAAGCCATCGAAGCTGACGCTGATGTCTTCCAGAGTCAGGATCGTGCCGTGCCGTGTATTCAGGCCGTGGCCTGCCGCTTGCCCGAGGCCGAGCGCATCGCGGCTGGTGCCAGCGTCGGAATTCGGGTTGAGGATCGGCTCCAGCATGAAAGCGGGCGTTGGAGTGGTTTTCATTGCTCGCTCCTTTTCTTGAGCAGGCCAATCACGCCTTTGGGCAGGTACAAGGTGACGATGATGAACAGTGCACCGAGGAAGAACAGCCAGTATTCCGGGAAGGCCACGGTGAACCAGCTCTTCATGCCATTGACCAAGCCTGCGCCCAGCAACGGGCCGATCAGCGTGCCGCGTCCACCCAAAGCGACCCAGACAGCGGCTTCAATGGAGTTGGTCGGCGACATTTCACTGGGGTTGATGATGCCGACTTGCGGGACATACAGCGCGCCAGCCAGACCGCACAGCACTGCGCTCAAGACCCAGACGAACAGCTTGAAGCCGCGCGGATCGTAGCCGCAGAACATCAGGCGGTTTTCCGCATCACGCAACGCCGTCAGCACCCGGCCGAACTTGCTCTGAGCCAGACGCCAGCCCACATACAGACTGACCACCAGCAAAATCACCGTCGCCAGAAACAACGTCGCGCGCGTGCCTTGAGAACTGATGCTGAAGCCCAGAATGCTGCGGAAGTTGGTGAAGCCGTTATTGCCGCCGAACCCGGTTTCATTGCGGAAGAACAGCAGCATGCCAGCGAAGGTCAGGGCCTGGGTCATGATCGAGAAGTACACGCCCTTGATCCGCGAACGGAAGGCGAAGAAGCCGAACACCAGCGCCAGTAAGCCGGGCGCCAGCACCACCAGGCACATGGCCCAGAGGAAATTATCCGTGCCCGCCCAGTACCACGGCAGCTCGGTCCACGACAGAAAGGTCATGAACGCGGGCAAGCCATCGCCCGCTGCTTCGCGCATCAAGTACATGCCCATGGCATAACCGCCGAGGGCGAAGAACAGACCGTGGCCCAAGGACAGCAACCCGGCGTAACCCCAGACCAGATCCAGCGCCAGGGCAACGATGGCGTAGCACAGGATCTTGCCCACCAGCGTCAGGGTATAGGCCGAAACCTGAAAGCCGTTATCGGCGGGCAGCAGCGAAAGCAGCGGCAGCGCCAGCAGCACGACAAGCACCAGCACGCCCACGGCGACCGTACCCTTTGGGCCGACTCTTTGTGCAGCAGTGACCATCAATGGTTGGTTCATCAGTCGATCACCCGTCCTTTAAGCGCGAAGAGGCCTTGCGGACGTTTCTGGATAAACAGAATGATCAGCGCCAGGATCAGGATCTTGCCCAGCACGGCGCCGATTTGCGGTTCGAGAATCTTGTTGGCGATGCCCAGCCCGAACGCCGCCATGACACTGCCGGCCAGTTGACCGACACCGCCGAGCACCACCACCAGGAATGAGTCGATGATGTAGCTCTGGCCCAGGTCCGGGCCGACGTTGCCGATCTGGCTCAGGGCCACGCCGCCTAGCCCGGCAATCCCGGAGCCAAGCCCGAACGCCATCATGTCGATGCGTCCGGTGGGCACGCCGCAGCAGGCGGCCATGTTGCGGTTCTGGGTCACTGCGCGCACGTTCAGACCAAGACGGGTCTTGTTCAGCAGCAGCCAGGTCAGCACCACCACGAACAGCGCGAAGGCGATGATGAAAATCCGGTTGTACGGCAGCACCAGGTTGGGCAGCACTTGAATACCGCCGGACAGCCATTGCGGGTTGGCGACTTCGACGTTCTGCGCACCAAATGCCAAGCGCACCGCCTGAATCAACATCAGGCTGATGCCCCACGTGGCGAGCAGGGTTTCCAGCGGGCGGCCATACAGATGGCGAATCACCGTGCGCTCCAGCGCCATGCCGATCACCGCCGTGACAAAGAACGCCACGGGCAGGGCGATCAGCGGGTAATACTCGATGGCACCCGGCGCATAACGCTGGAACATCAACTGCACGACGTAAGTGGAGTAAGCGCCGAGCATCAGCATTTCGCCGTGGGCCATATTGATCACGCCCAGCAGGCCAAAGGTGATCGCCAGCCCCAAGGCCGCCAGCAGCAGAATCGACCCCAGGGACATGCCGCTGAAGGCCTGGCCGAGAATCTCGCCGATCATCAGCTTGCGTTTGACCTGGGCAAGGCTGGTTTCAGCAGCCATGCGCACGGTAGCGTCGGTTTCGACGCCGGGTGTCAGCAGGGTTTCAAGTCGGGTGCGGGCCAGAGGATCGCCGGTTTCGCCCAGCAGGCGTACGGCGGCCAGACGCACCGTCGGGCTGGAGTCCACCAATTGCAGATTGGCCAGTGCCAGGGTCAGCGCGTCATGAACGGCACCGTCCTTTTCGCTGGCCACTTGCTGATCGAGGAAGGCCAATTGTGCGGGCCGGGCGCTTTTCTGTAATTGAAGCGCGGCGGCCAGACGCAGTTTTGCGTCGGACGCCAACAGTTGATGGCTGGCCAGCGCGGTATCGACAAGGCCACGCAGGCGGTTATTCAGGCGCAGTTTGCGCGGTTCATCGGTTGCCGGGGTGTCAGCATCGACCGCGACGTATTTGTCGCCGGTTTCGATAAAGGCGCGTTTGTTGCTGTCGGCAGCGACGCGACCTTCCTGCAAGGCTTTGATCAGTTCGATACGCCCCGCAACAGGCTGGGCAGCCCAGCTCTCAAGGAGTTCAGCTTGTTGTGCGGAACTGGCCGCAACGAAATCACCGGCATCGCTGGCCTGTGCCGCCATGGGCAACAGCAGGGCGAGGGTGAAGATGAAGCGGTACAGAATGTTGGGCATGGCAGGTGTCCTGAAAGCGTCCGCATGAGTTACGCGGAAGCTGTAGGAGCCAACTTGTTGGCGAGGCAGACGGTCGGGTGGATCCGGGACGCCGCCTCGCAAACAAGTTCACTCCTACAGGGATAGGTGTCAGCCGGACGATTTAACCTGGCTTGATACCTCAGTTGCTTAGTTACTCTTCACCGCATGATCCGGCTTCTTGTCGTTGCCAGGGATGTACGGGCTCCACGGCTGGGCGCGGATTGGCTCTTTGGTCTGCCATACGACGTTGAACTGACCGTCGTCCTGGATTTCGCCGATCATCACCGGCTTGTGCAGGTGGTGGTTGGTTTTGTCCATGGTCAGGGTGTAGCCCGACGGCGCGGCGTAGGTCTGGCCAGCCATGGCTTCGCGGACTTTATCCACATCGGTGGACTTGGCTTTTTCGACCGCCTGCGCCCACATGTGGATGCCGACATAAGTGGCTTCCATCGGGTCGTTGGTCACGGCCTTGTCTGCGCCAGGCAGGTTTTTCTTCTTGGCGTAGGCTTTCCAGTCAGCCACGAACTTCTTGTTCACCGGGTTCTCGACGGACTGGAAGTAGTTCCAGGCAGCCAGGTTGCCGACCAACGGCTTGGTATCGATGCCGCGCAGTTCTTCTTCGCCCACGGAGAAGGCCACGACCGGAACGTCGGTGGCTTTCAGGCCCTGGTTGGCCAGTTCTTTATAGAAAGGCACGTTGGAATCGCCGTTGACCGTGGAGATCACCGCTGTCTTGCCGCCGGCCGAGAACTTCTTGATGTTGGCGACGATGGTCTGGTAATCGGCATGGCCGAACGGGGTGTAGACCTCTTCGATGTCCTTGTCCGCTACGCCTTTGGAGTGCAGGAAGGAACGCAGAATCTTGTTGGTGGTGCGCGGGTAAACGTAGTCGGTGCCCAGCAGGAAGAAGCGCTTGGCGGCACCGCCGTCTTCGCTCATCAGGTACTCAACCGCAGGAATGGCCTGCTGGTTAGGCGCTGCACCGGTGTAGAACACGTTTGGCGACATCTCTTCGCCTTCGTACTGCACGGGGTAGAACAGCAGGCCGTTGAGCTCTTCGAATACCGGCAAGACCGATTTACGCGACACCGAAGTCCAGCAGCCGAACACCACGGCCACTTTGTCCTGAGTCAGCAGCTGGCGGCCTTTTTCTGCGAACAGCGGCCAGTTGGAAGCCGGATCGACCACCACAGGCTCCAGCATCTTGCCGTTGACGCCGCCCTTGGCGTTGATTTCGTCGATGGTCATCAACGCCATGTCTTTCAGTGAAGTCTCGGAGATCGCCATCGTTCCGGACAGCGAGTGCAGGATGCCGACCTTGATCGTTTCGGCTGCCTGAACAGTCCAGGTAAGGCCCATGGCGGCGATTGATGCGGACAGGGTGAAAGCTTTGATCAAACTGCGACGCTTCATTGGGCTAGCTCCATTCACTTGGTTTTTTTAGGAGGGCGGGTCATTTGCCTGAAAGCTTCTAAGCAAAGGCTATGCCCAGCGGGCCAAGTGGAGCTAAACCGCTATCCAGAGCGGTTGGCGAAAGCATATGGCGCACCGCGATAGCGCTTTTAAAAAGCCGTGGTGCGGCCGGCGACCGGAATTGGTGCGTTGGCGCGATATCCATGTCGGAGCGAACTTGTTCGCGAGTCGGTATTCCTGTCTACACAGGTCGAAAGTCTCGCCAACGAGTTGGCTCCTACAGGAATCACATCGCGATCAAGCCACTACTGTCTCTTTGCCGAACCGCGCCAACACCAGCCGATCCAGCAAATACACCGCTACCAGCGACGCGCCAACCAGCGGAAAGGCAACCGCCATCGCGAACATGATCACCATGGCCGCTTTCCAGCGCGGCAGATCATGGCGCAATGGCGGCACGCCCAACCGGCCCTGAGGGCGGCGCTTCCACCAGATCACCAAACCACTGACCGAGCCCAGCAGGATCATCAGGCAAATCAACAGAATCAACAGCTGATTGATCCAGCCGAAGAACTTGCCTTCGTGCAGCATCACGCTCAGTTCCGTGGCCTTGGAAACCGGGCTGTAATCGCTCCATCGCACGTCGGCCAACACCTTGCCGCTGTATTGGTCGATATGCAGGGTCGCATCGTTGCGCGGGTCGTCGGCGAACACCGAAACGGTGAATACGCCGTCAGCAGTTTTTGGTTGAGTGATGCTGTAGCCCGGTTCGATCTTGCGTTCAGTGGCGATATCCACCACCTGTTGCAGCGACACCTTGGGCGCGGCTGGCGCGGCCGACATGCCTGCGTGGTTCATGTGTTCGGCATGCTCGCCGGCGGGCATGGGCATTGATTTGGGCATTGGTGTGTTTTCCAGCGCCCAGGGCACGGTTTGCACCGTGGCGGTATTCAACTCGCCCGCCTGTTTGTCGGATTTGGGCACGGCGTTCCACATGGCTGCCGGGAAGGTGTTCCACAAATCCGCATATTGCTTGCCCCACATGCCGGTCCAGGTCATGCCGCTGATCAGCATGAACAGCAAAAACACCGAACCCCAGAAACCGGTGACCGCATGCAGGTCGCGCCACATCACCCGACCGCGCTTGCTCAATCGCGGCCAGAGCACGCCAGCCCCGGAACTGCTTCGGGGCCACCAGAGGTAAAGCCCAGACACCACCAGCATCACGCCCCAGCCTGCGGCCAGCTCCACAAGCCGGTCGCCAATGGTGCCGATCATCAACTCGCCATGCAGGGCGCGGGCGATGGCTTGCAGATTGTTCTTCGCATCCTGAGTGCCAAGAATCTGGCCGTCATAAGGGTTGATGAACACATTCACTTCCCGGCCCGCCTGCTGCACGACAAATTGCGCGCTGCCTTCGGCGTTCAACGGCGGCAGGTACTTGCTCACCGTGGCTTGAGGGTAAGTGCCCAGCACGCGCTGCTGTAACTCATCGGCGCCGAGTTGATGGTGGGTTGGCGTGACGTTCAGCAAGTCGCTGTACATCAGGTTGTCCAATTGCGGCTTGAACAGGTAAATGATGCCGGTCAGCGACAGCAGGATCATGAAGGGTGCTACGAACAGGCCGGCATAAAAATGCCAGCGCCAGGCGAGGTTATAAAAGGAAACAGTCGGTTTGGACATTTTTGCAGCGCTCTCTTCAGGCACAACACACGACGCCACCCGCCGGAGGCCTGCATGAATATTCATGAGCCTGGGCGGGTGCGTAATCAAACAGGGTTTATCGCGTGACGAAGAGAGGCGGGGCGCGGCTTCGGGCGTTGGGGAAGATGCTGCTACGGGCGTGGCCCTGTTGCGTGGCCGCGTTGAAATAATCACCTGGATTGGGCGCATCGAGGGCGGTGACCGACAGGCTATGGGCGATGGCCGGGCAACTGAACAACAAGGTGCAATAGCCACATTTGGCCCAAAGCACATGGTCAACGCTGACGTTCTCCGTTGCGGCCTGCGCCTGATGATGAGCCTCGTGCCCAGCCGGCATGTCCATGGCCGCCGACATCGGCATGCTCATGCCCGCGTGTTGGCCCATCGGCACCGCTTGGGAAACCAGCGGCCCGATGAAAATCATCAGCATGGCAAACAGGCTCAGCCAGGCACCCCGGGATTTCCTGGGTTGCCGGGCGGCTCTGCTGCGTAACGGGCGCGTAGTGTTCAATTCAATCTGAAATCAGGGATGGCTCAGGGTTTGAGGGGGGCTTGCTTGAGGACCGCAACATCCACGGTCACGTCACCAGACTTTTCAAAGTGCAAGGTCAGCGGAAAATGCGCACCTTCGGTGAGGCTGGATTTGTCCTTCAGGTCCAGCAGCATCACGTGATAGCCCATGGGCTCGAAGGTGGCTTCGCCGCCCGCCGGAATTTCCACGACCTGCACTTGCTGCATTTTCATCATGCCGTTGGCGTGGACGTGTTCATGAAGCTGCGCCGCACCGGCAATCGGCGTCTGGACGCTGAGCAGGCGATCGGCTTGCTGACCGCTGTTATGAATGACGAAATAGGCCGCCACCGTGGGCGCGTTGGGTGGCAGCTCCATGGACCACGGCTGCGTGATATTCAGCTCGCCCGCCTTGTATTCATCGGCGTTGGCATAACTGGCCGGCAGCAACAGGGTCGCCAGGCTGAACAGCAGGGCGCAGCAGGCGATCCAGACCGATGTCGTCCGTGGTTGTGACATGAAAGCTCCATTCTTGGTGGGTAGTAGTGCCGCTATTTAGCCTGAATGCTCCCTGGATGTAAAAAGCCCGGAATGTGACCCGATGTCGCGTGTCAGGGGCTTGCAGGAGCGACCGTGTGGTTCCTACAGGCGCAATGCCGCCAGCAGCGCTTCAACAGACTCAAACTCACACTCGACCTCTGGCAATACCGGTCGCTTGAGGATCAACACCGGCACTTTCAACTCCCGCGCCACCTCAAGCTTGGCCTCGGTGGCGCTGCCGCCGCTGTTTTTGCTGATCAACACGTCAATGCTGCGCTGCATGAAAAGTGCGCGTTCGTCCTCCAGAAGAAACGGCCCCCGTGCGCCAATCACTTCGCAGCGTTGGTGGTGGGGCAAGTCGCGCAAGGTGTTTTCCAGTGCGCGCAGGGTCCAGAACTGATGCGTGGGGATTTCCGCCAGATGCTGCAACGGCTCGCGGCCAAGGGTGAACAGCGGTCTGTGGAAGGGAGCCAAAGCCTGGATCAGTTCGGCCCAGTCGCTGACTTCGCGCCAGTCATCCTCAAGCCCGGCTTGCCACGCGGGACGGCGCAACGCCCAGCATGGAATACCGCTGAGTTGCGCAGCCCTGGCTGCGTTATGACTGATTTGCGCGGCGTAGGGATGAGTTGCATCCAGCAATAAGTCGATGCCTTGCTCGCGAATGAACTGCGCCAGCCCTTCAGCGCCACCGTAACCGCCAACCCGTACTTCGCAGGTCAGGTCCGTGGGCACCCGACCCACGCCAGCCAGGCTATAGATATGTTTCGGCCCCAGCGTGCGGGCAATCGCCAAGGCATCCGCGACGCCACCGAGCAGCAGGATGCGTTTCATGACGCAACACCTGCCGTGCCCACAATGCCGCCCTGTCGATCAATGGCAAACACCTCGACCTGAACCTGTTCCGGCACCACGCTGCGAGCGAAATCCAGCGCGTGTCGGCACACGACATCGCCCAGCGCAATGCCCTGCGCGGTACTCATCGCCAAAGCCTGCTGGCTGGTATTGGCGGCCCGTATTGCCTGTTGCAATGCTTCATCGGCCCCAACCTCGGCGGCCCAAAGGGCCAGTTGCGGCAGGTCGATACTGGAGTGGCGGCTGTGCAAGTCCATATGGTGCGCAGCGAGTTTACTGATCTTGCCAAAACCGCCGCAGATGCTCAGCTTGTCCACCGGAACCTTACGCAGGTGCTTGAGCACGGCCCCCACGAAATCCCCCATCTCGATCAGGGCGATGTCCGGGATCTGATAGACGCGGCGCATGGTGTCTTCACTGGCATTGCCGGTGCAGGCAGCGATGTGCCGGTAACCGTTGGTTTTGGCAACATCGATGCCTTGATGGATCGAGGCGATGTACGCCGCGCAGGAAAACGGCCGGACAATGCCGCTGGTGCCCAGAATCGACAGGCCGCCCAGAATGCCCAGGCGCGGGTTCATGGTTTTCAGGGCCAATGCTTCGCCGTCTGCAACGCCAACGGTGACTTCAAAACCACCGCCGTAACCCAGCTCGTCAGCCAGCGCCTGCAAGTGCTCGATCATCATGCGCCGGGGCACGGGATTGATCGCCGGTTCGCCGACTTTCAGCACCAGACCGGGGCGCGTGACTGTGCCGACGCCGGGGCCTGCGACGAATCTCACGGTGGGAATGTCCAGCAGCCGGACCCGAGAAAAAACCAGCGCGCCATGGGTCACGTCCGGATCATCCCCGGCGTCCTTGATGGTTCCAGCCTCAGCGCCGTCGGCACACAACCGACAAAATTCCAGGCGCATCTGAACCTGTTTGCCTTTGGGCAGAACAATATGCACCGCGTCGCTGGCCTGCCCGGAGAGCAACAACCGCGCTGCCGCCAGACTGGTTGCAGTGGCGCAACTGCCGGTGGTCAGGCCGCTACGAAGTGGCGCGGGTTGTTCGGCGGTTTCGTTGCGCATCAGGGTTTGACCACATCCAGCAAAGTTATGGGCAGCGCCTGGCGCCAGGTGTCGAAGTCGCCCAGAGGCTTGGCGTGGGCAATATGAATGCGGGTCAGCTCACCGCCATGCAAATCGCGCCAGGCCATCAAGGTCGCTTCGCTTTGCAGAGTCACGGCATTGGCGACCAGTCGCCCGCCAGAGCGCAGTTGTTGCCAGCAAGTATCGAGGACGCCGGGCCGCGTCACGCCGCCGCCGATGAAAATCGCATCGGGCTGTTCCAGACCTGCTAACGCTGCGGGCGCACTGCCACGCACCAGTTGCAGGCCCGGCACGCCGAGCGCATCCCGGTTGAATTCGATCAATTGCTGTCGCCCTTCGTCGGCTTCAATGGCCAGCGTGCGGCAGCTTGGGTGAGCGCGCATCCACTCGATGCCGATGGAGCCGCAGCCAGCGCCCACATCCCAGAGCAATTCACCAGGAACCGGAGCCAGCCGCGCCAGAGTGATCGCGCGCACATCCCGCTTGGTCAACTGACCGTCATGCTCGAAGGCTTCGTCCGGCAGACCAGCCAAGGGCGAGAGCCGCAGGGCGTGAGGATCGGCCCGGCAATCGATGGCGACAAGGTTCAATGCAGCTATTTCCGGGTTGGCCCACTCACTGGCCAGGCCGTCGATGCGGCGCTCGGCTGGCCCGCCCAAATGCTCCAGAACGGTCATCAGGCTGGGACCAAAACCTCGCTCGCGCAGCAAACCGGCAATCGCGGCGGGGCTGCTGCCATCGTTGCTGAGGATCAGCAGACGCACGCCGTTGTGAAATTGCGCGTTAAGCGCCGCCAAGGGCCGCGCCACCACTGACAGCGTGACGACTTCCTGTAGCGGCCAGCCCAGGCGCGCAGCAGCCAGAGAATAAGAGGAGGGCGCGGGCAGGATCAGCATTTCATTGATATCAACGACCCGGGCCAGGCTCGCACCAACGCCAAACAGCATCGGGTCGCCACTGGCCAGTACGCAGACCTCGGCCCCGCGCTGTTCCAGAACCGGACTCAGGGAAAACGGGCTGGGCCAGGCACGGCGTTCGGCTTTGATGCAGGGCGGCAGCAAATCCAGCTGGCGCGGGCCACCGAACACCTGATGGGCGCGCAACAAGGCGTGCCGAGCGTTCTTGCCCAGACCTTTGTAGCCGTCTTCACCGATACCCACGACTGTCAGCCAAGGCGACATTTGATTCCCTCAATCCTGATCTTCCGACAGACCGGCTTTTCATGCCTGCGGACAAAGCAGGCATAATACCGCGCCCAAGGGGCACAAGTGCCTATTCCAACGCCATTCAGGATGATTCCATTGACCGAGCCGATGTCCGCTCGCACGCCTTTACGCCCCTCGGCCTGTCCGGGGTTGTTGCGTATCGTGCCGGCGCTGGATGGTGGGATCTGCCGGATCAAGCTGGCGGGTGGTTCCATCCGTTCTGACCAGGCGCTGGCTGTGGCTCAGGCGGCGCAGCGGTATGCCCACGGTGTGATCGAGGCGACCAATCGCGGCAACCTGCAAATCCGTGGCATCGGCGACGAACAGGACGGGTTGATCAAGGCGTTGCTGGCTGCCGGGCTGGGTCCGCGCAATCCGGACAGCGACGACGTCCGTAATCTGCTGCTCAGCCCCGTAGCCGGGCTTGATCCGGACATGTTGCTCGATACCCGCCCGTTGGCAGCGCAGATCCTGGCGGCATTGGAAAACACTCCGCGCTTTCATGACCTGTCGCCTAAATTCGCCCTGTCACTGGATGGCGGCGAAGGCCTGGTAATGCTCGACCATCCCCACGACCTGTGGCTTTCGGCATTGCGAGTAGAGGGTGAAATCCTTCTGGCCTTCGGTTTTGCCGGTTGTCCGGGGCAAAACTCGCCGGTCGCCGCTGTTCCTGTGGCAAATGGGCTCGAACTGGTGCTGGCCGTGCTGGAGCTGTTTCTGGATACTGCGCGGCCGGAGCAAGTGCGGATGCGTCATTTGTTGGCGCAGGTGCCGGTTGAGCAGGTGCTTGAGCAATTGGCTGCGCGCATGAGCGTGGCTTTGCGTGCTGATCAAAAAGTAACCGGCTGGCGGCGTCCTGCTGTTAAAGGCACTGGGCATATCGGGATTTATCCACAGCATGAAACCGGTAAGGTCGCCGTCGGTGGCGTCGCGCCGCTAGGGCGTCTTGACCCGCAAATGCTTACGACGCTGGCAAAACTGGCCGCTGAAGTTGGCGATGGCAGCCTGCATCTGACGCCCTGGCAAAGTGCGTTGTTGCCCAATATTCCCGCTGAGCGAGCGCAAGATGTGCTGTTGGCGATGCAAGGGGCAGGGCTGCTGTGTTCGGTCGAGCAGGCGCTGGCCCAGACCATCGCCTGCACCGGCTCGACCGATTGCGTCAAAGGCCTGGCCGATACCAAGGGCGATGCCCGGATCCTGGCCGCGAACTTGCAAAACCATGGCATCAGTCGGCCTGTGCACTTGTCGGCCTGCAAGCGTTCCTGCGCGGCGGCCCATTGCGCACCAGTGACCTTGCTGGCGGTCTCCGCCGGCCATTACGACCTTTATTTTCGCGATGCAGAACAATCCGGTTTCGGTGTTCTGCAGGCGCGTGACCTCACTATTGAAGCAGTCGGCGCGCTGTTGATCGCCGACTCACGGAGCAGCACCCATGATTGATTACATCCGCGATGGTCAGGAGATTTATCGCAATTCCTTCTCGATCATTCGTGCGGAAGCGCGCCTGGATACCATTCCGGCGGATCTGGAAAAACTCGCCGTGCGCGTGATCCACGCCTGCGGCATGGTCGAAGTCATCGAAGACCTGCGCTTCTCGCCGGGAGCGGGCAAGGCCGGGCGCGATGCGTTGGCGGCAGGCGCGCCGATCCTCTGCGATGCGCGCATGGTGTCCGAAGGCATCACCCGCACGCGACTGCCGGCCAACAATCAGATTATCTGCACGCTGCATGACGAGGGCGTGCGGGAGATGGCGCTTGAGCTGGGCAACACCCGTTCCGCCGTGGCGCTGGAGTTGTGGCGGCCGTATCTGGAAGGCAGCGTCGTGGTGATCGGCAATGCGCCCACCGCGCTGTTCTACCTGCTGGAAATGCTCGACGCGGGCGCGCCAAAACCGGCGCTGATCCTGGGCTTCCCCGTGGGCTTCGTCGGTGCCGCTGAATCCAAGGCCATGCTCGCCGCCGACAGCCGCGGCGTGCCGTTTGTGATCATGCAGGGCCGTCGTGGCGGCAGCGCCATGGCGGTGGCTGCGGTCAACGCTCTGGCCACGGAGATCGAATGATGCAGGCACGCGGTCGATTGATTGGCCTGGGCGTCGGCCCCGGCGACCCCGAGCTGATTACCGTCAAAGCGTTGCGCCTGCTGCGTGAGTCGCCGGTGATCGCCTACTTCGTCGCCAAGGGCAAAAAAGGCAACGCCTTCGGCATCATCGAAGGGCACTTGCAGGATGCCCAGACGCTCATGCCGCTGGTGTATCCAGTCACCACTGAAGCGTTGCCCGCGCCCATGTCCTACGAACAGGTGATCAACGATTTCTACGATGCCTCCAGCGCCGACGTGGCCGCGCATCTGGATGCCGGTCGGGATGTGGCGGTGATTTGCGAAGGCGACCCGTTCTTCTATGGCTCTTACATGTATCTGCACGATCGCCTGGCCGAACGCTATGAAGCCCAAGTGATTCCGGGGGTCTGTTCGATGCTGGGCGGCGCTTCGGTGCTGGGTGCGCCGCTGGTGTATCGCAATCAAAGCCTGTCGGTGCTGTCCGGCGTGCTGTCCCATGACGACCTCAAACGCAAACTGGCCGATGCTGACGCAGCGGTGATCATGAAGCTGGGGCGTAACTTTCCGAAAGTCCGGCTGGTACTGGAAGAGCTTGGTCTTGCCGGACGTGCTTTATATGTAGAGCGCGCCACCATGGCAAACCAGAAAATCGTGCCGTTGTACGAGGTCGAACCCATGTCGTCGCCTTACTTCTCGCTGATTATTGTTCCCGGTGAAAGGTGGCAAGGCTGATGGCATTCAACACACCGGCCATCGTGATTCTGGGCAACGGCAGCCTCGCCACGGCCCGACGTATTCAGCAGGTTTACCCGGACGCCCTGATTTACGGGCTGCTTGACCGGGTGCAGGAAGCGGATCGCACTTACAACGAATTCGGCGCCACCTTGCGTCAGTTTTATCAACAGTGCACGCCGATCATTGCCCTGTGCGCAGCCGGAATTGTCATCCGCACCCTGGCGCCCCTGCTGCTGGAAAAGGGCGCGGAACCTGCCGTGCTGGCAGTCGCCGAAGACGGCAGCGCCGTGGTGCCGCTTCTGGGCGGGCTGGGTGGCGTCAATGTCATGGCCCGGGAAATCGCTGCCGGCCTGGGCATCGCACCGGCGATTACCACCAGCGGCGAGCTGCGCTTCGGCACCTGTCTGCTCAATCCGCCAGCGGGTTATGCCTTGGGCGACGTGGAGCTGGGCAAGCGTTTCGTCTCCGATTTGCTCTCTGGCGAAAGCGTGCGCATCGAAGGTGCCGCGCCGTGGCTGGCCAAGGCGCAACTGCCTCAGGACGATCAGGCCCAATTGGCGATCCATGTGGGCAGCGCCGAGCGCGAGCCGTCGGATCATGAATTGCTGATTTATCCCCGTTGTGTCGCTGTGGCCTGTGGTGCAGCGCGCCCGGATCTCGCGGTCAGCGTTCGCGCTGCGCTGCATGAAGCCGGGATCGCTGTGCAGTCCCTGGCTTGTCTGCTGGCCGCGGAATCGCAGATGGCCGACCCGATGCTGCACCAAGGCGCCGCAGAACTGGCGGTGCCGATTCGTTTTGTGTCGGCTGCGAGTGCAGGCGAAATGGCAATGCAGGCCGTGCCGCAATTGTTGCCGCCGATCAGCGTTGGCGAAGATCTGGCGATTGTGGTTGCGCCGCAGCCTCTGGACGTCCAGCAGATCGGGCGTGGGCGCGGTCGGCTCGCAGTGATCGGGCTTGGCCCTGGCGCTGCCGATTTGATGGTGCCTGCGGTCAAGGCCGAGCTGGCTCGGGCCAACGATGTGCTGGGTTATGAAACCTACGTGCGCATGGCCGGGCCGTTCCGTGCCGATCAAGTGCTGCACTGCACTGACAACCGCGAAGAAATGCAGCGCGCCCGACATGCGTTCGAGCTGGCCGCGTCAGGTCGCTCCGTGGTGGTAGTGTCCTCTGGCGATCCGGGCGTATTCGCCATGGCTTCGGCGGTGCTGGAAGCCTTGCATGAATCCACTAACGCCGATTGGCATCGCGTTGAACTGGAAATCCTGCCAGGCGTTTCCGCATCGCTGGCCACTGCCGCACAGGCCGGTGCGCCGTTGGGTCACGATTTCTGCGTGATGTCCCTGTCGGACAACCTCAAACCCTGGGACGTGATCGAAAAACGTCTTGATCTTGCTGCCCAAGCCGATCTGGCGTTGGCCTTTTACAATCCGATTTCCCGCTCGCGGCCATGGCAACTGGGCCGCGCACTGGAGATCGTCCGCCAGCATCGCGCGCCTGAGACCCCCGTGACACTGGGCCGTGATATCGGACGGCCGGGTCAGACCTTGCGCATCATCACCCTGGGCGAACTGACCCCCGAGCAAGTGGACATGCGCACCATGGTGTTGATCGGGTCTTCGACGACATGCACTTTCGTGCGCCCGGATGGGCGGCAGTGGGTTTACACGCCACGCTGGTATCCCGTCAAACCTGTAAGTTGATCTTGCACGGCATTACAACTTCGCGGTCGCCCGCTATAAGAAAGGGCGTCAGCGAAGTTTCATGATGTTACTGAAAAGGTGTGTCTGGTAAGAATTGTCTCGCCCTGATGTCGGTGGATATTTATTAGTTTGTAATTGTTAGTTAAACAGCCCCGTTGCTGTTGCAAGAACAGACGCCTGTGACTAGTTTGTGATTTCTTTGTTTTTAAAAAGGAGTGCAAGTTATGGCAGGTTCAGGTTTTGAAGGATTGATTGCCGGCAATACGCTGGTTTCCTATGACGGTGTGCCCAGGCAAAGTCGGGATGATATTGCCGACATGCTGATGTATGCCGATTTCTTTGCCAGTCAGAGTTACAGGCGGCACGAGTTCTGGACAAGCTGGCTTGACTATTATCGGAGTCAGTTGGTGAAAGTAGGCTGCAGGCTGGAAGCATTGATAACCAAGGAGCCCATGGTTATTTCCGATGCCAGTGAACTGGATGAGATCAGTTTCATCATCAAAGGCTCAGTGCCGGTGGACAACCTCATCGCATTGACGCAACGCTCAATGGTAATGGTCCGTCTGGACGAGTTTGCCGAGAGTTTCTTTCAATACGGGGCAGGCTCCAGCGCGGTCAATGGCTTTCAGATTGTGCCTTGTGTCGAGAATGCCAAAACGGGCAAGGTTCATCTGCTTCTGTGCAGCCTGCACGTCAGCACCAGCGTCGAGTCCGACAACCGTGGCGGTTCCTGGCGCACCAACCGCGAAATGATCGTGCGCCTGGGAGGCGGGGTCTATTCATTCGACAGCAAGGCGTATGAGCTGCACCGGGATAGAATTCGAACCCGCTTGCAACAGGTTGCCCGCTTCAATATCCGGCATATTTCAGTATGAGCGGCCAATCTGCTTTTTCGTGGGCAACTCTATGTGTAGGAGCGTTCGATAGTTGGCCGGGTATTTTGCCATTTACCCAGTTGGATATTAATTTGCAGGATGAGCGCTTTCGACGCGCTTGCAATATGATTTGTCGCTAAGCGATTTTTTTAACGGCAGTTCAGGAGTTTCGCCGTTGTTTTTCAGGCTAAGAACCCAAGGTAATATTTATTTAGTAAGGCGCTGAAAAGAATGAAGAGCTGTGTTTGTGGTCGGCGCCTTCGAAAGTGCAGGGCTGGTTATATCTGAAGGGATGGGCTAGTTTTAAGTTGTTCCTCAGGAATAGTGTTAAACGAGATATCAATTAAAAAGGAATTTAAAAATGTATAAAAAATTCAATGTTGAAGAAAGCAGGGCCGCTATTGCCAACTGTGATCTGGGTGTTTGTCCGGCGGTTGATCACGTCGATGGCCTGATGAGGTCGTCCAGCCCATCGGTCGTGACTGAAAAAGATCCGGAGGCGGTGGTCGCGGGCAGTACCATCGTGTCCATCGTCGCGGGCATGTCGGAGGAGAACAGGCAAGCCGTCAAGGACTCTGTCTTGTTGGCGACCCTGGCCGCGGACAAGAAATACAAGAACAGCAACGACGATGCCGTTGAGTGGTACGGCGAGTTCATAGCCTTTCTTAAACACTGTGGCTGGCTCCCCCAGGTTTCAGCATTTTCGGATTATCGAGCCAATACGACCCACTTCACCATGGAGCAGGAAGGGCTGAAGATTCTCGCATCAGCCATTGCCGCAATGGCTCTGCCTAATCCGACGACGGGCGAAGTGCTGCTTAAAGTCGCGCAGGACGCTATCGCCGTGCTCCAGGCCAGCGAAGGACCACTCGAACTTTTCGAGCGCTCAAGCAAGAGTAAAAAAGGGGCCAAATTTGCGATCGCATCAGCAGTCCAGTCCGCCGACGGTGAATTGGTTACGGCCATGGGTGCGGTAAATTTCACCGCGTCCCATGATGTAACCAACGTTCTGTTCTGGGAATGGGAGAACACAGCAGTTCGAATCAAGCAGGTCGAGAACCACATGTTGTTCAACATGCGCCAATACAACGATGTAAAAGCAGATATTCAGGCCGCCTTGACCGACCGCGCTCGATCAGCCTTGCAGGCATTCCGCATCGATTAAATTAAATGAGCCGCGTCTTGGCGCGGCTCATTTTTGAACATTGCAGAGAATCGGCAGGGAGCATGAAAAATGCAGGATAGTTTTATTGATGGATGTGGCCTGTTCCTCTTTTCAGAGGCGGTGTCACCGGAGTTCAAGGAAGATGTGCTGACCGCTACGTTGTACGGGCAATTGGCAGCCTCGTTCCAGCACGACAAGTTCGGCGAAACCCAAGCGTGGTTGCATACTTATTTCAGTGCTCTGAACACTTTCAGTTGCCTGATCAGATCCCGGGATGTGCAAAGTGTGCCGTTGGACATTAATGATTCGACCTGGAGTTACACCGCTACCAGGCTTGCGAAGCGGGTTTCTCCTGCGCTTTTGAAGCGCGCAGAGAGTGCGCTGAAGGCGATTTTTAAAGGCAGCGAAGCATCTCCAGTCGGTAAATTGCTGGTCGCGCAAACGACACAGGGTTTGCCCCTGGAAGAAGCGCCGCAGCCTAAAAGCGGCCAATTGATCCCTGCGCTAGACGATACCCAGGAGAAGCAACTCCACAACGTGGTTCTGCTGTTGGGATTCATCGACAGCGAGCCGGTAGTCGATATGGTGATCCTTGCGTTTAAAACAGGCCTGCCGGTGGATGAAGTGCCTTTGTCTCGATTGTTCGAGCCGGGTGGCAACATCGGCAATCTTGAGATTGCCGTGGTCGCGGCGGAACTCGACCAACATGGCTTCGGTTATCTCAGGAAAGACCTGATGGCGAAACTGGGCGCACGCCGCGATCAGTTTATTGTCGAGCTGCGGGAGGATTGATCATGAGTACAACATCATTGCTCATCGACAATAACCTGGTCTCCTTTACGCCGGATATTGGCTCACTGGAACGCGCGGATATTCAGGATTGTCTTTTATACGCCCATATAGCTGCGCAATCCCACAATCGTGAGCAAAACTGGGTCGAATGGGTAGATACCTTTCAGCAGACGCTGGACGAATGCGGGTTTATACGGCAAAACGCAATTGATCGGAGATCGGCAAAGTTCAAGAAACGTGAACAGTTCCAAAAGGAGGCCTCAGACCTTATCAGGCAGGTCACTTCGCCTCAGCTCGCCCAGACTGCAGAGTCGTCGTTGGACACTATGTTCAACAGTGGCCATGCCAAGACATTCTTCAGCAGTTGGTTCAGTGCGGGTCGTTCCGATAGCATGCAGATTATTCCGTGCCAGTTATCATCGCCAGGAAGAGTGAGTGTCGTCGTGTGTGGGCTGCAAATGACGACTCGCACCCTGCCCAAAGCCTGGTGGCAATTGTTTTCCGTTCTTCCACAATGGCCGCTGGATTACGAAATGACGTTATTGCTCAAGGGCAGCCATTTCAGTTTTGACGCCACCCGTTATGCGCCCCACCGCAAAAGCGTGCAGAAAGAATTGGTGGCCAGAAGCGTCGACAAGATCCGGCAAGTTTCGCTCTAAGGGGTCAAGGGACCAGATAACCCCGAACCCCGGTAAAGATAATTTGCGCCGCCAGGGCACAGACAAACAGCCCCATCAAGCGACTGACGATCTGCAAGCCCTGATCGCCCAGTACCCGCTCGATGTGGTTGGAAAGATAAAGCACCACACCTACGGTCAGGCTGGCCAGGGCAATGCTGAGGATGGCAGTGAGTTTGTCATCCCAGTGAGGCTGGCTGACCCCCATGACCAAGAGCGCACCGATGGTGCCGGGGCCGACGGTCAACGGAATGGTCAGCGGTACGATAGTCATGTCTTGCTGCACGTTGTCGGTTTGTACCGCCGATTTGCCTTGGGCCATCCCCAGCGCCGAGATGAACAACACGCTGCCGGCACCGATGCGGAACGCGTCCACAGTGATGCCGAACACGCTGAAAATGACTCGCCCGAACAAGTAAAGCAACACGCTGGATATCAGGGTCGCCAGCGCCACCTTCCAGGCCAGTCGCCTTTGTTCCTTGCGTGAGTGACCTCGGGTCAAGCTGATGAAGCAGGACAAGACGAAGAATGGGCTATAGAGCACCAGCATCTTCAGGTAAACGCTGAACAACACGTGGAGCATGGCTTGGGCTCGCGGCAGCAGAATCAGGACGAGGGAGTCTATCAGGCGACAGGACGGGTCGCCTGATGTAGAGGCTCAATTTTGCTGATAAAGGTTGCCCACGGAAGTGAGCGCGTGGTTATTGGCGCGCTGTGCAACCCAGAACTCCACCAGCTCGCGCAGCTGTGACAGCTCGACGGGTTTGGCCATATGGCCATCCATACCGGCCTGACGCGCCCGATCCTTGTGTTCGGTCAGTATGTGGGCGGTCAAGGCCACCACTGGGGTGCGTACCCGCTGATTACCCACTTCCCAGGCGCGCAGTTGCTCGGTGGCGGAAAAACCGTCAAGGATTGGCATTTCACAGTCCATCAGAACCAGATCGTAACGCTGAGCCTTCATTGCCCGCAGAGCTTCCTCGCCATTACTGGCGGTGTCGGGATGCAGGTTGAGTTTGCCCAGCATGCCGCGAATGACCTTGGTGGAGATGCTGTTGTCTTCGGCCACCAGAATGCGGAAGTCATCAGGAACAACCACCGGGGCGTTGATCGCCGATGCCGTGCCTGGTAGCGATGCGCCTTTATGGCGTTGGGTGAGTTCGTCAGCCAGGGTTGTCTTGAGGGTATAGCCAGCGACAGGTTTGGCGAGTATGCGTTTGATTCCGGCGTTGCGGGCGATGACTTTGCTGGGCGCATTGCTGATGCCCGTCAGCATGATCAGCAGGATGTCGTGGTTCAGGCTTGGGTCTTCCTTGATTTTTGCCGCCAGCTGCATGCCGGTCATGCCGGGCATGTTCTGGTCCAACAGAACCACATCGAAGTAGTCGCGCAAATGCGCCTTGGTACGCAGCAAGGCCAGTGCTTCCTTTCCGGAAGCTACAGCGCTGACATTCAAGCCCCAGGCGCTGCACTGCTGGACCAGCACTTTGCGGCAGGTGTCATTGTCGTCGACTACCAGCACTCGCGCGCCTTTGAGCGGGCTGTCCATATCCAGCGGCGGCTGCTCCAGACGATCAGCATCCAGTGGCAGGCTCAGCCATAACGTGCTGCCCTGGCTGCTGCCGGTCTGGATGCCGAACTCCCCATCCATCAGCAGTATCAACTGGCGTGCAATGACCAACCCCAAGTGTCCGCCCAGCTTGCTCGCTGCCAGGAAGTTCTTGCTGTGCAGTTCGGCATGCAACAGCGCGTCGCGTTCACTCGGCGCCAGGGGCTCGCCGCTGTCCTGAACGGCGATGCGCAGGCGTGGCTTGCCAGCGCGGGAATCAAGGGCGACGACCACCAGAATTTCGCCTTCGTCGGTTTTCTTCAGCGCGTTTTCCAGCAGGCTCAGGACGGTTTGACGCAGGCGGGTCGGGTCGCCGCTGATTACCCTGGGCACCTGCGGCTGGATCAGGCTGATCAATTCGACATTTTGCTGTTCTGCCTTGGCCCTGAAGATGTTCATGCAATCTTCGATCAGTGCGCTGAGATCGAACTGCACATCATCCAGTTCGATCTGTCCGGATTCGAGCTTGGTGATGTCGAGGATTTCGTTAATCAGCGTCAGCAATTCGTTACCGGCACTGTGGACGGTCTGCACGTAATCGCGTTGTTTGACCGAAAGCGGCGTGCCCAACAGCAGCTCGGTCATGCCCAGTACGCCATTCATCGGGGTGCGGATTTCGTGACTGATCTTGGCCAGAAACTCCGCCTTGGCATTAATTTCTGCCGTGCTGGCCGCCTGGTCACGGCTGATGCTGAAGTTGTCTTCAGTGATGCTGCGATGTCGCTCGCTGAGCGCGATGCTCATGAGCAGGCCGCTCACACAGAACACGCCCAGCAGGGTAAGAATCAGCCATTGTGGGGAAATCAGCGTCAACCACAGCAAGGCGGGCAGGATGATCAGGCAGCCAATATTGAACGTGATCATCGAAACCACGAAAAGCCGTGCCGGCCAATAGCCTTTTTGCCAGTGATACGCCGATACGAAGAGAATGCTCAACGTCGCCAGGCTGACCATGCCGAAAGTCAGCAGGTTGAGCGGCAAGGTGTCGACGAACAGGATCAGCAGCCCACCAAGCGCCACGACCAGCATGCTGCCGATCAACCAACGATCAAGCTTCAGGACTTTGCGGTGGGAGAAGAAACAGTAGGTGTACATCAGCCCGGTGATGGCGGCGAGCAACAAGGTCAAGTGCGCGCTGGGGGTCTGAGCGATATGCCAGGTATTGAGCCAGGGGGAGAGCAGGTTGAGCAGCAGAATTGCGCTCAGCGCCAGAAACGCCTCGCAGGTTGCCAGCCACAGATTGCTACGTGATCGAGTGTGGGCGTAACGCGTAAGATTTTGCAGGATCAGCATGGCCAAGGAGCCGAACAGCAACCCGAACAGGAAGGGCTCACGTTCATCGGCAGCACTGTCGATGGCCGGTTGTAGCGTAATGTTGGGCCGCAGTTGCTGGCTGGAGACCAGGCGCAGGTAAATGTCCTGAGGCGCATTGCTCTGGGGCAACGGCAGCATGAAGTCTCTTGAGCGAAGCACCTGGCTTTTCAGCGGAACGTCATTGCCGGTTCGGGAATGGCTCACCAGCTGTTCGCCCTTCAGGACGTACATATCCAGGCTAGCCAGATCCGGTGCGAAGATACGCAGCAGTTGCTCGTGTTCATTGGGTTGCAGGCGATAGTGCAACCACAAGGCGCCGTTACGATCAGCGGCAGTGATTTTGGCCAGTTCGACAGGGCTGAATGCATTTTCGAAGCGTGCCGACCGGATATCGCTCAGTTGCAGCTCGGCCTTGCTATCGAGCAGGGTGGACCAGCCTGCACTTTGCTCGGCTTGCGCTGTGAGCATAAAGAGCAGGGTCAGCACCCCAATGGTTAATCCTGTGGCAATCCTGAGCCAGCGCACGGCGAAATCCCTTCGTAGATGAATGCCTGATAACCCTGCGCGATGCTGAAATAACCAGGAACCCTGGCAGTCGGACGAACTACGGGGCGAGTCATCTGCCTCGCCCCGTAGATTCGGCCCGGCTCTGATTGCCTGAGGGCCTTTTATTCCAGCTCTTCACCGCGCTCGCGTGCAATGGCCCGATAGCCAATGTCAGTGCGGTAGAAACAACCTTCCCAATCAATTTTTGCTGCCAGCGCGTAGGCGTGTTTTTGGGCATCGTCCACGCTATCGCCCATCGCCGTTGCACACAACACACGACCGCCGCTTGTCACAACCTGACCATCCTGCAATGCAGTACCGGCGTGAAACACTTTGCCCGGCAATTGCGCAGCGTCGTCCAGGCCCTTGATGGCCAGGCCTTTGTCGTAATCGCCCGGATAACCGCCAGCGGCCAGGACAATGCCCAGGCTTGGGCGCGGATCCCATTGTGCCTCGACCTTGTCCAACGCTTGCGCCAGTGCCGCCTCGACCAGTAACACAAGGCTGGACTGCAGGCGCAGCATTACGGGTTGGGTTTCCGGATCACCGAAACGGCAGTTGAACTCGATAACTTTCGGGTTGCCAGCTTTGTCGATCATCAAACCAGCATAGAGGAAGCCGGTGTAAACATTACCTTCATCCGCCATGCCTCGGACAGTCGGCCATATCACCAGATCCATCACGCGCTGATGAACCTGTGCGGTAACCACCGGGGCCGGGGAATATGCGCCCATTCCGCCAGTATTAGGGCCGCTGTCGCCATCACCGACGCGCTTGTGGTCCTGGCTGGTGGCCATGGGTAGTACATTCTTGCCATCAACCATGACAATAAAGCTGGCCTCTTCGCCATCGAGGAACTCTTCGATCACGACACGCGAGCCTGCTTCACCGAAAGCGTTGCCCGCGAGCATGTCGCGCACGGCGTCTTCTGCTTCCGCCAGAGTCATGGCAACGATAACGCCTTTGCCTGCCGCCAGACCGTCGGCCTTGATGACGATAGGGGCGCCTTTTTCACGCAGATAAGCCAGCGCGGGCTCGATTTCAGTGAAGTTCTGATAATCGGCGGTCGGGATCTTGTGGCGAGCCAGGAAATCCTTGGTGAACGCCTTGGAACCCTCAAGCTGGGCCGCGCCAGCCGTTGGGCCGAAGCAGTCAAGGCTACGGCTGCGGAACAGGTCCACGACGCCGGCAACCAGTGGGACTTCCGGGCCGACGATGGTCAAGGAAACATTTTTTTCAGCGAAGTCCGCCAGTTGCTCTAAGGCGAGGACATCGATGGCGACGTTTTCACATTTGGCTTCAATGGCGGTACCGGCGTTGCCCGGTGCAACGAAAACTTTCACGACGCGTGGGTCCTGAGCGACTTTCCACGCCAGAGCGTGTTCGCGGCCACCACTGCCAATGATCAATACATTCATTTCAAAACCTCGATGACGCTAATTCTGGGTTTGGAGCTGCCAGCCGGTTCCTGTAGCAGGGAGCTTGGTCGCGATCCAGTGCGAAGCGCTGGCAAGGATTTGAATTCAAATCCGGTTGAAGGCCGTTTCGGCCTTATCGCGAACAAGTTCGCTCCTGCAGGGGGATGGTGCTGTCAGTGGCGGAAATGTCGCATCCCGGTGAACACCATCGCGATACCGGCTTCGTCTGCCGCCGCAATTACTTCGTTGTCACGCATCGAGCCACCCGGCTGGATCACCGCAGTGATGCCGACTTTGGCAGCGTTGTCGATACCGTCGCGGAAAGGGAAGAATGCGTCCGAAGCCATGACGGCACCTTGCACCTGCAAGCCTGCATGTTCGGCCTTGATGGCGGCGATGCGTGCGGAGTTGACGCGGCTCATCTGGCCGGCGCCGACGCCTACGGTCTGGCGATTCTTCGCGTAGACGATGGCGTTGGACTTGACGTACTTGGCTACTTTCCACGCGAAGATCAGGTCGTGGATTTCCTGTTCCGTCGGTGCGCGCTGGGTGACAATCTTGAGGTCGTCGGCGCCGATCATGCCGATATCGCGGCTCTGTACCAGCAGACCGCCGTTCACACGCTTGTAATCCCATGCCGCACCACGTTCAGCGGCCCACTGGCCGGTGGTCAGCAGGCGAACGTTGGTTTTGGTGGCGACAATGGCCTGAGCTTCGGCGCTGACGCTTGGGGCAATGATCACTTCGACGAACTGGCGCTCGACGATGGCTTTGGCTGTTTCGCCATCCAGCTCGCGGTTGAACGCGATGATGCCGCCGAATGCAGATTCGGTGTCGGTAGCGTAAGCCAGTTCGTAAGCCTGACGGATGCCGCCTTCATCGTCCGGGCAAACCGCAACGCCGCAAGGGTTGGCGTGCTTGACGATGACGCAGGCCGGCTTGACGAAGCTCTTCACGCATTCCAGGGCGGCGTCGGTGTCCGCCACATTGTTGAATGACAATTCCTTGCCTTGCAGCTGGGTCGCGGTGGCGATGCCCACTTCGGCAGGGTTGGCTTCGACGTAGAACGCTGCACTTTGGTGCGGGTTCTCGCCATAACGCATTTCCTGCGCCTTGATGAACTGGCTGTTGAAGGTGCGCGGAAACTCGCTGCGGCCGGAAGTCGACAGGGTTTGCGCCGTCTGGTCGATGCTGCCCAGGTAATTGGCGATCATGCCGTCGTAGGCAGCAGTGTGTTCGAACGCCTTGAGCATCAGGTCGAAACGCTGTGCGTAGGTCAGGCCGCCAGCCTTGAGGCTTTCCAGCACCTGGCTGTAATCGCTGGCATTGACCACGATAGCCACGTCTTTATGGTTTTTCGCCGCTGAGCGGACCATGGTCGGGCCGCCGATGTCGATGTTTTCGATGGCGGTTGGCAGGTCGCAGCCAGGCTTGGCGACGGTGGCTTGAAACGGGTAGAGATTGACCGCCACCAGATCGATCGGCTTGATGCCGTGCTCGTTCATGATGGCGTCGTCGATGCCGCGACGACCCAGGATGCCGCCATGGATTTTCGGGTGCAGGGTCTTGACCCGACCGTCCATCATTTCTGCAAAACCGGTGTAGTCGGCAACTTCTACCGCTGCGACGCCATTGTCCTTCAACAGCTTGAAAGTGCCGCCAGTGGAAAGGATCTCGACGCCAAGCGCTTCCAGTTCACGGGCGAATTCGAGGATTCCCGTCTTGTCGGAAACACTGATCAAGGCGCGGCGGATCGGCAGGCGGGTGGTCTGGTCGGTCATCTCAATTTCCATCAAAAGCAAAAGGAGTCAGCAAAAAAGGCGACGCATGGGGCGCGTCGCCTTTTCTGTTGTTGAACGCTTAAAGCAGATCGTACTGCTTGAGTTTCTTGCGCAGGGTGCCGCGGTTCAAGCCCAGCAGCTCCGAGGCTTTCGTCTGGTTGCCCTTGACGTAATTCATCACGCTTTCGAGCAGCGGTGCCTCGACTTCCGACAACACCAGGTTGTAGACGTCAGTGACGGGAGCGCCTTCGAGGTGGGCGAAATAATTGTGCAGCGCCTTCTCAACACTGCCGCGCAGGGTCTGGCCCTCTTCGCTGGGCGTGTTGAGGTGCTGTTTCAAATTGACGTTGTCGCTCACGGGTGTCGTTCCACTCACTAAAGTCTCAGTCATCATCGTCATGCGGCCACCTCTTCTTCTTTCCCTGCATCCGGGCTTTCGTAGCGTTCGCTGAAGAACTCGCGGACGTTGGCGCACTGTGCTTCTGTATCTTGCAAACGATTGAAATGGGCGCGGAACTCCTTGGCGCCCGGCAAGGTTGCGAGATACCAGCCGACATGCTTGCGCGCAATACGCACGCCAAGCACATCGCCGTAGAAAACGTGAAGCGCTGCCAAATGCTCAAGCAGAATGCGTTCCACTTCACTCAATTGCAGAGCCGGCAATGTCTCGCCGGTTCGCAGGTAGTGTTCTATTTCGCGAAAAATCCATGGGCGCCCCTGGGCAGCCCGGCCAATCAATAATCCGTCGGCACCGGTCGCGTTCAACACCTGCCGGGCCTTCTGGGGTGAATCGATGTCGCCATTGGCAAATACCGGAATCGACATCGCCTGCTTGATCTCAGCAATGGTGTCGTATTCGGCTTCACCGGTATAAAGGTCGGCACGGGTGCGTCCGTGGACGGCCAGTGCCTGGATTCCCGCCTGTTCGGCGATTTTCGCAATCGTCAGGCCGTTTTTGTTATCCCGGTCCCAACCGGTGCGTATCTTCAAGGTGACCGGCACATCAACTGCAGCCACAACCGCCTGCAGGATCTCGTTCACCAGGTGTTCGTCTTTCAGCAGTGCCGATCCGGCGGCCTTGTTGCAGACCTTCTTGGCCGGACATCCCATGTTGATGTCGATGATCTGTGCGCCCAGTTCGACGTTGGCACGTGCGGCGTCAGCAAGCATCTGCGGATCACCACCGGCGATCTGTACCGAGCGGGGCTCGGGATCACCCTCGTGGATCATGCGCAGACGCGATTTGCGGCTGTTCCACAGGCTCATGTCACTGGTGACCATTTCCGAAACCACCAGGCCTGCGCCGAGTTGGCGGCAGAGCTGACGAAAGGGCTGGTCGGTGACGCCCGCCATGGGGGCGAGAATCAAGCCGTTTTGCAATGTATACGGACCGATGCGTACCGCCGACATAGGTGTGCCTGTTGTGGGGGCCGAATCATCGCAGGCCGTGACGACTGCTCGATGTTCACGGACTGCCTGGGTCAGTCTTCAAAGTGCTCAGGCGCTTTTCAGACCAATCCAGAGTAAGAAAAAGGGTTGGCATGATACCCGCTCTCGATGACTGGATAAAGGCTGAATTGGATAAAATCTGAACAGTTATTTTTTATCGCGAACTGTTCTCTGTTCTTGTCGCAAGTCAGCAAACAGGGTGATCGAGCCCCGTTGACGGGGTACCGCAGCCGATCAGCCCGCTGTGTAAACTCGCCGACCCAGCCGGCACGCGGCTTTCATTCCGGAGAGCGGAAACTCAGACTGTAGTTAACAGCCTTGGCGCCGGGATCAAGAATATCCAGTGCGATGTGAATCGGCGTCTGAGGCGGCATTTCTTCCTTGCCGGCCATTTCCCCGCTCAAGTACTCGCCCGGTTTGAAGCGACGACTGGCAATCAACTGACCACTGGTATCTGCAAAGCGAAGTTCCAGCAGCGGAAATGGCTGGGAGAAGGACGCTCGGTTATAAATGATTGCGTCAACGACCAATGCGCCCTTGAACTCCGGATGACTGCGCACGACGAGGTTGCTGCTCTTGAGCAGCTTGATATCGACTTTGGATGGCACTTTGCAGTCGATCTGCGGGCAAATCAGCTGAAACCATGGGCGAAACTGATCCTGCCTGGCCAGATTGTCGAAGTCGTACCAGATGTACTGGCCTGCCAGACCAATCAGCGCCAACACCGTGAGCAGGCCCCAGAGCAGGCGGCGTCCCCAATGGGATTTAGGGCGTTGCCATTCCAGTTGCAGAGGATCGTCGGTCAGGTCCACCAACACCTGTTCGCGCACCGCTGGCTCGTTGCGATTGCGTCGGCTTCGAACGTCCGGTTCCGGCAATGGCTCGATGCTCTGTTCGTCATCGTCCAGTGCTGACAAGCTTTCGGTTTTTTGGCTGTGAGGTGCTTTGCGCTGGCTATGAAGAGGGGCCATTGGCTCTTCGTCGCCGAGCTCATCAGGGTCCAGTGACAGAGATGGTTCTGTTCGTCCGTTGCGCGAAGCCTGCTCATCCTCAGGTTCGGGCCCCAGTTCGAGGGATTGTTGAGGTTCAGAAACAACTTCGGCCTGTAACTCCGGCAATTGACTGACGTCGTCATTACGCAGGCTGGGGACCCATTCGTCTTCTTCGCTCTGGGCGTTGTCGCGGTGGGCTGAAAGGTGGGAATCGTCCGGGCGGTGATTTCCCTGGTGACCGAAAGTCTCCGGCAGCTGAATTTCCCGCTGCTCAAGGCGCGCCAATTCCTCGTCCAGATCCATGTCGTCCAGATCGAGGGTATTTATCTTCCAGTCTTTGGGCGCCGGAACGCTTTCTACAACCTGGAGTTCGGGCGAGGATTCAACCGGCACGAGGGCCGGAGGGGTTTGCTCCGCAGGCTGCACGATAGGGTCGCTGTCACGCTGTTCCAGGAGTTGCCTGGCAGCATTGAAGACTTGCAGGCATGCGCCGCAACGCACCACGCCGCGTGCCACGCTTAATTGCGCGTGGCTTACTCGGAAACTGGTCTGGCAGTGCGGGCACTGGGTGACAAAGCTGTCGGTCATGCGACTGTCCGGTTCAGGCGGCGGTTAACGGCGACGGCCAGTGATGCGTACCCAGCCATCACGGTTGGCAATCGGATCGAGGTCGAAGGTCTCGGTATAGGAGGCGGCCACTTCTTCGCCTTGCTCGGCAAGAATGCCGGACAGCGCCAGTCGTCCGCCCGGTTTCACCAGGGTTGCCAGCTGAGGCGCCAGTGCGACCAGCGGTCCGGCGAGAATATTGGCGACCAGTACGTCGGCCTGTTCCTGGGGTAAGTCTTCCGGCAGGTACAGCGGAAAGCGCTCTGGCTCGATGTGGTTGCGCCCGGCGTTGTCCCGCGAGGCTTCCAGTGCCTGCACGTCAATATCGGTACCCACTGCACGTTTCGCGCCCAGCAGCAGGGCGGCGATAGCGAGGATTCCCGAGCCACAACCGAAGTCCAGCAGGTTGCAGTCGTTGAGGTCCTGGCCGTCCAGCCATTCCAGGCACAGGGCGGTGGTTGGGTGAGTCCCGGTACCAAACGCCAAGCCCGGATCCAGCAGCAGGTTGACCGCGTCCGGTTCCGGCGCGGCGTGCCAGCTTGGAACTATCCACAGGCGCTGACCGAAACGCATCGGTTGGAAGTTATCCATCCAGCTGCGTTCCCAGTCCTGATCTTCGATGACTTCGCTCATGTGTTCCGGCAATTGGGCGCCGGTGAGAAGCTTGAGGTGCGCCAGAACGTGATCGGCATCGGTATCGGCTTCGAACAGGGCCAGCAAATGCGTGTGGGACCACAGCGGCGTCGTGTTGAGTTCCGGCTCGAAGATCGGCTGATCTTCGGCGTCCATGAACGTAACCGATACGGCGCCAACTTCGAGAAGGGCATCTTCGTAGGTTTCGGCTTGGTCTGGACTGATGGCGAGACGGACTTGCAGCCAGGGCATGGCGGGTTACCTTCGAATGAAAATGATGTGCGGTTGAGTGCAGCGCAAATGCGCAAGTTTACTGTGATGCGTCACAAACAACAAAGCCGCTGTGTAAGCGGCTTTATTGTTCTGGAGAGAGCGGCCTTATTGATTGGCCAGCTTGTGTTCCAGGTAGTGGATGTTGACGCCGCCTTCGCAGAAGCCTTCATCACGAGTCAGATCACGGTGCAGCGGAATGTTGGTCTTGATCCCGTCTACCACGATTTCGTCCAGGGCATTACGCATACGTGCCATGGCTTCGTCGCGGGTCGCGCCCCAGGTGATCAGCTTGCCGATCAGTGAGTCGTAGTTGGACGGAACCTTGTAGCCGCTGTACAGGTGCGAGTCGACCCGCACGCCGTTGCCGCCTGGCGCGTGGAAGTGCTTGACCAGGCCTGGACTTGGAATGAAGGTTTTCGGATCTTCAGCGTTGATCCGGCATTCCAGCGCGTGCCCGTGAATGACAACGTCATCCTGGGTAAACGACAGCTTGTTGCCGGCGGCGATGCTGAGCATCTCCTTGACGATGTCGATACCGGTGACCATTTCCGAAACCGGATGCTCTACCTGAACCCGCGTGTTCATCTCGATGAAGTAGAAGCGGCCGTTCTCGTACAGGAACTCGAACGTACCGGCGCCACGATAACCGATGTCAATGCACGCCTTGACGCAACTTGCGAACACGTCCTTACGGGCTTGTTCATCGATGAACGGTGCTGGCGCTTCTTCCAGAACCTTCTGGTGACGACGTTGCAGAGAGCAGTCGCGGTCGCCCAGGTGGATCGCGTGGCCCTGGCCGTCGGAAATGACCTGGACTTCCACGTGACGTGGGTTGGTCAGGTACTTTTCCAGGTAGACCATCGGATTGCTGAACCAGGCAGCCGCTTCGGCGCGGGTCTGCTTGGCGGCTTCGATCAGGTCTTCTTCCTTGTGAACCACGCGCATGCCGCGACCACCACCGCCACCGGCGGCCTTGATGATCACCGGGTAGCCGACTTCACGGCCAATGCGCAGGGCGATTTCTTCGTCTTCCGGCAATGGGCCGTCAGAACCTGGAACCGTTGGCACGTTGGCGCGCTTCATGGCGTCCTTGGCAGAAACCTTGTCACCCATGAGGCGGATGGTTTCGGCTTTCGGGCCGATGAAGGCGAAACCTGATTTTTCCACTTGTTCAGCGAAATCGGCGTTTTCCGCAAGGAAGCCGTAGCCCGGGTGAATTGCCGTGGCGCCGGTGAGTTCGGCAGCCGAGATAATGGCCGGGATGTTCAGGTAAGAAAGATTGGCGGGCGCCGGACCGATGCAGACGGTTTCGTCCGCCAGGCCCAGGTGCATTAACTCGCGGTCTGCCGTGGAGTGAACAGCGACAGTCTTGATGCCCAGTTCTTTACAGGCA
>DASVUK010000151.1:0-42500 GCA_036387095.1 Pseudomonas sp.
GGAGGCAACCCACAGCTGCCACAGATGTGTTGTCTGCACCAATGTCTTCCCGGATAAATCCGGTCCCACGAGATGACCGTATTCCACCTGTGGGAGCGAGCTTGCTCGCGAAGGCATTGGTGCTGGCGATGAAGATTTGCCTCAATGGCACCGGCCTCTTCGCGAGCAAGCTCGCTCCCACGATGCTCGTGAAAAGACTCAGCCCTTACGCGTGAGCGGCTCACCCGTAAACTTCACCCCGGCCAGACCATGGGCAATCAATGCGCGGATATTGCCGTGGTCGCTGCCGTCTGGCGTGGCTTGTACCGAACGATAATGTTCGCCAAACGCCAACAACGCCTCTTCATCGCTCAAGCCTTCCAGCAGCGCCAGGCCCAGGGTTTTGCACGAACCTTCGTTCTGCCCGGCTGCGTTCTCGACGGCGCCGTTGCTGAAGGCTTGCGGTTGGTAATCGTAGCCTGCCGCGATAAAGGCCAATGTGTCGGCGAACAGGTGCTCGCCACTGGCCAGGCTGGCGCGCAGGGTATTCAGGTCAGTCATGCTTGGGTTCCTTGGCGAACGCCGCTTTCTGTTCGGCGCTGGCTTCTTGCTGGTACTGGGCTTTCCATTCGTTGTATGGCATGCCGTAAACCACTTCGCGGGCTTGGTCGAGACTGACGTCGATATGTTTTTCGTCCGCCGCCGCCTTGTACCATTTGGACAGGCAGTTGCGGCAGAAGCCGGAGAGGTTCATCAGGTCGATGTTCTGCACGTCCTTGCGGCTGTCCAGGTGCGCGACCAGTCGGCGAAAGGCGGCGGCTTCGAGTTCGAGGCGTTCTTGCTCGGTCATGATGGGCTCTTTGCAGGCAAATGATGCGCAATGATAAGAGTTTCAGCGTTGCCCGGCGAGGGTGATCGACACGGACTCGGCAAAGCGCAAGGCGTGGGGCTTGTCCACTTCGACTTCCGCATACAGAACAGGCTCGTAGCTCATCACCAGATCCAGCACTTCCTGGGTAAGGCGTTCGAGCAAGGCAAAACGATTGCCCTCGACGTGCTGGATGATGGCTTTGGTGATGGTGCGGTAATTCAAGGCATGCCCGATGTCGTTGTCGCGCACGGCCTCTTGGGCGGCGTAGAGGATTGTCAGGTTAATCAGGACATCCTGTTTGTTGATGATTTCATCTTCGTTGATGCCGATGAACGTGCGCAGGCACAGGTCCTTGACCCGGATGCGCGCGGTGCCTGGTTCAAGTCTTGCCATCAGCTTTTGCTCCGACCGATCAGTTGCAGGAATTCCAGGCGGGTCGTGCTCGAATCACGGAAAGCGCCAAGCATCACCGAGGTATTCATGGTGGAGTTCTGCTTTTCTACGCCCCGCATCATCATGCACATGTGCTTGGCTTCGATAACCACCGCGACACCTGCGGCGTTGGTCACTTCCTGGATGGCGTCGGCGATCTGTTTTGTCAGATTTTCCTGAATCTGCAGTCGCCGGGCGAACATGTCCACCAGTCGGGCGATCTTGGAAAGGCCCAAGACTTTTCCGGTCGGGATGTAGGCCACATGCGCCTTGCCAATGAAAGGCAGCAAGTGGTGTTCGCACAACGAATAAAGCTCGATGTCCTGGACGATCACCATTTCGTCATTGTCGGACGCGAACAGCGCGCCGTTGACGATTTCCTCGACGCTCTGCGCGTAGCCGTGACACAGGTATTGCATTGCCTTGGCGGCCCGTTTCGGGGTATCCAGCAGACCTTCGCGGTCCGGGTTTTCACCCAGGCCGACGAGAATTTCACGGTAATGCTGTGGCAGAGATAAGGTCATCAAAAGGATCCTCGGGGCAGCTTACTTGACGTGCCGTCCGCCGTTTACGGTAAGGGTTGTGCCGGTGACATAAGGGTTGTCCAGCAGGTAACGCAGGCTTTGGTAGATCACATCCGGTCCCGGCTCAAAGCCCAGGGCAGATTTGGCCAGGGCCTTGGTGCGGTAGGCCGAGTCGTCGTCGGGTTGAAACATCAACAGGGCTGGCGCGATGCCATTGACCTTGATCCTCGGCGCAAATCGGGCGGCAAAGGACAGTGTCAGGCTCTCGAGTCCTGCTTTGCTGGCACAGTAGGCGATGTGCTTGCTGCTCCCTTTGCGGGTCACGTCATCGCTGATGTGGATGATGTCTGCGACCTCGCATTGATGCAACATTTGCTCACAGTGCAGATTGATGAGGTACGGCGCGAGCATGTGGACAGTGAACATCCGGGTAAACACTTCTGCCTCGTTGCCTGAGGTTTCCGTCAGCCACTGTGAGGCGTTGTGAACAATTGCACGCAGGCTCTCGGTGTGGGTTTTCAGCGAGGCAATGAACTGCATGACGCCCGCTTCAGACGAAAAATCCCCGGCAATTGCAATGGCGCCCAGTTGACGTAATTGTTCTACCTCGGGTCGCTCGTGACGGTAGCTGATGATTACGGCATGGCCGTCCGCCAGCAATCGCCGTGCGCAATGCAACCCAACGCGCTGACTGGCGCCAGTGATCAGGATTGGGGCAGGAGACACAGCCATGAGCACTCGCGCATCGGAGAATGGGGACGTCGACCTTTGCAGGTCGTCAGCTGTAACAAAGTTATACCAATGGCCAACCTTGTACAACTGTATCGAGCGCTAGGTTTGCGTGTGGTGGTTTACGACGCGGGGTTGCACAAGGGGTGCCGCCTTGACAAACGGAATTTACCGGCTCAAAAAGCTATGCAAAACCTGTACGTTTGTGGGGTTATTTGTACAGGTTGTAGGTGGGGTCACGTCACCGCGTGTGAGCGGATTCTGTCCCTGTGGCTTGGGGCGACGGGGTGTTGTTCAGCCATGAGGACAGCAAGTGCGTCGACAGCGGGATAAACCAGAACACCATCAGCGGCGTCAGTATTAAAGTGCTGATCATGACCCGAGGCAGTAATTGCAGCTCATTGAGCAATGGGCTGAGCACGAAGTTGAACAACAGCGAAACCGGGAAGAAGGCCAGCCAAATGGCCACTGCCTGTTTCCAGCGTGGCGGGCGCTGACCAACCGCGCCAAACCAGCCGTCGATGCCGCTGACCCGATGTTCGCAAGGCTGGGCAAAAAGGCCACTGCCGCGCACCAACCAGGAGCTTCGTGAGGCGGAATGCTCCCAAGCGTGCATGGTTTGAGCATTGGCGAAGCGGAAAATAATCTGAAATTCGTTATCGTCTGGCGGTGGGGCTAGGACGCCGGAACCCAAATAGCCTGGAAAGTCGGTGGCCAGTCTTTCGCCTTCATGCAGCCAAGTGATGAGTTCCTGGTAGCGGCCATGGGCCACGCGACGAGCAACCATCAAGGTGACGGGGGTGGTAGACATTGTGTATCTCCGGTAAACGAGGTGAGATTCCCGGGTAGGGAAGTCACATGACACAGAGCCGGGGTGGTGGGCTGCGTCAGCTTCGTGTTTAAGCAAGCAAGGATTATTCCTGAAATCCATAAATAAGCCATAGGGTTTCATCATTTCGCCATCGTGGCAGCCACTCACCGGGCGTATGTGGCGAAAAAACAGGTCCGCAGGCGTACAATGCGCCCCACTGTTTCCAAGCGATCCCTGTCATGACTGAATCCTTCACTGGCCCGTGCGTATCAAGCGATCTCAAGCAAGATCTCAAGCAGGAAGAACTGTTTCCAATTCGCGAAGTGTCGCGTATGACGGGCATCAACCCGGTCACTTTGCGTGCGTGGGAGCGGCGCTACGGATTGATTCAGCCGACCCGCACCGAAAGTGGTCATCGGCTGTATTCCCAGGCAGATATCGAAGAAGTTCGCAGTATTCTGGGCTGGATCGAGCGCGGCGTTGCAGTGAGCAAAGTCGGCAAGATCCTCGCCAAAACCCAGGCCGCTCGCATTCAGGCCGTTGCGCCTGAAAGCGACAGCGCGCAGGGTGAATGGGCCGAATGGCAGGAGCAAGTGCGGCACGCCGCTGGCTCTTTCGACGAGCGTCGGTTAGAGCAACTCTACGGGCAGGTGTTTTCGAGCTATCCAATGCCGGTGGTGTTCCAGGACATTCTGATGCCCGTGTGGCGTGAGTTGTTGATCAATCAGGATCGGTTCGGCCAAGTGAGCGAGTGGCTGTTTCTCGACAGCTTTCTGCGTGCCCGAACACTGCAACGCCAACAGTTGTCCACCGGTTTGACCGAGAAGAGGGTGCTGCTGGCAGGGGTGCCCGGCCAGTGTCGGGAGCTGGAGCTGTGGGTTGCGGGTTTACTGCTGGGCAGCGCTGATCTCGATATTCAGGTCTTGGCATTGGGGCAGCCACTGGAAGAGTTGACGCTCGTCTGCGGCAAGGTTCGTCCGGCCGCCGTCGTGCTGTTTACCAATCATCCGCCGACCCTTGATCTGCCTCGTCGGCTCAAGCGTCTGGCGCTTTCGCTGGATTGCCCGTTGGTGTTGGCGGGAGAGGGCGCCGACCTGGCTCAGGAAAGTCTGGAGGGCTCGCCCGTGGCGTGTATCGGCAGCGAGGGGCGCTTCATGCACAAGCGCCTGCGGCAGTTCATCGAGGGCCACCTGGACACCTGATCGCCTGCGCGTTGCCGGTACTTACGCTCAACGATGCATTGTTGGAAAGACGCGCTGGTGTTCCTGAAGAATGTACTGGCGCAATCGTTCGGTTTCTTCCTTGTTGCGCTGGCTCAGACGGTAAGCGGCAAGTCCGGACTCGGTGAGGCGTTCGAACGTGCCTCGCAGTGCAATGGGCGCCTGGCCGACGGGAGCGAACCAGGCGGAGAAATTTTTCGGCGGTTTGGTCGACCTGCGATTCTCTAGCAGTACGCCTTTGAACGAAAGCTCATGAACCCATAAAGACGTCAGGGTGCCTTTTTCAGTTTCCAGCGCAACAGGCTCACGCAGCGTCAGGCGCCATGGGCGTATTCTCGGCCCTTCCTCGAAGATGCTTGGCGCACCCAGTTCAAGGTGCAGGGCGTGAAACTCGTCCTCAACCAGGTGCAGCGGGAATGTCATCTGCTGATTAGCGAATTGCGCCTGGATCGTCACCTGCTCGTGAGCCGCGAGACGGGTAAGCAGCTCCTGAATATGCACCCCACCGTTCACCGTCAAACTGCGCGTTGCATCTCGCACGTTCAGTTTGGGGTTGTGCTGCATATTCTGGATAAATTCCAGCTCAGCCTGGGTGAGAAGTGTTTCGTGGGGCATGACGAAGCTCAAGAGAACCAGTTATTGGGAAAGAAGACCACGCATTCAACATTATGTTGCATTTGCACCGTTTTTTAACGCGGCGATTTCATTGCGCGCACTGGCCAGCTCGGCTTCCAGCTCCAGAATACGATGCTGAGCTTCGACCTGCTTCGTGACGTTTTTCTGAATGCCAATGAAATAGGTTAGTTGGTCCGCTTCGTTAAGAACCGGCGTGATCGACAACTCGTTCCAGAACACGGTGCCGTCTTTGCGATAGTTGCGCAGGATCTGCCGGCAAGGATGGCCGCTGCGCACTGCCTCGCGAATGGCGTCCAGAGCCGGCTGCTGCCGATCATCACCCTGCAGGAAGCGGCAATCCTGGTAGAGAATGTCGTCAACCGGGTAGCCGGTCAGGGTTTCGAATGCCTTGTTCGCATAGATAAGGATGTTGTCTTCACCTTCCTGCTCGGCGACGACAATGCCGTCATTGGAGGCGTCCACCACCAGTTGCAGCAGTTTTGCGTTGATCATGAAGAAATTCCGAAGCGAGCCAATACAGCATTCTAGGTCATGCGCGGGCTTGGGGCATAATGTCCGACGTTTTTACGCTGATACAGGATGAGTTATGAAAGTCGCCATCGTTTCCGGTTCTGTCTATGGCTCGGCTGAAGAAGTCGCTCGGCACGCCGGGAAAATCCTTCGCGACGCGGGTCACGAAGTCCTGCAGGACCCGCGGGTAACGCTTGAAAGTTTGCAAATCTTCGGCCCGCAGGCGCTGTTGTTCGTAACGTCGACCACCGGCATGGGGGAGCTGCCCGATAACATCCTGCCGGTCTATTCGCAGATACGTGACATCTTGCCGGCGGCATGGCGAGGCTTGCCCGGCGGCGTCATTGGTTTGGGCGATGCGAGCTATGGCGATACGTTCTGCGCCGGTGGCGAGCAGATTCGTGAATTGTTTGCCGAGCTGGGTGTGATTGAGATTCAGGAAATGCTGCGTCTGGATGCCAGTGAAAGCGTCACGCCCGAATCCGACGCCGAACCCTGGTTGGCTCAATTCATCGAGCATTTGAAGGACTGATGACATTGCCCGTGCGGCAGATAATGGCATGGGCAGTGGATTAACAGGCTGATTGGCCTTTTCAGCCTTGAGTATGGCTGCCGGGTCCCCGACGTTCTTCCACGGCATGGCTAGACTGCTCTTGATCAAGAGCACACCAGATGCCGAGGAAAACACCGTGAATCCTGCCCCAACTCTGCACACCCCCGATGCGCTTCCCCCTGTCAAGGACGCCGTCAGCGCGGCCGAATGGCAGGTCCGTGTTGATCTGGCCGCCTGCTATCGCCTGGTCGCACTCTATGGCTGGGATGATCTGATTTTTACCCACATCTCTGCCAAGGTACCGGGTACCGAAGATTTCCTGATCAATCCTTATGGATTGATGTTCCATGAAATCACTGCATCGAATCTGGTCAAGATTGATCAGGCGGGCAACAAGCTGATGGACAGCCCTCACGATATCAATCCCGCAGGTTTCACGATTCACAGTGCGATCCATGAAGTCCGCCATGACGTAGCCTGCGTATTGCATACGCACACGGCGGCCGGTGTGGCGGTTTCGGCGCAGCAGCAGGGCATCCTGCCCATCAGCCAGCAATCACTGTTTGTACTGTCGAGCCTGTCTTACCACCCTTATGAAGGTGTCGCCCTCAATCATGAAGAAAAGGCCCGCCTGCAGGCTGATCTGGGCGATACGAACTTTCTGATGCTTCATAACCATGGCTTGCTGACATGCGCGGCAAGCATCGCCGATACATTTCTGATGATGTTCATCTTCCAGCGCGCCTGCGAAATCCAGGTCCTGGCCCAGGGCGGTGGGGCACAGTTGATCACCATTGACGGAGAGATTCTGGCAGGCGCCAAAGCGATGCTTGCCGGTGTCACTAAAAATGCCCAGGGAATGGGCGGTGTACTCGCCTGGCCAGCATTGTTGCGCAAGCTGGACCTGACTGATCCGGGTTACAAGCAATAATGCCCCTGACCGAAATACCGTTGCGTATCTGGCGCACCCATGGACAGACGTTCGATTTCAAAGGTCATGCCATTCGCTACTGGACGGCCGGACAGGGCGAGCCGCTGCTGTTGATCCATGGATTCCCCACCGCCAGTTGGGACTGGCATTTTCTCTGGCAACCGTTAGCCGCGCGTTATCAAGTGATTGCCTGCGACATGCTGGGCTTTGGCGATTCAGCCAAGCCACCGCGCCACCGCTACAGCCTCATCGAGCAGGCGGATTTGCAACAAGCCTTGCTGCATCACTTGGCTCTCGACCGGTCGATTCATGTGCTGGCCCATGATTATGGCGACAGCGTGGCTCAGGAGCTGCTGGCCCGTCACCACGAAGGTCGATTCGCCATGGCCAGTTGCGTATTGCTCAATGGCGGTCTGTTTCCGGAAACACACCGCAAAGTCCTGGCGCAGAAACTGCTGATGAGTCCGTTGGGCTGGCTGTTCAGTCGAATGTTCAGTCGAGCCAGTCTGGACAAGAACTTCGGCAAGATATTCGGCCCCCACACTCGGCCCAGCGAAAGTGAACTGGATGATTTGTGGGACCTGATTACGGCCAACAACGGCGCGCGGATTTTCCATCGGCTGATCGGCTACATCACCGAACGAATCGAGCAACGGGAGCGTTGGGTAAGCGCAATGCAGGTGGGCGGCGTGCCATTGCGGGTAATTGACGGTGCGGTTGATCCCATTTCCGGGGCGCATATGGTGGAGCGCTACCGGCAACTGATTCCGGATGCCGATACCGTTCTGCTTGAAGACATCGGGCATTACCCGCAGCTGGAAGCGCCCTTGCTCGTCCTGCGCCACTATCTGGCATTCCGGGCGGCGGCGAAACAGACCCGCGATGACGCGGCCAATGAGCGCCATCGCGCCGCATTATCAACCACTATTCAGGGGGATTGAGTTGATTGTGACTGGAAGTCGGGTGGATGACACTCAGGCGAGCGCGTCGCCGCCCCCTTCTTCTGGAGCAAGTCATGAGTGAACCTATCCATTTTCACGACAAAGTAGTGATCGTCACCGGAGCGGGCGGCGGATTGGGGCGTGCTCATGCATTGCTGTTCGCCCGTCATGGCGCTCGGGTGGTGGTGAATGATCTTGGTGGATCCGCTCACGGGGAAGGCGCCAACTCATCGGCGGCAGATCGAGTGGTCAGCGAGATCCGTGCAGCGGGCGGCACGGCCGTGGCCAATCATGATTCCGTAACCGATGGCGGAAGAATCGTCGAGAATGCCATGGACACCTTTGGCCGCATTGATGTCGTCGTTAACAACGCCGGAATTCTGCGGGACAAATCATTCGCCAAAATGGAGGACGCCGACTGGGACCTGGTTTATCGCGTGCATGTCGAAGGCGCTTACAAGGTGACCCACGCGGCTTGGTCCCATATGCGCGAACAGAATTATGGCCGGGTGATATTCACCGCATCGACCTCAGGTATCTACGGCAACTTTGGTCAATCCAATTACGCAATGGCCAAGCTGGGTCTTTATGGTCTGACTCGCACGCTGGCCCTGGAGGGCCGCAGGAACAACATTCTGGTCAACGCCATCGCACCAACCGGCGGGACACGCATGACCGAAGGCCTGATTCCCGCTGATGTCTTTGAGCTTCTTAAACCAGAGTTGGTCAGTCCGTTGGTGGTGTTTCTGGGCAGTGACCAATGCCAGGACAGCGCAGGCTTGTTCGAAGTAGGCGGCGGCTGGATCGGAAAAGTGCGCTGGGAACGAAGTCTCGGCGCAGGCTTTGACCCCCACCATGGATTCGGCCCCGAAGATGTAGCCGCCCAGTGGCAAACCATCAACGACTTCCAAGACGCTGTGCACCCGCAGGACAACGTAGAGGCACTTAAGGAGATGATGGCTCACTTGCAGAGGTACAGGGATTAATTGACTGCGTGATACCGAAACAAACAAGCCGATCGGTCCAATGATCGGCTTTTTTGTAGGCATATTATTTTCATGAGTGTAGGACGCGTCTATTTATCACGAATTTTCCTGAAATGTTGGGGTGTGAGTATTAAGTCCGGTATCGGTTAACCGATACCTGATGAGACGACAGGATTTAATGGAGGTTGATGTGGAACAAAATCTCGCTTTGGTTTCCGCTCGATTGGCCCACTACACTCGGGAGCCCGATAATCAGTTTAGAACGTCATCAGGCTTTACCGCGGTAGGAGAAACCGCAGCGCAAAAGCTCCGCCATTACTGGGATGACAAAAGTATACCCAATGAGGTCAAGCTATTAGGCTTTGAAATGGATCTCTCCGATTTTGATCCGAGAAATACAACATTTACCGAGTTGCGCAAGATACGGATTGGTCTTCAAGAGTTAGGTATCATCGATTTCACCACGGGCGGAGTACTTGATGGCATAGACCTGGAGTTCGATGCGCAAGGTAATCAGGTCAACAAGGATAAAAAAGTGGACGTGTTTGAGTTTTTTGAGCGGGAGTTGAAAAACTTGAAGAAGTACATTGCCGACGGCCACAGCTTCGCGAACGATACCTTGATAAAGCTGAATACCGGAATCCAGGTAATGCGGGCGCTCGATGAACGTAGCAAGTTTTTGCGAAGCACTGGTTTGATTGATACGCAGGTGTGACCCTGCCTATGGACCTGAGCCGGATAGACAAATCCAGCCCAGCTAGCTGAGGGGTTGTTGTTACAGCGGAACTGAAAAACTGCCCCTGTAAGGGGTTGCATGGGTGCTTGCTGTATTGTCCAGAATCATTCTGAAGGTTCCATTACCCAGGCGGCGACTTGGGTCGTATTCGTTTCGGATTACTTTTGACCACGTGCCGCCAACCAGTTGCTCAACAGTCACCGGCAAACGACTTCCGACCTGATGCCGCAACTGGAAACTGTGCGCCGTCGTCCCGCACCGGGTGTTGAAAGGTCCGTGGATGACCTTGTATTCGCCAGCCTCCGCCGTGCCTGGGTAAATATTCTGGCTGTTCCTGAAGCAGATAGCCGTGGATGAACCGGCCGCAGGGCTTTCAGCGAATACGGACGTCGGAAGCTGTGCCAAAACAGAACACAGCAGCAATGGGATGATTGATTTTTTCATGGTGTTGCTCCTTGAATGATTTTATAGATGTCGTAAGCGACACCCTCTTTAAACACAGTTTTTGGTAATCATGGTGCTGAAATTAAAGTAGGAGTTTTCTTCGTTAATGGGGGGTTGAAATAGAAGGAAATAACAGGTTTAAAGAGGTTTCTGATAGTTGTGTAGGAGTATTCCGAGCTGTTAGCAGTATATGTATGGATTTTAGCGGTGAGCCATTTTTACTATAAAGTCGCTTGGGCGAGCTCCGATAAACTGAATGCATACATCATTCAAGAAAGGAGCCGTGCCGTGGGAATGATTAATCGTTTTGGCGATATGCCGCCGGTCATCATCAAGAAAAAAATGGAGGATCCAACCGTCAAAAATACAAGCGCCACAACTAATCGAATTTTGCTGGAGATAGGCGAAAATCCTGTCGCGCTTAACACGCTCGCCATGGAGCAAAGTAAACTCAGGCCTTTATTCAAGGGGTTCGATGCGGAAAACGTAAGCCCTGAAGAACTGGGTAGCTTCGGAAAGCAACTCCTCGCTTTTGGCCTGGTCGATAACTTGACGGCAGATTTGATGGGCCGTGCCGCAATGGAGTTTGACAATGAGGGCAATATCAAACATCCCGAAGTGAAGATAAATGCTCTGGAGTTTTTCGCCAAGCGAGTTGATGAAATGCAGGGCAAGATACTCAGGGGGGACAAATACGCAAAGCTGTTGCTGCCGGATTACATCAAGACGGTCCACGTCATCAAGAACCTTCAAGTGTTTGCATCCACTGGCGACAGCTACGGGACCATGGCTTTGGATAAGCGAATAAAAAGCGGAGAGAAGATCAAGCCGGAGCATCTGCCCACCAAGCTCAAGTCCAAAGTGTAATGGCTTAAAGCTATGGTCTTCTGGCAGGCAAAAAAAAGCCGCTGTAGGACAGCGGCTAAACAAGACGTAGATCCAGGAGCTATAAAATCAACGTCGATACACCTGAGTTCCGGTACGTTATGCCTGTGCTTCACGATAACGGGCCGGCAAAAAAATGGGTTATGTAACAGAAGTTAACTAACTTGCGATTCGGTGGCCTGCTTTAAGTGCGGCAAGAATAGAGCGTTTAATTGCATTTAAAAACAGTGATTTGCGACATTGACTGTTGCATCTACGGCAACAGTCGTCATTGCTCGGGATGCCTCAATGCGTGGCCGTGCTCGACGGCAATTGCGTCAGGCGTTCGGCAAGTTTCAGGCGCTGGAGGGGATCGTTACTCAGCAACAGCGCGTGCTGCAGATCAAATCGCTCTGCCTGCGGGCATTCCAGCGCATGGTACAGGCCCGCGCGGACCAGATGATCCCCTGCGGTCGCGCCGCCTAGCTCAACCACTCGATCAGCATCTTTCAATGAAGCCAGCAGCGCATCGTCCAGCTGATGCAAATGGCGGAGGTTGCGCGAAAGACGTTGCACCATGCTGTGCTCCGTGGCGCGAATCATATGTGCGGCTCGCAGTTGCATGTCCGGGCCGAACTGCCGGACGAGCAGCTCCCGACAGTCTTGTGGATAAAGCCGTCGGCCGCCACAAGGGTCCAGCAAATGATCGGCCCCCGGAACCCGCAGCAAAAAATGACCGGGAAAATTAACCCCTTCCAGATTGATATCCAATCGACGAGCGATTTCCAGGGCAATTAGAGCCAGGGTCAACGGTTGTCCGCGACGGCGCTCGACGACGTTGTGCAGCAACGCCGATTGCGCTTTCGGAGGATTCCAGTCGTCTTGGGCGAACCCCATTGCATTGAGCTGGCGCAACAAGGGTTGGGCCAATTCGGACGTCGGCAGCGAAGGCAATGCCGCGTTCACCTGACGCTGTAATTGATCCATCTGGGGTCGCAACTGATGGGGAAGAAACTGCGGATCGTGTTCCGCCGAAACCCACAGTGCCGCCTCGAATACATTGCTGGGCGATTGATGCAGGCAAGACAGGCAATGTTGACGTGGCGTCATCGACCCCTCCGACAATTCAGGCTAGTGGACTCTTGGCAGTGATGACCTGTTTTAGTCCTCGTTCCCGGTTTCGTCCAGTGGCGAATCACGGGTCAGTGTGTTTGTCGGCATGCACCAGCGGTCAATCATTTTTTCCAGCAGCGCCTATAATCGCCTTAGAAAAAAAACAATCCGGGAGCACCGCCGATGTTCGCTCTCATGCACGGTTCACGCGTCGAATCATTGCATCTGGTCGTCGATCCAGAATCCGGCCTCAAGGCAGTGATTGCTATCGACAATTGCCAGCGCGGTCCTGCGCTAGGTGGATGTCGATACCTTTCCTATCCAGATGAGCAGAGCGCCATTGAGGACGCCATCCGTCTGGCAAGAAACATGAGTTACAAAGCGGTACTCGCCGGGCTGCCTCAAGGTGGCGGCAAGGCGGTCATCATGCGTCCCGCCCATGTTCCTGATCGTGGCGCGCTGTTTGAGGCCTTCGGGCGCTTTGTTGAAAGTCTTGGCGGTCGCTACATCACAGCAGTGGACAGCGGAACCTCCAGCGCCGATATGGATTGCATCGCGCAGCATACCCAACACGTCACGAGTACCACGGAAGCTGGCGATCCTTCGTCGCACACTGCCATGGGCGTGTTCGCCGGCATTCGCACCACGGCCATGGCGCGTCTGGGCAGTGACAATCTCGAAGGGTTGCGCGTGGCTATTCAAGGTTTGGGTCATGTGGGCTATGCCTTGGCAGAACAACTTCACGCAGCGGGAGCAGACTTGCTGGTCAGCGATCTGGACAGTGGCCGCGTGCAGCTTGCCATGGAGCAGTTCGGTGCCCATCCGATTGCCTGTGAAGCGCTGCTCAGCACACCTTGCGACATCCTCGCACCCTGCGGGTTGGGCGCAGTGCTCACCAGTAAAAGTGTGGCGCAGCTGCGTTGCGCGGCTGTCGCCGGAGCGGCCAATAATCAATTGGTGAGCCTGCAGGTCGCAGATCAGTTAGAAAGCCGCGGCATTCTTTATGCGCCCGACTATGTGATCAATTCTGGTGGGCTCATCTACGTAGCCCTGCAGCATCGTGGAGAAAGTCTGGGCACCATCACGGCCCATCTTGCGAAAATCGGACAACGATTGACTGAGGTCTACGCCCACGCGCAGGCGGAAAAGCGCTCGCCCGCGCGAGTCGCCGACATGCTGGCGGAGCACCTCCTGAACGTCGGCCCGCACCTTACCCGGTGAACGCCGACGCCTGAAATCTCGCGGCCACAAGCTGCGGGCTTTTTGAGTAGCACGCATACCCCGCGTGCGAGGAGTAGGTAATGCCCGGTAAAAAACTTGATATTGCGTATACCCGATACCTTGCCCCAGAGGGTCGTCTCACTGGAGAGCTGCCACTCTGGGCTGACGATTTCAACCTGTTGACCCGTCTTTATCGGCAAATGGTCCTCACCCGACTTTTCGACCAAAAAGCCGTGGCCTTGCAGCGCACCGGGCGCATCGGCACCTACGCGCCGACCCTCGGTCAGGAAGCCATAGGCGTTGCCATCGGCAGCCTCATGCATCCCGAAGACGTGCTCATTCCTTATTACCGCGATACCGCCGTGCAACTGATGCGGGGTGTTCGCATGGAAGAAATCCTCCTGTATTGGGGCGGTGATGAGCGTGGCAGCGACTTTGCCGAGCCCGCCGTCGCTCAGGATTTCCCGCTCTGCGTGCCAATTGCCACCCAGGCGCTGCATGCCTGCGGAGTCGCCAGCGCGTTCAAGATTCGCGGCGAGCATCGCGTTGCGGTGACGACCTGTGGCGATGGCGCAACCAGCAAGGGCGATTTTCTTGAAGCGCTGAATGTGGCTGGCGCCTGGCAGTTGCCGGTGGTGTTTGTCATCAACAATAACCAGTGGGCGATTTCCGTGCCCCGGCGTATTCAATGTGGCGCACCCACACTGGCGCAGAAAGCGATTGGTGCGGGCTTCCAGGGTGAGCAGGTCGACGGTAATGACATCCTGGCCGTCTATGACCGCATGCAGGTTGCGCTCGAACGTGCGCGCAAAGGCAAAGGGCCGGTGCTGTTGGAATGCTTGAGTTATCGACTTGGCGACCACACCACCGCCGATGACGCTACGCGTTACCGTTCGGCTGAAGAAGTAAAACAAGCCTGGCTGGAAGAACCCGTTAAACGCCTGCAATCGTTCATGGCTAGCCAAGGCGTCTGGGACGAAGGTCGCGAGCAGGCCCTCATCGCCGAGTGCCAGACGCTGGTGCAACGGGCCGTCGATGCATTCGACGCGGCGGGTATTCAGGCCCCTGAATCGGTGATCGACCATGTCTACGCCCAATGGCCAGCGGCATTGGCCGAACAGCGAGAATGGTTCCTCGAACGGGCGGCACGTCGTGCGGGAGGTGAGCAACATGAGCAATGAAAAACTCAGCCTGCTGGAGGCCGTTAATCTCGCCATGCATCGCGCCATGGCCGAAGACGAAAATGTCGTGGTGCTGGGTGAGGACGTGGGGGTCAATGGTGGAGTCTTCCGCGCCACTCAGGGCCTGCGCGACAGTTTTGGTTTCAGGCGGGTGATCGATTCACCCCTGGCGGAAACCATGTTGGGCGGGTTGGTCATCGGCATGGCGGCCCAAGGGTTGAAACCGGTGGTGGAAATCCAGTTCATGGGCTTTATATACGCGGCCATGGAGCATCTGGTTTCCCACGCCAGCCGTATGCGCAATCGCACGCGCGGCCGCCTGACTTGCCCGATGGTCATGCGCTCGCCCATGGGCGCCGGCATCCGCGCCCCTGAACATCACAGTGAAAGCACTGAAGCCTTGTTTGCCCACATTCCCGGTGTGCGGGTGGTCATCCCGTCCTCGCCAGCGCGGGCTTATGGGCTGCTGCTGGCGGCTATCGACAATCCCGATCCGGTCATCTTCCTGGAACCTACCCGGCTGTACCGCATGAATCCGCAATTGCTGCTTGATGATGGCAAGCGTCTGCCGCTGGACACGTGTTTCACCCTGCGCGAAGGCAGCGATATCACCCTGATCAGTTGGGGGGCAAGTATTCACGAGACCTTGCAGGCCGCTAAGGCACTGGACGAGCAGGGTGTCTCGGCGGAAGTGATCGATGTCGCCAGCATCAAGCCGCTGGACCTAGACACCCTTGAAGCATCGGTACGCAAGACTGGACGTTGCGTGATCGTTCATGAAGCGCCGCGCTCCTGCGGCGTTGGGGCTGAGATTGCCGCCAGTCTTTACGAGCGCGCCTTACTGGATTTGCAGGCACCTATTGCGCGCGTCACGGCTCCGGATATTCCGCCGCCACTCTATCGACTGGAGCAGCTTTATATCCCCGGCGTGGAAGACATCCTTCATGCCTGCGACCAGGTGCTTCATTTCGCCTGACAGCCCACCGGATTCAGGAGACTTGCGATGAAATATTTCAAACTGCCCGATCTGGGCGAGGGCCTGCAGGAAGCCGAAATCGTCGAGTGGCATGTCAAGGCAGGCGATACCGTCAAAGCTGATCAGTTGGTGGTATCAGTGGAAACCGCCAAGGCCATCGTCGATATCCCCGCGCCTTATGACGGCGTGGTTGCCAAAGTCTACGGTGGCGATGGCGACATCTTGCATGTGGGTGAGCCATTGATGGCATTCGAGGGCGAGGGTGATGCGGGAACCGTGGTCGGGCGGCTTGAAGGCGGTGGCAGCCAGGATGACCCGTTCTTCATTGGGGCCGCCCCTTCGACCCGCGAGCATTTGGCCGGTAAGGCGACGCCCGCGGTACGCCAACTGGCTCGGCAGCTGGGCGTCGACCTCGGCGCGTTGTCCGGTTCTGGCAGCGACGGCCTGATCACCCGCGCAGATGTCGAGAGCGCGGCGCAGACTGATCGCGACCGTTTCGGCGGGGAAAAGCTGCGCGGTGTGCGTCGCAGCATGGCGCTCAATATGGCCCGGTCCCACGCTGAAGTGGTGCCGGTCACGATTTATGGCGATGCCGATCTCTATCGCTGGGCACAAGCGCGCGACCCCTTGATCAGACTGGGCAAGGCGATGGCGGCGGCATGCAAGGTGGAACCCGTGCTCAACAGCTGGTTCGATGGCAAATCCCTTTCTACCAAGCAGCATCAACAACTGGACCTGGGCATTGCCGTGGATACGCCGGACGGGTTATTTGTTCCGGTGTTGCGCGATGTCGGCGGCCGTGAATCCGCTGACCTGAAGGACGGTATGAACAGATTGCGGGCGGACGTCAAAGCGCGGTCGATTCCCGCCAAGGAAATGATGGGCGCTACCCTGACGCTGTCCAATTTCGGCACCTTGTTCGGGCGTTATGCCAACCCCGTCGTGGTGCCGCCGCAAGTGGCGATCATCGGCGCGGGCGCCATTCGCGACGAGCCGGTAGCCGTCAACGGAACGGTGGTGGTGCATCCGATTTTGCCGCTGTCCCTCACCTTCGATCACCGGGTAGTAACCGGTGGCGAAGCGGCACGATTTTTTCGCGCGCTGGTGGATGAGCTGGAAAAATCCGATTGAGCGTTTTCCCGTAGGAGCGAGCTTGTTAGCGAGGTGGCCTCGTCAACACGTCGGCTCCTGCACGGTGTATTGAGTGATTACTCGTCAGAGACACTCAACAACTCATTCAACGCATCCGGCTGGTTCTTGAACGCACGAGCAAAAATATCGCGATTCTTGGCCATATAGATCCCGGCTTCTTCCACCTGCGCTTCGCTCAGGGAAGGCACCGCCTTGTTCAACACTGAAGCCAGCAACTCAGCGAGCTCAAGCATTTTGTCATGACGATCAGCTTCGGCTTTATCCATGAACAAACGCTCCAGATCTCGGCTGCTGCGGTATACCACTTCGACGGCCATTCACCACCTCACATGCCTTCACGATAATTGTCTTTAGCGACTACTGTATCTTTATACAGTGCCTAGCATAGGCGATTTTTTTTGCGCTGGATAGTGGCGTTCATGCATCTTTTTTTTGCCCTTCAGGTGCCTTGCGACAACCCGCCACGCTCTCAACCATAGCCAATGGCCTCGTTCCTGCTTGACAATCGGTGTCCGTAAAGTGTCATGGCCAAGGCTGATGATACGAGCGGCAACGCGCGGCTTATTTTTTTGTACAGGATGTGTTTGAAATGTCAGAACTGAAATGGGCTGAAAAGCTGCGCAAAAACCCTCACGACCAGACCGCCTCGTTTGGCATTCCCTGTGTGGAAGCCTTTCACTACCTGGCGCTATTCGGCATCGGCGCGACCACGGCCTACGCGGCGATTACGACCTTGTCGGCATGGTCGAGAAAGTCAGCATCAGCGTCGACGATTTCCTCTTGCTGTTCATCTACCTTGAGCTGCGAGCGATGACGGGGATTTATTTCAAGAAGAAGGGCCACGTTACGAACATTTCTCGTAGTGGCTACCGGCGGTTTGCAAGACCTGGGAATGCGGCGGCATGGTGTGCATGACCCGCTTTTGATGCGCAGTGTGGTTGGCTTGATTCGCTCAATTTCTGAACAGTGGTGGGTATGATGACGCAAGAAGTGAAATGGGCTGAAAGCCTGCGCAAAAAGCTGCATGGGGGCGCTGACTCGATTGGTAATTTATTCGTAGAAACGTTTCATTACCTTGCCCTTTTCGCAATTGGAGTAATAACTGTCTGGGCTGGAATTTCTACATTTATAAGTATGCTTCAACAGCCGAAAATTACGGTTGATGATGTTTTACTGCTGTTTATCTATCTTGAGCTGCTGGCGATGGCGGGCATATATTTTAAAACTAATCACATGCCCTTGCGTTTTCTTTTATACATTGGGGTAACGGCGCTGATTCGACTGTTGATAAGCGATGTCTCTCATCATAATGCACCTGATGTCGGGATCCTTTACGTTTGTGGTGGCGTGCTTTTGCTTGCGGTGTCGATTTTAGTGGTTAGGTATTCGTCTTCAAAATACCCATCAGTAAAAGAAAAGACAGATTGAGTTAAACGCTTTAACAAGGGCGAAGAGGCTTTTCAAAAGGGGAGTAAAAGATCCATATCTTGAAGAGTGCGGCAATAGCGGTGATTGATCAGCGGCGAAAATGCCCTGGTTTTTTATGGCTAGGTTGAACTCACCAAAAAATCTCGATTGGATCCATTTCAGCTTGCGTATCTGCATTTTTCGATCAAGAATCTCACGTTCAAAAAAATGGAGTGAATGTAGATGAAATGGAAAACCCTTTGCTTCGTAGCCCTTACTGCAGCGTCGAGTCTGGCTTGTGCTGAAAGTAGTTTTCGCTTTGAAGACTCACCAGCCACACCCATCGGGCCCCATGCTTTGAAATACGTACTGAGCGGCGCGAATTATCAGATCCTTGCAAAATATGAGTGGGTTCGCAAAGGTGTGCAGAAACCGAACTTTGCAGGTCACTACGTTTATAGCAGCTATGGCTGTGGCACGGGTTGTACAGCCTCTGGCATTGTAGATTTAAAGACTGGAGTTGTGTACCGGGCTCCATTCAACGAAGAACTATCATCTGATGCCTTGGCAAAATTTGGCGTGAAAGAAGCTTTCCGGGCTGACTCCACACTGTTCTACTTCTCAAACTATCGCTACCTCAAACCGAATTCACCTGAAATGAGCCAAGAGAATGGCGTAGCGCGCTGGAACGAATCGACGAGGACATTCGACATTCTGGAAAAGCAAAAGCCTTACAAGATGCCGATGTGAGCGGTTGGTCACAATTGAGTAGCTGACGCGCTGTGAAGTCATCACGACGCCGATATTTTACAAAGAGTGATCGAAGGCGTTAGCTTTTAAGAAACCATAATAAGTATTCAGGTGTTGAGAGTCCGCCCCGCAGGGCGGAATTGCTACCTATTAGTGTTTTGCCCGGTACTCACGAGCGATGCTCTCGGCATCTGCTCTCGCGCCGAGGTTTGGCTTCGTACCGCCTTTCTTGATGATTTCGTTGACGTGCATGCCGTCAAAATAGCTGCCGAGGTCTTTCTTAATGTCCTCGTTATATCCGTGTTTTATGACCCATTCGTTCATTAAGTTCGGCACGGCAATAGCGAGATCTTTTTTCTGCCCTGGCGTAAGCTGCTCGTCCTTTTCGATGAAATTTCCAACGTCATCAATGGTTTTTGCTTTAACGACCGGACTGTCATCGCCTCCACAACCAGCCAACAAGGTTAAAAGCCCCGCGGCTAAAAAAAGCTTAGAGATTAGTTTCATTATCATTCCTTTGATTAGGTAGAGGTATTTGACTGATCCATGTCAGCCAACTGTTTTTTATAATCCTCTATACGCTTTTGGGTCTGCTCAAGCTGATTTTTATAACCGGCCAAGGAATTTTCTGTCCAGCTTTTCCATCCGGCGTCTCCGAGGTTATCAGCAACGCTGACTTTTTTGCCAATGTCAGTACCACGAATAAGCTCTACCTCGACCGATAAATCTTTGGGGTCGTACCGATAGGTACCAGAAGCCGATACATTGTAAGAGACGTGATAGGTGGCTCCGGGTTCTATCCCTTTTCTATCGGTGTCATCGCCAGCGTCTTTGGAAACTAAAACGTCTGACCCTGCATTAATCGTTGTTCTGAAAACAATTTGGTCGAATTTAACTTGAGAGCCATTCACCACGTCAAACTCAACATAGCGCTTACGAGGACCGTCGACCTTGATGGCAATATTTTTGATTTCGACTTTCGAGTAGTCAGCCACTGCGTCAACAAATGGTTTTTTCAGCGTTTCCGCTTCACTGATTTGAGCTTCGAGCTTCGGGATATTCTGCTCAAGCTGGGCAATGTTCTGGCTCAACTGAAGCTTGCGCTGACGTGCGAATTCCAGCTTCTGAATTCGAGCATTTTCTTCGATCTGCTTTTGACGCTGAACAGCAAGTTCATCCTGCGCTTTCTGCCATTGAGCCTTGAGGTCAGCCAGCTCTTTATCCCAATCAGCTTTTTTGCCGACTACATCAGACGCAGTTTTGCCATCCATCATTTTCAGGATGTCACGTTCAGTATTGTCGTCTGCGCTAGTGTCTACAGGCTTACCGCTTAGCCCGTTCATTGCCTGGCCTAAGATCGTGCCGATATTTTGCTCTGGGGTACGTCCGCCGTGATTCTTGGCATAGGCGTAGTTGAGTCCAGTTTGGAAGGCTTCTTCAAATTTCACCTTCTCAACAGGGTCCATGTCTTTCGACACTTTCTGAACACTCGCCTTCATGATTGACATGGAGGTAGCTTCGATTTTCTCTTGACAACCTGCGAGGAGAGTCATTGAACCGATCAGCACTGCTGTCGCCAGGAGTTTGCGATTGAAAATTGACATCGGGGTCCATCCACCACATCTAAAGAAGGTGACGGATTTTTCCATAATGAGCTGGCTTAAAGCCAGCAGTTTTTGGATCCATTCTGGTGATTTTCCTAAGGAAAACCCCAAGCTAGAGCCATCCTGGCGTCTGCGCTGCCACCGTTGCGTGGGCTAAATGGTGGATAAATGTAGTGGCACGACGACATGTCTTGAGGTAAAAGCTTCCTGGAAATCAACCAAGGATGACCTCATGCTTTCGCTGAAAACCACTCTAAAACTATCCCTGATACCGGTCGCTTTCATAAGCCTATCTGCCTTGGCAGTTCCTCCTTTAGAGCCAATAACGAAAAAACCTAATTACATTTTAAATGGTAATCAACGGAGTAATGTAGTTCAGGGCGTCGGTAATAGAATTTTAGATGTGGCTTCATCCGCCAAGTATCAGCTATACCACTATCTAAATGACGACAAAGAGTATGCTTTTCGATTTAATCGAGTATCTATAGCAAATGAGCAATACACAGGTAATCCTGCTGATATAGCCAATTATATTTTCTTTGAGCTTTGGTATGTTATTGACGGTTCGGAAGTCAAAAGCGGGCAGTTTCAAATGATGCAGATTACGTCTTTCGGTCCTAGCCAATACAATAACGCAATAAGATTGATGAAAATGGATAGAGACGAAAGGAGGGTTTATGAGTTTGATTTAGGTATCGATAGTCAGAATAGGTTGTTCACAATCCGTAACGATCATGATGTAACCTATTTCACTCCCTCGGAAACGCACAAAAAATATGTGTCTTTTAGGGATAAGCACCCCGAAATGATTTTTTGACCTGCCCATCCGCTTCCTGCTCTATGTGGCAATTACAGCGCTGCCCCGTTTATTGATCGGCGATGTGTCGCACCCTAACGCGCCCGATCTGGGGATCATTTAGTTGTGTGGCGGGATATTGTTGTTGGCTTTTCGCGATTCTGGTCGTGCGGTTCGCGTCGTCGCGTTTTCCTTCGGTCAAGGACACGGCTGAGAATTGAGCGGGTAGCAACGGCAAGGGAGTTGCGTTGAAGCTATTCAGGCCCGCTGCGGATGATTGGCAGCAGGGCCTGGGTCAGTTATCAGGCGAACGTCTGGAAGGGGTGCATCATGGCTGCCGCAAGGGCATGCCATCAAACACTGACCGCCAAACGTGGACGATCACGCAGCCAATTGCTGCGAACAGGTGGCGGTGTCAGTTGTTTGAGATCGCCATCGGTCATGGCGGCGAGGATCTTGATGGCGCTGTGACCTTCTTCGATGGCGATGCCAAATTGCACGCTTTCTATCAGACGGTTCAGGCGCTTGGGATCATTGCGTTGCGCGGCGCTGATCAAGCGTTTGGCAACTACGCCGGATTCATTGGACAGGGTCAGCATGATGCTGCCGTCGAGCCCTTGGATGCTCAGGTTCACCCGATAATCTGGGTGGAAAGCGTCAGTGATCTGTTGAAAAGGATTGTCCATTATCGGCTACCTGCTTTAGGGGGCTGCATAAATTGACCGGGCTTCTGGCACTTTAGTTCTCGACACAAGTGGATTGATGGGAAATTTCCTACGCTTGCTGTTGACTCTAAAGACAGGCACCTTTCGCGTTAATGATAATTTTTCGTGTTTGAGAAGTACCTCAAGGAGCCCCGCACCTTCGGACGACAACGGCTGCGCGCCTGATGATTGATGGCTCCCTGCGTCGCAAGATTAAGCGCGCCTATCTGATGGCTTGGCGCTGCATGCCGATGAAGCCTCTATGCCCAGCCCTGAGCCATTCACACCGCCTTGCAGATACTGGATAACATCGCCTGCATCCTGGAAGGTTTGCCGGACAAATCGCGTCGGGCGTTTTTGCTCAATCGCCTGGACGGTCTGATGTACAGCGAAATTGCCAAGGTCCTGAGTGTCTCCAGCAGTATGGTCAAGCAGTACATGGCCAGCGTGCTGGTGCATTGCTACAAAGCACTGCAGGGTTCGGGCCACCTGTCATGACCGCCGAGTAAGAACCGACCGAAGTAATGATTGCTGAGGCTACCGGTTGGCAGGCGTTGCTGCGCGATGAAGCGGTGACTGCGGTGGACGTTCGACGCGGCAGCGGGTGATTGACCTGCGTCGCGGAGGGTTATGGGGGCAGGTGGCCAACGATGCTCAGCGGCCGTCCGGGGTGCGCACCGAGCAAGGCACCATTAAGGCGCTGCGCACTTAGTTTCTGGTGCGTAGTGGGGCGGATAGTTCTGTTCGGGTCAGCGTGCTGGAGTCCGCTATTGCCGGTCAGCAGGCCACGCTCAAGGACGGGCTGGTTCAAATGCCGCATGCCATTAGCGAGGAAGGGGATAGCTGTTCCTGCTTGAGATTGAACGAAAGAGGGCGGGGTCGTTTTGGCGACCCCGCCCTCTTTATAGTGTTGCTGAATGCTTCAGCAAGCGGTTTGGATCATCCCAGCAGAGCGGTGTCTTTGGCCTGCTCTTTTTCCAGAAATTCTTCCTGCAGCAGGGCGTCGGGATTTATCGCTTCCTGTTCTGCGTCGTCAATCACGGGAGCGCCCGGACGTTTGGTTCGCAATTTGCCAAAAAGATGTTCAAGGGCGTGGTCAAGTTTCACGGCTGCGCCATCTACGGCCTGGTCCAGAGTATCGGCCTTGTGGGTAACGGAAATAGGTTGATGACCTTTTGGTCGTGCTTCCATCTGGCAGCGCATGTCGTGCGGGCCGGGCTTGTCACCGTTTTCATCGCGGATGTGGACTTCGACGCGAGTCAGATCTTCGTCATAGCGTTCGAGCGTGCTTTCAACGGTGGTACGTACCCACTCCTCCAGTCGAATACTGCTTTCGATGTGGTTATCGCAATTGACCTGGATTTGCATAGTTCTTCCCTTATTAGGCTTGCTCGTATGAGATCGGACGATACGACCGGTTAAGAGGTTCATTTCGTCGGCGCTCAATCACAGTGTTGGCGCCTATGCAGGAACAATTCAACCCCAACGAGAAAGAAAATATTTCAGGGCCAACAATCAATCCTCCCATTCGGAATGTAAATAATTACCAGGCAGACCCCAAAAGGCGCGTCTTACGGTTCGATACCGGCTTATGGCTCGATGCTGAACAGCCCGACCCGACCGCGGCGCGAATAATCGACTCAGCCCGTTTGTTGGCGGAGCTGTATCAGCTCCGCCGTCTGGCGAGCAAGCTCGCACCTACAGGTTTGGCTGGATCATTTGGGGCTCGATTAGAACGCCATCGACGTCTGCACATACGCCGTGCGCCGTTCGCCCAGGAAATTGTCGAAATTGATCAGGAACGCACCGGTGATTGGCACATACCGGGCGATGGCCATGAGCGACTGCAGTGCGCGATGAATCATCAATTGCGGCGATTCAGTCAGACTCTTTTGCGTATGAGAATATTTATCATTAATATTGCGATCTATTCGCGCAGCCTTCCAAGAACCGTCGCACGCGTTGATCTCGAATCAGGAACCCGCCATGCCGCTCCATGACCGCAAATGCCAAGAGCCTTGCCCGTTTCGGGTGGCTTATCGTTGATGGACAGCACCACGATGGACAACCCTCAGCTTAAAAAGCGTGTTCGCGTCGCTAAAGGCAGCGCGGTTTCGATGGCTTATCGTTTGGCCGTGGCCTCGCGAATTCTGGCGGCGGTGTTTGGCGGCTATCTGGTGGCGGCACTGACGAGCGTATGCATCACCCAGTGGATACCTATGCCCCGCGCTGATGCTGTGATCACTGGAATGTTGCTGTCTTTCCTGGCGTATCTGGTGGCGGTGCTCTGGTGTTTTGCCTGCCGGACCGCTTGGCAGGCCTGGTTTGGCGTGCTGCTGCCCTGCGCGGTTCTGGCCGCCGTGTTCGCCATCGGCCGGTGGTTGTCATGAGGGAAGGTTTTCGACAGACCATGGCCTGGCTGCACACCTGGATCGGACTGGTGTTCGGCTGGTTGCTCTTCGCGATTTTCCTGACCGGGACGATGTCGTATTTCAAAACGGAAATCACCCGCTGGACCCAACCAGAGATACCGGTCCGTGCGCTCAATTCCCAGGCTAGCGTCGAGCTTGCGCAGTCGTATCTGCAACACAATGCCGTAGGCGCATCCCGTTGGTTCATCAATCTGCCGGACGAGCGCGATCCCAAGCTCGGCGTCATGTGGCAGACACCGGGCCAGCCGGGCCAGCGTGGCGCCTTCACCCAGAAAAACCTTGATCCGCAGACCGGTGCCGAGGTTCAGGTGCGCGACAGTCGCGGCGGCGAGTTCTTCTACCGTTTTCACTTCCAGTTGCAGATGCCGCACCCTTGGGGCCGCTGGCTGGCAACGGCGGCGGCGATGCTGATGTTCATCACCCTGATCAGCGGGATCATCACGCACAAGAAAATCTTCAAAGAGTTTTTCACCTTCCGCCCGCGCAAAGGGCAACGCTCCTGGCTGGACGGGCATAACGCACTCGGCGTGCTGGCGTTGCCGTTTCACCTGATGATCACCTACAGCAGCCTGGTGATCTTCATGTCCATGGTCATGCCGGCGAGCATTGCCGCCAGTTATGGCAAAGACACCCAGGCATTCTTCGCCGATCTGTTCCCGACCACTGAAAGCGCCAAACCGGCCGGTATTGCTGCGCCGCTGGCGGCGTTGTCAGCGATGCTGAAACTCGCCGACAAGCAAATGCCGGGTGGCCATATCGGTCGAGTGACGGTGAACAATCCCGGCGATGCCAATGCCACGGTCGTGGTGTTCCCCAGCGGTGTGGACAGCATCGTTCACGACCCCGGCGCGGGTCTGACCTTCAATGGCATCAGTGGCGCGCTGCAGTCGCCGGCCGTCGAGCGTTCTGCGCCGTTGCTGATCTCCGGCGGGTTCTATGGTTTGCACATGGGGCATTTTGCTGGGCCGTTGCTGCGCTGGATGTACTTTATCTTCGGCATTGCCAGCACAGCCATGATCGGCACCGGCTTGGTGATGTGGTTGAAGAAACGTCGGGTCAAACACGAGAAGACTGGCGTGCTGCCGTTCGAACTGCGGCTGGTGCAAGTACTGAATATTGCCGGCATGGGTGGCTTGATGATTGCCGTGGCCAGCTTCTTCTGGAGCAATCGCCTGTTGCCGCTGGAGTTTCCCGGCCGTGGCGGTTGGGAGGTCAACGTGTTCTTCATCGCCTGGGGCCTGACGCTGCTGCACGCCGCGCTGCGTGGCGGTCGTCAGGCCTGGCGCGAGCAGTTGGCGTTGGGGGCGTTTTTATACGCCGGGCTGCCGCTGCTGGACATCGTGACCAGCGGGCGCTATCTGCTGGATTCGTTGAGCCACGGCGACTGGGTGCTGCTCGGTTTCGATCTGACGGCGTTGGTCACAGGCCTGTTTCTGGCGTGGGCCGCACTCAAATTCGGCCCCGTGGTACCGCTGCTTGCAACCCACTCCGATCTTCAACGGGGGCGCAAGAATATCGATGCTACACACGCTGAAAGCGAGGCCCGTTGATGCTGCTGGCGACGTTGTTGTGTTACCTGGGGTTCAGCGGACTTTGCCTGTCGATGACCAGGCATTATGGCGAGTTGATGCACCGCAAACTGGGCAACAAACGCGGGCGGACCCTGCGTGTGCTGGGCTGGTCGTCGCTGGTTCTGTCGTTATGGGCGGCAGTCAGCGTGGCAGGTTGGGGAATTGGGCTGGTGCAGTGGTGTGCGGCGTTGATGGCCAGTGCTCTGGCGCTGATCTTTTTGATTCCCTATCGACCGAGACTGGTGTTGATACTGGCGGCGGCAGGAATGGTGCTCATTCCAATCGTGGCGTTGAGCCGCTTGCTGGCGTGACTGATTTGCCTGATGAGACTGGCGTGCCGAACGCGGCTCGATATTCCCCCGGCGTTGCCCCGACCACCTGCCTGAAGCGGTTATTGAAATGGCTGGCGCTGGCAAATCCACATTCCAGGGCGATGTCCCCCAAGGCCATGGGTGTAGAACGCAACAATTGGCGGGCGTGAGTCAGCCGGCGGGCCAGCAGGTATTGATGGGGCGGCAGGCCGAAGCTTTCCCGGAACATCCGGGCAAAATGATATTCCGACAGCGCACACAGCCCGGCCAGTTGACCGAGGCTCAGTGGGTCCGCCAGATGCGCATCGATGAATTCCACCAGCAGACGGCGCAGATGGGGCGCCAACCCGCCCTTCAGGCGCAAGCCTTCACGTAAACCGACCTGATCCAGAATCGCGTGACTGAGCATGTCATGGGCAAGGCTGCTGGTGCGCAGGCGCTCGCCGGGCTCACTCCAGTTCATCTGGATCAACTGACGGAAGCGACGGGCCTGTTCGGCGTCGTCAAGGAAGGTGTTTTCCCGTAGCTGTAACTCGCGGGGTTCGCGGTCCAGCAGCGTGATGCAGCTCAAGGCGAACTGTTGCGGGCTTATATAAAGGTGCGCCAGACGGATTTCGCCGTTAATGACCCAAGCAGATTCATGACCCGCGGGCAGGGTGCAGAGTTTGCCCGGCGCGCCTTTGTGGTCCGGTCGGTCTCGGCGAAACGTGCCGGTGCCGCCGTCGATGTAACACGACAACGTGTGATGGCTGGGGGCGTGATATTCCTGAGCGTCATGCCGGTTGTTCCACAGGGCCGCCACCAAACCTTCGCCCAGCGCGGCGCTCTGCTCAAGTCGGGCGTTGGGTGAGCTGTTCAGGGCCTGGAAGACCTGGATGGATTCAATGGCGGGCATGAGGTTTCCTCTACGTCTGGCATCCTACTCCGTCGCTCGCGAGCTGCCAGCCACCGGGCCATCAAATGCGCAAGTTTATGCAAGTGGCCATAAGCGCCTGGCCGCAGACTCACGCTTCAAACAGGAGTTGGGTCATGAACATTTCGCTTTACCTGCTTACCGTCCTGATCTGGGGAACGACCTGGATCGCCTTGAAACTGCAACTGGGGGACGTGGCGATTGCCGTTTCCATCGTCTATCGCTTTGGCCTGGCGGCGTTGGTGCTGTTCGCTCTGTTACTGCTCAGCGGTCGTCTGCAACCGGTCAATCGGCGCGGTCAGTTGATTTGCATGGCTCAGGGCCTTTGTCTGTTCTGCATCAACTTCATGTGTTTCCTGACGGCCAGCCAGTGGATTCCCAGTGGTCTCATTGCCGTGGTGTTTTCCACCGCGACGCTGTGGAATGCCCTCAATGCGCGCATCTTCTTTCGCCAGAAAATTGCCCGTAACGTGCTGGCCGGCGGTGCGCTGGGTTTGATCGGCCTGGCCTGCATGTTCTGGCCGGAGCTGTCCGGGCACAGTGCAAGCCGTGAAACCCTGATGGGGCTCGGGTTGGCGCTCTTGGGCACCCTGTGTTTTTCGGCAGGCAACATGCTGTCGAGCATGCAACAGAAAGCCGGACTGCGCCCGTTGACTACTAACGCCTGGGGCATGTTGTACGGCGCGGGGATGCTCAGCGTTTATTGTTTGCTCAGCGGCACGCCGTTCACCTTCGAATGGAACACGCGCTACATCGGCTCGCTGCTTTATCTGGTGATCCCCGGTTCAGTGATCGGCTTCACTGCGTACCTGACGCTGGTTGGCCGAATGGGGCCGGAACGGGCAGCGTATTGCACAGTGTTGTTTCCGGTGGTTGCGCTGAACATCTCCGCCTTGGTCGAAGGCTATCAATGGACCGCGCCTGCGCTGACGGGGCTGGTGCTGGTGATGCTGGGCAATGTGCTGGTGTTCAGAAAGCCCAAGGTGGTGATGCCGTTGGGTGGCAAACTGGTCTGAATTTCAGCTCGACCGGAGATAGCGTCTTGCCCGTCATCGGGCAAGCGCAATAGGCATCGAAAGGCATTCCCGGATGAATCCGCTCCCACGGTCAGGTGCAAACCGTCGGAGGGAATTCATTCGCAGATCTGGTGTTTACGGCACCGGATCAGCCCTTCCAGACCTGCGGGTTCACCAGGTTCTGCGGCTTCTCTCCCAACAAGGCGCTGCGCAGGTTGGTGTAGGCAAGATCGGCCATGGCCTGACGGGTTTCTGTGGTGGCCGAACCGATGTGGGGCAACGTGACTGCGTTGCTCAATTTGAACAGCGGGGATTCACTCAGCGGTTCTTTTTCATACACATCCAGGCCGGCGCCGCGAATCGTGCCGTTTTGCAGGGCTTCGATCAACGCGGGTTCGTCTACAACGGGACCGCGGGAGATGTTCACCAGGATGGCGCTGGATTTCATCAGGCTCAGTTCGCGACGGCTGATCAGGTGTTTGGTCTTTTCGCTCAGTGGCACGACGAGGCAGACGAAATCGGATTCGGCCAGCAACTGATCAAGGCTGCGAAATTGTGCGCCCAGTTCCTGTTCCAGTTCAGTCTTGCGGCTGTTGCCGCTGTACAGGATCGGCATATTGAAACCCAGTCGCCCACGACGGGCTACGGCGGCGCCGATATTGCCCATGCCCACGATGCCCAGGGTCTTGCCGTACACATCGGTACCGAATTGCGCGGCATCGATGCTGCGTTTCCACTGGCCGGCTTTAGTCCAGGCGTCCAGCTCGGCAACGCGGCGAGCGCTGCTCATGATCAACGAGAACCCCACGTCGGCGGTGCTTTCGGTCAGCACGTCCGGAGTGTTGGTCAGCATGATGCCGCGCTCGTTGAAGTAGCCGACGTCGTAGTTGTCGTAGCCCACCGAAATGCTTGAAACCACCTCCAGCTGCGTCGCGGCGGCCAGCTGTTCGCGACCCAGGGCACGACCGGCGCCGATCATGCCGTGGCAGTTGGGCAACGCTTCGTTGAACTGGGCATTCATGTCGCCCAGCTTCGGGTCAGGCACGATCACGTTGAAATCCTGTTCCAGCTTCTCGGCCATCTCAGGCGATACACGGCTAAAGGCAAGTACGGTCTTTTTCATCGGGGCAGTCACTCTCGCGCGGTTCGAATGGATAGCACGCTAACATTCCTCAAGACCGCTGCCCATCCCTGGTGCTCCCATGGGTTTCGGTCAGGCGATGGACAGCAGCGCGTGTTTCTGCAGATCGGCTTCATGGGCGGCGAGGATCTCCGGCAAGGAGCCGCGCAGGTATTCCACCCAGGTTTTGATCTTCGCATCCAGGTATTGCCGTGACGGGTAGATCGCGTACAGGTTCAGCTCCTGGGAGCGATAGTCAGACAGAACCCGCACCAACGTGCCGTTGCGCAAACCCTCGATGGCGGAATAGATCGGCAGGATACCCACGCCCATGCCACTGCAGATCGCCGCTTTCATGGCGTCGGCCGAGTTGACCAGGAAGGGCGAAGAATTGATCGTCACCATCTCCTGACCTTCCGGGCCGTCGAACAGCCACTTTTCCAACGGGAACACCGGGCTGACCAGACGCAGGCACGCATGGTTAAGCAAGTCCGTAGGCTTGACTGGTATGCCGAAGCTTTTGACGTAGGCCGGGGAGGCGCAAACGATGCTGTAAGTGATCCCCAGGCGCTGGGACACGAAGCCTGAATCCGGCAGCTCGCTGGCCAGCACAATGGACACGTCATAGCCTTCTTCAAGCAAGTCCGGCACGCGGTTGCTCATGGTCAGGTCGAACGCGACGTCCGGGTGATTACGTCGATAGCGTGCAATGGCATCAATTACGTAATGCTGGCCGACCCCCGACATCGAGTGCACTTTGAGTTGGCCGGAAGGCCGGGCATGGGCGTCGCTGGCTTCGGCTTCGGCTTCCTCGACGTAACCCAGGATCTGCTCGCAGCGCAATAGGTAGCGTTTACCGGCTTCGGTCAATGCGATGCGTCGAGTGGTGCGATTGAGCAGACGGGTTTGCAAATGAGCTTCAAGATTTGAAACGGCGCGCGAGACGTTGGCGGTGGTGGTGTCCAGCTGTACTGCGGCAGCGGTAAAGCTTCCCGCTTGCGCCACACAACTAAAAGCGCGCATGTTTTGCAGGGTATCCATGGGCATTTCTCTGATGAGATAGCAAATTGTGACAGAAAGTTACTGATCCATGTCACCCATACCAAAGCATTATGCTCCGTTCGGTAATAAAGAATCACAGTTATCCCGGCTTATCGGTTGGCAGCGCGCCGCCTAGAATCGCTGCCTTAGCGCTATTTCACTAAAGTCGGGATTTGCAGCAGTGCCGCTTCGCATCATCAGAGGGCTCAAGCCTCTCAGTGTCTGGGCTTTAACGTTAGTCATCAGCGGCTGCATTGGAACCGGTGGAATCGCCCCTCAAGGCAGCTCGCTGCCTGTAGACAGCCTTGCCACCGATGAGGCTATCCAGAGCGCTGCCAAGGATGCTCACTGGCCGGTTGCCCAGTGGTGGCGCGCCTATGGTGATCCGCAACTCGATCACTGGATCGAACTGGCGTCCCAAGGCAGTCCAAGCCTGGCCATGGCGGCCGCCCGAGTGCGCGAAGCACGGGCCATGGCGGGAATTGCCGAGTCGGCCGAGTCAGTGCACATCACCGGCGATTCTTCCCTGAAACGTCATAATTGGGGCGACGATCAGTTCTACGGCCCTGGCGATCTGGCTAATTCCACAACATGGGACAACAGCGCCTCGCTGGGCCTGAGCTATTCCCTGGATTTGTGGGGCCGTGAGAGCAATGCCAGCGAGCGCGCCCTGGATATGGCGCACATGAGCGCCGCCCAGGAGCGTCAAGCGCAACTGGAGTTGCAGGACAACATTGTCCGCGCGTACATCCAGTTGTCGTTGAGTTACGCCAGGCGCGATATCGTCGAAGCGACCCTTGCGCAGCAAAAACAGCTGCTCGACCTCGCCCAGCGTCGTCTGCAAGGCGGCATTGGCACCCACTTTGAAGTCAGCCAGGCCGAGACGCCATTGCCCGAAACCCATCGGCAGATCGATTCCCTCGACGAATCCATAGCCTTGAGCCGCAACCAGCTTGCGGCGCTGGCGGGCAAAGGCCCTGGCGAAGGCGCCCGACTTCAGCGCCCGACCTTGTCGCTGCAAACCGCGCTGAAGTTGCCGTCGGCATTGCCTGCGCAGCTGCTCGGCCAGCGTCCCGATGTGGTCGCCAGTCGTTGGCGCGTAGCAGCTCAGGCGCGGGGCATTGATGTGGCCCACGCCGGCTTCTACCCCAATGTCGATCTGGTAGGCAGCCTTGGCTATGTGGCGACCGGCGGCGGCATGCTGGAGTTTCTCGCGGGCAAGAAATTCAACTACAACGTCGGCCCGGCGGTGAGCCTGCCGATTTTCGATGGCGGGCGTTTGCGCGCGGAACTGGGCGAAGCCGCCGCTGGCTATGACGCTGCCGTGGCGCAGTACAACCAGACGCTGGTGATGGCCCTCAAGAGTATTTCCGATCAGTTGATCCGCCGCGAATCCATGGACAAGCAGCAAATGTTCGCCAGCGAATCCGTGGCCTCGGCGCAGAAGACGTATGACATCGCGCTGATCGCTTTCCAGCGCGGCTTGACCGATTACCTGAACGTGCTTAACGCCCAGACCCTGTTGTTCCATCAGCAAGAGATCCAGCAGCAGGTTCAGGCTGCACGGCTGAGTGCCCACGCACAACTGGTGGTAGCGCTGGGCGGCGGTTTGTCGGCCGGGGACGATTCTCCTGCCGAGGAAAAAACCAAGGCGCCGAAGACGCCTGCGGTATTGGCGGTGTTTGATCGATGAACCGCGCTCCAGGTTTACAACTGTTGGAGCGAATTCATTCGCGAATACTGAACAACGACAACCACCGGGTTTGCCGTGGATGTACCAGCCTCTTCGCGAAAAAATTCGCCCCTACAGTGTGTGTCGTGTCATGAACCGCATCACCCAACTGCCATGGCGACGTGAATTCTTCAGCTGGGCGCGCAGTGATGGCGTGACCTGGATTTATATCTTCAAGGTGCTGATCGCGGCCTTTCTCACGTATTGGCTGGCATTGCGGCTGGAACTGCCGCAGCCGCGCACGGCGATGATCACCGTGTTCATCGTGATGCAGCCGCAAAGTGGGCACGTGTTTGCCAAGAGCTTTTATCGCCTGCTGGGCACCTTGGCCGGCTCCACGATGATGGTGGTGCTGATGGCGTTGTTCGCCCAGAACTCGGAGTTGTTTCTGGGTAGCCTGGCGATCTGGGTGGGCATCTGTTCGGCAGGGGCGGCGCGGTATCGCAACTTTCGCGCCTATGGCTTCGTGCTGGCCGGTTATACCGCCGCGATGGTGGGCCTGCCAGCACTGGCGCACCCGGAAAGCTCGTTCATGGCCGCCGTATGGCGGGTACTGGAGATTTCGCTGGGCATTGTCTGTTCCACGGCCGTCACTGCCGCGATCCTGCCGCAAAGCTCCGCGGCAGCGATGCGCAACGCGTTGTATCAACGCTTCGGGGTCTTTTCCCGATTTGTCGCCGATGGCCTGCGCGGTACCCAGGAGCGTGCGGCGTTCGAGACCGGAAACGTGCGTTTTATCGCCGAAGCCATCGGCCTGGAGGGCCTGCGCAGCGTCACCGTATTCGAAGACCCTCACATGCGGCGGCGCAACGGTCGACTCAATCGCTTGAACAGTGAGTTCATGACCATCACCACGCGTTTCAACGCTTTGCACCAATTGCTGGAGCGCCTGCGCGCCGAGGGTGTGACTGAGGTGGCAATTGCCACTGAGCCGGGCCTGATTGCCCTGGCCGAACTCCTCGACCGTTTCGCCGACCGGGCGCTGACCACTGACGATGCCGCGCGGCTGGTCGCGCAACTGGAACAATTCAAGGCTGACTTGCCGGCCCGCGTGCGCAGCCAGCGTGCGGCACTGCAACAGACCGAGCCGAGTGAAGCCGATCTGCTGGATTTTCATACCGCTTACGAATTGCTCTATCGCCTGGTCAATGACATGCATGACTACGCCCAGACCCATGCATCCCTGGCCGATCACAACCACGCCCGGGAACAGTGGCAAGAGTGGTTCCTGCCCAAGACCAACTGGATGACGGCATTGGCGGCGGGGGTGCGGGCAACGTTCATTCTGTCGATCATGAGCGCCTATTGGGTCGCGACCGCCTGGCCCAGCGGCGCGACCATGACCATGGTGTCGGCGGCAACCGTGGCGTTATCGGCCACCACCAATAATCCCCGACGCATGTCGTTTCAGATGGCGTGCGGCACCTTGCTAGGCGCGTTATTGGGATTTACCGAAACCTTTTTCATCTTTCCGTTCATTGATGGCTTCCCGCTGCTCTGTGTATTCCTTGCGCCCGTGTTCATGCTCGGCGCGTTTCTGGGCTCGCGGCCGCAGTGGTCCGGTTACGGGTTGGGGCTGCTGATCTTTTTCAGCATCGGCTCGGTGCCGGACAATCTGACGGTCTACAACCCGTATGTGTATATCAATGATTACATCGCCATGGTGATCGGCATGCTGCTGTGTGCCGCGGCGGGTGCGATCATTCTGCCGCCCAACAGCCGCTGGATGTGGCGCCGCCTGGAGGATGATCTACGCCGCCAGGTGGTGTTTGCCATCAGCGCGCCGTTGAGTCGCCTGGGGTCGAGTTTCGAAAGCCAGACCCGCGACCTGATGCACCAGGCCTATGGCCTCGCGGCGGGCAAACCCCAAGTGCAGCGTGAATTGCTGCGCTGGATGTTCGTCGTCCTGGAAATCGGCCATGCCATCATCGAACTGCGACGCGAGCAGGCGATTCTGCCGGTCCATCCCAGCTACGCGCCTTCACAATCCTGGCGACTGGCAATTCGCGTCATGGGCCGCTCGCTGATCCGGTTGTTCATCCAGCCCGATCAGAGCAATCTGGAGCGTTGTCTGGTGGCGGTCGATCATGCCATCAGTCGCGTACAGGCCACCGATGAGCCGTTCGCGCCGCACTTTGATACGTCGGCACTGCGCCGGGTAAAAAGCTATCTGCATTTCATTCGTTCTTCGTTGCTCGACCCGCAATCACCGTTGGCCGCCTACGCTCCCGCCGGCCCGCCGCAAGGATTAGTTCATGCCCCGTGAAATCGCTTTTCATGGCTTGTACATGCCCATCGTGACCGTGATGTTCATGATTGCCGTGGTGCTGGCCTGGGCGCTGGACCGTGTATTGTCCGGGCTCGACCTGTACCGTTTTTTCTGGCATCCGGCGCTGCTGCGCATGAGCCTGTTCGTTTGCATATTCGGCGCCATGGCGCTGACTGTTTATCGTTGAGAACCCTTGATGAAAAAGCTCTACAGTCTGATCGCTACCTTACTGGTCCTGGCTCTGGCCATCTGGATCGGTCGCACCTTGTGGGTCAACTACATGGACACGCCGTGGACCCGCGACGGCCGGGTACGCGCCGACATCATCAACGTCGCAGCCGATGTCAGCGGCGCGGTGGTGGACGTGCCGGTGCTTGATAACCAGCAGGTCAAGAAGGGCGATCTGCTGATGCAGATCGATCCCGAGCATTATCAGGTGGCGGTCAAGGAAGCCCAGGCCCTGGTGGCGTCCCGCAAAGCCACCTGGGATATGCGCAAGGTCAACGCCAAGCGCCGTGCCGATATGGACAATCTGGTGATCTCCACCGAAAGTCGCGACGACGCCAGCAACATTGCCACTTCAGCCCAGGCCGATTACCAACTGGCACTGGCCCAACTGGAAGCGGCCGAATTGAACCTGCGTCGCACTCGCGTGCTGGCAGCGGTAGACGGTTATGTCACCAACCTCAACGTGCATCGCGGCGATTACGCTCGTATAGGCGAAGCGAAGATGGCCGTGGTGGACATGAATTCGTTCTGGGTCTATGGATTCTTTGAAGAGACCAAGCTGCCGCACATTCGCGTCGGAGATCCAGCGGACATGCAGTTGATGAGTGGCCAACTGCTCAAGGGCCATGTTGAAAGCATCGCCCGTGGCATCTACGACCGGGACAACCCACAAAGCCGGGAACTGATCGCCGACGTCAACCCGACCTTCAACTGGGTTCGCCTGGCCCAGCGCGTACCGGTGCGCATCCATCTGGACCACGTACCGGAAGACGTGATCCTGTCGGCAGGTACGACCTGTACGGTGATCGTGAATCCGGAAGTTGCGAATTAATCCGGAGCGACGCAAATCCTGTAGGAGCGAACTGGTTCGCGAGGCGCTTGTGGATCCACTGAAGGCGGTGGCTGAATGCACGCCTCATCCTCTGTAGGAGCGAACTTGTTCGCGAGGCGCTTGTGGATCCGCTGAAGGCGGTGGCTGAATGCACGCCTCATCCCCTGTAGGAGCGAACTTGTTCGCGAAGCGCTTGTGAAGGCGCCAATTGCGCTGACTGCACAGACGCTTTCACGAACAGGTTCGTACCTACGAATGTGTGCGGGTCGCTACAGCTGCTTATCCAACCCAAACCGCTGCCGCAATTTGTTCTCCAGAAACCTTTTGGGCAACAGCCACGCCATCAACGGCATAGCACGGGAGCCATTGCCCAGACGCAGCAGGCGCGGCGGATTGGCTTGTTGTACGGCGCGCAGCAGATCGCGTGCAAAATCCGCAGCCGGCGTCGGGTTATCTTGAGAGGCCTTGGCCCTGGCGCGGATGGCATCGCGAAGTGGCCACCAGGGCGATTGCTCGCTGATCAGCTGTTCGGCTTTGTGGCTGGCATTCTTGGCGAAGCTCGATGCAATGGCGCCGGGCTGCACTTGCATCACCCGAATCGAAAACGGTGCCAACTCCAGACGCAGCGCATCGCTCAAGGCATGCACAGCCGCTTTCGATGCGCAGTAAGCGCCCGCGAATGGCGTGACCAACACCCCGGACACACTACCGATATTCACGACCAGCCCCTTGTTGCGGCGCAGGGCTGGAAACAGCGCCCGCGTCACGCCCACCACGGAAAACACGTTGGTTTCGAACTGGCGCTGCATGGCCTCGACGCCGCCATCGAGCAACGGGCCCATGGCGCCATAACCTGCATTGTTGATCAGCACGTCCAGTCCGTTGACCTGCCGCTCAAACTCCCCGGCCAGACGTTCCAGCGCCGCTGCGTCGTTGACGTCCAGCGCCACACCGGTAAAACCCGCCGCGTTCAGCGCTGCGACGTCCTCAGCCTTGCGGGCCGTGGCCCAGACTTGATAGCCCGCCGCTTGGAACGCTTGGGCCAAGGCGCGGCCTATGCCGGTGGAACAACCGGTAATGAGGACATTAGGCATAAAGGTTTCCTTATCGATCAGTTCGAGAAACTGCCTTGTAAATGTTCAGCCCGATACTCCAGCGTCTGCGGGCGATAACCCGCACGCAATGGCGGCAAGGGCAGGCAATCCTGCCATTGGCTGCCACCCAGCAGTTCGCCGGGACCGCGATAGCGAGGCGAGGTGTAATTGTCTTCCGCGAAGTTGATGCTGTCGCCGGGTGCGTAGGCTGCGATTCGCCAGCGCAATTCGGTCAGCGGAACGTCGTTGCCGTTATTGATCAGCACCAGCAGCGGCCGACCTGCCGGGCATTGATCCGGTGCGTAACTGAGGCGCAACTCCAGCCGTTCCAGCCGACGGGTGTCGCGACTGTCTTCCCAGACTACCCACATCGCAACCAGTCCCAGGCCCAATGCCGCCGCCAGGGATACTGGCAGCGCTCTGGATGGATAGCGCAGTAACAGGACAAGCCAGGTCAGGATAAGCACCGCGCCAATCAGCATGTGAACGCCTCGTCATGATTGAAGAGGGCATCGTACAGAAAGCGGGGTGGGGTTTGCCAATTCAGAACGGCAAAGAAAGTTCCTCCCATGAAAGATGCGTCGCCATCCTGCGAGGGAGTCGAATGTAGATACCGTCCATGGAGATCAGCGCCTTGTACCTCGTTGGGAGTTTCAGACCCTTCTGCACCTTGTCTACGCGCCCTATCAAAGTATGCGGGGTGTTTACTTTTTCTTATATCTTCGGATGTTGACCGCAACCCAGCCACTGGCAGCAGTCCCGTGCCTATTACACAAATATGTTCAATGAAGCTCTTCGGATAACTGTTGAGGGCTAACCGTATTCTGAATACGGTTAGCCCTCTTGCGAACCAGACCCAACGAAATGTCTAGCGTATGGGGCTGACAAACCATCTATCGTACGCCCCATTAATCCCGCCAGCAGCCAGACATACTCCTTTGCTGCTTCCTTGAATTCAGAATGATTATTCAGCCGTTCAAAAAGCAGTTTTTCGGTCTCCGCATCAAGTGGGCGCGAAGCGCTCATCGGCCTGATGGTGCCTTTTTCATCGATTGAGAAACTTAGATCGTTTAATAACTCAGGCTCAACGCCCACAGTCGTTCCCTGGACAACTTTCCATAGATTATCTATTTCATCTGCGAAGCCCTCTGCTGCGCGCCTACGGGCATTTAATTTTTCCTGCTCGTAAGACTCCCACGGACTCAGTACTCGGTAGGATACACAGCCGTCCTCATGCAAGCGCATCGCGTTATCAAGATTCACCTCATGATAAACATAATCTGGCGCCGGCTCCGGCGCACCCAACACCCACTCGCACTCCCGCGCAGTTATTTCATCAACCCCCCCCATTCCTTTTCGCTTTCTCATAAGCAATTTCGATTGCGCGTCTGTATGAATGATTTTGATCGACGATGAAATCCAGATTCATGGTGGCCTCTCATGGCAGGGTTACATAAGAAGGGTAACGGCAGATAGATGGATTAGGTGACCTGAACACTACGACCGATAAGTCCCATCAGCTTGTATGAAACAGACTACAACGCGAAAGAAGAGAAGTTGTCGACTGTCACTTTTGACAAGTCTTGAGATCAAGAAATTATATAAATGGAAGAAGCTGATTTCGATTAGCTATTAAGGGCAATGGGGTATCCGTTCGTCGCTACCTGTCACAAATGACAGTAGACATGCGGTTCGTTCTGGAGGCTAAATCAAAACGACCCTGCTCGGGTAACTCGACACATTGTTATATAAGGTGGAGATTAGGGAAATGGAAAAGGCAAGCGATAATGCTCAGTACGATGAAGTTAAAGCTGTCTTCAAAGTCTTTAGGGATAGTCAGGGAAAAGAGGGCAGGCAGGAAACAACTACTCCTTATGTAGAAGGGGCCGAAAGTGGAACCATTAAAATTGGCAGTGATTTCACTATCGTATTGCCAGCATTTCAAAGTCCTTCCTATAGTAGCGTGTTTTTTCAATTCGACACGTCTGATTATAGTGCTGGTATTTATGTCAGAGTCGTTGAGTTCGTATCCGGAGAACCCACCAGGTTATTGGTGACACAGGCTGATATCGTGCGGGAAAAACCCTTTAAGCCTGGTGATGTTGCGGTAGTGAAAACCAATCTTTTCATGATCAGTCTTGGGGCGTGGGTAAGAGGAAAGGAATCAACCAGCTATACGTTCACCTAGCGTAAAGTTCGACTGATGTTGAAGTGACACAACTGCGCTCTTTTGATGATTGATCTTTCTGTTGGTCTGGAAGAGTGCGGTCTCGTTACTTTTACAAGGATATTTTGAAGTTTTTCTCTGGTTCCACCGGCCTCTAGCCTGAGTTGCGCTGCGACGGGATCGTTGACAGGTCTGCTCTTGCGTAACGGGCTTGAGGTCTGAGGCTTTAAATGGCTACCCGCGGATGACAGCAATCATGAACGGCCTGTTGGCCTTGCATCGCAACACCCCGTTGCTCAATACCGTTGATCCACGGGGGCTTTCGGTGCGCTCAGTGGCGTATTGCCGAACCCGACTGGCTGACGAACCTCAAACCCGCGTCACCCGCTCGGCCTTTGATGCTGCCGGAAGATTGATGGCCAATTGGGGCCCAAGGCTTTGGGCAGTTCAGGCTCCCGCCAATCTGAGCGCGGTTTACTCCCTCGACGGTCTGGTGCTGTGCAGCGATAGCGTGGATGCCGGTTGGCGGTTGTCCTTGCCGGGGGCGGGCGGCGAAATGTTGCAGGGTTGGGATGGTCGAGGCACGGTGCGACGAGTGTCCTATGACGGATTACTCAGGCCGATAGCGATGTTCGAGGACGAACAATGCGTCGAGCGTCTGGCTTATGGCGGCGCGGATGCCGAAGCGCACAACCAGTGCGGGCAATTGATTCGTCACGACGATCCGGCAGGTACGCGGCTTAATGAAGATTTTGGCGTGAGCGGCGCCCTGCTTGGGCAGACACAACATGTCCTGCGCGATCTCCAGCAACCCCACTGGCCTGAATCAATCGCCGAACGCGATGGGCTGCTCGAATCTGGCCCAGGTGCCACCACGGGCTGGGCTTACAACCCGTTGGGGGAACTGCTCCGGCAAACCGATGCGCTGGGTAATGCCTTCCTGGCAGCCAGGTCATAAATTAAAAAACCCCAACAACCCCTGCGGATGGGGATACGCAGAAAGTTGTCGGGGTCGACTGCTCGTTGAAGCGTGAAGCTTAGCGCGCGATGGTTTGAGTGTTCACACCCGCTTCCAGGTTATTGGAACGACCGTAAACGTCTTCGAAACGTTCGATGTCGTCTTCACCCAGGTAGCTGCCCGATTGCACTTCGATGATTTCCAACGGGATCTTGCCTGGGTTCTTCAGGCGATGTACCGAAGCGATCGGGATGTAGGTGGACTGGTTTTCCGTCAACAGGAAGACGTTTTCATCGCAGGTGACCTGGGCTGTGCCTGATACCACAATCCAGTGCTCGGCGCGGTGGTGATGCATTTGCAGCGAGAGGCTGGCGCCCGGTTTGACCGAGATGCGCTTGACCTGGAAGCGGCCGCCCATGTCCACCGAGTCATAGGAGCCCCACGGACGATAGACTTCAAGGTGGTTCTGGGTTTCGCTGCGGCCCTGCTCGTTGAGCGTGTTGACCATCTGCTTGACGCCTTGAACCTTGTCCTTGTGGACAATCATCATCGCGTCCTTGGTTTCCACGACCACGATGTTGTCCAGACCAATGACGGAAACCAGCTTGCCGTTGCCGTGGATCATGCAGTTGCGGCTGTCTTGCAGCACAACGTCGCCTTTGGTGACGTTGCCGTTGCTGTCTTTTTCATGCACTTCCCACAGGGATGCCCAGCAACCAACGTCGTTCCAGCCGGCGGTCAATGGCACGACGCAGGCGCGCTGGGTTTTTTCCATTACGGCGTAGTCAATGGAATTGTCCGGGCAGCAGGCGAAGGTGGCTTCGTCAATATCGATGGTGTCGCCTTCACGCTTGCTGCGTTCCAGGGTCAGCATGCAGGTGTCGTAGATGTCCGGATCGTGCTTTTTCAGCTCTTCCAGATAACGGCTGGCGCGGAACAGGAACATGCCGCTGTTCCAGAAGTAGCCGCCCGCCTGGACGAACTCGGCAGCGCGTTTTTCGTCAGGTTTTTCGACAAATTGCGACACGCGGCTCACGCCTTCAGGCAGCAGCGCGTCGGCCGTGGACTTGATGTAACCGTAACCGGTTTCCGGTTTGGTGGCCGGTACGCCGAACAACACCATCTCGCCGCGTTCTGCGGCAACAGTGGCCAGGGCCAGGGCGCGTTGCAGGGCTTTCTGATCGTCGATCACGTGGTCGGCCGGCAGGATGAGCATCAGCTCGTCATTGCCTTCGGCCAGGAGCAGCATCGCAGTGATGGCAACCGCTGGGGCCGTGTTGCGACCGAACGGTTCCATGATGACGGTCTGGGTTTCCAGTTTCAGGGCTGCCAGTTGCTCGGTGACGATGAAGCGGTGGTCTTTGTTGCAGACCACGATAGGGTCCTGCATGCCGTCGAACACCAGGCGCTCAAGGGTTTGCTGGAACAGGGTGTGTTCACCGGTCAGGGCCAGGAACTGCTTGGGGAACTGTTTACGCGAAAGCGGCCAGAGTCGTGAACCGCTACCGCCTGACAAGATCACTGGAATCATTTTGTATCTCCAATAGCATTCGAAATGGGCTGAACGTTGTTCGGTCTGTCGTTTCAGTCTTGTTCTTGTTCCGCGTCGGTCGGTCCGCTCATGCCGCCTTCTTTGGAGAAGGGAAGGGCTCGGACCGACTGACTCAATTCGCTTATCGAGTGGCTACTGGAGGCTTGACCCAGACTGGTGAGAGGCTGCTGCCGCTGCCGGTGATGTACAGCACGGCGGCTTCGCCACGCTCAAGGGCAACGGGTTTCAGGTCGCTGACTTTCTTGTCGCCGTCGTACAGTGCCAGGGTGACTTTCACCGGGTTGATTTCACGCTCGCCAGTGCCTTTGGCAGCAACGGCCTTGACCACATCTGTCTTGCCGTCGGCGGTTTTCAGGGTCAGGGTTTTGTCGCTGAGGTTCTGAACACGGACAAGGGACTTCTGCTTGTTCTTGAACGGCGGCTCTTCAACCAGTTGTGGTTTGCCGCTGACGTTGTTGACCAGGGTGTAGTAATGATCGCTGGCCAGTTTCACTGGAACTGTCTGGCTGCCGAGCTTGGCGCTGTAGTCGCCCTGCGGCATGAAGCTGAAGGCGGTGCTGGCCAGCGGCGCGACTTCGTTCATGTTGGTGTTGCCGACGCTGGCGCTGATTTCAGCGCTGCTTGCGTTGTACACACGGACAAAGGTTGAGCCTTTCGGGGCCGTCGGGCCGTAGAGGGCCGCGTCGCCAGCGAAGGCTTGCAGGGACATCAGGCCCAGGCCTGCTGCCATGACGCAGGTTTTGAGCAGACGGTTCTTTTTAACAGGAGCAGTAGTCATAGTGTTCTCAGCCAAAGTGTGTGGAGTGGTCTGTAAGGTCATTTGAGTAGTCCTCTCAGTTTTGCGCCTTTTCAGGCGACTCGGTTGGTTTGGCATTTACGGCCAGATTTTGTTTATCGTCATGGGGCTTTTTGAGTTCCGCGATCCACTTTGGATCGAACTCACCCAGGTCGTTGTGTGCGGGCAGATAGCGTTCCGGGAATTCCCAGATCAACACTTGAGGCGGACTGTTTTTGAACGCTTCGGTCTGCAGATACTTGAGCATTGGCAGAATCGGGCCGTGCCCGTCTTCCGCGTAATTCACGACATCGCTGTGAAGTGCCTGTTTAAGTGCGCCGAGAAAGTTCCAGTTAGGGTTGGCGCTGTAACTTGTGCCGACCAATCCAACTGCAACATCGCTGTCGGCAAATAACGC
>DASVUK010000152.1:0-3299 GCA_036387095.1 Pseudomonas sp.
TGGATGGCGGCAGCGTCGGTTTCACCGGCGACGGCTTTCATTCGCTTTCGCTTGGCAGCCTCTCCGGTTCTGGCCTTTTCGACATGCGCATCAACCTCGATAACGCCAGCGGCGATCTGCTTAGCGTGAACGGTGAAGCGTCGGGCAGGCATCGCCTGCGCATTCAGAACACCGGCGCCGAAGCCGTCCCTGCCGAGTTCGACCCGCTGCGGGTGGTTCACACCGAGGGCGGGGATGCCGAGTTTGGGCTGGTGGGCGGTCGGGCGGACCTTGGGGTGTATTCCTACGAGCTTGAGCGCCAGGGGACGGACTGGTTCATCGTCGGGTCTGGCAAGGAGATCAGCCCGTCCACGAAAAGCGCGCTGGCGTTGTTCAATACGGCGCCGACGGTGTGGAACAGCGAACTGACGACGTTGCGCAGCCGCATGGGTGAGGTCCGCGGCCAGGAGCAGGGCGGCGGCTGGATGCGCACTTATGGCAGTCGCTTCAATGCAGCGCTTGAGTCCGGTGTCAACTACAGCCAGAAACAGCAGGGCTTGTCGTTCGGTGCGGATGCGCCTGTGCCAGTGGGTAATGGTCAGTTGCTGCTCGGGCTGATGGGCGGGTACAGCAAGTCGGATCTGGACATCGGCCGTGGCACCTCGGGTCAGGTGGACAGCTACTACGTCGGCGCCTATGGCACGTGGTTGTCGGAGGAAGGTTATTACCTGGACGGGGTGCTGAAACTCAATCAGTTCCATAACGAGTCCAAGGTAGCGATGAGCGATGGCACGAAGGCCAAGGGCGATTACAGCAGCAAAGCCTTGGGCGGATCGCTGGAAGTCGGCAGGCATATAAAGCTGGGCGATGCGTATTTCGTCGAACCCTTTGCACAGGTGTCCAGCGTCTGGATCGATGGAAGCCGCTACACCCTGGACAACGGCATGCAGGCCAGAACCAACCAGATTCAGTCGGTGCTGGGCAAGGTCGGCACTACGGCAGGTCGCAGCTTCGCGATGAAAGACGGCGGTATCGTCAAACCGTACGTACGGGTGGCCTTGGCCCAGGAGTTTGCCCGCAGTAACGATGTCAGCGTGAACGGCCAGCGTTTCGACAATGACCTGTTCGGCTCCCGGGCTGAATTGGGCGCGGGCGTTTCGGTGTCGTTGTCTGAGCGGCTTCAGGTGCACGCTGATTTCGATTACATGAAGGGTGAGCATGTTGAGCAGCCTTGGGGGGCGAACGTGGGTCTGCGTCTGGCGTTCTGACGCCCGCTTCAGTTGATTGAGGCGCGGTTTTGAAGCCCCGGCTGCAGCGATGCAGTCGGGGCTTTTTACGTGTGAAGGCGAGTGTCCGGCCACGTGGCGGCTACGGTTTAGGCTGCACGGGCCGGCGCCGCGGTGTGCGCCCTCTGGGTGAGGCCTTGCCGCGTCGCTTGCTCAGGCGCGGCAAGTTGACCGTCAGCGTTTCGGAGATGCCCACGAGCCTGGCCCGCCGCACCACTTCATAACGCACTTCGACGCATCCGCTCTGGTAGTCCGCCAGGGTTTCATTGTTCAGGTACTGAACCAGGCGGGGCCCCTTGCGGCCTTCGACCTTGCCGACGGTGGTGTAGAACGTGTTGTGGCCCCAGCGCAGCTTCAGGTGATCACCGAACCACAGCTTCGAAGAGCGAGGGATATTGATGTAGATGCCCACGTGCAACTGGCCTTCGGTGGGGCCTTCGGGGTTCGCACCCGTGAGGTAGGGCGCATCGAAGAGGGGCGCCGTGTTTGGATCCTGCGTCCCGTGATGCCATGGAAAACCGGGCACGTTCTGAAGTTGGCTGGCGTAGACCAGCGCCTGTTCAGCTGCACTCATACCCTCGGGCGGTACTGCCCGCAAATCTTCGTAAAGCGGTATTGAGTTCTTATCGGGGGATTTGCCTTTTCGGCGAGTGCTTTTCGAGTTTGGCAGGTTCACCTTGTTATCTTTATCGGTCACGATGGGCTGTGAGTGTGATGGCGGCTGGTTATCCATGTCATCTTCCATTGGAACTCCTTGATCAGATCGCTAGTGCGAGGATTGCAGGGATTAAGTGTCGTCAGCAGGGTGTAGGACGGCGCGCTGTACGTGCCTATGATTGATTCGAAAAATGGTAGTGTCAAACAAGCGAGGTGCACGGGATTGCATGGCTTCTTCGAAAAATATTCTTGGTTGAATAACTCTTGAGTTTGTGAAAGCGGTACTTTTCGCTGCTTTTCTGGCAGATTTAAATGATTATGTATGGCACGTAGTCGATAAAAATTTGATAGTCCATCAGACACTTCCTACGGAGGTGTAGGTTCTGGGGAATCAAAGCGACCAATAATAATTTTAAATATTTTTTGAGACCGAATTGTTTGACAAAACCTCCACGCATAAGCGTGGAGGTCGTTACCTTTGGTATTCAGTTGAATGGTCTGGACGCTGGTTACAATTTAACTGAAACCAGGGTCGGCAGGCTGGTGATGGATGCATTGCCTGCCCGGTCGGTGACGAAGTACTCGATGGACACGTTTTCCCCTGCATGGGCGTGCAGATCTTCGCGGGTGAAGGTGATCTCGACGGGCCGGAGCGTGAGTTCTTCTGCCTGCACGAGGTGGGTCGGGCCCTCGATTCCGTTGAGTAGGATCTGGATGACATCGCCTTTTTCCATGCCGGCGTAGCCGGGGATGAGGCCGGTGAGATGATCGCCGAAGGTGGCGGTGGGGAAGATCATCGGGGCGAGGAGGGTGGCGCCGGGTTGGGTGCGGTCTACTTTTAACATAACCGATGGCGAGTAGTCGGAGACTCCAGTGTTGGGGCTGGTCGTCTTGTAGCCCAGCGCATAAGCACCCTCATGATCGAGGAGTGCTTCATTCAGGTATACCGTAATCATGTCTCCGGCACGATCGTTTTCAGTAATAACCCGGACATTCCCCAGAGCCAGGCCATCCAGCATCAATTCAAAGTAGTAGCCAGGTTCGGCTGCCTGCCACACCTGTACTTTAACCGGAATAGGGTTTTCGAGCGATGAGATAGCAAGTAGGCCGTCTTCGGAATGGGCATCAGGAACAACCGGAGGGGGAAGAGGGATCGGATATTTCAATTTGGCGTCAGTCATAACACACTCCATTAGGCAGCTCTCTCCGCTTATATTCGCGAAAAGAGCGCACATTAATTAATCGTCTAGATCAACAAACATCACCACCATGGTGGTAACTATCTATCGTCTTTCAACAATCAACTAATAGAGTTCTACAAATCCTGTCAACACTAAAACCACCACACCAGCCCGAAAACCCAACTCCTCATCGATT
>DASVUK010000153.1:0-31702 GCA_036387095.1 Pseudomonas sp.
CCACAACATGCAGCAGGCGGCGCGGGTCTCGGATTACACCGCATTCATGTACATGGGCAAACTGGTCGAGTTCGGTGACACAGACACACTGTTCACCAATCCGGCGAAAAAACAGACGGAAGACTACATCACCGGTCGTTACGGCTAGTGGAACGTGCTTCGTCAGCCCCTGAACCACCGCTGCGTTTTTGCACTTAATCGGACGTTCCAAGGACACCAAGCATGATCCATAAAGACAGCCTCACGCATCACATCTCACAACAGTTCAACGCCGAGCTTGAAGAAGTGCGTAGCCATTTGCTCGAAATGGGCGGATTGGTCGAGAAGCAGGTCAATGATGCGGTGACCGCCTTGATCGAAGCCGATTCCGGGCTGGCCCAGCGGGTTCGTGAGGTTGACGACCGTATCAACCAGATGGAGCGCAACATTGACGAAGAATGCCTGCGCATCCTGGCTCGTCGTCAACCCGCCGCCTCGGACCTGCGTCTGATCATCAGCATTTCCAAATCGGTCATCGATCTGGAGCGCATCGGTGACGAAGCCACCAAGATCGCCCGTCGCGCTATTCAGCTCTGTGAAGAGGGCGAAGCGCCGCGCGGTTACGTTGAAGTGCGCCACATTGGCGATCAAGTACGTAACATGGTTCGCGATGCGCTGGACTCGTTCGCACGCTTCGACGCCGAGCTGGCCTTGTCGGTCGCCCAATACGACAAGATCATCGACCGCGAATACAAGACCGCGCTGCGTGAGCTGGCGACCTACATGATGGAAGATCCACGCTCCATTTCCCGGGTTCTGAGCGTGATCTGGGTGCTGCGCTCGCTTGAACGTATCGGTGACCATGCGCGTAATATTTCCGAGCTGGTCATCTATCTGGTGCGCGGTACCGACGTGCGTCACATGGGCCTTAAACGCATGAAAGAAGAAGTGCAGGGTATATCGAGCGAAACCCCTAATGTTCCGGGCGAAGCTGACGATAAATAAGACTGCCTGCGAAAAAAAACGCCCAGCATGCAGCTGGGCGTTTTGCTTTCAACGGTTTTGAATTTCAAGCCGCCCGCGAATTAAATGTCCTGGCGTCGTCAACAGTTTGGCCGCTGGCCATCAGCCAGCGCTATGCTTGCCGAAATAAAGGGCGTGTTTAGCATCAACGCAGTTCGCCCTCCATGGCGGACACGCCCGCAGGAGCGTCGATGAGTAAAGTCAGTGTTTTGATTGTGGATGACGCGACTTTCATTCGCGATTTGGTTAAGAAAGGGCTACGCAACTATTTCCCCGGTATTCATACAGAAGACGCCGTCAACGGTCGCAAGGCGCAAGTCATGCTGACCCGCGAGGTCTTTGACCTGATTCTGTGCGATTGGGAAATGCCGGAAATGTCAGGTCTGGAGCTGCTGAGCTGGTGTCGCCAACAGGACGGCTACCTCAAGACCGTTCCCTTCATCATGGTGACCAGCCGGGGCGACAAGGAAAACGTCGTGCAGGCCATTCAGGCAGGCGTTACCGATTTTGTCGGCAAGCCGTTCACTAATGAACAGCTGCTTAGCAAGGTCAAGAAGGCCTTGGCCAAGGTCGGCAAGCTTGATGCCGTCATGACCAGTGCACCAAGCCGCATAGGCTCCCCGATCAATGAGTCTCTCAGCGCATTGACGGGCGGCAGGGCTGAAGTCGTCAGGCCTGCCTCGGCCAGCGTTGCCAAACCGCCGCCAGTGGTTGCTGCAGCGCCGGCGCAAGCACCCGCAGGACGTGGGCAGGGTCAGCTGCGTTTGTCCAGTGGCATCCAGTCGTGCGTGATCAAGGCACTGACGCTCAAGGAAGCATTGTTGGTGGTACGACGCAGCGATACGTTGCCGCAAATTCTCGAACAGGCAGTGCTTGATCTGGAACAGGGCGAAAACGCTGAAATTGCGCGTCTCAACGGCTATCTGCACGCAATCGTGGCGTTTGAACAGAAGCCTGATAGCGACTGGCTGCAACTGACCTTTCGGTTTACCGATCAAGATGCACAAAAGCTGGACTACGTGTCCCGGCTGATCGCCCGCGGCACGGCGCAGAAACACTTTGTGCCGGGTGGTTGATCGCTGACGCCGAACGTTACGTGTGCAGGCGCCGACAAGTTGGCCCTGCATGGGGCCGTCGCTCCTCCTATTCATCTGGCGCGATTTCCTTGACGCTCCGACTATTACCGATTGAAACAGCTGAGTCCTCATGGGTGTGGATCACTGGTAGGCTTGCTCAACTTATTGACAACCCAGACTGATCCCATGCTCGAGCGCTTACTGATCCTGTGTGCTCTATCGCTCGCCGCGCAATCGGCGGGGGCCGTGACGATTTATAAATTCACCGATCCCAATGGTGTCGTGTCCTTTACCGACCGGCCGACAGCGGGCGCGTCGGTGGTGGTGTTTCGGGACCGGATGGTCGAGCACATCGAGCGGCAGGTACACCTGAGTACCAAAAAAGAGAAAGGCGTGGACAGCCTTTACGTGCGCAACGACTTGTACGCACCGGTTGAAGTCGAGCTCAAGCTTTCCAATGTGAAGAACGTACTGGGCGTGTCGGACCAATCCATTCGGCGCACCATCGCCCCGCGCAGCAATGAACGGCTGGTGGTGTTGAGCCCGCAGGTGCCCAGCCGCGTCATGAGTTACAAGACCAGCTTGCGTTCCATCGTCGGTGATCCGCAGCGTTCGACCCTGGCTTATCGGTATCCGTTGCCATGGCTAGGGGGGCCATTCCGTCTGAGCCAGGGCCCTAATGGCAAATACAGCCATTTCGGCGCCAAGGGCCGCTACGCCATGGACATCGCCATGCCTGAAGGCACGCCCATCGTGGCGGCGCGAGGCGGCGTGGTCATCAAGACCGAGAATGATCAGACCGGGAAGGGCTCGAACCCGTCAGGCAATTTCGTGCGTATCCTGCACGATGACGGCACCATGGGCGTCTATCTGCACCTGATGAAAGGCTCGGTCAGCGTCAAGGAAGGCCAGCACGTCAGCGTAGGCTCCGCACTGGCGCGATCAGGCAACACCGGCAACAGCACCGGCCCGCATCTGCACTTCGTCATTCAGCGCAACGTTGGTCTGGCGCTGGAATCCATCCCTTACGAATTCGCCCAGCCGGTACAAAGCCTGCCCAATTTCGCAGTGGGCGGGAATTGATGCAGCGCTAAACCTGTAGGAGCGAACTTGTTCGCGAGACGGCATCACTGGCACACCGCCTCGCCAACAAGTTGGCTCCTACAAATAAATGCGGGCAAATGATCAATCGATCTTGACCACCTTGGCCAACACGATTTTCGGGCCTTTCATCTTCTTGATGATGATGCGCAGGCCTTCGACTTCCATGACTTCTTCGACTTCCGGGACCCGCTTGAGGGTTTCGTAGATCAGACCAGCCAGGGTTTCGGCTTCCACATGGTCCAGATCGATGCCCAGCAGACGTTCAACCTTGAACAGCGGCGTATCACCACGCACCAGCAGTTTGCCGGGCTGATAAGCAAGGATGCCGCGCTCGACCTTGCGGTGTTCGTCCTGAATATCGCCCACCAGAACTTCCAGCACGTCCTCCATGGTCAGATAGCCAATGATCTTGCCGTCGGCTTCCTCCACCAGCGCAAAATGCGCGCCGCCCTGACGGAACTGCTCCAGCAGACGCGACAGCGGCATGTGTTTGGACACGCGCTCCAGCGGACGGGTCAGCTCGGCCAGGTTGAACGATTCGGGGATATGGTCCAGGGCGGCGAGTTCCAGCAGCAAGTCCTTGATATGCAACAGGCCGACGAATTCGCCGCGTACTGCATCGTAGACCGGATAGCGGCTGAACTTGTGACGACGAAACAGCGCGAGGATTTCCTTGAGTGGCGCGTTGAAGTCCAGCGTCACCAGGTCTTCCCGGGAATTGGCCCAGTCCACCACTTCCAGCTCGCCCATTTCCACGGCCGAAGCCAGCACGCGCATGCCTTGGTCGCTCGGGTCCTGGCCACGGCTGGAGTGCAAAATCAGCTTCAACTCTTCGCGGCTGTAGCTGTGCTCGTGATGGGGGCCAGGTTCGCCTTGGCCTGCAATGCGCAGGATGCCGTTGGCGCTGGCGTTGAGCAGGTAAATCGCCGGATACATGGCCCAGTAAAACAGGTACAGCGGCACGGCGGTCCACAGCGACAGCAACTCGGGCTTGCGGATGGCCCAGGATTTGGGCGCCAGCTCGCCGACCACGATGTGCAGGTAGGAAATGATGAAGAAGGCGGAGAAAAACGACACGCCTTTGACCACTTCCGCCGATTCCACGCCCACGGCGCTCAGGACCGGTGCCAAGAGATGCGCAAAGGCCGGTTCACCTACCCAGCCCAGACCCAGGGAAGCCAGTGTGATACCCAGCTGGCAGGCCGAAAGGTAGGCGTCCAGTTGGCTGTGAACGGTACGCAGAATATGCCCGCGCCAGCCATTTTTTTCGGCAATGGATTCGACCCTGGTTGAGCGAAGCTTGACCATGGCGAATTCCGCCGCAACGAAGAAACCGTTGAGCAGGACCAGAACCATTGCGAAGAGAATCATGCCGAAATCGGCGAAAAGTGACGCGAAGTTAAAACTAGGGGAAGGGTCCATGGTGGAGGTTTACAGGTTCCGTTTTGACTGAAGAAGGGGGCTGCCGCATCAGAATCGAGGGCACAAGAACGGCAATGTAGCGGCTAGAAGCCAGCTTGCCTAGTCGCACATCAGGGTTTGATCAGTTGGATCGCGGGAAAGTGACAGATAAAAGTACTTCCCTTGCCTGGCACGCTGTTGATTTCCAATGTGCCGCGATGGCGCAGCAGGACATGCTTGACGATCGCCAGCCCCAACCCCGTGCCGCCGGTATTCGACGCACGGCTGGAATCTACACGGTAGAAGCGCTCAGTGAGCCGGGGCAGATGCTTGGTGTCGATGCCGATACCCGAATCTTGCACGCTCAAGTGCGCACCCTGATCGTCGGCCCACCAGCGAATGCGAATAGTGCCTTCTGCGGGCGTGTATTTGACGGCATTGAAGATCAGGTTTGAGAACGCACTGCGTAGTTCGGTTTCACTGCCCTTGAGCTGCACGTCGCTTTCGACGTCCAGAGTGATCTGCTGATTCTTGCTGCCAGACAACGCCTGCGCATCGCCCTTGATGGTCTTGAGCAGCACGCCCACCTCGATCGGATGGTTGTCGGAGGGATAATCGGTGGCTTCGAGTTTGGCCAGCAGCAACAGGTCATTGAGCAGCGTTTGCATACGGCCGCCCTGTTGATGCATCTGTTGCAGCGCCCGGACCCAGCGCGGATTCACTTCCTCGACATTGTCGAGCAGGGTTTCCAGATAGCCGAAAATCACCGTCAGTGGCGTGCGCAGTTCATGGGAGACGTTGGCGACGAAGTCTTTACGCATCTGTTCGAGTTGATGAATCCGCGTGACATCACGCACCAGCATCAAATGCTCATTATTGCCGTAGCGGGTAATCAGCAGCTGGATGCGCATCCGGTCGTTGTTGGGTGACGGGATTTCCAGCGGTTCGGCGTAATTTCCCTGCTCGAAATACTCTTTGAAGCGCGGGTGGCGCACCAGATTGGTCACGGACTGGCCACTGTCTTGCGGCGTTTTCAGGCCCAGCAGCGTTTCGGCGGCGCGGTTCCACCATTCAAGATTGCCTTCGCTATCGAGCATGATGACGGCGTCTTTGAGCGCGGCAGTGGATTCCTGGACGCGGTCGATTACCGCTTGCAGCCGCCCGCGTACCCGTTGGTCGCGGCGTTGCAGGTGGTAGATGCTGTCAAAGACTTCGCCCCACAGACCGTAACCATCCGGCGGCGGTTCATCGGCCTTGTGGCTGCTCAGCCAATCATGCAGACGCAATAACTGTTTCAGGGTCCAGGCCAGATAGAGCCCCAGCGCGATAGCCAGGCTCCAGCCATACTGGTTGCTGATCAGCCCGACCACGAGGGCGGCGGTGACCAGCATCAACATGTGGCGGATCAATGTGCCGTGCCAGTTTTGATTCAATTGAAAGCACATCCTTGTCTAGCGCGCGCTTCGTACAAGCGCTGTCTGCCTGCAAAACGGCCATCAACTCTTGGTGGAAAACCGATAACCCGTGCCGCGCACGGTTTGTACCAGATTCTCGTAGGCATCGCCGAGGGCTTTGCGCAGGCGACGGATATGAACATCAACGGTGCGTTCTTCGACATAGACATTGCCACCCCACACCTGGTCCAGAAGTTGGCCGCGCGTATAGGCGCGCTCCTGATGGGTCATGAAGAATTGCAGCAAACGGTATTCGGTAGGTCCCATTTCCGCAGGCTTGCCGTCAATGGTGACCCGATGGCTGATGGGATCAAGCAGCAGACCGCCAACTTCGATAGGGGATTCACCATCCGTTGGGCCAGCACGACGCAATACCGCCTTCAGGCGCGCCACCAGTTCGCGAGGCGAGAACGGCTTGGTGATGTAGTCATCAGCCCCGACTTCCAGACCCTGGATCTTGTTGTCTTCCTCGCCCTTGGCCGTGAGCATGATGATGGGAATGTCGCAGGTCAGCTCGTCACGCTTGAGGCGGCGAGCCAGCTCGATACCCGATGTGCCTGGCAACATCCAGTCGAGCAGAATCAAATCCGGTTTACGGTCGACAATGATTGCGTGGGCTTGCTGAGAGTTCTCTGCTTCCATGCAGTCATAACCGGCCATTTCCAACGCAACGGCGATCATTTCGCGAATAGGCGCTTCGTCGTCAACGATCAGAATGCTCCTGCCAGCCATGCTTGAACCTCTTGTCATTTAACTGTCTTGGGGCGCATTAGATAACGGAATTATTGCAGTCGTGTGACAGCCCGGAATGGGGCTAGCATGCCACGTAACTACCGGTCTAAGCTTGCTGCTCTGTCCTACAACAATTTTTACAACAACAGAGGATTACCTAATGGCTAAATTTTCATCAACATTGATGGGCCTGCTGGCTGCCGCTGCGCTGGCATCCTCCGGCCTGGCCTTCGCTGCCGAGCCTGGCATGATGGGCGACAACGGTATGTTGACCGACCATCACGGCGCCACGCTTTACACCTTCGATAAAGATGCGGACGGCAAATCAGCCTGCAAAGACCAGTGCGCAATCAACTGGCCACCGTTGACCGCCACCGCTGCTGACAAGGCTTCAGGCAAATGGACGGTCATCAAACGTGACGACGGCAAAATGCAATGGGCCTACGACGGCAAGCCGGTGTACTTCTATAAGGATGACAAAAAAGCCGGCGATATGACTGGCGACGGCAAAGGCGGCGCCTGGCACGTCGTCAAGCCTTAAGCTTGCCCATGCGCTGACTGCCGGCCACGAACCTGTCGGTCAGCGCAATGCATAGTCGGCAACGATGCCGACGAAGATCGCCAGCCCCGCCCAGTGGTTATGCAGAAACGCTTTGAAGCACGCTTGTCGATCCCGACTGCGGGTGGACCAGAATTCCCACGCAAAACATCCGGCCGCCACCAGCAGTCCCAGATAGAAATACCCGCCCATCTCGAAACGCCCGCCCGCCAGCAGCAAGCAGCCCAGTGCCAGGCCTTGCAGCGTCAGGATGATCACCCGATCAGCATCACCGAACAGCACCGCCGTGGATTTCACGCCGATTTTCAAATCGTCTTCACGGTCCACCATGGCGTAATAGGTGTCGTAAGCCACCGTCCACAACAGATTGGCGATGTACAGCAGCCACGCAGCCGCAGGCAAATCCCCGGTCTGCGCCGTGAAGGCCATGGGCATCCCCCAGGAAAACGCCGCACCCAGCACCACTTGCGGGTAATAGGTGTAACGCTTCATGAATGGGTAACAGGCGGCGAGCGCTAACCCGCCGAACGATAGCCAGACCGTTGTGGAATTGGTCAGCAACACCAGCAGGAAACTCACAATCACCAGGACCGCAAACAACACCAGCGCTTCCTTTGAGCTGATCTTGCCGCTGACCAGCGGACGTTGCTCGGTACGTTTGACGTGACCGTCCACCTTGCGGTCAGCGAAATCATTGATCACACAGCCGGCGGCCCGCATCAGAAACACGCCGACCACAAAAATGATGGTATTGGCCAGGGACGGCGCGCCTGTTCCAGCAATCCAAAGCGCCCAGAGTGTTGGCCATAACAACAGATAAATGCCGATGGGCTTGTCCAGGCGCATCAACTGAATAAAGTCCCAGGCGCGTGGGTTCAGGCGATTCAGGGATTTAAGCAGCGTCAGGTACATCAGCGTTTTTCCCCAATGGCAATTGCCTGCCACAACGTTGGCAAGAACACTTCGGCGACCAGTATGTTCAAGGGGCCGCGACTGAAACACGAGCGACGCCCCCATAAATCGTCAGCAGCGTCAGCGACGGGTAACCAGGCCGCAGGGTATCGGCAGACCTGCAGCGGGCCGCGCAGAAAGGCTTCGTCACAGAACAGCAATTCCCCAAGGGAGCGCGTGCCCAGCTCGTCCATATTCAGGCCACCTTCCTGCAATGCGCTGCGAGCGGCAACGCTGCGGGCGAACACCCACTTTTCTCCGTGGCCGCGCAAATACACCTCGCGCACCCAGCCGATGCTGTGCGCAGGCAGCTCCAAGGCGTAGCACTCGTCGTCGCGTAGCGGTTGCCAGCCCTCGAAAAGCGGCGTGACACTAAAGGCGTCGTTGGAAAGTGCAGTTAGACGGCGCGTCAAGGAATCCTGATGGAACAACCACTCAAAAACCACTGGCGCAGGCGCTGGCCCAAGCGACTCGCGCTCAAGCCAGGCAGTAGTAGTGGGGAATACCGGTTTTTGCTGGGTCACAATGAGCAATTATTGGCGTGAATAAAGGCGGCGAGCTTAGCACGATTGCCCGATTCAACCGATCCTCTGCAATGTATCGTCACCACGTTCGGGCTTGCATCTAAGCGCTGCGGTCAGTACAAAACGCCCTGAGCACGGTGGCAAGCGCGACACCATCGACCACCCTGCCGGCGACATCCCAAAACCTGAGAGAAATTCTGATGAAAAAGTGGCAATGCATTGTCTGTGGCCTGATCTACAACGAAGCCGATGGATGGCCGGATGACGGCATCGCACCAGGCACGCTGTGGCAAGACGTTCCTGAAGACTGGCTGTGCCCAGATTGCGGCGTCGGCAAGATGGATTTCGAAATGATCGAAATCAACTGATCCTGTCCTTAACTGCTCTCAACTTCCTGGAAAACTGCATGAACGCACCTGTCGTGATAATTGGCACCGGCTTGGCGGGCTACAACCTGGCCCGGGAATTTCGCAAGCTTGATGGCGAAACGCCGCTGCTGCTGATCACGGCTGATGACGGTCGATCCTATTCCAAGCCGATGCTGTCCACCGGCTTTGGCAAAAACAAGCACGCTGACGGCTTGAGCATGGCCGAAGCGGGCGCCATGGCCGAGCAGCTCAAGGCCGAAGTGCGGACCCATACTCGCATCAGTGGCATCGACGCAGGCCATAAGCGCCTGTGGATCGGTGAAGAAGCCGTGTATTACCGCGACCTGATCCTGGCCTGGGGCGCCGAAACCATTCGCGTACCCATCGAAGGCGATGGGGCGGATGCCGTATTCCCCATCAATGACCTGGAAGACTACGCACGGTTTCGCGAAGCCGCCGCAGGCAAGCGACGGGTATTGATACTCGGCGCCGGCCTGATCGGTTGCGAGTTCGCCAACGACCTGATCCTCGGCGGTTACGAAGTGGATCTGGTTGCGCCCTGCGAGCACGTCATGCCGACCTTGTTGCACCCAGCCGCTGCCGCCGCTGTGCGCGCAGGCTTGGAAAGCCTCGGCGCCTGCTTCCACCTCGGGCCGGTGCTTACACGTTTGCTGCGTACTGATAATGGGCTCGAAGCGCATTTGTCCGATGGCGAAGTGATCGTCTGCGATCTGGTGGTCTCCGCCATCGGCCTGCGCCCGCGCATCGACCTTGCTGCTGCCGCTGGGCTGCAAACCAGTCGGGGCATCCTTGTCGACCGCGAACTGAAAACCTCTCACGCCAACATCTATGCCCTTGGCGATTGCGCGGAAGTGGACGGCTTGAACCTGCTCTACGTCATGCCATTGATGAGCTGTGCCCGAGCATTGGCCCAAACCCTGGCAGGGAACCCGACAGCCGTTAAATATGGGCCAATGCCCATCACCGTCAAAACACCCGTCTGCCCATTGGTGGTTTCTCCGCCGCCGCGCGGAACCGAAGGCATCTGGAGCATCGAAGGGCAGGGCGCGGACATCAAGGCGCTGTGTCACGACGCAGACGGCAGCCTGCTCGGCTACGCACTGACCGGTACCGCAGTGATGGAAAAACTCACCCTCAACAAAACACTGCCAGCGTTACTGGCGTGAATACCGGACGTTCTGTCGGATAAGCCACAATTTTGTTCGCATAAACCCCGCGCCCGTACTGGCGCGGGCCACTATGGCATGCCATCCTCATTCTTGACTGCCGCCACGTAGAGCCGTGCGGCGCCTTGGGCTGTTCGGGATGAGCAGCACGGGACATAAAAACAAAAAACCGTAAAAGAGGCTTCATATGCGTAAACCAGAACTTGCAGCCGCCATTGCTGAAAAGGCGGATCTCACCAAAGAACAAGCCAATCGCGTCCTCAACGCCGTCCTCGAAGAAATCACCGGCGCACTGCACCGCAAGGACAGCGTCACGCTGGTAGGCTTTGGTACCTTCCTGCAACGCCATCGCGGCGCCCGCACCGGCAAAAACCCCCAAACCGGCGAGCCCGTGAAAATCAAGGCCAGCAACACCGTAGCCTTCAAACCTGGTAAATCACTCAAAGACAGCGTAAACCCATAGACACCGGCTGTACGCCTTAGCGGGAGGCGAGCAGTAATCAGTAAAAAAACGGGCACGCCAACTTGGATTGGGTGCCCGTTTTTTTGTGGGCGGATGGTCACCTGCTGATCATTGTGGGAGTAATTTTATTCCGCAAAGGTCGGCGGGGTGACGGCCCGGACGTGCCATGTCAGCCAAGTGCAATGCCACAGCTCTGAGGCGTGAGCCAAGGTATCGTTATGTTTGGAGTCAGTGGGAGGTAGGTGCGATGTTTATATCAATTGCCTAAAGCAATTAAAAGAGGGCAGTGGGATAAGGTATGGCCTCATACAAAGAGTAAATACATTTAAATAACTCTTTGTATATATTGAAGAAAAACCCTTGGGTCAAGGTCTGGGTGGTGTTGAAGGCTTAGTAAAAACTTGTAGGAATTTTCTCTAAGTTGGCAGGAAAATTCCGAGAGGTGTTTCGATGGCTGGAGTTGCCATTCGCGTTGATTTACCCTTGGCCGCCAGTTAAACAAAAGAAAAGCAAAAGTTCATGTTTTAAGTCGTTTTCTTCATTTAAAAGGAATTTATAAGCTGTGGCCGATGGCTTGTACCGGATCGGCAAAAGTTTTGATTTCCTATCTTGCTCGGAGTTCGTAATGGCGTTCGCTATTGCGCGGTTTAGGAGGGGTTATGGCTTCAAACAGTTTTCAAAATGAAGTGCCGAAGGCGCGGATCAACATCAAGCTTGACTTGCATACCGGTGGGGCACGGAAAAAAGTCGAATTGCCCCTTAAGCTGATGGTCATGGGGGACTACAGCAACGGCAAAGAGCAGCGTCCATTGTCCGAAAGAAGCAAGGTGGACATTAACAAAAACAATTTTGATAGCGTGTTGGCGGATTTTTCCCCCAGTCTGAAGCTGGCGGTGGAGAACACTTTGGCAGATGACGATTCGGATACCGCCGTCGAGCTGAATTTCCAAAGCATGAAGGATTTTGAGCCTGAGCAGGTGGCGCGGCAAATACCGCAGCTACGGGCTCTACTGGCAATGCGTAATCTGCTGCGCGACCTAAAGTCGAACCTGTTGGATAACGCGACCTTCCGCTCCGAACTGGAGCACATTCTCAAAGATGAAGCGTTGAGCGATGAGCTGCGTGCTGAACTGGCTGCTCTGGCTCCTCAGGAAAACCGTTAATTCATATTTGTTCGTTAAAAGGAAGTTGTCCCATGTCCGCAAAACAGTCTTCCGCATCTTCGCGCGGCGACGCAGTACTGTCTGAAGAAAGCCAGAGTGTCTACAGCGCTCTGTTCGCGAAAATAAATTTGAGTCCAGTCGTTGCGCTGGGTAACTTTGATGTTTTCCAAACTGATGAAGCGTTGTCTGAAGCTTCTGCCGATGAGCGAGTAACCGCTGCTGTCAGTGTATTTTTGAATATGCTCAAGCAGTCGTCGCGGAAAGTGGAGCGGCTAGACAAAACGTTGCTGGACGAACACATCGCATCATTGGATGCACAAATCAGTCGCCAGCTTGATGCGGTGATGCATCACGAAGATTTTCAGCGCGTTGAATCGACCTGGCGTGGTGTTAAATCGCTGATTGATCAGACTGATTTCCGTCAGAACGTTCGCATCGAACTCCTGGATCTCAGTAAAGATCATCTGGTCCAAGATTTCGAAGATGCGCCGGAAATATCTCAAAGCGGGTTGTATGTGCATACCTACACCCAGGAGTACGACACTCCAGGTGGCGAACCTATTGCTGCGGCTATCTCCAACTACGAATTCAGTCGTAATCCGCAGGATATTGCCCTATTGCGCAATATTTCGAAGGTGGCAGCTGCCGCGCACATGCCTTTTATTGGTTCTGTAGGTCCAGCGTTCTTCGGCAAGGAGACCATGGAAGAGGTTGCGGCCATCAAAGATATCGGTAACTACTTTGATCGTGCCGAATACATCAAATGGAAAGCCTTCCGCGACAGCGACGACTCCCGCTACATCGGCCTGACCATGCCTCGCGTGCTAGGTCGCTTGCCCTATGGGCCAGACACGATTCCCGTGCGCAGCTTCAATTACGTTGAAAGCGTCAAAGGCCCTGATCACAACAAATATCTGTGGACCAATGCCTCGTTCGCCTTTGCTGCAAACATGGTGAAGAGCTTTATCGCCAATGGTTGGTGCGTGCAGATTCGGGGCCCTCAGTCGGGTGGCGCAGTCACTGATTTACCGATTCACTTGTACGACCTCGGCACGGGCAATCAGGTAAAAATTCCTTCGGAAGTAATGATCCCGGAAACGCGCGAATTCGAGTTCGCCAACCTCGGTTTCATACCGCTTTCCTACTACAAGAACCGCGATTACGCGTGCTTCTTCTCGGCTAACTCAAGCCAGAAACCAGCTCTGTATGACACCGCCGATGCCACGGCCAACAGCCGGATCAATGCGCGCTTGCCTTACATCTTCCTGCTGTCGCGCATCGCTCATTATTTGAAGTTGATTCAGCGCGAGAACATCGGAACAACCAAGGATCGCCGCGTACTTGAGCTAGAACTCAACAAGTGGGTGGGTGGGCTGGTTACTGAAATGACTGATCCGGGGGATGACCTGCAAGCCTCGCACCCGTTGCGTGATGCCAAGGTGATTGTCGAGGACATCGACGACAACCCGGGCTTCTTCCGCGTCAAGCTTTATGCCGTGCCGCACTTCCAGGTGGAAGGGATGGACGTCAACTTGTCGCTGGTTTCGCAGATGCCCAAGGCCAAAGCCTGAGTCAATTCTTAGGGAAACGACGTCATGAAAATCGACCGCCCTCTCTGGGCTGCGGGGGCTTTGCTGTCCCCGCAGCAGTTCCAGCAGCAAGCTCGGTGGGAAGCCTGGGCCAACGAATGCCTCGCTCATCTGTCCTTGGTACATCCTTGGGGTGTGCAAGCGGTAGCGTTTGGCAGCCAAACGTCAGCGGCTAATGGGTACCCACGGCCAATTGCCGCGCAAAGCACTGCAAAGCACGTTGCTCGATACCGTGGTGCAGTCCTCTCAGGTCGGCTTGCGGGTGCGCAATCTTTGCGCGCCAACATTGCCGTGTTACCCACCGAACCGTGACCGTTTTCACTGGCGGGTGCTCAGTCACTTGGGTTCAAACTTTCTGCCGATGCTCGATAGCGCGGAGGTTCTGCGAGGCACTTTGGCGCTCTACGACTGGACGGGTAGTGAGCTGAACCGGCGTCGGTTGTCGGCAATCGTCGAAGTGAAGCATCACCTGATCCAGCGTTTCGAAAAAGGCTTCCTGCTTCGCGGAGTGGACATCGAAGTCACCCTGGATGCCAACGGGTTTTCCGGGGAAGGCGATATCAGTCTGTTCGGCGAGATGCTTAATCGATTCTTTGGCCTGTATGCCGACATTCACCTATACAACCAGCTCACGCTGGTACTGCAACCAACCGGAAATTGCCTGCGATGGAACGAGAATCACAATCAGCGTATTCCCGGCTGAAAAACACCGGACTGCTGGACGCCTTGCGAGGAAGTGTGGCCGAAGCCAACCTGTACCGCTTTTGTCAGCTGCTGGAACAGGCATTGCCGGATCATCCGCCACTAGGTAGCACCGCACATCCGGCAGACGACCCTGTGCGCTTTCGACCTGATCCAGGCATGGGATTTCCTGCCGGCGAACTCAAAGCCATAGAAACCGTTGATGCATTTCCGGATCGACCGGCGACGGTACGGACCCGGCTGTTGGGTTTGTATGGGGTCGACTCCCCATTGCCGACGGCCTATCTGGATGACATTGCCCAGCGTCGGGAAGGGCACGAGGCGCTGGAAGCTTTCCTCGACATTTTCAATCATCGGATATTCACCCAGTTCTACCGCGTCTGGCGCAAATATTCCTATCCTGCGACGTTCGAGGCTGGCGGCAAGGATTCGACCTCGCAATGTCTGCTAGGGCTGATCGGCTTGGGGATTCCGGGCACGGCAAAGCAGATTGCTACGCCGGTTTCCCGCTTTCTCGCCCTTCTTAGCGTCATGCGTCTGCCAACCCGCAACGCAGAGGGCATCGTCGCGCTGGTGAAATTACTGGCACCTCACACTGAGGCACGAATTACCCCGCACTGGCCGCAGAAAATTCTTCTGATGAATCCAGCCAGCCTGTCTTCCTGCCGTCCGGTGAGTTTGTCCCAAGGTACGCCTTTGGGCAGTGTCGGACACGACGCTAATACCCAACTGCTTCTTGCGCTGTTCACCGAGAACCTGGAAGAAGCCCGCAACTGGTTACCCGGCGCGCCGTTGCACAACGATTTAATGGTGCTGCTGCGTGTGTATCTGGGATGGCGTTGTACGGCAAAGCTTCAGTTGTCACTGCCAGTGCGAAGCTTGCCGAAGCCGGCGCTGGGGAACTCGCAGGTTCTGCTGGGTATGACCGGAGTGCTGGGCTTGGGGAATGACTCTCGGCGGGACGCGGATCACGACACCATCACGATCAATCTTGGCCGTTATCAAGGCCTTTCGAATAATCCTCAGGAAAGGGAGGTGCAGCATGTCGCGTACCGTTTTTAATTCATTGCTGGTTGTTGTATCCGCTGTATTGCTTGGCGGTTGTGGGCTTATGCAAAGCGTTACAGAGGCTACTTCTTCTACGGCCAAAACTGTTTTCTACAAACAGGTCAAAGACCTGCATCTTGACTTTAGCGGCCGTGCTGCCGCAAACACCGATGCGACGAACATGAACGCATTGTCTGTACCCACATTGGTTCGGGTATATCAGCTACGCGATAGCAAAGGGTTCGAGCGCGCCAGCTATGACAAGTTGCTGGGCAAAGACGATGACGTTTTGATCGGTGATGTGCTGGACAAACGGTCAGTCGTGGTAAAGCCGGAGCAGGGCGCCCAGTTGAATGTGCCTTTGGATAAGGACACTCAGTTTGTCGCCGTGGTTGGGCTGTTCCGCCAGCCCGATAACCAGACGAATACGTGGCGTCTGACGCTGACGCGCGATGAGCTGGACCCGGACAGGGCGCGGTTAATTGAGTTAGGGGACAACCAACTGACGCTGCGGCCTTTGGTGAAGGACTGAGCGATGAGCGACCCAAACCCTTCGCTTTACGAGATGTTGCTGCAAAATTTCGAAGGTGAGCTGGATCTGCATCGCGTCAGCGAAGAGGACCAACACATTCTCTCTGTGCTCGATAACTTGCAGCGCATCCTCAACAGCCGAGCTGGCACCCTCAGCCATCTTCCTGACTACGGGCTGCCGGATATGGGGTTGATCCTGCAAGGACTACCCGCTTCAGCACATGGGCTGATGAAGTCGATGAACACAACTTTGCGCAAGTTCGAACCGCGACTCGCGAAAGTGGATATCCAATTGTTGCCGCAGGTGCAGCCAGGTCATCTGGAATATGCCCTGAACATAGAATTCAGAGGAGGCAAACAGATGACTTTTGGTACCACGTTGGCACCCGAAGGAAAGTTGCTGGTGCGCCATTTGAAAAAGCAGAATTACCTCGAAGCGGTTCATCTGTAAGGGAAGGATGGCGGGATGACGGCGTTGTTTGAAATGCGAGTTCGTATTGGTGGTGATCCGCGAGGCCGTAGCGAGTTTGTGGCATTGAGCGAAGAACTCTCCAAGCTCAGCCATCCGGCTTGTCCGGACGTGGATTGGGCGAGGGTTGAACAGTTGTGTTCAACATTGTTCGAGCAAAACGGAGCAGAACTGCAAACTGCTGCCTGTTTTGTGCTGGCGCGCAGCTACCGCCATGGCCTCGACGGTATGGCAGAGGGCGTGGCGCTTATAGAAGCGCTTGCCTGCGAATGGCCGCGACTTTGGCCATTTATGGACTCTGCACGTCTGGACATTCTGGGCTGGTTATTTACGCAGCTGCGGTCCTTGCTGCGTAGTCTGGAGATATGCAGGCGAAGTCTGCAGGCACTTGTTCATTTAGAAGCCAGGCTTGGGCAACTGCATGATTTGTTGGCGCTTCAGGCCAACGTCCCGGTGGTCGCGCTTCAGGCCCTGCGTCAACAGGTCAACTTGCTGGCGCAACGCTTGGCGCATCAATTGCCAGCAGGGCAAGTCGTACTGCAAGCGTCAAGGGTGCCGGAACCGGCATTCGTAATGCCCGTTGTTATTCTGCCGCCCCCTCGTATACCCGAATTGTCAGTTGCATCTCCAAAGACAAAGACGCGCCGTATCGTCCTGTGGCTGTTCGCCGCCACAGCGATGCTTGGCTTAGTCAGTTGGTGGGGTTGGAAATGGATATCGGCGTCAGATGATGATCGTTCCGCTCGGCTTGCAGGTATCTTCAAGCAAGAACAAATAAAGCCGGATCCCGTGCGGCTGGACAGTCTGTCATTGTTCGATGCAGGCAGTGCACAACTCAAGCCGGACTCCAATAACGTATTGATTAATGCCTTGATCAACATAAAAGCCCAGCCAGGCTGGCTGATCATCATCTCCGGGCACACCGACGCGACGGGCGATGCTGAGCAGAACCTGCGTTTATCACATGCCCGCGCCTCCGCTGTACGGGACTGGATGCAACGGATCAGTGGCATCCCCGCTAGTTGCTTTGCTGTTCAGGGTTTCGCCTCCAGTCAACCAATCGCCAGCAATGACAATGAAGATGGTCGAGCCGCCAATCGGCGTGTCGATATACATTTGGTTCCACAGACCGGGGCATGCGGTCAGTTTATAGAGGCGATCAGGTAACTTGCAGGTCGAGCGCCTGCGTCACCTTGATCGTATTTTTTGATTGGCGAGGAGAGGAACCACGCACATCACTGATTTCAGCTCCCGTGAAATCGAAAAATTCCGGCCGTTGTGACTGAACATCTTTCGGCCGATCCCTTGATCTCTCCCGCCAATCTCCCCATCCGATTCTGGCCAGCCTTGCGCCAGGCACTCGCGCAGGATGCCAGTATCCGAACCATCACGGCGCGCGAGCTTCGAGATGCGTTCAGCACTGTGCCCATTGGACGTTTGCAGTTTTAACCTGGCGTTGCTGTGCTCTTTTCTTTTATTCAAGTACTGCACTAACAAAATCATTCCTACTTTATTTCAGGAGTTTTCCGTTTTTGTTGTCGTGTTTTAGTGTCTGAAATTTCCTTCAAACTAAATACCCGGTACTACATAACCGTCGGAATTTTCTGACTTTTTTCGTTCCCTACTTCCCTTAAAGTTCCGCCGCTGTCAATAACTCCTAAAAACTACCCAGGAAAGTGTTATGAAAAAGCTATGGATGTCTGCTGCCATTGCAACCTTGATTGCAACAACCAGCGGCTGCGTGAGCTACAACATGAGTCAGCCAAGCGCGCCTTTGGAAGGCGTGGTCAAAAGTGACCTGAAAGCAGACGTTAAGGTCGGCGAAACCATCAGCGGTCAATCGTCTACCAATATCCTGTTCAACTTCTTTGCATTCGGTGGTGACACCCAGTTTGCAGACGGTGTTGTCTACGGCGCTGCAGGCGGCGGCGGTGGTGCACTGGGTGGTCTGGGACTGCCGATTCCTGATCCGATCTCCACTACCAAAGCGGCGGCTGCTTTCAAGGCTGTGAAATCGTCGGGTGCAGACCTGATCGTTGCACCACGCTATGAAGTGAACGTCAAAGACTACTTCATCTTCAAGAAGGTCGACGTCAAGGTTACAGGCAACAAAGGCAGCATCAGCAGCATCCGCTGATACCTGTTTATACGGTGAACTGCCCGGCAAGCGCTGTCCGTTCAGGATAGCGCTTCGCTATAACTCTCAGACTAGTGACCGATCAGTCACGTTATTGCACCGATCGTCTGTGATCAGGACGACATTTCCTGCTGAAGTGATGCAGGCAAACCGCTACACTGCTGCGCTGGTCGTATCGACCGGAACCTACCGAGGCAGTGTCATGAAATTTCGCTTTTTACTCTGGATGCTCGGCCTTCTGATGTCTCGGGCCAGTCGCAACAATCCTGCATTTCAGCAGCAACTGGCCGGCAAGGCGCTGACATTCCAGCTGCAAACCTTCGATGGCAAAGTGGCGCGGCATTTCGTGGTCCGCGAGCAGCGCATCACCAGTCGCTCCGGTACTGTCGCTGAGCCTGCGTTTGCCATTTGCTTCAAGGATGCCGGGTTTGGCTTTGCCACGTTGCAAGCCAGGAACAAGCAGTTGGCTTTCATGAAAGGTATTCAGGATCAGGACATCAAGATCATGGGCAATCCCGGCCTTGTGATCTGGTTTCAGGGCTTGATGAAGTACCTGAAACCGAAGAAGAAAGTCGACTGAAGTGGCCTGCCCGCCTCGTGGGGTTCAAGGCAGTTCCAGGCCGCCTGCTGCTTTGTGCAAGGCCCGTAGATGCTCGCCTAGCTGTTTCAGGTTCGCTTCATTGGCGGCGATTTCAGCGGCGCGTTCGGGTTCGAGCAGGGCGCGGACTTCTTTATCGAGGTCGCCGCTCAGGCGCTGAAGCTGTTTCTGACGCTGGCTGCTTTGGTCTTCCAGACGTTTCCATTCAGCTGCCTGCGGCAAGCCGTAGCCGCCGCTGTCCAGAAGCTCAGCCGGTCGACTCAGGAAGCCGCTGCTGGCGAGAATCTCCTGAAGTGTTTGAGTGGCCTTGGACACGCTGCCATCTTTCTGTTCGCGAGCACTCAAGTAGCGTTGCTTGACTTCGTCCTGTGCTGTCAGCAGTTGCCTGCGCAGGCTGGCTTGCTCCAGCAATAACATCGCAGCACTGCTTTGCAGGTCGGCTTTGGCAAACCACGGCTTGCGCTCCTGGGCGGGCAGCGACAGCCAGTCTTCTACTGTGGTTTGCTTGACGGGCAGGCGCTTTCGCACGACCTCGAACATCGCTTGATAACGGTCGCGGTAAGAGTCGAAGCGGTAGCCTCGGCGCAACGCCTCCTTGGGGTCATCCAGAACGCTGGTATCGGCCAGACCTCGACCCTTCAAAACTTCCAGCAATCCATTGGGGAGAATGCTGTCCAGATCACCAAGCTGTGGGTTATTGGTGCCACTGCGTAGCAGCTTGAGGTTCTCCACGGCGCAATTGTTGGATATGAAAAAGTAGTTTCCGTCGTAGCTCCAATGCATTTCAGCTGCGTGCTGTACCAACCCGTCAATTTCCGCGCGAGATAGCTTGAGCGGTACAGAAGCCAGGCTGCGTAGTTCGGTCTTGGTGTACTCGTCGATAACCTGGCCCAGCGGGAGTACAAACAGTCGTGACGGGTAAGCGCCCATCAGGCCATCCCAGCTCGACAATTGCACGTCGCCAACGAAGGCGCGGTAAGACAGCACAAGGTGTTGGTCCAGATCCAGTCGGCAATCGGGCCCGCGAGGACGACCCGGTTTGCAGATCACCAGGCGCAGCATGCTGTGGCCCCAGCGGCTCATCATGTTTTGGTTGGCTTCGGCCAGCAAATAGTCGACCTCGTAAACCCGCTCGGGATCGAGCTTGCCCAAGGGTTGGCGGCCAAAGTCGCTACCGGCGTTCAGGTAGGGATAGAAGGTCGGACAATCATCTTTGGTCTTGGGGGCCCAACCGAAGTGCTGTTTGAAATAGTCGTACAGCGCCGGACGGCGGCAGGCGTAGGCCGGATCGAGCAGGAAGTACTCCATGTTGACCGCCACAAACTCTAACGGGCTGGTGGTCTCGTAAATGTCAGGGCTGCGTGCGACCTGGCCATTGTGTTGTTCGCGCTCGCCTCGGCGACCGACATATTGCGGCCAGCCGGCAAGGTCCAGCAGGCGCGGGTCGTCGCTAAGGGTAAAGCGTCGATCTGTCTCGCCGCGGCAGTCTTGGGGCAGGCCGACTTTGCCCAGGCTCGCGCTCTGTCGCGAGCATTTGAAGATCAGCGAGCGCTGTGGGGCTTGCCAGAGTCGTGCGCGATCGTAGACATGAGTCAGCTCATGCAGAACGGTGGCCAGCAGTTCGTTTCGCACGGTGCCGTGAGGGCGGTTGGTTTTTTTGGTAGCTGCCGAGCCATTGGTCAGCCCGGCCAGAAGATGGCTGTTCAGCTCAAGCCGGTAAGGCCCGGATGCCTGGCCGTAAGCGTTGTCGGGCATATCGGCGGACCAGCGCACTTCAACGCTGCGATCCAGGTCGCGAACAAAACTCGGCGGCAGGGCAAGAATGGCCTCATCGAGAAGTGTCTGGGTAGCTTGCTGTTGTGCAGGGTTGAGCCCGTCAGTGGTCAGCGACAGGCTCAGGCTGGCAAATGCGCTCGTAGCGGTCAGCGTCAGTGTCCAGGCCAGCAGCCAGAGACCAAGCTGCCTCACAGTGCGAGGATGGCTTCGGCAAGTACTTGGTCGCTGGCACTGCGGGCTTCAGGAACGCGGTTGCGCAGCATGTCGAAAGCCGCTTCAAGTTGTGCGCCGCGTATGTCTCCTTTAGTGGCGACATAGCTGGCTGCGTCATCTTTGGCCTGGACCACGAGCTTGGAGTCACGCACGGAAGTGGTGGTGTCCGATGTGAAGTCAATTGTGCGGGCAAATGCGTTAACGATGATGTGACTTGTCTGTACGACGGTTTCGGCCTGAACGGCATTCGCAATAAATAGCAGGCCCAGAGTGGCAGCAATCAGCGGGGTACGCATGAAACGTCTCCAAAAAAATGCAGAAGAATAGAAGCGGTTATTGGACGAGGATTGCCTGCGCCAGTTCCAGGTCGGAGGCATCAAGTTTTGGTCGGGTTTGTCGCAGATACATCAGCGCCGACTCAAGCTGTGCTCCTCGCAGTTGGCCGTCAGTGGCGATAAACACTGCAGCGTCATCCTGAGCGGCAAGCATCAGCTTGTTATCGAATGGGCCGGTGGTTACCTGGCTGGTGGCATAGCCGCTGACGACCAGGCTTTGCGTGGTCGTATCCAGCGCCTGCGCCGGTATGGTCCAGAGTAGGGTTACCAAAGGCGTAAGCAATAAAAGCGGCAGTAAACGCATGATATCGAGAACTGGCAAAACGAAGCTCAAGGCTAGCGTAATGCCCGGTCCAGAGCCAGCCCGGCGAGTCGACGTCAAGTGTCGACTCGCCGCGGCCAGGCAATCAGATTGCCAGGATGGCTTGAGCCAGTTGAGCGTCGGTAGCGCTCAGTTGAGGCGCCAACTGACGAATATGCTGGAAAGCGCCTTCCAACTGAACACCTCGGATTTCCCCAGCGCTGGCAACGAAGCTGGCTGCATCGTCACGCGCTGCGCGGACGATTTTGTCATCCTTGAACGAGGACGAAACATTGGAAGTGGCGTTAGTCGATGCATCCACTGCACGCACAACTGCGTCTGTTGTAACGACAAAGCTGGAAGCGCTTGCGCTTGTTGCGGCGGCCAGCAGGACTACAGCGCTGAGCAAACGTAGGCGGGACATGTTGAAACTCCATTGATAAGAAAAGCACTGGCTTTTATCTGGTCGATAACCCGGAACCGGAATATTGCCATTGAGAAGGGCCAATAGCCTGCAAGCCTATCCCAGTGCTGGGACGCATGCCATCGCCGCAGATGGCCGGTGACTGGTCAGTCAAGCTGCATAGGGCGGCCTGGCGGCAACGACTTAAGCTGTACTGGTTGTTTATGGTTTTTAGTTAACTGTACTTGTTGAGAGGTGGCGTGCTCGTGACGGCGACTTTTAAGCTTTATGAAATGACAAAACCCGTCAACAGTTGCCTGCGACGGGTCTTGTATGTAGCAATTCGGGTTGCTGGAGAGAGACCTTAAAGGTCAGGGACCAGCGTGCGCTAAATCAGCGCCAGAACGGCTTGCTCAGCTCTTCATAACGTTGCGATTCGCTGATCCCGGCATCGGCCAGCAAGCGCGAATCCAGGCGAGCCAATTGGTGGCGGCTGGAAAGGCGACGCTGCCAGAGCATCAGGTTTGCAAAAACGCGCATAGGCCATGCAGCTTGAGCAGTTGTAGCGGTGTTTTCGTAGAACATGTCGGAACTGACTGTACGTTCCATGGTGTGACTTCCTTCCGCTTGTGGCGGGTTTAGATAGTGGCTTGATTGGTGCCAATCTTCCTCTCTGTCGGCCCGTCTCTCCAGACACAGTTCACTTGTATTGTGAGGGTTCAGTTAACTGTTTAGAGGGACTGTTTTGTTCATAAATGGGGCAACTGTACCGGTCAGCACCTTATTGGTGCGATTCATGCGTCATGTCAGTGATTTTGCTGTTTTCTGGCAGTGAAATGACCGGTACAGAAGTACAGTTTTGCGAATGAAAGCCTTAGCGGTCGGCTTGTGAGCAAAAAATTGTATTGCTCACATCCAACTGTTTGCCTCAGGCCGGCAGCATGCTGCCCGTTTCATCAAGCCGAAAGTGCCAACTGAGTGCTTCGCGCAGCACATGAGGCGTATGCCCACCCTTCGCGCATGCAGCTTCGAAATAGGCGTTGAGCGGACCGCGGTAAGCAGGGTGCACGCAGTTGTCGATGATCACACGGGCGCGCTCGCGTGGTGCCAAGCCGCGCAGATCCGCAAGTCCTTGCTCGGTAACCAAGATGTCCACGTCGTGCTCGGTATGATCCACATGACTGACCATGGGTACCACGCTGGAAATCGCGCCGCCTTTGGCGATGGATTTGGTGACGAAGATCGCCAGGTGGGCGTTTCTGGCGAAATCCCCCGAGCCACCGATGCCATTCATCATTCGCGTGCCACACACGTGGGTCGAATTGACGTTGCCGTACAGGTCGAACTCAAGGGCCGTGTTGATGCCAATGATGCCCAGGCGGCGGATGACTTCAGGGTGGTTGGAAATCTCCTGAGGGCGCAGGACGAGGCGCGATTTGTAACGACCGAAGTCAGCGAATACTTCGTCGTGCTTGCTGGCCGACAAGGTCATGGAGCTGCCGGAGGCAAAGCTGAGCTTGCCTGCGTCGAACAGTTCGAAGGTTGAGTCCTGCAGCACTTCGGAATACATGGTCATGTCATGAAAAGGCGAATCCACCAGGCCGTGCATGACCGCGTTGGCAATCGTGCCGATCCCGGCTTGCAGGGGCATCAGCTTGTTGGTCAACCGATCTTCGCGGACTTCTTTCTTGAAAAATTCGACCAGGTGGTTGGCGATTGCCTGAGTGTCGGTGTCAGGCGGCAGCACGGTGGAAGGTGAGTCGGCCTGATTGCTGATAACGATGCCGACGATTTTGGCCGGGTCGATTTGCACGGCGGTGTTGCCGATTCGTGTGTCGGCCCGCAGTACCGGGATCGGCAAGCGAGTCGGCCGGTAGCTCGGTATATAGATGTCATGCAGACCTTCCAGCTCCAGCGGCTGCGCGAGGTTGATCTCGACGATCACTTCCTTGGCCAGGATAGCGAAGCTGGCCGAGTTGCCCACCGAGGTGCTCAGCACCAGATGGCCTTCCTCGGTGATCGCCACGCATTCGATCACTGCCAGGTCAACCGCCTTGATCTGGCGATTGCGCAGTTGCTCGACGGTGTCGGACAGGTGGCTGTCGATGAACATGACAGAGCCATCGTTGATGGCCTTGCGCAAGGTGCTGTCGACTTGAAACGGCATGCGACGCGACAACACGCCAGCTTCGGTCAACTGCTTATCCAGGTCATTGCCCAGACTTGCGCCCGTCATCAAGCTGATCTTGAGCGGTGAATGCTTGGCGCGTTCGGCCAGTGCCTTGGGCACCGCCTTGGCTTCACCTGCACGGGTGAAGCCGCTCATGCCGACGGTCATGCCGTCCTGGATCAAGGCTGCGGCATCAGCCGCGCTCATTACCTTGCTCATAAGAGAAGGCAAGCGGATACGGTCACGGTACATTGGATTCTTATCTCGGGGGTGGAAGCGAAGACCCAGTCTAGTGATTTGGGCGTTTTTCGTCCCGCTACCAAGGTCGCATTTGGAGGCTCTAATTAGCGGGTTGTAGCGCAAAACACTGTTACGTGAAATGTAAAAAGCCCCATCCGACACGCGTCTGGGGCTTGGATAAAAAGACTCGCGCAGGCTACGCGTTGTCGACGGCCTTCACCATGTCTTCGATCACCTTTTTGGCGTCCCCGAACACCATCATGGTCTTATCCAGATAGAACAATTCGTTGTCCAGACCGGCATAGCCGCTGGCCATGGAGCGCTTGTTGACGATGATGGTCTTGGCTTTGAAAGCCTCAAGAATCGGCATCCCGGCAATGGGCGACTTGGGATCGTTCTTTGCCGCCGGGTTGACTACGTCGTTGGCGCCCAGCACCAGCACCACGTCGGCCTGTCCGAATTCGGAGTTGATGTCCTCCATCTCGAACACCTGGTCATAGGGCACTTCGGCTTCAGCCAGCAAGACGTTCATGTGTCCAGGCATCCGTCCCGCAACAGGGTGGATAGCATATTTCACGGTCACGCCATGATGGATGAGTTTTTCCGTCAACTCTTTAAGTGCATGTTGCGCGCGCGCCACTGCCAGGCCGTAGCCAGGGACGATGATGACGGTGTCGGCATTGGTCAGCAGGAACGTCGCATCGTCGGCCGAGCCTGACTTGACCGGACGCGCCTCCTGGGCGCCCGCCGGGCCAGCGACCTCAGTAACGCCACCGAAGCCACCGCCGATCACATTAAAGAACGATCGGTTCATCGCCTTGCACATGATGTACGACAGGATTGCGCCGGAAGAGCCTACCAGCGAGCCCGCGATGATCAGCATCGAGTTGTTCAGCGAGAAGCCGATACCGGCCGCAGCCCAGCCCGAATAGCTGTTGAGCATGGATACGACGACCGGCATGTCGGCACCGCCGATGGGGATGATCAGCAGCACGCCAATGACAAACGCCAGGGCCAGCATTAACGCGAATGCGTTCAGGTTGCCTGTGAACATGAAGATCAACCCGAACAGCAGGGTCGCCAGGCCGATCAACAGATTCAACTTGTGCTGGCCTGCGAACTGTACCGGTGCGCCCTGAAACAGACGGAACTTGTACTTGCCGGAGAGCTTGCCGAACGCGATTACCGAACCGGAGAAAGTGATGGCGCCGATGGCTGCGCCCAAAAACAACTCCAGCCGATTACCTGCAGGAATCGCATCACCCAGATTCGCCACGATGTTCAGCGATTGCGGCTCCACCACTGCGGCAATGGCGATGAAAACTGCTGCCAGGCCGATCATGCTGTGCATGAAAGCGACCAGCTCCGGCATCTTGGTCATCTCGACACGTTTAGCCATGATCGAACCGGCGGTGCCGCCTGCCAGCAAACCGATGAAGATATAGCCAATGCCCGCGCTGGTGCTGGACAGCGCAGCCAGTTTATAGACCAGGCCAACGGTGGTGACTACGGCCAGCCCCATGCCCAGCATGCCGAACAGGTTGCCTCGGCGTGAGGTGGTCGGATGTGACAAACCTTTGAGCGCCTGAATAAAGCAGATCGCAGAGACGAGATACAACACTGTAACCAGATTCATGCTCATGGCTTACGCACCTCATCCTTGGCTTTGGGTGCCTTTTTCTTGAACATTTCAAGCATGCGCCGGGTCACCAGAAAACCACCGAACACATTGACGGCGGCCAGTGCCACGGCGAGGGTACCCATGGTCTTGCCCAGTGGCGTGACAGTGAGTGCCGCCGCCAACATGGCGCCGACAATCACGATCGCTGAAATGGCGTTGGTCACAGCCATCAGTGGGGTGTGCAAGGCGGGGGTCACGTTCCACACCACGTGATAGCCCACGTAGATCGCCAGAACGAAAATGATCAGGTTGTAAATACCTGGGGAGATCAGCTCTTCCATTATTTTTATCCTTAGCCGTTCTTACGGATGACCTGGCCGTCGCGGCACATAAGGCACGCGGCGACGATGTCGTCTTCCAGATTAATGTGCAGTTGCGCGTCCTTATCGAACAGCAACTTCATGAAATCCAGCAAATTACGGGCATACAGCGCTGAGGCGTCGGCGGCGACCATCGCGGGCAGGTTGGTGTGCCCAACTATAGTCACGCCATTTGCCACAACGACTTGATCCGCGACGGTCAGCGGGCAATTGCCCCCTTGCGCTGCTGCCAGATCAATAACAACCGAGCCGGGCTTCATCTGCGCCACGGTTTCTGCACTAAGCAACACCGGCGCCTTGCGGCCCGGAATCAGCGCTGTAGTGATGACGATATCCGACTGTTTTGCGCGCTCATGCACCGCAATCGCCTGGCGCTGCATCCAGCTCGCAGGCATGGGTCGGGCATAGCCGCCAACCCCGACCGCGCACTCACGTTCTTCATCGGTTTCATAAGGCACATCAATAAACTTGGCGCCCAGAGATTCGATTTGCTCCTTCACGGCGGGCCGGACATCGGACGCTTCGATCACGGCCCCCATGCGCTTGGCCGTTGCAATTGCCTGCAAACCGGCAACCCCGGCACCCAGCACCAGAACGCGCGCAGCTTTAACAGTGCCCGCCGCGGTCATAAGCATCGGCATGAAGCGCGGATAGTGGTGCGCCCCAAGCAGCACTGCTTTATAGCCTGCGATGTTGGCCTGCGAAGACAGCACGTCCAGACTTTGTGCGCGAGAGGTGCGCGGGGCCGCTTCCAGCGCGAACGCGGTAATGCCTTGCTCGGCCATTTTGCCGATGGTTTCGCTATTGAAAGGGTTGAGCATTCCGACAACGATGGCGCCGCTCTTTATATGCGTGAGTTCGCTGTCGTTGGGAGCCGCTACTTTGAGTAGCAACTCGGCACCCAATGCATCGCTGACCGTGCCAATTGTTGCTCCCGCAGCTTCATAGGCACTGTCGGGAACACTGGCGTTGACGCCTGCACCACTTTGCACAGTGACGCGATGGCCTTGGCCGATCAATTTCTTGATGGTTTCCGGAGTTGCAGCAACCCGTTTTTCACCCGTTTGGGTCTCGAGAGGAACGCCAATGTGCACGTGAAGTCTCCTGCGTGATCTTTTTATAGTTCTCAATAAGTCCAGAGCGCCCGCGTGATATCTGCGGGGCTACCGATCAGCACGGCCTGCCAAAATAAGGCGGGCGCGGCATTTTGCAGGTGAAGTTCGGTCCCTTCAACCAATTCTGTAAGAAGACCACAAATTAACTACAAGTCATCCTGTGACTTAATGTCGCATTAATCGCTTGTAGCCCGTGAATTCAGGGCTTTATAGGGAAAGTAGACGATTTTTAGAATCTTGTTGAGCCAACAACTTAAAAACAACAAAAGATATTGAAAATAGGGCTGCAGCTCATGTATTCCGGCACTTTATGGCTGCTATTCCCGGAAGGAATGCAATTGCGGTAGGACAAGATGGCTTATATATGTAGTGGTTTTATTAAATAACTACAAAGTCAGGTTATTGCTGAAGTGCTTACTGCCGTTAGCTCATAGGCTTTCGCTTGCACCAATAGCCAATCACGAAATGCTCGCAAAGAAGCTGATTCGGCTTTGCGCACGGGAATCATCAAGTAATACGCCTTGATGCTCGACAAGGCGTAAGGATTGGCAATTACCAATCTCCCCTCTGCTAATTCACGCTGGATAAGGAAGGGAGGTATCAGGGCGATGCCCATTTCATGGATAGTGGCCTGAGCAAGCATGGAGAACAGTTCGTAACGGGGGCCAGTCATGTCTCTGGAGACGTTGAGATTGAGTCCGCCGAACCACTGTCGCCACGCGTAGGGTCGAGTGGTCTGCTGCAGCAGCGGCAGCTCGGCGATTTTCTCGGGGGGCAGAACCGTTAGCCCGCGCAGTAACGCTGCGCTGCATACCGGCATCGGATTCTCACCCATCAGGCGGTAGGACTCGGTACCTGGCCAGTCGGCATCGCCAAAATAAATGGCAGCATCGAACTCGGTATCAGCGAAAAGGAATGGACGTGTTCGATTGGTGAGGTTGACCGTCACTTCCGGGTGGCGCTTCTGGAAATCCTTGAGGCGCGGCAGCAGCCATTGCGTTCCAAAGGTAGGCACAACCGCAAGCTCGATGACGTTGGTCCCTTGCTGTCCCATGACTGAGAGCGTATCGCGCTCCACCGCATCCAGTTGCATTGCGACACGCCGGCTGTAGGACAAACCTGATTCTGTCAGTTTCACCCCTCGCCGTGAGCGTCGAAATAACTCAACACCTAGGAAGGATTCAAGGCTGCCGATCTGTCGGCAGATAGCGCTCTGGGTAAGCGAAAGTTCTTCTGCGGCCTTGGTAAAGCTCTCATGACGCGCGGCCGCTTCAAAGCTGACCAGTGCTGCAGTGCTGGGTATTTTGCGGCGCATATTCAAACCTCTCACTAATCAGCATGGAATATAGGGGGCTGGTCAATCTCGGAGTGAGAAATTATCACAATGCAGTGCGAAAACGTCGTTTGTCGCGAAGCGGGTGCGGGGCTAGGATCGGCTCCACTGACAATCTGCATGACTGAGTGAGGATTTTTCATGGGTGCCAAGGCAAGCTTCAACTGGATCGATCCACTGCTGCTGGATCAACAGCTCACAGAAGAAGAGCGCATGGTTCGCGACAGTGCTGCACAGTTCGCCCAGGACAAGCTCGCCCCCAGAGTTCTCGAAGCTTTTCGTCATGAGCACACTGATCCGGCGATTTTTCGCGAAATGGGCGAAATCGGTCTGCTTGGTGCAACTATCCCTGAGGAATATGGCGGTAGCGGCTTGAATTATGTGTGCTACGGGTTGATTGCTCGGGAGGTAGAGCGTATCGACTCCGGCTATCGTTCGATGATGAGCGTGCAATCTTCGTTGGTGATGGTGCCGATCAATGAGTTTGGCACCCAGGCACAAAAACAGAAGTACCTGCCCAAGTTGGCTTCGGGTGAGTGGATCGGATGTTTCGGTCTGACTGAGCCCAATCATGGCTCAGATCCTGGCGCGATGATCACGCGTGCGAGAAAAGTCGACGGTGGCTATAGATTGTCCGGTAGCAAGATGTGGATTACCAACAGCCCGATTGCCGATGTTTTCGTAGTCTGGGGCAAGGACGACGCGGGTGATATCCGTGGTTTCGTGCTGGAGAAGGGGTGGGCAGGGCTAAGTGCGCCGGCTATTCATGGCAAGGTCGGTCTGCGTGCATCCATAACCGGCGAAATCGTAATGGATAACGTGTTTGTACCTGAGGAGAACATCTTCCCGGATGTGCGCGGCCTTAAAGGTCCGTTCACTTGTCTGAACTCGGCTCGTTACGGGATTTCCTGGGGCGCACTGGGTGCGGCCGAATTCTGCTGGCACACCGCTCGGCAATACACTCTGGATCGCCATCAGTTTGGTCGTCCATTGGCGGCTAATCAGCTAATCCAGAAAAAACTCGCTGACATGCAGACCGAGATAACGCTGGCGTTGCAGGGTTGTCTGAGACTGGGTCGCATGAAAGATGAAGGCACTGCTGCCGTCGAAATCACTTCCATCATGAAGCGTAACTCCTGCGGCAAGTCCCTGGATATCGCGCGAATGGCTCGAGACATGCTCGGCGGTAACGGGATCTCTGACGAGTTTGGCATCGCGCGTCATTTGGTCAACCTGGAAGTGGTCAATACCTATGAAGGCACGCATGACGTCCATGCGCTGATTCTCGGGCGTGCTCAGACCGGTATTCAGGCTTTCTTTTAAATAGAGGGGCTGATCATGGGTGCGCTTTCGCATATTAGAGTGTTGGATTTGTCCCGCGTACTTGCTGGTCCTTGGGCTGGACAGATCCTGGCGGACCTCGGTGCTGAGGTCATAAAGGTCGAACGTCCCGGGAGCGGAGACGATACCCGCGCCTGGGGCCCTCCCTTTCTGAAGGATGACGACGGGCAAAGCACGAGTGAAGCCGCGTATTACCTTTCGGCGAATCGGAATAAACAGTCAGTCACTATCGACTTCACTCGACCGGAAGGTCAGAAGCTTGTCAGGGAGCTGGCTGCCAAGTCCGACATTCTCATCGAGAACTTCAAGGTCGGTGGCTTGGCAGTGTATGGCTTGGATTATGCGTCATTAAAAGCGATCAATCCGCAGCTCATCTATTGCTCGATCACTGGTTTTGGTCAGACCGGACCTTATGCCAAGCGCGCAGGCTATGACTTCATGATTCAGGGTCTGGGTGGGTTGATGAGTCTGACGGGGCGGGCAGAGGGTGAGGAGGGCGCCGGGCCTGTGAAGGTTGGTGTCGCACTGACGGATATTCTGACCGGGCTCTATTCGACGACAGCGATATTGGCTGCCTTGGCCCATCGCGATCAGGGGGGCGCAGGCCAGCACATTGATATGGCGTTACTGGATGTCCAAGTTGCTTGTCTGGCCAATCAAGCGATGAATTACCTGACTACCGGCGTGGCGCCCCATCGGCTAGGTAACGCTCACCCCAATATTGTCCCGTATCAGGATTTTCCTACGGCGGATGGCGACTTCATCCTCACGGTGGGGAATGATAGTCAGTTTCGGAGGTTTGCGGAGGTAGCGGGGCAGTCGCAGTGGGCATATGATCCGCGCTTCCTGACTAACAAGCTTCGCGTGGCGAATAGGGCGCAGCTCATCCCGCTGATCCGTCAGGCGACGGTGTTCAAAACAACGTCACAGTGGGTTAGCGAGCTGGAAGTGGTGGGTGTGCCATGTGGGCCTATTAACAATCTGGCGCAGGTTTTTTCCGACCCTCAGGTTCAGGCAAGAGGTCTGGCTATGAGCTTGCCTCATGGTCTGGGTGGAAGCGTGCCTTTGGTAGCGAGCCCAATCCGGCTTTCCGAGACGCCTATTGAATACCGACACGCACCGCCTTTACTCGGCGAACATACTTCTGAAGTGCTCCAGTCGGTATTAGGGCTGCGGGCGGATGAGGTCATCCTCCTGCGTCAGGCGGGAGTGCTATAGCTCTTCTATATATAGAGATAATGGTTTTTACGCTTTTTTGTTGAATCCCATAATTAAAGGTTGACGGCCTCCCGAATCTCTCTATAATTCGCCCCTCTTCCGGAGCAGATGAAACGGAAAACTTCTTGGTAATCAAGCAGTTAGCCGGTTTAGTTGGCGAGGAAGAGGTTTCGATGAGTTGATCGGAAAGCGGTGAAAA
>DASVUK010000154.1:0-26810 GCA_036387095.1 Pseudomonas sp.
AGGGCCAAGAAGCCAAAAAACCTGGGGTACCTTTTTTTACTCATCTCACGACCTCTAAAAGCAAAAGCAGCTTGCGCAGTGCAATTGGTTTTCGACCGCCAACACTAAAGCCTGCCGGTGCTGGCATATTTTTGGATTGAACAGGGCCCTGTCAGGACGCATGCAAGCGTAACGACAAATCCGACGTTATCTTTAGTTTCTTATTTGTTTGATTGGTGGCATTTGGGCCTGTTTTGCAGGCCAAATCCCTTTGGCGCGGACATTCTGAGTGCTAACAGAGGCCGCTGAGCGCTGTCTGCGCAGCGTGCGAAGAGACGCTTTGGACCTCGAAACTGCTTATCACTCGTTGGACCGAAGCGGTAAGTGCGGGGGATTGTAGATATGTAAGTTTTTTATGACTATGGTTTATTTAGCAACAGTTTGTTTCCAGATACGTAACGATCACGAAACAACGACACCATTTTCACAAAAAAAACGCTCCGCTTTTGCGGAGCGCTTCAGCCTACAGGCCTTGCAAACCGTGGCGTGCGCGGCGGTTACGCAGGATTCCGACCGGAACCAGCACCACAGTCAGAACGAAGGCCACCAATGCCCATTGGGCCAGGGACAGACCCAGCACTGGCGGATAAGGGGTCGTGCAGAAGCCGCCGACCTGGAAGCCCAGCGGAAAAACCAGCGCCAAGGGCAAGCCGTCGACGATGGGTTGCAAAACGTCGATACCGCAGCTCTCGGTGGGATGGGAGAGGATGTAAACGTGACGGCCTGCCGCAAAGATGCCACCGATGGCGCTCAGGGTAACCAGTACTTCGCAGATCGTGACGCTGCGGCTGCCCGGCATCGCGGCGCCGATGAAGGCGAAGATGGCGATGAACAGCAACGCATAACGTTGCAGGATGCACAGCGGGCATGGCGCCTCGCCCAGCACCACCTGCATGTACAGCGCGCCACCGATCAGGGCCAGGCAAATTATGCCCAGCAAGACCAGAAAGCGTTTTTCGCGTCTCAGGTACAACATGTTGTCGCTCATTCACTTACCTTTTGTCAGGGTGTCCATATGGATCGTTGGATCCATGCATGGGCCCGTTGGCGCAAGCCGTGGGTGTCAAACCACGAGAGTGTAGATGCACAACGTTCCGATGGCTCGGATAATCAAGGGCACCGTGACACAACTCAAGCCTGCAGCCGCTGTACGGATGTATTTGACGGCCAGATGGCGTAGGCGCGCCATGACGTGCGTCAGGTATCAGCCAAAAAAACCGTCATGCATAACCGTCGCCAGCCTTGGGCATCCGGGCGGCGCCAGGACGCAAAAAAGCCGAATCCTTCTTATATATAGAAGGATGCGGCTTTTTGTCGCAGCGACCCCTTCTATATATAGAAGAGTGCGGCGCTTTGTCGCAGCTTACTCAAGAGCAGAAGCCGGACCAAAGAACTCATACCGGCTTTGCTTTTCCGGAACACCGGCGATTCTCAACTGACGCTTGATGGCCGCCATGAAACCTATGGGCCCCAGGAAGTACGCATCCAGATCGCGATTCTCTGGCAGCCATTGCTCCAGCTGCGCCTGATCCAACAAACCCACGGCATCGGCGGTGGGACTGACGCCATCGTCTTCGTCGTAGCAGTAGAACCGTTTGAGCTGCGGATGCCGCGCCGCCAGGTCATCCACCCAATTGCGAAACGCATGTACGCCACCGTTGCGGGCGCAATGGATGAAATGGATAGGACGTGAAGTGGCCAGCGCCGACTCAAGCATTGCCAGGGTTGGGGTGATGCCAACCCCGCCGCTGATCAGCACCAGAGGTTTGTCGCTCGCTGCCAGGATGAATTCTCCGGACGGGGTGAAGACCTGGAGGTTGTCGCCCATGTTTACCTGATCGTGCAGGTAGTTGGACACCTTGCCATGCCGCTCACGCTTGACGCTGATCCGGTACTGCCCATCGCCAGGCACGGCCGACAGGGAATAATTGCGGCGCATCTCGATACCGTCGATGTGCAACTGCAAGCCAAGGTATTGGCCAGGGGAAAATTCCAGCACCGGGCCGCCATCGACGGGCTTGAGGTAGAACGACGTGATCTCTTCACTTTCCGCCACCTTGGCCACGAGCGTGAACGTCCGGGTCCCACGCCATCCGCCGAGGGCGTGGGCCTTTTCGTCGTAGATTGTGCTTTCGGCACCGATCAGAATATCCGCCAGTTGCTGATAGGCATTACCCCACGCCTGCAGCACTTGCTCGGTGGCGATGTCTTCGCCCAATACTTCAACGATGGCGCTCAGCAGGCAGCTACCGACAATCGGGTAGTGCTCAGGAAGAATCTGCAAGGCGACGTGTTTGTTGATGATCCTGGCGAGCAAATCACCCAGTTGGTCCAGCTCATCGATGTGGCGGGCATACATCAGCAAGCCATTGGCCAGCGCTCTTGGCTGTGCGCCGCTGGCCTGGTGGGCCGGGTTGAACAATGGACGAACTTGCGGGTACTCCGACAGCATCTTTTGGTAGAAGTGAGTGGTCAGTGCTTCGCCGCCGCTTTCGAGCAGCGGTACGGTGGCTTTCACAATGGCACGATCCGAGGCATTCAACATGGGGACTCCAGGCACGCAAGACTTATAGGATGTACCTTGCTTTATCAGATTTCATGCCAGGTATTTTTTCTTTTTAAATCAATAGTTTAATTTTCTATAGGTCAAAATGACATTCAGAGATTGAGGTCACAATGACAACGAGCGTCCTTTTGACTCCCAACCGATCACTGGCAGCAATACCTGCCGTTGGTGCGCCTATGGACAGGAATTGCGACGCCGATCACATAAAAATCTAAAGCGTGACTATCGCAGGTCGATAACCCTCCATAGAAAGCTGTTCGCTGCGTCTTGCAGCCAGACACACAAGGCCAGAAGGTTCATATGTCCTCCAGGAACGTCCGCGCAGATTCCCTCTCGCTGCTGCTGTTCACATTGCGCAGCGGCAAGCTGATGGCGATCAATCTGCTTAAAGTCAGCGAAATCATTCCCTGCCCTGCCTTGACCCGGCTGCCTGAATCCCATCCCCACGTCAAAGGCGTCGCGACCTTGCGCGGCGCCGCGTTGTCGGTGATCGACCTCAGTCGCGCCATTGGCGAGCGGCCGTTGGTGGACCCGGACGGCGGATGCCTGATCGTCACTGACGTAAGCCGCTCCAAGCAGGGTTTACATGTTCAGGCCGTGAGCAAGATCGTCCACTGCCTGACCACTGATATCCGGCCACCGCCTTATGGCGCAGGCAGCAGATCGTTCATCACCGGGGTGACTCAGGTGGACGGCGTCCTGGTGCAAGTGCTGGATATCGAAAAAGTCATTCACGCCATTGCCCCGGCGCAGATCGTTATCGAGTCTGACGCTTTGACGATGGAAGAAGCGGACCTGCTCGCCGGTGCGCGAATCCTGGTGGTGGATGACAGTCAGGTTGCCCTGCAGCAGTCGCTGATCACCCTGCGCAACCTCGGCATCGATTGCCACACCGCCCGCAGCGCCAAGGAAGCCATTGATGTATTGCTGGAGCTGCAAGGCTCGCCGGCGCAGATCAATGTCGTGGTGTCGGATATCGAAATGTCCGAGATGGATGGCTATGCATTCACGCGCACCTTGCGCGAGACCCCTGACTTCAACGATCTTTATGTACTGCTGCACACCTCGCTGGACAGCGCGATGAACAGCGAAAAAGCCCAGGCGGCAGGTGCCAATGCCGTACTGACCAAATTCTCGTCCCCCGAGTTGACCAAATGTTTGATCACGGCGGCCCGCGCGGTTCAAGCCAGACATCACTGATCTGGCAAACCCTGATTCGCCGATCTGTTGCCGATCCTGTGGGTTGTTCAGACCGGCATTGCTGGCTGATGCGCAAGGATTTGCAGCACCTCCCTTTGATCAGCGCCCCAACACGACAACTGATCAGGGAAGGCTTTTCAAGCCAGGACGCGGCACAGATTCACCTGTTACTGGCCTTGGCCCATCCGGAAGGCGGCAGCGTGCCGGATTATCCAGCCTGGTTGCGAGCATTCGAAACCGATGCCGAATTCGATCCGAACCTGTGCTTCACGGCCTGGGACGGAGCGCAGTTGTCGGGCGTCATTCAGTGCTGGACCAGCGGGTTCATCAAGGATCTTGTGGTGTCACCTCATGCCCGAAGACAGGGGATCGCCCTGGCGTTGCTCAATCATGCGTTCCAGGCATTTGCGCGGCGCGGCGAAGCCCGGGTAGACCTGAAAGTCATGGAAAACAACCTGCCCGCCCGGCGGCTTTATGAAAAAGTCGAGATGCACTACGTGCAGCGTTCGGAACTGATCTGGCCTGATCTGGCATAATTCCCGGCCCAACCAAGCCAATGGAAATGGACATGAACATGAAATCTGCTATCGCTTTATTGATCGCCTTGGCCGGCGTTGTCGGCCAGGCTAATGCCTCCAGCACCGATGCCTGGCAAGCACTGGACAAGGCCGTGGTCGATAGCTGCGTCAAGGCCAGTCAGCTCAAGAGCGTCAAACCTTCGGGCAAAGCCGGCTTCGACGACAGCGTGGGCTATGAAGCTTTGATGCTCGAAGGTCGATACCCACAACCTCACATGAAAAATCAGCCCGGCACTGAGCTGTGCCTGTACAACCGGCAGAGCAAAAAGGCGACTGTTACGGAGTGGACCACGCTGAAACCCGCGCCGAAAAAATAACCTGAACTGATGCGCCAGTGACGCCTGCGGTCACTGGCGCATAACTTGCTTCGATTCCCGTCCTTGCCAAGTGGGCAGCGTTTTCCTGTCACCCATTGCATGCCTGTCAGGACGGATCGTTTACCCATGAACACTCAGTTTGCCTGCGTCGGTTGTGGCAGTTGCTGCACTGACCATCACGTTCCTCTCACGCTTGTTGAAGCCATGGACTGGGCGGCCGACGGCGGGACGGTGATCGTTCTGACCGAGGCGTTCCTGACTGATGGCTATGGCGTCGCGCCCGGACAGCTCAACCACGCAGTGCGCCGCTCGACAGTGGTCGCAACCGGTTCGGCCCAGGCCCACGTGGCGATCACCTTTGCGGCCTACAACGTCGGTCCCTGTCGAAATCTTGACGCCGAGAATCTCTGTCGCATCTATGAGCGCCGGCCTTTGGTATGCCGCATCTATCCGATGGAGATTAATCCCCACATTCCTCTGCGCCCGGAAAACAAGAACTGCCCGCCCCAATCCTGGGAGCAAGGGCCGGACCTGATCGTGGGGGGGCAGTTGGTTGATACAGAGCTGATGGGATTGATTGAGCAATCACGCCAGGCAGACCGGGATGATATCGCTGCCAAGCAAGCCATCTGCCAGGTTCTGGGCATGCGTACCACTGCCCTCAAGGGCAATGGTTTCGTGGCCTATCTGCCAGATATGAACGCCTTTGCCGGCGCGGTCGTGCAGGTGCTGGAGGGTGTCGAGCCGACGCCTACCGAAAGCTGGATATTTCACGTTGCCGGGCAAACCGTCGTCGATACGCTGCAACTGGCGGGCGCACAGGTGCTATCCAGCGAACCGCAAGGCTATCTGTTCATCGCGCTGCAAACAGAATAAAACCACCACGACCCAACCTGAGGGGCGGATTCATCCAGCAGTTGGCGATCAGCGTTTGCCCATGGTTTTGCGCGTGCCGTGCGGGGCGACGCCCGGGGTTTTGTGATGGCCGGATTTGTTGGACTGCTGGTACCAGGGTTGGTCGTTTTTGTTCTGCGCGAAATCCGCAGGCTTGAACGGAAAGCTGAATGCCGGGATGGCCGCTTTCTTCTCGGTGGTCGCATCATCGACGACAGTTTCAGGAGCGGGTGTTTGATCAGAAGAAGTCATGGGAGGCTCCAGAAATTGGATGGGGTCGTCGAACGGCCGCGCAGCATACCTCAATCCCTCGCAACCCGCCTGCACCGCCCTTCACCTCCCATCGGCTGACACTATTTGTAAAACAGATCCACCATCACCTCGGCATTGAATGGCCCGGCCTTGGGCTGAGCACTCTGCCAGACCAGTTCTGCATTGAAATTCGCCGTCGCGGCCTGAGTATCGCTGAGCATATCGGCCAAGTGGAATGGCTCGTTAAACCGCAGGATCGCATTGTCCAGGCCACTGACAATGCGAATGCCCACCGCATTATTGGCCGCCGGAATCAGGAAATCCCCCGCCACGGTGCCCGTAACGGGCTTGAACCGCGCACCCAGGCTGAACGGTGAATCACAGGTTCGACGGGTAGTCAGGTAAAACGGCTGGCGGTCGATGACCTTGCCCACCTGCACCTGCTGAATGCCGACGGTGCCAAACTCGATGGTCTCCGGCACCACTTGCAGCTCCGCATCGCAGGCCACGAAACGCAGCCCGGACAGATTATTGATCACATAACTGAGGTTCTGGCCGGGCAGCGGATCGGGTCCCGCAAGGCTGTCGAGCTGCAACAGTCGATAATCCTGCAACTCGCTGGCGATACCTGACGGCGGGGTCGGCCCGAACTTCTGGATGAACACCGAGAACCCCAGGGTGAAACTTGTTTTGGGGCACGCGTCGATAGTGGACTCACTCTCCGGACACACCGGCAGAAACTGACCGGTTGCAATCCGCCCTGCGCCTTGGACGTAATCCATGCCCGCCAGCGTCAAGCCGGCGCGAATGCCCTGGCCAATGTGCAGATTGTCCGGATTCAGGTAAACGAAGATTTCCTCCTGCACCTCAGGCATAGCGTCCTTGGCGCATTCGACCTGAATGTTGTGATGCGGCGAGCGCCAGACAATGTCGCCGTCCGGCAGCGTCGCCGGGATCGCCACGCTGCTGTCCAGATCTTCGCGAATAAAGGTTTCACCGGAACCCTGGGTTTTGCACAGGAGGGCGAAACAGCTGGCCGGGCTCAACAGCAACGCCACGAACAGCAACTGACACCAGCGCGGGTGATGGGGATGTTTCATGGTCAGCATTCCTTTTGCTGTTGAAGGGTTGGGTTGAGCCAGCGGGCGCTGAACGGCTCGATTTCGTTGACATGCGCGCAATAGGCGCGGGGGGCGCCGTAGTCGGTCAGCGCACTGAATGTCAGGCGCCGACTACCGGGCGCCGACAAGGGGAACGCCTGGCTCGCCCCCGGCGCAAGTAACAGGTAATCCCGGAACTCGACGCCGCCCAGTTTCAGGTCTTGCAGGGCCGCATGAAACGCCGTGGGGTTGCTGACCTGTAGCGCCCCGTCTGGAGCAAGGGTCCAACGCAACCGCACAGCCGTTTCAGCGGGATCTCCCTCCAATCCGACGGGCCGATAAAACACATTGATGCGCTGTCGGACGGCAATGCTCATTTGATGCTTGCCTTCCATGCGCCGGGGGATTTCCAGGACATACAAATGCAGCAACGATTCCTTGTCCTGCGGCATGCCTTCGCCCTGATACAGCAAGCGCAGCATCTGCCTGCCCTGCCCATCCACTTGCGAAAGGTGCGGCGTGAGCACAAAAGGCAGGTCGCCGCCGGACGGGTCAGGCTCGCCCTCCTCGTCGCGTGCACCGCTCAGCCAGGCTTGAATTAACACCGGTTGGTTGTTGCGGTTAGTCACGCCGATGCTGGCTTCGGCAAAGCGCCCGTCGAAAATCAACCGGGTGCCTGTCAGGGATACCGCACCGAAGGCTTTGAGACCGGGCAGTGAAATCAGCAGCGTCAGAATCAGATACACCATGACGATCAACAGAATGGGTCGCTTCATTGGCACGTCACCTTGACTCGTTCATAAGCGCGCCGAGGGTCTTTGGCGGGCAGGGTGAATGGCGCCCGGCAACGCGTATCGCCCCATTTGACGAGCAGTTCGCCGCTGTCCTGCTCACTGAGCACCAGCGCACGCCCGGTTGGATCGACGACTGCCAAGGACTTGCCATCAGCACTTTCAACACTTGCACCCAATGGCACCTTGCTGCCATCCACGCGGATCAGCTCGAACTGCACACGCCGACCCACCGACGCCTTGAACCGCACCACCGACATGGCGCCACGGCGCGGCACGATTTGGGTGATGGCCTGGTCCAGTTCGACATCGGCGCCCAATTGCCGCGTATCGAGGCTGACCCAGTTGGCGCGGTACGGCTGGGCATAGGGCAACACGGCGTAACCGTTGGCGGCGGTTTCGACGTTGTTGAAACTGGTGAGCCTGGCGCCGCTGACATTGGGGACCTGAATCAGGGCAAAGGTTTCGCCCAGTGACTGGCCCAGATTGATACCGCCCGCGTGGGCCACCAGCGATCCCGCAGCGCCGAGGCTCAACGCATCGTAGTCCCGACCCTGGCTGTAGCCGGCTTCGAAGCGGCCGAAAGGCGCTGTGGTGCTGATTTTGCCGGAACCGAAACTGCCGGAGTTACTGTCCTGACCGACCTGAACCGAATAGAACGTGTTGCGTTGCTCCAGCACCTGGCCGTTGAGGCCGACCTGCGCGTTGTAGTCCCCCGAGCTGTCGCGCACACCATTGAACGACAGCCGCGAGGAACCAGGGCTCGAACCCAGGGGCAAGGTCATGCTCAAGGCAATGCGTTGATCGCTGTCGCCCTGGCCGATGCCGCCGACCTCACGGTTACTTTCCACCGAAAGGCTGTAGCTGAGGCTGCGCCACGCAGCGTTCCAGGACAGATAAACCTGGCGGGTCTTGCCGGGCAGGTTCCAGTAACGCTGCTCCGAGGCGGTCAGGCTCAGACTGCCCGACTGGCCGGGGAAAGTCTGGGTGACATTGAGCTCAAAACGGTCCTTGGCACGGCCTGACGTCAATCGACCCGCGCTGCGAGCCAGCTCGTCGGCGTGCTCATTGAGCGTTCGGTATTTTTCGGTTGAATAGCGGTAACCGGCGATTGCCAGCGTGGTGTCGGTCAAATCCAGTGTATTGACGTAGCGCAGGCGCAGGCTTTGGCCGACGCTGCTTTCGCGGCGCACTTCACTGATCGATTGGGTCAGGTCGGCCGACAGCGCGCCGAAGCCGGTATTGACCCCCGCGCCGATATTACTGGCCTGATAATCCTGCGCCACCTGTAGCCCGCCGAAGCTTGTGGTCCGCTCCGACACACCATAGATCAAAGCGGCGCTGGCAAAGGCCGGCGCCTCAGGACGGCCCTCGTTGTTATCCAGCTGACCCGCCGCCAGGCTGAAGCGCAAGGCACCTTCGGGCACCATGATCGGTAACGAGGCATAAGCCTGGGTGAAAGCGCGTCGACGCCCGTCAGCTTCGATGATCGTGACCTGGAGATCGCCATTGGAGCCGCTGGGATAGATGTCGGTTATTTCAAAAGGCCCCGGCGACACATTGCCGCTGTACAGCAGGAAGCCGTTCTGGCGAACTTCCACCGACGCATTGGTTTCGGCAATGCCGCGAATGACCGGTGCAAAAACCCGCTCGCTGTCGGGCAGCATCCCGTCATCGGAACTGAGCGCGGCACCCTTGAACCGCACGCTGTCGAACACCTGGGAATCGGTAAAGGTCTCGCCCAGGGTCAATTGGCTTTTGAGCGCAGTGATGTCGCGCTGCACAAAGGTTCGATTGCTGCGAAAGCGATACGGCTGACCGTCACCGTAGGCCAGGGATGACTCGTTACGCAGACGCCATGCCCCCAGGTTTACGCCATTTCGCAGCCCCAAATAGTACTGATCGGCATCCTGTCGGCGATTACGCCGCCGACTGGCATTGAAGCTGTAGTTGGAGAATCCCACCGCATCGCCGGCATCCCAGAGTTCGGGAGAAACAAAGCCTCGGGCACGGCGGGACATCATGGCCTGGGGCACGCTGATATTGAGCCGCAATGCATTGGGCAGGTATTCGACACGGGCGAATTCCACCGCCCCCGGATCGAAACAGTCTGTCCCCGGTTGCGTCGCCGACGCTTGGAGTCGATCCACGTCCAGACCGAATGCCTGGAGCATCGACAGCGTCAGACACGGCTCGACACGACCTGATGTCGCGTTCTGGCTGAAGCTGATGTCCCGACGCCCGCTCAACGTCCGATTGACGTAGATGTCCACTCGATAACTACCGGGCAGAACGCTGTTGGCCTTGAGGAACTCGGTGAGTTCAGGGGGCTGGTCGCTGCCCTGAATGAACGCGGTGTTGAATTTCACGCTCGGCGTGTCGGCGCCCGGCGCCGCGCTGGAGACCGACGCCAATAACATGAGCACACAATTTATCCATCCACCCGCCACGATGGTCCTGGCCGTCGCTGGCTTTACAACGCGTGGCACAGGCGCCGGGGTGAACTCCCTGGTATTCAGATAAAGCCATTCCATTAGCAGTTTCACTCGATTCAGGCATTGCGCGCGCCGCGGAATCCTTTCACACAGACGCACGACGACAGAGCCGTCGCTGGGCGAGGCTCATAAACGGGTAGATCAAGTTTCACGCGGCTAGCGTGGTTCAACCTTGACGGCCTGGGCGACCTGACCGGCCTTCAGGCTGGCGCGATAGGACTCCTGGCCGCCGAAGTCATTGATGCTGATGAAGCTCAACGTTACGGCCGTGTCTTTGGGCCGGTGCTCGACCGGGAACTGCAAGCTCTGCCCTGGTGCGATCATTTGGCTGTCCTTGCTCATCAACATGTCGCTGCCCTGCTGCAACGCCAGCTTTACCATGGACACGTGATAAGCCCCCGCATTGTCGACCTGCAATCCACTCGGACCGAGCCGCCAGCGCAGCATTTGCGGCGCTTGGGCCGCGTCGCCCTGCAACCCTTCGGGTCGGAAAAACACTTTGATTCGCTGACGGATAGCCACCTGCAAGGAATTTTCCGGCACGGCCTGCGGGATCTCCTGCACATTGAGCCAAAGCACTGACTCTCGATCCGAAGGCATGTCAGTGCCGGCATAGATAATTCTCAACAACTGTCGACCGTCACCGTGCAGGCGAGCCAGCGCCGGTGTCACGACAAAAGGCAGGCTGCCCGAATCGAGGTTGTCGGCATTGGGCTCAAGCCAGCTCTGCAGAAGGATTTCCCCGCTGCCGGTGTTATGCACACCGAAGCTGACTTCCTTGTCCGCGGCCGGATAAATGACCCGTGTGGTGTTGAGCACAATGCCCGCCTGACTGTCCATCGACAGCAAAGCGGCAGTGAGCAACGCCATACAGCGATATAGGGGAAAAATCATGAAGGTGTCGCCTTGAGTCCAGATTGAGGCGGAACGAGTCATGCTCGCCCCGCCTGTTGCATTACTCGTAATCCAGAACGAAAGGCATGAAGCCGTCAGCGTTGCCAGGGTTGGTCGTGGTGCCGTTGAGGACATAGACCGCGCCGAAGTTCAGCTCGGCAGTTGCACCACCTACGCCATCCTTGATCAGTGGCTTGTCGATGGTCTCGTTGCCGCCCAGATCCATGATCTGGTTCGCCGCGTTCAACAGGCCAATGCCCACACCATCGGCAGCGCCAGTGGTGCGCAGCAACTTGGCATCGTTGTTATCCAGGCCGCTGCCGGAACGTGCGGAGAAGCGCATTTTGACCAGGTTGTATTGATCAACGCCCGCGCTGCAATTGACCAGCAACTGGATCGGGGTAGCCGTGGCCAGTTCAGCCTGGGATGAGGTGCCGATGTCCGAGAACGATACATTGCCCAGATCGACGGCTATTTCACCTGGGTTGACACCGGGAGCGGTGCCTGTACCCGGCGACACATCACAGGAAATATTGGTCAACGTACCGTTGAAGATAAGTTTGCCATTGTTCGCTGCGTTAGCCGTGCCCGCCAATCCCAGCGTCAATGCCCCTGCTGCTGCCAAACCAAGAGTAAGTTTTTTCATGCTAACAACATTCCTTGTGTTATTTCGTGTATGCCCTGAATCGGACGCCACGCACTATAGGGTTCGATCTTTTCGATCGCTGTCAGCATCGTTACTTTAATTAAAGGGAAACTCCAACGGCGTGCGCGGGATCATTCTGTAGGATTAAACGGTTTTCACCAATTGACCAATAAATACGGGGACTCGCGACAATACCCGATAAAAAAGATCAAGCAAAACTGCCTGTGTATATATTTAAATGTGCATACCGAAGCTTCGTTTCTGCAACGGTCACGCCATGACAGCATGACCGTCGCCAGGAAAGGCGAAGCTCGGCGCCTTACTCGTAACTCATGGTCAAGACGCCTGCACGACCTTGCGGGACGGGCCTTCCGGAAAAACTGACCTGCCCTTCAACTGCCGGCAACAGCGTAAAACGGGTTGAAAAAGGGATTGCCTGCTGACCGCACGCATTGCGCGAAGTATCGACCATGACAGTTATCTGTGGTGAATTATTTGCGGAGGCACTGGCATGAGCAAGCATTACAGTTGTGGACGGTAATACCACGCAGGTGGAGTTGGAAACTTGGCCATGAAAGGCAATAACGCCATTGCTGGCAAATGTCACGGCCGGCATCAATAACAGAGGCGCCGCAATAAGCAGCACAGAATGCGTTCGCATGCGGGCTTTCAAAGAGCGCGCCAGATTGAATAGTTCAATGTTCATTGCCATGACTCCGCTGTCCAACCCATAGAATTAATGACTTCGGTGCAAAACACGCCTGTATGGATCCTCCAACTCGTCGCCGCTGCTCCGAACAAAAAATGCAGTGATTGAAAACCCGCACCCCTCGTTCTCAGGTATCGCCCGCCGGGCTTTTTTCTTGATGCTGGCCCCGCCGTTTTTCGGCGGGTTGCTGACAATTCTGACAGGCAGCAGTCATTCTCCTGACCGGGTTTGCAGGCTATAAAGGAGGCACTGTTTGCCACCTCCCATTTCTGACCTTCCCGGCGCCACTCGCATGCGTAGAAAGACCAAGACCGTCATTGCCGTTATCGTCATCGCGGGCTTGATTGCGCTCGCCATCTGGAGCCTGACGCGTCCGGCAACTGCCAAAGTCAGCGCCCCCGTCGCTGTCCCGGTGAAGGTGGTGAATGTGGTCAAGGAAGATGTGCCGCGTTTCGTCACCGGCATTGGTTCAGTCATGTCGCTGCAAAGCGTGATCATTCGCCCGCAAGTGGACGGCATCCTGACCAACGTGTTGGTCAAGGAAGGTCAGGCCGTGAAGGCCGGCGATTTGCTGGCTACCATTGATGACCGGGCGATTCGTGCAGCCCTGGACCAGGCCAAGGCTCAACTGGCGCAAAGTCAGGCGCAACTGGATGTGGCGCAACTGGATCTGAAGCGCTATCGACTGTTGAGCGCAGACAACGGCATATCCAAACAGACCTTCGACCAGCAGCAAGCGTTGGTCCACCAGCTACAGGCAACGGCACTGGGCAATCAAGCCGCCATCAGCGCTTCGCAGGTACAGCTTTCCTACACACAAATTCGCTCTCCGGTGACCGGCCGAGTCGGTATTCGTAATGTCGACGAGGGTAACTTCCTGCGGGTCAGCGATGCTCAGGGACTGTTTTCAGTCACGCAGATCGATCCGGTTTCTGTCGAGTTTTCTCTGCCGCAACAGATGCTGCCAACCTTGCAGGGTCTGCTCATGTCCAGCACGCCTGCGGCAGTCAAGGCGTACCTGGGCGACGGCGAAAACGGCAACCTGCTGGGTGAAGGCAAACTGAAGCTGATCGACAATCAGGTTTCGGCTACCACCGGCACCATTCGCGCCAAGGCCGAGTTCAACAACCCAAAGCAACTGCTCTGGCCTGGCCAGCTGGTCACGATAAAGATCCAGACGGGCATTGAGCGCGACGCATTGAAAGTCCCGCCGCAGGTGGTCCAGCGCGGCATGGATCAGCACTTTGCTTTCAGGGTCAACGGCGACAAAGTCGAAGTGGTACCGGTGCAAGTGGTGTATCAGGACAGCGACCTGACGCTGATTACCGGCCCTCGCGCCGGGGACGTGCTGGTCAGTGACGGCCAGTCCCGTCTCAAGGCCGGTTCACGTATCGAAGTGGTGCGCGCAGCAGCACCGGACGCGCCATCCGGCAATCTGGAGACGGCACGATGAAAGGCCGCGGTTCGATTTCAGCCTGGTGCGTGGATCATCCGGTCGCCACCTTGCTGCTGACGTTCGCGTTGGTGCTGCTGGGTGCCATCGCTTTTCCGCGCCTGCCGATCGCGCCCCTGCCTGAAGCGGAGTTCCCCACGATCCAGGTGTCAGCCCAACTGCCCGGCGCCAGCCCGGAAACCATGGCCTCATCCGTGGCAACGCCGCTGGAGGTGCAGTTCAGCGCGATCCCCGGCATGACACAAATGACGTCCAGCAGCGCTTTGGGCTCAACCAACCTGACCTTGCAATTCACCCTCAATAAAAGCATCGACACCGCCGCCCAGGAAGTTCAGGCAGCGATCAACACAGCGGCCGGTCGCCTGCCCGCCGACATGCCGAACCTGCCAACCTGGCGCAAGGTCAATCCGGCGGACAGCCCGGTGCTGATCCTGAGTGTCAGCTCAACCCTGATGCCGGGCACTGAATTGAGCGACGTCACCGAATCCCTGCTGTCCAGGCAGTTGAGCCAGATCGATGGTGTCGGTCAGGTGTACATCACCGGCCAGCAGCGGCCGGCCATCCGGGTGCAGGCCGCGCCGGAAAAACTTGCCGCCCTGGGCCTGACCCTGGCCGACATTCGCCAGGCCGTGCAGCAGACCAGCCTTAACCTGGCCAAGGGCGCTTTGTATGGCAAGGACAGCGTTTCCACCATCGCCTCTAACGACCAACTCTTCAGGCCCGAGGACTACGCCAGGCTCATTGTTTCCTACAAAGACGGCGCGCCGGTGCATCTGCGAGACGTGGCACGGGTGGTCAACGGTTCGGAAAACGCTTACGTCAGAGCCTGGTCCGGTGAGCAACAGGGCGTCAACGTGGCCATTTTCCGCCAGCCGGGCGCCAACATCGTCGATACCGTCGACCGAATTCAACGTGAACTGCCCCGACTCCAGGAAATGCTTCCGGCCTCGGTGGAAGTTTCCGTGCTCAATGATCGGACCCGAACCATTCGCGCGTCCCTGCACGAAGTGGAAATCACCTTATTGATCGCCGTGCTGTTGGTGGTCGCGGTGATGGCGTTGTTCCTGCGCCAGCTGTCGGCGACCCTGATTGTCAGCGCCGTGTTGGGTGTCTCGCTGATTGCCAGTTTCGCCATGATGTACCTGTTCGGATTCAGCCTGAACAACCTGACGCTGGTGGCCATTGTCGTGGCGGTCGGCTTCGTGGTGGACGACGCCATCGTCGTGGTGGAGAACATTCACCGTCATCTGGAGGCCGGCGACGGCATGCGCGAAGCGGCCATCAAAGGCGCCGGGGAAATCGGCTTCACGGTGGTGTCCATCAGCTTCTCCCTGGTGGCTGCGTTCATCCCGCTATTGTTCATGGGTGGCGTGGTCGGAAGACTGTTCAAGGAATTCGCCCTGACCGCCACAGCCACCATTTTGATTTCCGTGGTGGTGTCTCTGACGCTGGCGCCGACCCTCGCCGCATTGTTCATGCGCGCCCCCAAGCATGACCCCTATGCCAAGCCCGGCTTTGGCGAACGCCTGTTGACGTTGTATGAACGCGGGTTGCAAAAAGCGCTGGCCCATCAACGGGTGATGCTGGGTATTTTCGGCCTGACGCTGATGCTGGCAGTGGTGGGTTACGTGATCATTCCCAAAGGTTTTTTCCCGGTCCAGGACACCGCGTTCGTGCTGGGCACTACCGAGGCGGCTGCGGATATTTCCTACCCGGACATGGTCGAGAAACATAAGGCGCTGGCGAAAATCGTCGGCGAAGACCCCGCCGTGCTGGCGTTTTCCCATTCCGTTGGGGTTACCGGCAGCAACCAGACCATCGCCAACGGTCGGTTCTGGATCTCTCTGAAACCACGCAGCGATCGCGATGTGTCGGTCAGTGACTTCATCGACCGGCTACGGCCGAAACTGGCAAAAATACCGGGCATTGTTCTGTATCTTCGCGCCGGCCAGGATATCAACCTCAGTTCCGGCCCCAGCCGCAGTCAGTATCAATATGTGCTCAAGAGCAACGACGGCCCGCTGCTCAATACCTGGACCGAACGCCTGACCGAAAAACTGCGCGCCAACCCGGCCTTTCGCGATCTGTCCAACGACTTGCAGTTGGGCGGCAGCGTGACCCATATCGACATCGACCGCAGCGCCGCCGCACGTTTCGGGCTGACCACCGCCGATGTCGATCAGGCGCTCTACGACGCGTTCGGCCAACGACAGATCAGTGAATTCCAGACCGAGATCAATCAGTACAAAGTGATTCTCGAACTGGACGCCAAACAGCGTGGCAAAGCCGAAAGCCTCGCGTATTTCTATCTGCGCTCGCCGCTGACCAACGAGATGGTGCCACTGTCGGCACTGGCGAAAGTGGCCGCACCGACCATGGGCCCGCTGTCCATCAGCCATGACGGCATGTTCCCCGCCGCCAATTTGTCTTTCAACCTGTCCAAAGGTGTCGCGCTGGGTGATGCCGTTCGCATGCTGGATCAGGCCAAGGCCGAGATCGGCATGCCCGCCTCTATCATCGGCAACTTCCAGGGCGCGGCCCAAGCGTTCCAGAGCTCATTGGCCAATCAGCCGTGGCTGATCCTCGCGGCGCTGGTGGCGGTGTACATCATTCTGGGTGTGCTGTACGAAAGCTTCGTACACCCGCTGACGATTATTTCCACCCTGCCCTCGGCCGGTATTGGCGCCTTGTTGCTGTTGTGGCTGATGGGCCAGGACTTCTCGATCATGGCGCTGATTGGCGTGGTGCTGCTGATCGGTATCGTCAAGAAGAACGGCATTCTGCTGGTGGATTTCGCCCTCGAAGCGCAACGCGAGCGCGGCCTGAGCCCGCAGGATGCGATCTACGAAGCCTGCCTGACGCGTTTTCGGCCGATCATCATGACCACCCTCGCCGCCTTGCTCGGTGCGTTGCCCTTGATGCTCGGCTATGGCGTCGGTGCCGAGTTGCGCCAGCCGCTGGGTATCGCGGTGGTGGGCGGCCTGCTGGTGAGTCAGGCGCTGACACTGTTCACCACGCCCGTGATCTACTTGCAGCTTGAGCGCGTGTTCCATCGACGCCCTGCAGCGCCCGTGGCCGATCCGGCCCGGACGCTGGTAACGACCCAGTGAGAGCTGCTCCATGCGCGTCCTGATTATCGAAGACGAAGAAAAAACCGCCGACTACCTGCATCGGGGCCTGACGGAACAGGGTTACACCGTGGACCTGGCCCGGGAAGGCATCGAAGGCCTGCACCTGAGCCTGGAAAGCGACTACGACGTCATCATCCTCGACGTTATGCTGCCGGGCCTGGACGGCTTCGGTGTGCTGCGGGCCTTGCGCGCTCGCAAGCAGACCCCGGTGATCATGCTCACAGCTCGCGAACAGGTCGATGACCGTATTCGCGGCTTGCGCGAAGGTGCCGATGATTATCTGGGCAAACCCTTTTCCTTCTTGGAACTGGTGGCCCGTCTGCAAGCTCTGACGCGCCGCACCAGCGCCCACGAACCGGTACAGATCAGCATCGCCGATCTGTGGATCGATCTGATCAGCCGCAAGGCTACCCGCGCCGGCACCCGACTGGACCTGACCGCCAAAGAGTTCTCGCTGCTGAGCGTGCTGGCGCGACGCCATGGGGAAATTCTGTCCAAGACGTCCATTGCCGAAATGGTCTGGGACATCAATTTCGACAGCGACGCCAATGTCGTAGAAGTCGCCATCAAGCGTTTGCGGGCCAAGCTGGACGGGCCGTTCGAACAGAAATTGCTGCACACCATTCGCGGCATGGGCTATGTGCTGGAGAACCGCAGTGAAGGCTGACTCCATTGCCCTGCGCCTTGCCGGCCTGTTTGCGCTGGTGGCCTTGCTGGTCTTCACCCTGATTGGCTGGGCCTTGTATCTGCAAGTGGAAAAAGGCCTGGGCCTGTTGCCCGCGGCGGAAGTTGACGCGCGCTACAGCGTGTTGGAATCAGCGGTCAATCGCTATGGCACACCCGAACATTGGGTCAAGATCAACGCCAAACTCAAATTGCTCAGCGAAGAAGACAAGCGCCTGCACTTTTGGGTGGTGAGCGACAACCCGGCCTATGAATTCGGCAACCCGGATGCGCAGATTCGTACCTTCGCCAACGGGCCGCTGGGCATGCGCGACCTGAAACTGACCGGACATGAGTTTGCCTTCAAGGTGCTGGTCAGCGAATTCGCCGCCAAGGACCAACGGCCGCCGTTGCGTTTTCTCATCGCTATCGACACTGCAACATTCTGGCAAACCCAGCACTCGCTGCTGATCGCCCTGATCAGCCTGGCGGCAATCGGCATTCTTTTGGCTTCGGTGTTGGGTTACTGGGTCGCCCGAATCGGGTTGCGCCCTCTTAAAAGCCTTTCCCTGGAAGCCCGAAAACTCGCCCCGCCGCGTCTTTCCGGCCGCCTGCAACTGTCACCGCTGCCCCCGGAATTGAACCAATTCGTGACCTCGTTCAACTCGATTCTGGAGCGCGTCGAGCAAGCCTATTCGCGCCTGGAATCGTTCAACGCCGATGTGGCCCATGAACTGCGCTCGCCACTGACCAATCTCATTGGCCAGACACAAGTGGCGCTGACCCGTGGGCGTTCGGCGGAACACTACTTCGAAGTGCTGCAATCGAATCTCGAAGAGCTGGAGCGCTTGCGCTCGATCATCAACGACATGCTGTTCCTGGCCAGCGCCGACCAGGGCAGCAAAGTGACCGAACTGACCCGCACGTCACTGGCGCGGGAAGTCGCGACCACGCTGGATTATCTGGACTTCATTCTCGAAGACGCTCAGGTGCAGGTTCAGGTTCATGGGGATGCCTACGTGCCCATCGAGAAGGCCCATCTGCGCCGGGCGCTGATCAACCTGCTGCACAACGCGGTGCAGCACACCGGGCCCGGCCAGGTCATTCAGGTCGAAATCGCTGAACACCTGGATCACGTCAGCATCGCCGTGGCCAATCCCGGCAGCGAAATTTCGCAAGAACATCTGCCCAAGCTGTTTGAGCGGTTTTATCGCGTAGATGCTTCGCGCAGCAACAGCGGCGCCAACCACGGTCTGGGCCTGGCCATTGTCAAAGCCATTGCTCTGATGCATGGCGGCACGGTGTTTGTGCGCAGCCAGGCGGGGTTGAATACATTCGGGATCAACTTGCCGATCTGAAGCCCTTGGGACTTCAGATCAATGCAGGTTTGACTGGCGGTAATAGCGACCCCTATAAATTAGTTTCGACATAAAGCTTTTTATTATCAGTAGCGGCACGCTATGGCGAACAGCCCCAAGGCAAGACGGCAACTGCAAGCGCTGTTGCACCCCGTTTAATTCGATTTTCTCGTGACACCTTGGGGGTGTCATCAAGCGGGGCCTCTCAGGATTTATTGCCGAAAACGCAACAGTCCTTCATCCAGATTGCACTTTTTCAGACGTCCCCGGCCCTATATCTTTGTCGCCCTGACTTATCAACTACCTAAGGGTGAAGGTTACAAAGATGTCGAACAGTATGGGTATCGCCAGTATTTTCGTGGTGTCGTCACTGATATTTTCGCCTCTGGCATCAGCGAGCGAGTCTCCGACTTTTGTCGCTCGAAATGCCGAACGCCAAGCGCACCTTGAGCAACTGCAGCAGGAGATGACGGCTAAGGCCGAAGATCTGCGTTCCCGGCAAAAGCTGGTTGAACAGCCGACGGATGAGCCTGCTCAAAAGGGCTAAACCCTCGACCTTTTTCCCTCGACGACTGATCAGGCGTTCTGCCACTGACCGGTTGTTTTAGCCGCTGATATTCAGCGGCTTTTTTGTGGCCGCTTTATTGTCAGAAAAGTAACAATGGCTCACCACAGCCCCCAAATGATGCTCTTATGCCATGACGGTTTGATCCGCACGGATAACTCTTTAATGTTGCGCCCCCTCCAGATGAGGTTATAAATACTCGACCTATCTCATTTTCCAAGCTGACCACTTAAGCAAACCCTGCAACTCCTTAAGGCAGATCAGCTATTTACCGAGCTTTCCCAGCGCAATGACTGCTCCTGTGTCCTGGCAACATCTCCTTAACAAATGGCGGCAGCCGGAATTCATTCTGGTCAGCGCAAGTTCGCTCGTGGTAGTCGCACTGCTGCTGATCATCCTGTCGCTGTTAAGCCGGGAGCATCATGAGGCCAACGAAAACGCTGCCCGTGCGGCGTCCAATATCGTGCAGCTGATTGATGCCGACGTACTGCGCAACGCCGAACTCTACGACACGTCTTTGCAAGGAATGATCAGCGCCTGGCAGCGGCCCGACCTGATGAGTATTTCTCCCGAGTTGCGCTATTTGGTGCTGTTCGACCGCTTCACCTCCGCACGCTTCAAAGGCGACCTGCTGTTACTCGACAAGCAGGGCTTTATCCTCGCCGACTCCACGTCGGTCCACCCCAGGCCCGAGAACATCTCTGACCGGCCGCACTTTCAGAAACACGCGCAAGACCCCTCGCCGGATTTGAAAGTCGATGGTCCGTTCAGAACCCGATGGGGGTTCAAGGACTGGTGCATCAGCTTCAGCCGACGCATGTCTGCGCCAGACGGTTCGTTCATGGGTGTCGCCAGCGGTGCCATGCGCCTGAGTTACTTCAAGCAATTGTTTCGCAGCGTCGATATTGGTCCCGGCAGCAGTGTGAGCCTGATCAATACGCGAGGTTTCATGCTGGCTCGTCATCCGGAAATACCAGGACGGGAGCTGATCGGCGAGGACTTCAGCGAGGCCGTCAACTTCAAGCGAATCGTCAGAGAAGGGAGTGGCAGCTTCACCAACATTTCCGCACTGGATGGCACCCAGCGGCTCTACACGTTTTCCCGTGTTGGGGATCTGCCCTTGATCGTCGTCGTAGGCCAGTCCATCGACGAGGTATATGCCATCTGGCGGCGCAATGCGCTGCTGGTCGGCCTCGCCACCAGTGTGCTGTGCCTGGGGATTTTCGGGCTGAACGTGCTGCTGCGCCGGGAATTGCGCTTGCGCCGTCAAGCTGAAACCGAACTCAAGGCGCGTGCCGAAACCGATGCGCTCACCGGTCTGGCCAATCGGCGCAAGCTGGACGAGGTCTTGAGAATCGAATGGCTGCGGGCGATGCGTTCAGGCAAGCCATTGGCATTGCTGATGGTGGATGTCGATAACTTCAAAGCGTTCAATGCCCGCCACGGCCACCACGGCGGCGATGAAGCCTTGCGCAATGTTGCCCAGGCGATTACTCGTAACATTCGACGGCCCAGCGATTTTGTCGCGCGTTACGGCGGTGAAGAATTTGTCGTCGCGCTGGCCGAGACCGACCTGGAAGGCGCCCGGATTATCGCGGAGAACATCCGACAAGGTGTTCAAGCACTACCCGCCTATCGCGCCGACACACAGGCTGTCACGGTCAGCATCGGCATTGCCTGCGCCGTAGTGAAGAGCGGCGATGTGCTGGCCGAATTGATCGATGCCGCAGACAAAGCGTTGTATGAAGCCAAAGACCACGGACGCAATCGAGTGGAAATTTCCGCGCTGTAACCACATCTGTGCCTGAGTGAGGGCGAATCACATCGGGTCCAAGCCGTCTGGCCGCATCAAAACCCGGACAATAAAAAACGCCAGACATGCTGGCGTTTTTTCTGGATTGCGTACCGGCCGGGTAACTCGTCAGTTAGCAGGCCGGGCCTTAATCCCGGTTATCTCAGCTTGCAGCACGAGCGCTATCACGCAAGGCTTTCACTTTATCGTGGTTGGCTTGCACGCCAGCCAATTGCTTCTGAATCAAGGCAATTACATTGGACGGCAGGGCTTTTTCATGGGCTTTTTCCAGGGCTTCTTTATAAGCCTTAAGCGCCACATCTTCGCCGCGCTCTACTTCGTTCAACACTGCTTCGTCGCTTTTGCCGGTCAAGGTCGACTTAAGGTCAACCCAAGCGCGGTGCAATGTGCCGCTAACACTGGAAGAGGTTTCTGGACTGCCGCCCAGAGCCCGCACTTCAGTTTGCAGTTCAAGTACGGCGGTTCTGATTTCAGCCGAGCGGCTCAGAAAGAACGCCTTTACACTAGGATTCTTGATGTCTTCTGCGCTGGTCTGAAAACCTTTTTCGCCATCTTTGCTGGTTTCGATCAGGTCATTCAGGATGGAGATCGATTCTTTATTGATATCAGTCATTTGATATTTCCTTAATGGCAGGTTGATACGAAAGTGTTCGATAAACTTCGTTGTATAGGTAATTGCAGAGGCCGTGCCAGTTTTTGATTTATAGTTTTTGTCTTATTTTTCAATTAGTTAAATAAATACCCATACAGACGGATCGTGATTTCTGCATGAACTGTCCTTTGGCCTGCATGCAGAATGCACGTATCGTGATAGTCAATGACCGACACAAGGGGGCTCAGCCATGAACCCGGAAAAACTCAAGCTGCTGGTCACCCGCGAGATGCCCTTCGGTAAGTACAAGGGGCGACTGCTGGCTGATCTGCCGGGGCAATACCTGAACTGGTTTGCCCGGGAAGGCTTCCCCAAAAACGAATTGGGCAGCCTGCTGGCGTTGATGCACGAGATCGATCACAACGGCCTGTCCGAACTGCTCGACCCGCTGCGCACACGCCCGCGCCAGTTTAAAGAAGGCCGATAACGAAGCGAGATAGCAATGGAACATGCACCGGTAAATGCTGCTGTACTGCAACAGGCCCGCGATGAGTCCCTATGGGCCGAAATTGCGGGACGCTACGATGTCGAGCCAGGCCCGATCAATCTTGAGTATGGGTACTTCGGGCGAATGACTCGCGAGGTGCTGCTGGATTATCAGCGCAATATCGAGCACGTGAATCGCAGCAACTCGGTGTTTGTGCGTCGTCAATTCGACGAAATCGACAGCCAGGTCATTCATGCCCAGCTGGCGGATCTGGTCCAGGTATCACCCCAGGAAATTGCCATCACCCGATGCGCATCCGAATCCTTGCAGTCACTGATTCGCAACTACAACCGGCTGCAACCCGGCGATCAGGTGCTGATCAGTGACCTGGATTACCTCAGCGTGCAAACGGCCATGCGCTGGCTGGCCAAAAGCCGGGGCGTGGAAGTCATCGAGATCCAGCATGTTCATCCCGCCAGTTACGAGACGCTGCTCGCCCGCTATCAAGAAGCGTTTGAGCGCCATCCGCGCCTGAAGCTCATGGCCTTGACGCATGTCACCCATCGCACCGGCCTGGTGATGCCGGTGCAGGCCATCGCGGCACTGGCCAGGGCCAAGGAAGTGGACGTGATTCTCGATGGCGCCCATGCCCTGGGCCAGCTGGACTTCAAGCTGCAAGAGCTGGGAGTCGCGTTTGCCGGCTACAACTTACAAAAATGGATGGGCGCGCCCCTGAGCCTGGGCTTCATCTATGTGGCAAAAGAGCGGCTGGGGTCGATCGATGCCGATATGGGCGATTCGCGCTATACCAAAGACGACATCCTCGCGCTGGTGCCCTATGGCACGCCCAATATTCCTGCCTGGATGACCTTGCCCAAGGTGTTCCAGGAGCACCGGGCAATGGGCGGCTCAATGGCCAAAGGCGCACGACTGAGCTACCTGCGTGACCTTTGGGTCAAGCCGGTTCGGGAGTTGGAGGGAGTGGAAGTACTGACGCCGGATGATCCACGACTGTATTGCGGGATCACGGCCCTGCGTTTTACCCGGCACGGGGATCAGCAACACATGGCGCAGCGCTTGCTGGATGAATACAACCTGTTCACGGTGGCGCGAGAAGGGTCAGCGTGCGGGCCCTGCATTCGTATCACGCCGGGGTTCAGCACACCTGCGCAACACATGCAGCGGCTGGTTGAAGCCTTGACTGAACTGGCTTAAAAAACACGGTGCGCCGGACCAGGGCGCACCGTAAAGCCAACAACAAACGGTGTAGCGAAAGGCGTTGACGCCTTAATGCTGAAACCAGAGCAATGCCTGCGTGCGGCCAGGGGGGAATGAATCCCCCAGCGTTTCTCTTCAAATCTAGTCAAACAACGCCATCGCCTGGGCGGTGGCTTCCTGAATGCGGCCCCAGTCGCCATTCTTGACCCATGCGTTGTCGATCATCCAGGTGCCGCCGACGCACATGACATTGGGCTGGGCCATGTAGTTCTTCAAGTTGTCTGCATTGACGCCGCCGGTTGGGCAGAAACGCACCTCATTGAACGGGCCGCCAAGGGCCTTGATGGCTGCAACGCCGCCGCTGATTTCCGCCGGGAACAATTTGAAACGGCGATATCCCATGGCGTAGCCGATCATGATTTCCGACGCACTGCTGATACCGGGCAACAATGGCAGCGGGCTGTCCAGGGCTGCTTGCAGCAGATCCTGCGTGCTGCCCGGCGTCACGATGAATTGCGAACCGGCCGCTTCAGCATCGGCGAGCATGTTGCGGTCCAGAATCGTACCCGCGCCGACGCACAACTCGGGGCGCTGTTCACGCAGGATACGAATGGCGCTCAGGCCGAACGCCGAACGCAAGGTGATTTCCAGCGCCGTCATGCCGCCCGCCGCCAACGCGTCTGCAAGGGGCAGGACATCCTGATCGCGCGCGATGGTGATCACCGGCAAAATCTTCGCCTTGGCGCAGAGCGCATCGATCTGGGAAATCTTGTTCGCCATGCTGTTGAGCGGCTGATTGTTTTCGACTGTTTTCATGGCGGCGGATCCTTTGCTTATGGGCACCAGTAAATCTCAAGGGAAGAGTTGAGGAAGGCACGAACCGGCATCTCGGCGAGGTCATCACCGGCCAGGGCCGCGCGCAGGGTGTCACATTTGGCCTGACCTGAAACGGACAGGATCGGCAGACGCGCCGAAGCCAGCAGACGCCGGGTCATGGTCAGACGCTGATGGGGTACCGTAGGCGCCAGCATTGGCAGACAACGACGCTCACCGTCCAGTCGCAAGGCCTCACTCAGGTTCGGGCTATTGGGAAACAACGACGCGGTATGCCCGTCATCCCCCATGCCCAGAACCAATACGTCGATAGGGGGCAATTCAGCCAAGGCCTGATCGGCGGCGGCGGCGGCTTCTTCAAGGCTTTGCGCAACGCTGTACAAACCCAGGAACTTCGCCTTGGCGGCGGGGCCTTGCAGCAGATAACGCTGCAACAGGCCCGCGTTACTGTCGGCATGCTCAACCGGCACCCAGCGCTCGTCAGCCAGGCTGACCACGACTTTGGACCAGTCCAGCGATTGCCCGGCCAGGTTCTGGAAAAATGCCACAGGGCTGCGACCGCCGGAAACCACCAGGGTCGCAATGCCGTTGCGGTCGATGGCGGCCTTGAGTTGTTCGGCCACATTGACTGCCAGCGCCGAAGCCAGCAGCGCAGGATTATCGAACTCGCGGGCTACAAGGCCCGCTGGCAGTTCAAGTTCACATATCGCCATACCACGATCTCCCGTCACGAGTAATCAGAGCAATGGAGCTCATCGGGCCCCACGATCCGGCGGCGTAAGGCTTGGGCGCATCGCCCGCCTTTTTCCAGCCGGCGATCAGCTGATCGCACCATTGCCATGCGTACTCAATTTCATCTTTGCGAACAAACAGGTTCTGATTGCCGCGCATTACTTCCAGCAACAACCGCTCGTACGCGTCCGGGACGCGGGCGCTGCGGTAAGTGTCGGAAAAATTCAATTGCAGTGGGCCGCTGCGCAGTTGCATGCCTTTATCCAGGCCCTGATCCTTGGTCATGACCTGCAAGGAAATGCCTTCGTCCGGTTGCAGGCGAATGATCAGGCGGTTGCTGATCTGCAAGCGCTGCTCGGGGGCGAAGATATAGTGCGGCGGCTCTTTGAAGTGGATCACGATCTGCGACAGCTTTTGCGGCATGCGCTTGCCGGTTCGCAGGTAGAACGGCACGCCGGACCAGCGCCAGTTGCGGATGTCGGCGCGCAGGGCGACAAAAGTTTCCGTATCGCTCTGGGTGTTGGAATTCTCTTCTTCCAGGTAGCCCGGCACAGGCTTGCCTTCGCTGTAGCCGGCAATGTACTGGCCGCGCACCACCTGGGTTGCCAGACGCTCAGGCGTGAACGGCGCCAGCGCCTTGAGCACCTTGACCTTCTCGTCACGGATGCTGTCGGCGGACAGGTCGCTGGGCGGGTCCATGGCGATCAGGCACAACAGCTGCAAAAGGTGATTCTGGATCATGTCCCGCAATTGGCCAGCTTGATCGAAATAGCCCCAACGGCCCTCGATGCCGACCTTCTCCGCCACGGTAATTTCCACGTGGGAAATATGATTCTGGTTCCACTGGGTTTCGAACAGGCTGTTGGCGAAACGCAGGGCGATCAGGTTCTGGACGGTGTCTTTGCCCAGGTAGTGGTCGATGCGGTAAACCCGGCTTTCCGGAAGGTACTGCGCCACGGCATCATTGACCCGCCGCGAGGACGCCAGGTCGTGCCCGATGGGCTTTTCCAGCACGGCACGGGTGCGCTCGGTAAGGTTGACCGAGGCGAGGTTTTCGCAAATCGCGCCGTACACCGAAGCCGGTGTGGCGAAGTAGGCGATCAGGGTTTCTGCATTGCCAACCCGTTCGGCCAGCGCCACATAATCCTCGGCCTTGAGGAAATCCACGTGCAGGTAACTCAGGCGTGCTTGAAAACGCTCCACGTTCTCAGGCTCAAGTTCAGCCTCCGGAACAAAGCGGCGCAGGGATTTATCGATGTATGCCAAATGCTGCTGTTCATCGCCTGGTTCGCGCGCCAACGCGAGAATTCGCGTGTCGGCATGCAGCAATCCAGCGCGGTCAAGTTGATAAAGGGCCGGGAACAGCTTGCGCACTGCCAGGTCGCCCAAGGCGCCAAACAAGGCAAAAGTGCACGGTTCAACCGTAATCGAGAGCATAATGTTGGTTCTTTTATCAAGTTAGGCTACAAATACCTTTTTTAAA
>DASVUK010000155.1:0-44670 GCA_036387095.1 Pseudomonas sp.
TCAGCTGTTGCAGGTCAAAAGCCTGGGCCAGGGGCGACAGGCAGATCAGTGCCAGCATGCTGAATACCGTGGGAGCGAGCTTGCTCGCGAAGAGGCCAGTGAGGCTGGTCCATCGCTTTCGCGAGCAAGCTCGCTCCCACAAGTAATATGGCTTCTGACTTTTCATGGCAAAACCCTTTCCACGGCATCGATGAATACTTTCGGCGAAGCCAGCTGCATCTCGCGGCTGTCGATATGGACCGCCACCTGAATCGAACTGGCGCGGGTCATACGTTCGCCGGTTTCGGCGTCGCTGATCAGGTAGTTGATCTTCAGACGGTTCTCCCATTCCACCAAACTGGCGCGCACGATCAGGCGCTGACCGAACGTCGCCCCGCGCACGTAGCGCAGTTGCAGGTCGATCACCGGCCAGCCGTAACCCGACTCGAGCATGTGTGTGTAGTTGTGGCCGATCTGGTCGAGCAACGCACAGCGGGCTACTTCCAGATATTTCACGTAATGGCCGTGCCAGACCACATTCATCATGTCGATGTCGAAAAACGGCACGACGAACTCGGTGTCCGCATGGATGACGCCCTTACTGCGCATGCAACCTCCAGTGGCGATCCGCGATGCGTTGCAGGCACAGACGCAGCTCGCCTTCCAGAGCGCGATCTTCGATGACCGGCGGGAAATCCGCAGCCAGTTGCTCATGCATGGCAGCCAGCGCAGGCGGTAGCGGGCGCGCGTCGGTGGCCTTGCTGCGCAGCCAGACGCCCTGATTGGCTGCAATCAGCGTGGCGGCGGCGACCTGTTCGGTCAGCTCCAAAACCCGAATGGCGTCGCGGGCGGCGATGGTGCCCATGCTGACCTTGTCCTGGTTGTGGCACTCGGTGGAGCGGGAAAACACGCTGGCCGGCATGGTGTTTTTCAGGGCTTCGGCGGTCCAGGCGCTGGTGCCGATCTGCACCGCCTTGAAGCCGTGATTGAGCATCGCCCGCTCGGCTGGCGCGCCCGACAGGTTGCTCGGCAAACCGTGGTTGTAGCGTTCGTCCACCAGCAGCGCGAGCTGGCGATCCAGCAGATCGGCGACGTTGGCCACCAGGTTTTTCAGGCTGTCCATGGCGAACGCGATGTGCCCACCGTAGAAGTGTCCGCCGTGCAGCACGCGCTCGGCTTCTGCGTCGATGATCGGGTTGTCGTTGGCGCTGTTCAGCTCGATTTCGATGAACGAGCGCAGCCAGTTCAGGCTGTCGGCCAGCACGCCCAGCACATGGGGCGCGCAACGCAGGGAATAGCGATCCTGCAATCGATGCAGTGGCGCGGTCGGTGCGTCGATGGCCAGATCCTTGCGCAGCCACGCCGCGACTTGCATCTGGCCCGGATGCGGTTTGGCGGCGAACAGACGTTCGTCGAAATGCTCCGGATTGCCTTGCAGCGCCACCACGTTCATCGCCGTAATGCGGGTGGCCAATTGCAGCAGGTAATCGGCGCGGGCGAAGGCCAGGCACGCCAGGCCGGTCATCACTGCTGTGCCGTTCATCAGCGCCAAAGCTTCCTTGGGACGCAGCACCAACGGCGCCCAACCCAACTCGCGATGCACATCGCTGGCCTGGCGCCGCTCGCCACGAAACATCACTTCACGCTCGCCGGACAACGTGGCGGCCACGTAAGACAGCGGCGTTAGGTCGCCACTGGCGCCCACCGAGCCTTCTTCCGGGATCAACGGCAGCACGTCCTGATCGAGAAAAGCCTGCAAGCGTTCCAGCAACTCGACACGAACCCCGGAAACCCCTTGGCACAACGACTGCAAACGTGCAGCAAGTACGGCGCGGGTGGCTTGGGCGTCCAGCAGTTTGCCCAGCCCGCAACCATGAAAGGTATACAGATGGCGCGGCAGAGCCTCGACGTGATGCAGCGGCACCGCCACCACGCAGGAATCGCCGTAACCGGTGGTCACGCCGTAAATCACGCCTTCCTTGTCCAGCAACGAATCCAGGAACTGCGCGCCTTTGGCGATGCGTTGGCGAAAAGCGCTGTCGCTTTGCAGGCGCGTGGGCACTTGGCGATTGGCCAGAGCGAGCACGTCTTCGATCTGCAACGCACGTTCGCCGAAGGTGACCGGCTCAGGAACTTGATTCGTCATCGGACTTCCAGAAAGGATAGAAATTGAACCATTGTTGCGGGGCTTGCAGGCAATAGTGGCTGAGGCGGTCGGCGTATCGCTGGGTCCATTGGGCGATCACCTGCTGGCGGTCGCTGCGCCGCCATTGGATGGCATCGGCGAAGGGTTCGAGGATCACCCGATAACCGTTCGCGCCCTTAAGACAAAAAATCAGATGGATCGGGCATTTCAGCAGCCCGGCCAGCAGCCAGGGCCCTTGGGGAAATGCCGCTGTGCCACCGAGAAAGTCGACTCTGGCATTGCGCCCGCCATGCAACGCGACGCGATCACCGGCGATTGCCAGCCATTCGCCGCGATCCAGGCGTTCGCTCAGCTGAAGCATGACCATCGGGTTCAGCTCGCTGACCTGAATCAGTCGCAAGTGAGTCGCCCCGGCTTCGCCCAGCAGACGATTGAAGCGTTCAGCGTGCTTGGTATGAACCAACACGTTCATGGTGACTTTTTCGCCCAGCTCGGCCAGGGCGCGACACACTTCGAGGTTGCCCAGATGCGCGCCCACCAGCATTTGCCCGCGCTGGCCACGCAGTTTGGTGCGCAGCAAGGCCGGGTCGACAATGTCGATTTGCTCCAGCCGCAACTTGCCGTTCCACACATCGAGCTTGTCCAGCAGCGAGTCGGCAAAGGCCATGAACTGACCAAATACCCGTCGCTGTGTAGGCATCAATTCGGGTCTGGCGCTCCATTGAGACAAGCGCCGCTGATAGTCCCAGGCACTTTTGCGCGCCTGGCGACCGAACACAAAAAAGTACAGCACGATGCCATACAGCAGCGGGCTCAAGAACCGGCGACCCAGGCGTTTGGCGGCCCAGGCGGTGAGTTGCATCAGCATGAAACTGCCGCGTTCTTCGTGGTCGGCCCAGTGTTTATCCGGCGGTTGATTGCTCATGGCAACCACCGTCGCCAGAGGATCAGCGGGAAACGCGCCAACATGCCGAAGAACAGCCTGGTGTGCATTTTTGTAATCAACACGTTGTCGTGGAACATCCGGAAATGCGACACGCCGTCCTGAGGGTAATGCACCTTCACCGGCAGCCATTGCATCGGCAAATTGCGCCAGGCCAGACGCACCAGGATGTCGGAGTCGAAGTCCATGCGTTTGCCGATCTGCACGGTGTCGATCAGCTCAATCACCGGCCTGAGCGGATAAATCCGGAAACCGCACATGGAGTCTCTGATTTGCAGCGACAACGTATTCACCCAAACCCAGAAGTGCGTCAGGTAGCGGGCATACAAACGAGCCTTGGGCACGCTGGCGTCGTAGTGCGGATAGCCGCAGACCACGGCATTGGGGTTGGCGCGGGATCTGTCGAGGAACAGACCGATATCACTCAAGTCATGCTGGCCGTCGGCGTCTACTTGCAGGGCATGGCTGAAGCCCAAGCGTTGGGCCTGGCGAAAACCTGCCATCACCGCGCCGCCTTTGCCCTGATTGACTGGCAACGTCAGCAGATAAACGTGTTCCCGCCCGGCCAGCATGCGTAACACCGCTGCGCAGGCAGGATTGCTGGCATCGTCCACCAACACGCACGGCAAACCCGCCGCCAACACCGCAGCAACCACGGCAGAAACCGCATGCTCGTGGTCAAACACCGGGATGATTGCGCAGGGGTTATGCATCTTCAGCTCTCCCGATTGTCCGCGGGAGCGAATTCAGTCGCGAACGGGCCGGTACATCCCATGCAGTCATTGCATCTGAAGCACCGCTTGCCCGTAGGCGCGAGGGCAGGTCAAACATCCGCCGCCTCCAGCACTATCCGTCCGCTGGAGCAGGCCGCATCGCCGTTGCGATAGACGAAGTACAGCTTGCTGCGTTCGGCATCGAAGCGCAGGGTCAGGCTGATGTCGTCGCCGGGACGGATCAGTTGCTGAAACTTGAGGACTTCCATGCCGGCGAACCTGGGCGGCAGTTGCAGCAGGCGCTGGCCCAACGCTATGGCCCAGTCCACTTGAACCACGCCAGGCAAGACGGGCGCCGTGGGAAAGTGGCCGCTGAAACAGGCAAGGTCGGCCGGAACATTCAGATTCAGGTGCAGCACACCGTCGATCATCTGCTGATCGAGCACGTCCGGCTGTCGCGTGCGGGGTGCCAGGAGCAGTGCTTGAACCTGCGCTTGAGGTAATTTCCCCTGAGCATTGAGCGGCAATTGCTGCAACAAGCGCCAGCGACGAGGCAGAGCAATTGCTTCGCAGTGCGGACTCAGGTGGTGGCGCAAGGCTTGGGTGACGCTGCGCCGTCCATGATTGCGCAATGCGGTCAGGCCGCCAGCGTTCAGCACGACCAAGGCGCCCAAGGATGCGCGGTTGTCTTGAATGACCCCCAAGCGCGCCTCGCTCACATACGGATGGCTGGCCAGTGCCTGCTCCAGAAGCGGCAGGGAAATGCGTTTCTCTTCCAGTTTGACGATGCGATCCAGACGACCCAGCAATTCGAAGCGGCCATCTTCGGCCATGCGCACGGCATCGGCGGTCTGTTCGACATGGCCCGGTGGCATGTAGGTCGAACTGATCAGCAGAGCGCCATCGGCATGCTGATCCAGGCGCACGCCGTCGAACGCCTGCCAGAGGTTTTCTCCCTGTCGCCAGGCGATTCCGCCGGTTTCGGAGCTGCCGAGGATTTCAGTCGGCCATTGCCCGAGCCTTTGGTGCAGGCTTAGAGCGGCTTCGGCTGGCAGTGCCCCGCCAGAGGAAAATACCCGGCGCACGGCGCTCAGTGCTGTCCAGTCGAGGTTGTCGCCCATGCGTTTGAGCAGCGCCGGGCTGGCGACCCAGGCAAAAGCCGGATGCTCGCGGCTGGCGCGCTGCAAATCTTCCGGAAACGGCAATTGTTTGCGCACAAAGCTGCGCCCGGCGCTCAACGGCCACAACACTCGAAAGAGCAGGCCATAAATGTGCTGGCTCGCCACGCTGCCGATGATGCAGGCCTGGCCGAGCTCCTCGCCCCAAAGGAATTCCAGCGCCTGGATTTCGTTTGCCAGTTGCCGCAGGCGCTTTTCGATCAGCTTGGGTTCACCGCTGGAGCCGGAAGTGCAAAGGCTCAGGCGGCACTCGTCCAGGTCCAGCGCGATGGGCGACAGGGGATCAGCGCGCAGATCGCCGAAGCGGATATCGCCGGTCTGGTCGGTCAGCCAGCCATCGACATGATTTGCCCAGCGTTCACGGGTCTGGGCCTGCAGGTCGGCGGGCAGCAGCACGCTCACGCCCGCACGCCAGGCCCCGAACAGCGCGATGGCCAACTCGCCCGCGTCTTCCAGATGAACCGCCAGACGTTCGATGCCTCGGGCTTGCAGCGCAGCAGCAAGACCCAGAGCCTGGGTACAGAACTGTGCATGGTTCAGTGCTGGCGACCGCGTCAGCTCGCGTTCCGCCCTGGGGTCGAGCAGCAGGTGCTCAGGCTTGATCCAGTGAAGTGACATGGGGTTCAGGTCATCCATTTGAGTGCGCCGCCTCTGACTCGTAGGCGGACTATCCATTCGCCCGCAAACAGCAAAGCCATCAGGCCGTAGGAAATCAGTCCGGTGTACAGCGTCCACCACGACAATGGTGCCCACAGTGTCAAGGCTGCCGCTATCAGGCCGTTGCCCAGGAAAAACCCGCACCAGACCTGTGTGACGTGGCGGGTGTAGCGAACCGCGATCTCCGGTAAATCCTGTTCGCGCAGGCGTGCCAGACGTTCGATGATCGGCGGGCCATACACCAGGCTCGACCCGAACAGCCCCAGCATCGAGGCGCTGATCAGCACGGGATACCAACGCAGCAATTGCGGGCTGTCGAACCCTGCCAGCAACAGGCAGAAACCGATGGCAATCAACGGCGTAATCAAGCTGCCAGGGCGTTTTTCAGCGGTCAGCGCACGCCCCAGCCACAGGCAGCCCAATAGCAAGGCGAATTGCCACGGGGCGAAGTGTTCCGTGCCGTAATACACGGCGAAGGGATACACCGCGCCCACCAGCAGCAGGCCGACGCCAATCAGCCGCTTCATGCGGCGGCGTTGACCAGACGGTAAACCGCCTCGACCACGTCGTTGACGGTGCGCACGGTCTTGAATTCTTCTGCGGCGATTTTCTTGCCGGTCTTGCGCTTGATGTGATCGATCAGGTCTACCGCATCAATGCTGTCGATTTCCAGATCCTGATACAGATTGGCTTGCAGACTGACTCGCTCAGGCTCAAGTTCGAACAGCTCAACCAGCGCTTCGCGCAGGATTTCGAAGATGTCTTCACGGGTTTGCATGTTCAATCCTCAGGCCACTTGCCGGGCGCTGACGAACGCCGCAAGGCTGTCCACGCTGGTGAAGTGATTGCGAGTGTCCTTGGCGTCGGCGTCGATCTTGATGCCATAGCGTTTCTGGATGGCCAGACCCAACTCCAGCGCGTCAACGGAGTCCAGTCCAAGGCCTTCGCCGAACAGGATCTGATCGTTGCCGATATCGTGGGTGCTGATGTCTTCAAGGCCCAGGGCGTCGATGATCAACTGTTTGATGTCACGGTGCAGATCGCTCATCTGAGGCGAGCTCCTTGATGAAATAGTGGTGCAGGTAATCGTTGAGCTTGCGCGAGGCGACGGGCGCCGGGCCAAGGGCAGCAAAGGCTTGTGGGTCTATATCGGCTCCGACGCGCAGGCTGAAATGCACGCGACGCTGGGGGATTCGGTACCAAGGCTCGGCCTTGGTCAAGGTGGTCGGGCTGACCCGGATGATCACGGGGGTTATCACGCTGGCGCCACGCAGGGCGATTGAGGCCGCGCCGCGATGAAATTCAGGGGCCTGCCCCGGTTGTGTGCGGGTGCCCTCGGGGAAAATGATCAGCGTCTGGCCGGCGCGCAAGGCGTCTGCGGCAGTGTCCAGCATGTCGACATTGCCGTCGTTGCTGATGTATTCGGTGGCGCACACAGGCCCGCAAGTGAACGGGTTTTTCCAAAGACTGCGTTTGACCACGCAATTGGCGTCGCGCACCAGCCCGATCAGGAACACCACATCAATGAGCGAAGGATGGTTGGCGATGATCATTTGGCCAGGGCGACCCAGGCCTTGGGCACCCTGAACCTCATAAGTCAGCACGCCGAGCCGAGCCATGATGCGAATGAACAGCCAGAATAGCCACCCGATGGTTCGCCTGGCCCGTTGTCTGTGGGCCAGCGCATCCCCCGGCAACCAGCCCAGCACGGGAAACACTACGAGGCGCAGGCACAGTCCGCCCACCCCGAAGAGGGCAAAGGACATCGCGGTAGCCAGCAGACGCCAATAGTAGGCGTCGCGGCCTTTGTTCACCGGCGGCGTTGCCAATTCCATAACCGGTTCTTCCAGGGATGTTGGCAAGTGTCCTGACCATTGTTAAGCGCGCACAGCAGATTCAGTGCGTGAGGCCATTGTGTTCCGGGAAGCCCGGCGCCATTGGCATTGAGTGACAGCTGCCAGTCGTCGCCCTGAGTCAACAGCAGGCCCACCGCGTAGGGAAATGGCACGTCGTCAATCCAGTCCGCGTAAGCCTCGGGGGGTTGTTCCTCGGTCACCACCAGCAATACCGCCGGCGCACCTTCGGCCAGCAGGGCGGCAGCTTCGAACGCGCCGTGCTCCAGACCGTCGCCGGTGGCGGCCAAGGCGGTCATTTCGCTGGTTTCGCCACGCATGATCGACCACAGCCCAATCACTGAGTTATGCACAGACAAGCTGAATTGAGTGGGGGAAAGCGGCTGCTCGGTGGCGACGTCGCAGAGGATTTCAAAGGTGCGCGGCGTTTCGCCATGACGGGATACAAACACCAGAGGCAGGCGTTCATGACCTTGCGCCAACGGCCAGCCCACCGCAAATGCCATGCGGGCCATACGCCCCAGTCGGCGGCGCTGCATGGCCGGCAGAAATGACACATCCGGGGCCTCATCGCTGCTTTTTAATAGCGTCGGTTGCCGGCTCCATTGCTGCCATTGTTCGACGTCCGCGAGGCCAGGAGCCCAAGCGCGCCATTGTGCGATGTTGAACGTGATCAAAAATTCTCATCCCGCCCCTGCGGGCTACTTCTGCTGCGGTACTGCCAGGGATATTGCCGACTGGGTGCGGCATCCGCCAAATGGGTGGCATTATCCGGGTGGGGGTGATCAGTAGCAATTTGTAAAGTAAGAAATATCCACGCGAGTCGCCGGTTTTGTCGTATTCAACTGTCTGATTTGGTTAAGCGCTCGCCCTTGTCACATGCATTGCATAGACTCGTTCCATTCATCGGTTTCTTTCAGCCTACAAGGAGGTCCGTCCATGCGTCGGGTGGTATTCAATCAGAAGGGTGGGGTTGGCAAGTCCAGCATTGCCTGCAATCTGGCAGCGGTCAGCGCGCATCAAGGCTATCGGACGCTTTTGGTCGATCTTGATGCCCAAGCGAATTCGACCCAGTACCTGACCGGCTTGACGGGTGATGACATCCCCATGGGGATCGCGGATTTTTTCAAGAACACCCTGTCATCCGGGCCTTTTGCCAAGAAGAATCAGGTAGACATTTACGAAACGCCCTTCGATAACCTGCATGTGGTGACGGCCACTGCAGAACTGGCCGACTTGCAGCCCAAGCTTGAGGCCAAACACAAGATCAACAAGCTCCGGAAATTGCTCGACGAGCTGGATGGGGATTACGAGCGGATCTACCTGGATACGCCGCCGGCGCTGAATTTCTATGCGGTTTCTGCGTTGATCGCCGCTGATCGCGTATTAATCCCGTTTGACTGCGACAGTTTTTCACGCCAGGCGCTGTATGGCCTGATCAAGGAAGTCGAAGAACTCAAGGAAGATCACAACGAAGCGCTGATGGTCGAGGGGATTATCGTCAATCAGTTTCAGCCCCGGGCAAGCCTGCCGCAGCAGATTCTCGATGAGCTGATCGCTGAAGGCTTGCCGGTGCTGCCGGTGTATCTGAATGCGTCGGTGAAGATGCGTGAGTCTCATCAGGCCAGCACGCCGCTGATCTACCTGGAACCACGGCATAAATTGACTCAGCAATTTGTCGATTTACATACGCTGCTAGAGAAAAACGCCTGACGGTGTGATGAGCCTGGGCCGACGCCAGGTCTGCTTAAAGGCTTTCCGTAATCGGCGCAAACAGCTTGCAGCGCAAGGTGCCATCCTTGATTGAGCGGTGAATATGCTCGGCCTTCGATCTCGCTTGCTCGGCCAGATCTTCGGGAATGGCGATGGCGGCGTCCATGTCGGCTTTTATGCTTTGCTGGGAAGCAATAAGCCTGTTTGAACCAGCCTTGCACCCGCACTTGACGAGGTGTCCATGGGTGGCGACAGCAATGAATTCGTCAATATAGGTTGGATTCCCCTCGGCGATGTATCCGACGCTTTCGCACGCTGAGCACCAGACCGGATCGCCCATGCGGGCAAACCTGCGCAGTTCCATCAATTCGGTGGCGGATGCGCTCAGAACAAAACCGCCGTTGGTGGTTGGATCGCCTTCCCTGACTACATATGGCATGGCTTTTACTTCTCTGCATGCTGGGTGGAAGGCAAATGCTAGATCGAAAAAAACCTGTGAGGGACGTCCAGAACACGTTAAGGACAAGTCCTACGGGAAACTCAGCATGCAATCACAGGCTGCGTCGGCGAGGCCCTTCGTGTCCGTTCAAATTCCCTGGCTTTTCAGCCACGCGAGCAGTTGTTGCAACGGGAACGCACCGCTTTGCCGGGCGACTTCCGTGCCATTTCTGAACAGGATCAGGCTGGGAATCGACCGAATGCCCAGTCGCGCCGAAAGTTGCTGATTCGCTTCACTGTCGAGTTTGGCCAGCCGGCAGCGACCGGACAACTCGGCGGCCGCCTGCTCGAAGACCGGCGCAAACGACTTGCACGGCCCGCACCACTCAGCCCAGACATCCACCAGCAGCGGCAGATCGCCCTTGATCTGGCTGGCGTAATCGCCCTCAGTCAGATTGAACGGCGTGGTCAGCAATACCGGCTGCTTGCAGCGTCCGCACTTGGGTTGATCACCCAAGCGGTCGGCGGGGATACGGTTCAAGCCATTGCAGTGCGGGCAGGGGATCATCATTGATTCGGCCATGACGGCTCCAGTCATTGGGTTCAAGTTCGCTGATTGTACTGCTCGATGGGCTAACCCTGGAATTGATCTTGTCTCGCTTAGAATACGTTGCTGTTCCTGTCGGGTATTTTTAATATTTATATAGGGTGTTGCAGTTAATAAAGAATGCTGCAGCTGATTTTTTGTAGGACGGCTCTTACGCTAGAAATTCAAAGTTCGGATTTTCTAGAGTTTTTTATAAAGAATCATCCCGTAAATACGGGGTTCTGATGAGTGCCTATCCTTTTGGGTAGTTGTGACTGTTTATAAAAGTGGCTACCGTTTTTTCATTGTTATTTGAAAGGTATCCAGAGATGAAAAAAGTAGAAGTCTTAAAACTAAGTGTAATGATGGCGGCCCTTGTTCTGACGGGATATGCGCAAGCAGGGCCGGAAGTGCAGGTGACGTTCAAGAATAATGGGAGCGAGCCTGCGGTTTATAGAGCCGTGGGTGGGAACGGGACTAGCACCAGGATGAATGCTTATCCAAAACCGGCGGACAGTGTGGCGGCAGGTGCGTTGGATGGATATAGAGTGAAAAGTAACCTGTCGCCGGACGCCAATTATGCAGTAGTGCAATACCAGGCGGGGGGAAAAATCTGCAAGTTCAACACTACCTACGTCAAGACAATGGAGCGAGGCGTGCGTATGCCCAAGTGGAATAAAAGCGCAGTAGCCGAAGGCGGTGCTCGATGCGATGTAAGGATTACTTCAGTTAATTACAGCACCCATGCGTGGGCGGTCGAATTTACCATGAGGTAAGTCTGTTTCCTGTTCAGTCTGAATAGCTAAAACCCCATGAATTCGATTTTATGTCGGTGGGCTATTCAGACTTTTTCTGCGTCACCTACAGAGGTGTTTATATGATCAATACTGTTCAAGGCCCTGCTGCGCCCGCAGCGCCCACCAAATTGCCTGCCTTGGAACAAACTTCGGCGATTAATGATTCCGCAACTCCAGTCAAGAGAGTTGAAGTGCAGGCGGATAAAGCCAGCATGTCTGCCCTGTCCCGTCAGTTAGGCGAAAGTGCGGTTCGTGCGGAGACCCGGGATAAAACACTTAGTCGCCGTGAATTGGGTGAAGAAGCAGAACGGATTGTAAGTGACCTAGTGCATAAATATGAGGCAGCGAAAAAAATCCATAACAGCGAAGTTCCCAAAACCGACGATCCAGAGTTACTTGATCGGGCGCGGCAGGCAACAGATTTCCTGACCCGTAAGTTTGCGGTTGATCACAGCGGCAAAAGCCCTTTTGCCGGGTTGTCACGGGAGCAACTGGTGCTAATCGCTTATGACGAAAAAGGTGCTTACACCGTCAACGAACGGCGAGTCGCATGGGAAGACGCTTATCGCATGGAGGCTGATTGGAGGGTTAAAACCCTAAATCAAGCCTCTTTGGAGTCCAGTGTCACCGGCAAAGCCCCTCAGTTTTACGCTGAGGTACTTGCACACTACAAAGCCCTGCCTGCAATCGAACAGGCTCAATATGATGAAGCCTATGAGAGTCGCTTACTGACCAATATCAAAAACGACGGTGGCCTCCCCAAAAAAGACGACCACCTCCCCAACCTGTTCGAAATCCTCGCCGGCTATCAGCGGCCTGGCAAGAAGCCCGAGCCGCAGCCGCAGAAAGACGCTGCCGGCTCCGCCACTGTGCCTGAGAAAGACAAAGGCACAGCCAAGCCCAAGGCTCAGGTCGCTCCGCCGCCGGTTAATGGCCAGTCACCTGCCCTCAAGACGAGCAGCTTATCTCCAGGTGTTTCCCCCACTCCGGAGGTCGCTCCGCGTAGCCAGCCATCCCCGGTTGTTCGGTAAAGGGATCGCACAGTACGTTGTGCAGACGGCGTACTTCTTCGTAATCGCCGTCTTCGGCGGCATCGATGGCTTTTTGCGCCAGGTAATTGCGCAGGATGTACAGCGGGTTGACCGCATGCATGCGTGTCTGGCGTTCGTGCTCGGTGCCGTTGTCTTCTCGTGCGCAGCGAGCGAGGTATAGCTCGCCCCAGGCATCGAAGCCCTTGATGTCGACAAAGTCGTCGCGCAGTGAGGCCAAGGCCTGAGCTGCCGGATCATTGCCCAATCGGCGGAAGAACAGGCTGTAATCCACGCCACTGTTTTGCATCAGCTTGAGCAGGTTGCCGAGCAGTTTTTCATCGTCGTCTTCGGCGCTGGTAAAGCCCAGGCGGCGGCGCATCAGGTCCAGATAATGCGTCTGATACAACGGCAGGAACAAACCCAGGGTTTCGCGCAGAGCGTCGACACTGATGAACGGCGTCAAGGCCTGAGCCAGTGCACTGAGGTTCCATTGGGCGATGGGCACCTGATTGCTGAAGGAATAGCGGCCTTCGTGATCGGAGTGGTTGCAGATGAAGTTCTGGTCGAAGTCATCCAGGAAGGCGAACGGCCCGAAGTCAAAGGTGATGCCCAGGATCGACATGTTGTCGGTGTTCATCACCCCGTGGCAGAAACCATAGGCTTGCCATTTGGCAATCAACCCGGCGTTACGCTCGACGATTTCCCGGAACATCGCCAGATAGGGCTCCGGTTGCTCAAGGCACTCAGGGAAGTGCATGGCCAGCACGTGCTCGCCCAGTTCCTTAAGCTGTTCCGGCTGTTTGGTGTAGTAAAAGTATTCGAAGCTGCCGAAACGAATATGACTGGGCGCCAGGCGCAGCACCATGGCAGCGCGTTCCTGTTTTTCCCGCCATACCGGCGTGCTGGAGCCGATCACGCAGGCGGCGCGGCTGCTGGGAATGCCCAATGCGTGCAGTGCTTCAGAGGCCAGGAACTCTCGGATCGAGGAGCGCAGGACCGCGCGGCCATCGCCCATGCGGGAATACGGCGTCTGCCCGGCGCCCTTGAGGTGCAGGTCCCAGTGCTCGCCGGCCTCGTTGTACACCTCCCCCAGCAGCAGGCCGCGACCGTCACCCAGGCGCGGGTTGTAGGAGCCGAACTGATGTCCCGAATAGACCATTGCCCGCGGGTCGGCGTCAGCCCACAGTTTGTGACCGCTGAAGATCTCGGCGAAGACCGGCAAACGGGCTTGAGCGGGATCGAGATCCAGCAGCGCCAGGGCCGCATCACTGGCCACTACCAGGCGCGGATCAGCAATGGGCTCGGGTAGCACCGAGGTAGAGAACGTGTCACCCAGGCGGGCGAAACGGTTATCGAAGGTCAGTTCGTCGAGGGCTTTCAAGGGCCATCTCCAGCAGAATGTCCGACCATTCTGCTGGGTTATCCGCGATGCGTCCAGTTGCCGGCGGGATCGGAGATTCAGCCCGTGGCAGCTCATGAGCAACGCGAGGCCGCGATGGCGGTATGACTGGCACAACGCTATCGCTGCCTCGCCCGGCTCGTGAGTTCCGACAGAAAATACTCAGGCGCTGATTTCAGTCCAGACGCAGTTCCGGCGGCTCGGGCGCATCTTTGGGAGCGGGCTTTATCGTGGTGGTCGTGGTAACTGGTGCGGCGTCAGACGGCTGATCAAGCTTGAGCGGCCCGCTCGGATCGGTTGGTTCCTCTTCGACCGGCACCAACTTGTATTCCTGGCCATGGAGGTTTTTCAGGTACACCTCCATCTGCCGGAACGAGATGTTGATGTGCTGCTTCTTGAATTCGCTGTTGATGAAGCGGTTGATCTCGTCGAGTACCGGGTTGCGGTCGCCCAGGTCGCGCACATGCATGCGCAATTCGTGATCCAGTGTACTTTCGCCAAAGTTGAGGAAGTACACGATGGGCGCCGGGTCCTTGAGCACGCGCGGATTATCCTGCGCGGCCTTGAGCAGCAGTCGGCGCACCAGTTCCAGATCGGAACCGTAATCGACCCCCAGTTTGAGGGTCACGCGGGTAATGGTGTCTGTCAGGGACCAGTTGATCAGCTGTCCAGTAATGAACGTCTTGTTCGGGACAATAATGTCCTTGCGATCAAAGTCGGTAATGGTCGTGGCGCGGATGCGGATCTTGCTGACCGTACCTGACAGGTTGCCGATGGTAATGGTGTCGCCGATACGCACCGGACGCTCGAACAGGATCATGATGCCGGAGATGAAGTTGGCGAAGATTTCCTGCATCCCGAAACCCAGACCAACCGATAGCGCCGCCACCAGCCACTGCAACTTGTCCCAGCTTACGCCCAGTGCCGACAGGGTCGAGACGAAGCCGATGCCGGCAATGGCGTAGGACAGCAACGTCGTGGTGGCATAAGCACTGCCCTGGGCCAGGCTCAGGCGCGACAACACTAATACTTCCAGCAAGCCGGGCAAGTTGCTGGCCAGCACGAAGGTGATCACGATGATCACTAATGCGCCAATCATGTCACCGAGGCTGATGGGCACCATGCTCATGGTCGCGCCGGTGCCGCTGGTGTATTCGTACAGGGTGATGTTGTCCAGATACGAGAACACAGTGATCAAGTCCGACCATACCCAATACAGCGCGCCGATGAAGCCGGCCAGCAGTGCCAGGCGAATCAGGCGCAGGGATTGCTGGTTCACCTGTTCGATGTCCAGGGTTGGCTCTTCAACCACCATATCGCCATCACCACTTTCCTTGGCTGCCTGACGCTTGGCCAATGCCCGCTGATAGGCCAGGCGTCGGGCGGCAACACCCAGGCCGCGAACGAAGGCGGCCTCGACCACCAGCCAGAACATCAGCAGATACAGTGTGTCGATCAAGCGATCACTGAGTTTCAGCGCGGTGTAGTAATAACCGAAGCACACCGCCACGAAGAGGGCGATGGGCAGCGCAGTAAACGCCAGGCCGACCGTTCGGCGAAACAGCGACGCGTTGTGGTGGGTCGGGCTGACCAGCAACAGGCGGCTCAGGAGCCACGCCATCAGTGCGTAACAGGTCAGCACCACGCCGATACCCAGAACGTCGTCGGCCAGCGCCGCCGGTTGGTGCTCGGCCACCGCGACCACGGCGACCAACGCCAGAACCACAAGGCCCAGGCGGCGTATCCAGCGTTGCAAGAACTCCACCTGAGCCTTTTCCCAGCGGAAGTGCAGTTGCGCGACGCCGCCCGGCGCCAATATCCGGTAAGCGGTATAGAAGACCAGCCAGGCCAAGGCAATTTGCAGCAGCGCTGCGCCCAGATTGGTGTTCTGCCCCCGCGCATCGATCTGCAATGCATAGCCACACAGCGCCAGTGCCAGGGCCAGCGGCATGGCCAACAGAATGTTGATCAGGATCGCCAGCGGCGTTTGCCACTGACTGTCGCGCTTGAAGTGGCCGATATCAGCGTGTAGCCGGTTGAGCTTGTCGTAGAGGGCCTTGCGTTTCCACATCAGCACGCCGATCAACAGCAACAACGGCAGGAACAGCAGCGGGCGCTGGGTCAGGCCATCGCTCAACTCGCTGACGCTGGACGCCCAAGGCAGGGTGGTGACCTGTTTTTGCAGGCGCGGCCAGATACCTTGAAACCATTCCACATCCAGCGGCTTGTTGCTGGGGATCCAGAACATCTGCTCGTCCAGCGTTTCGCGCAGGCTCATGGCCGTGCTGACCAGCTGCTTCTGATTGAGCTGCAGCGTGATGGATTCGTTGAGCAGGGAACTGAGTTCGCGGTTCAGGCGCTCCAGCAAATCGCTGCGTGTCACCGCCATGTCCAGCAGGGTCTTGCGCAACTGCGGGGTGATTTCTTCAGGCGGTTGGGTCGCCAGCAGTTTTTCCACGTAGGCCGCAGGGCTGCTCATTTGTTCGCGTTGTTGATTGACCTCGAACTGGTACAGGCGGATATCGGCAATTTCGTCGGCCAGGCCTTTGTCCAGTTGCAGATGGGGCAACGCCTGTTTCTGTTTATAGAGAATCTTGGACAGCAGCAGACTGCCGCGCAGTACGTTGATCTGTTCATCCAGCGCCTGATCGCTCTGGGTCAGGTTGTCCAATTGCTGCTTGGTCTTGAGATTTTGCTGGGTCAACTCATTGAGGCGGTCGGTGCCGCGCAGCAAGTAGTCGGAAAGCTTGAGGTTGGCGGCGCTTTCGGTGGCCAGCAGGCTGCTGCTGCCGGCCTTTTCCGCCGCCAGGGACTGCTGCGTCACGGTCTGTTGCGATTGGGCGCGGCGCTTGTCGTTGATCAGCGTTTGCAGCTCCTGGATTTCCTGCTCCTGACGCGCGACTTTCTCGGTAAGCAAGTCATGCTGGCTGTTGCCCAGATCCTGCAACTGGCTGTTTCCCGCCAGCTCCTGTCGACGCAATACCGTCAGTGCGTTGATCGCCGCCAGTTCGGCATTGAGCTGATTGCGCTGATCGGCGCTAATGCTTTTGCCGTTGTCCTTGCCCATTTTCAGCAGGCTGTTGATCTGCTGAATGCGGGTCTGGTTGGTGCTGATTTCGGCTTGGGCTCGCTCCGGGCGGGTCTGGGCAGTAATCACCAGACTGCTCGCGTCGTTCAGGGCTTTTTGCAGGTCACTTTGCTGGGTGCTGCGCTGGCTCAGCAGTTGCTCAAGCTGCGGTACGTCCAGATTGCTGTAGCGCTGGGCGACCGGGATGACTTTGCTGGCCTTCAGGCGCACCAGTTCGCGCTGGTTTTCCGCGGTCTGTTTCGGCGCCTCGGCCAGTTGTTGCTTGAGCGATGTGAGCTTCTGCTCGCTTTCGCGTTTGTTGGCCAGGAAGGTCAGCGTCTGTTCGAGCACCTGCTGCAAGGCTTTCTGGTCGGCGTCCGGCAGTTTGCGGTCGGCAATTTTATCCAGGCTTTGCTGCACGGCTTCGCTGGTGGGCGGGTCCGCGGCCAGAGCCGGGAATGAAGACAGGCATAAGCCGAGCAGGATGGCAGAAAAAAAAGTACGCAGGGGCAACATAGACACCGGTCGAGCTAATCGAATAGAAGGGCAGTTTAGAGGAACAACCCGGGACCCGGGCGGCTTCCTTCGGGGAATCTGACGCCGACTTTGAGGATCTTGTTCCCCTCCATCACTGCAACTGTCCAAATAGTTCCATTCCATTCGATCTGGTCACCGACCACCGGCTCGCCGCGATTCTTCTGCACGATGAACTGGCTCAACGGCATATTCGAATCCAGGCCGTCCAGTTTCAGGCCGTACAACGCCGCGACCGCGCCCAGTTGCGCGTCACCTTCGAGGACGAAATCACCAAAGAAGCGCAAATCAAGACCGCGTTGCGGGGCCTGGCTGAACAGCTTGCCCAACGCCGGAAGGTTGTGTTCATGGCCGATCACACAGAGCAAATCGCCGACTTCCAGGGTCGTACTACCCGACGGGTGGAGCAATTGCTGGCCGCGAAACAGTGCTGCGATGCGCGTGCCTTCCGGCATTTTCAGCTCCCTTAGTGCTGCGCCGATACACCATTTTTCCGCGCCGAGCCGATAAACGAATAACTCCCACTCGCTGGTGGGATGGACTTCCAGCGGCGCGCGGGAAATCGGCGCCGGTTCCGGTGGCACCGTGACTTTCAGCAGTTTGGCCATCCAGGGCAGGCTGGTGCCTTGCAGCAACAGCGAGACCAACACAATGAAGAACGCCAGATTGAAGTACAGCTGGGCGTTGGGCAGTTTTGCCATCAGGGGGAATACGGCCAGAATGATCGGCACCGCACCGCGCAATCCGACCCAGGCGATAAATGCCTTTTCCCGCCCATGAAACGCCTTGAAGGGCAGCAGGCCTGCCATGACCGACAGCGGCCGCGCTACGAGAATCATCCACAGCGCCAGGCCCAACGCTGGCAGGGCAATGGGCAATAAGTCGTGGGGGGTGACCAGCAGGCCCAGCACCAGGAACATGCCGATCTGCGACAACCACGCCATGCCGTCTAGCATGTGCAGAATGCCGTGACGGCTGCGGATGGGCCGATTGCCCATCACCAGGCCGCACAGGTAAACCGCAAGAAAGCCGCTGCCGTGGATGGCGTTGGTCAAGGCGAATACCGCCAGCCCGCCGGAAATGACCAGGATCGGGTACAAACCGTTGGCCAGATTGATCCGGTTGACCAGTTGCAGCATCAGCCAGCCGCCACCCAGACCGATGATGCCGCCGATACCGAATTCGCGAATCAGATGAGTCAGCAGACTCCATTCCAGCCCCGTTTGCCCGCTGGCGAGCATGTCGATCAGGGTGACAGTAAGGAACACGGCCATGGGATCGTTGCTGCCCGATTCGATTTCCAGGCTGGCGGTGACCCGTTCGTTCAGGCCTTTGCCGCCCAACAGAGAGAACACTGCGGCGGCGTCCGTCGAGCCGACGATGGCCCCGATCAGCAGGCCTTGAATCATGTTCAGGTGAAACAGCCAGGCGGCCATCATGCCGGTCAGCCCGGTGGTGATCAGCACGCCCACCGTTGCCAGCGACAGAGCCGGCCATAGCGCTACCCGGAAACTGGAGACCCTAGTGCGCAGGCCGCCGTCGAGGAGGATGACCGCCAGCGCAAGGTTGCCCACCAGATAGGCGGTGGCGTAGTTGTCGAAGATGATGCCGCCACCGTCCACGCCCGCCACCATACCCACGGCCAGGATGATCACCAGAATCGGGATGCCCAGGCGTGACGACAGCGAGCTGACCAGAATGCTTGCCCCTACCAGCAACGCGCCGATCAGGAACAGGCTGTTGATGGTCGTAGCATCCAAGGGCGGTACTCCAGACAAAAGGGTGACGATAGAAGCAGAAGGGCGCGAAGTGACCATGCAGTCCGCGTGCCAAGGATTCTAACCTGTTGAATTGGCTGCCTGTCAAAAAAGGTTACAACCGCAATCACCCGGTGCGCTGACTCGCGCTTTGTCCGGGCCACGGGCGGCTGCTTCATCAAGGGCCGCGAATTGGCGTACTGCATAACTACCGCCGGAGTCTCGCGAAGATTTGATCTGCTGAAGCTTTCTGAAACCAAGGATCAGATCTTTATGCGGTCAACGATTACCCCAGCGACGCATCACGTCAGTGAGCCTGGCGATGAGCGACAACTTAAACAAATCGCTTCGCAGTTCGTCATGCAATACCCCGATATCCATGGCGAGGCCTACGCTGCTGCCCGCACGATATTAAAGAAACATACCCGGCAACAGTTGAACCCGGACAAGATCTACTGGCACCGTTTCAGCGACGCCACCACCAGCCACAGGACGTTCACGGGCTGGGAGCACTTCGGTGCGCCGGTCGAATCGATGACGTTGGTGGAGTTGGTAATACACCGCTTTAGCGCCCGGGATCAGGACGCGACACCCGCTGCCTTGCAGCAGAACAGCGGTTTTTATACCGATGGCCCGACCCAGGATGTATTCAATGAACACAACGAAGTGCGGCTGTTGCCCAAGGACGTGCTCAAGGATTTCTGGGCGCTGGACTTCAGCAAGGTTTACAAGAAAAAGCTGTTGGCATTCTGGACCCGACAGGGCGAAAGCTTTCGCACGCTGGCCAAGGCGCATTTCCTGGCGGCCGCCGGCCAGGCCCGACGCAGTGGCAAGCTGAGCGAGGATGACTATCAGACGGTGATCCATGCAGTCGCCCGCAGCCTGCCGGGGATCATGACACTGGACATGCTGCGCGAGCGGGTTACACCTCAACCCGGCATCACCCTGCGCAACTTCGATATCGGCGGATACGTCGCCCACGACATCATCCGCATCGTCGACAGCAAAGGTGTGCAAATCCTTTATGTACCGGGTCTTGTCCAGACGTTTCATCGTTTTGCCGATCAATCGCAGTTGCGTGCCTGGGTTCTGCAGAACTGTGCCGACGAAGCCTCTCGGAGGGGATTTACCCTGCATTTTTTCCCTTCACAGGTAGCCAAGGACCAGGACGGCGGCAAGTTCGACCGTTATATCGGTCAGTTGCAACGTAACGAATGGGCCGAGCAAAAGGTCATCAATCGCCATGACAGCATTATGGGCGGCGATGTCTTCAAGCATCTGCGTGAGCGGGCCCAACAGAACATGCAGGCCCAGGCCAAATTGCTGGCGTCCAATGCCAGCCAGCGCAATCAAATGTGGATCGGCTATCTGAACGCTTTCATCCGGGCGTTCGGTGCTACTGCAATCCTGTCCTGGCCCGTTGCGCTTACGGTGGTGGGTGCAGGCATTGCCAATGTCGGGCTGAACATCGAGCAGGCCATCAATGGCAATACGGCCCGGCTTCGCAAGGCAGGCGTGCTCGGTGCGATCTTCAATTCGATATTTCTGGTCTTCAACCTGCCGGCGTTGAGAGGCATCGCTCAGGTCGAGTCCGTCGCCGACTGGCTGCCTGTAGCCGATAGCGATGAGCTGCTGGCAAACCTGCAAGGAAACCGGCTTCTGCACAGTGCGCCGCTCAAGGCCACGGCCGGGCACATGCAAGGGGTGCATCTGCTCGGCAATGGGGAAACCTGGATTGACATTCGTGGCCTGCCTTATCGCGTGCTGTACAACGAAAAACTGGCGACCTGGACTGTTGTCGACCCGGACAACCCCTACGCTTTTTTCGGTGCCAAACCCGTACGTCTAAGCCCTCAGGGCGATTGGGAATTGCTGAGTCCGCCAAAACTCCAAGGCGGAAAACCGATGGATGAGGTGCCGGGTCCGTCGTCTGCCGCAGGTATTTCTTCCACCACGTACACAACCACAAGGTCGTCCTTTTGGGATGTCTACATGCGCTTCGACCTTGAGGAAGAGGAGCGTCTCTCCGAACAGGCGCTTGCGCGGCAAAGAGCGGTGGTGGATGAAACGCTGCTGGCTTACGACGCCGGGCCTGAAACGGGCTCAGGGTCGGGTTCAGAATCGGACGCAGTGGCACACAGAAGTGGCGATGAATATGTCACCACCGATGACGAAGGGGACGACATCCTCATTGATTCCTGGGGAGAGGAGCATCGGGTATTCAAGCACGGGGACGAATACGTCGGCGGGCGCATCTCGAAGTACGCCCAGAACGACACGTTATTCAACCATTACCTTCGTACCGGTGAAGCCAAGTTCCCCGGCCAGGTGCAATTTATCGAGGAACTTGTCGAGGATCTCGACACCGTCAATCGCAATAACGATGTGGATTTGTTTCGTGGTGGCAGCGGCCATCGCAGTACATCCGGCATCCACTTTCGTGCAGGGCAGATCAAGGCTGGCGACATTCTGGTCAACACCGACTTCACCTCGTTCAGTGAGAACCCTTATCTGTCGCGGGTTTTCTGCAGCAGCCAAGGCGGTGTGCAGTCTCATTTGTTCAAGAGCGATATCCTCAAAGGCGCGCAGATTACTTTCGACGACACCTCGGTCGTATTTGAACTGCCCAAGAAAACCTATATCAGCGCAACCCCTGTCGCACCGTTTTCAGGCGATTGGGAGGAGGCCGAATCCGTTTTCAAGCCGGGCAATTATTTTCAGATCGACAGCATCGAAGAAGTGGTGGGCGATCACTTCAAATTCATCAAAGTGCTGCTGCACGAAATTCACTCGGCGTCCCATGGTCCCGCTAAAACGGCGAGCCGGGTGTTTGACCTGCGTACCGGCGAGCTTTTCAGTCGTGGGCAGTACATGGCAAAACTCGGGGCTCAGGGTGCCTCACTGGTGGCGTTGTTTTTCCCTGATTGATCACCTGATGCCACGACATAATTAACGCAGATACTCTTGAAATTCTGATCACGTACATGGCTTCTTCTTACAAGGAAAAGCCATGCACACGTCTATTGCCACGTTTGTTCAAAACCGAACCAACTACCCTCTCAATGCCGATGAGCTGCGCCTCAAACGGTTGATGCTTGAACTGATAGAGGATTATCCGGATATGTACGGCATGGCTTATGCCGAGGCACGCAAGATCCTGCACAAGTACACTCGCCGATTCGTCGACCCGTCCACGGTGTATTGGCATCGTTTCCAGGACGCCGCCAGCAGTGCGCGAACGTTCACCGGCTGGAAGCATTTCGGTACGCCGGTGGAGTCACTCACGTTGGTGGAACTGGTCATGCACCGTTTCAGCGTCAGCGATCAACAGGCAACTGATGAGCTTCAGGTTTACGGCGGTTTCTATACCGACGGGCCCGAGCACGACGTTTTCGACGAGCGCAACGAAGTCGCGATGTTGCCGGGGGACGTACTCAGGGATTTCTGGGCGCTGGATTTTGGCGCGATTTTCGAGGCCAGTAACCAGGCATTCTGGAGCCAACACGGTACGACCTTTCGCAACCTGATAAAAACCCGATACCTGGCGGCCGCGGGTCTGCAGCGCCGTGAAGGCAGCTTGTCACGCAGGAACTTCCAGCTGGTGACCGACGCCGTCATTGGCAAGCTTCCAGCGGTCATGACGATGGACAAGCTCCAGGCAATCCATGCGCCGCAAAGCGGTGTCAGCCTTCGGACCTTTGATATCGGCGGACTCTTGAGTGCGGAATGCTTGCGGGTCGTGCATGTCGATGGCCGGCAAATTCTGTACATACCTTCTGAGCAACGGCCGTTCCGGACTTTCGACTCCGAGCAGTCGCTTTACCACTGGATGCAGGGCCGTCTTGCCAGACCGAACTCCAGGGAGAAAATCGAAAAACTGTTTCTGCGCTCAGACAGCGCCAGAAAGCTTCATGGTGCGCAGTTCCAGGAAGCTTCGCAGCGCATAGCCGTTGAACCGTGGAATCCTGATCAGCCGGTGCTCAATCAGCAAAACGTCGAGATCACGGGTGATGTCTTCGCCTACCTTGCAAACGTTGCCAAGCGCGAGACCATGGCTGATGCCTCCGTCCTGCTGACCTCCAATGCCAGCCTGCGCAAGCAGATGTGGATCGGTTATCTGGATGCCTTTATCCATGTGTTCGGGGCGTTCGCGCCCTTGGGATGGCCGATTGCGCTGACCTTGATAGGCGCCAGTGCGGTCAATCTGGTGTTGAACACCGATCAGGCGATCAATGGCCGTACTGCCCGGCAGCGCAGGTCGGGGATGATCGGCATCCTCAGCAACTCGATCTTCATCCTGTTCAATCTGCCCATGCTCGCCGGTCTCGCCAGGGCCGAGGAAGTCAAACGGGCGGGAAGCCTGGCCGGCCCGCTGCCTGCACAAGGCAGTGTCGAGCCGCTGCAATCAGGGGAGACACCAAGCCATGAATCCATCGAAATGCAGGAATTGCCTCATCAGCCGGAGAGCCTTCCCGATGGCGCCACGCCACCTATGCAAGGCATTGAGCAAACCGGCAATGGCGAGAGCTGGATCACGCTCAACGAAATGCCTTATCCCGTGAGCTACAACCGGCAACTGCGCAGTTGGGAAATCATCAGCGTCAACGACCCTCTGATTGCCGAGGACGCACAACCGGTGCGCTTGAATGGCTCGGGAGAATGGGAGCTGTCGACGCCGCTGGCAGAGCGGGTTGGCAATGGCGTAGAACCCTCGGGGGTGTTATCGAATCAAGTGGTGGCAAGCCCCTCTTACAGGACGATTCGTTCACGGTTCTGGGACAAGTACATGCAATTCAACCTGCAGGACGAGGAGCATTTGTCCGAGCTGGGTCTGGCGCGTCAGCAGGCGGCAGTCAATATCCGGATATCCGAGCAGGGCGCCCAACTGCTAACGGCGAGCGACGGCAGTCAGATCTGGGTCGATGCCTGGGGTGAAGAGAATCGCGTGTTCAAGACAGCCGATGGCCGCTATGTCAGCGGTTGTATCCCGATCTATACCGCCAGAAGTGAAGCGTTCAACCAGTTCCTGCGCACAGGCGTCGCTGCCGAGCCCGATCCGGCACGGTTAATCGCGCGTCTGGACAAGGATTTGATCGCGATTGGACGCAACAACGAAGTGACGTTGTATCGCGGAGGCAGTCAGGCGCGGGGCACCTCGGGATTGGCGTATCGCAGCGGTTTGATTCGCAGCGGTGATGTACTGATTAATACCGATATCACCTCGTTCAGCGAAAACCCCTACATGGCTCGGGTGTTCTCCAGCAGCCAGGCCGGAAGCCAGTCGGCGAGTTTCCTGGGCGACATCACCTTCGATGACAGTTCGATAGTGTTTGAGCTGCCGGTTCGCCGGTATTTGGGGGCGACGCCCATCGGGCCGTTTTCCGGTGACGAGCAGGAGGTCGAGTCGCTGTTCATGCCCGGTCATTATTTCGAGATCGATAGCATCGACGAGGTCAGTGGCGTCAATTACAAATTCATGAGGGTGCGCCTCACGGAGGTGCCTTATCCCCAGCCCGGTCGAGGGGTCTATGACCTGCGTACCGCGCAGCTGTTCAGCCGCAGCCAGTACGCCGGCATGCTAGGCCTTGAAGGTGCCGAACTGGTCGACCGATTCTTTCCTCTGGCAGATTGATCGACCGATTGGTCAGAACCAGCTTTCCTGCATCGTCAGGCATGTGTCATCACGGGCCTCAAGAATCGCCAGCTCGTGATGGCAGCCCGGTACTTCCCAGGTCAGAAAGTATCGGGCTGCCTGCAGCTTGCCTTTATAGAAATCCGCGTCGCGGTCATTGCCGTTATCCAACCCTTGTTGAGCACGGATGGCCTGCTCCAGCCAGCGCCAGCCGATCACCGCATGGCCAAAGACTTTCAAGTACAGCGCGGAATTCGCCAATGTCGCCGCAACCTTGCCTTGCGCCAGATCGGCCAGCAGGCCCAGCGTCACCGTTTGCAGGCGCGCTACCAGGTGCTCCAGCGGTGCGCGAAGCGGGTTCAGGTTTGCATGGGCTTTTGCCCGAACAATCGTGTCGGCGATCAGGCCAATCAACTGCTTGAACCCCGCGCCATCGTTTTGCGCCAGTTTGCGGCCCAGCAAATCCAGTGACTGAATGCCGTGAGTGCCTTCATGAATCGGATTCAGGCGGTTGTCCCGGTAATACTGTTCGACCGGATAGTCCCGGGTGTAACCGTGGCCGCCGAGAATCTGGATCGCCAGTTCGTTGGCCTTCAGGCAGAACTCCGAAGGCCAGGATTTGACGATGGGCGTCAGCAAGTCCAGTAGCTCGTGAGCCTGCTGGCGAGTTTGCGAGGTTTCTCCGGTAGTGGTGTCGTCGAACAACCGGGCGGCATACAAGCCAAGATCGAACGCGCCTTCCACGTAAGCTTTCTGGGTCAATAACATGCGTCGCACGTCAGCGTGGGCAATAATCGCCACCGGCGCGCTGTCGGGATTTTTGTTGTCCGGCAGACGACCTTGGGGGCGTTGGCGTGCGTAATCCAGAGAGTACAGATACCCCGCGTAACCCAGCATCACCGCGCCCATGCCAACACCGATGCGTGCTTCGTTCATCATCTGGAACATACAGTTCAGGCCTTGATGCGGCTTGCCCACCAGATAGCCCACGCAGTTTGCGTTATCGCCAAAGTTGAGCGCCGTTGACGTCGTGCCGCGCCAGCCCATCTTGTGAAACAGTCCGGCCAGAATCACGTCGTTGCGCGGGCCGAGACTGCCATCTGCGTTGACCAGAAACTTGGGCACGATAAACAGCGAAATCCCCTTCACCCCGGCCGGAGCATCCGGCAGCTTGGCCAGTACCATATGCACAATGTTTTCCGACAGGCCGTGATCGCCGCCGGAAATAAAAATCTTGTTGCCCCGCAGCCGGAAGGTCCCGTCCCCAGCGGGCTCGGCGCGAGTACGAATGTCCGCCAGTGACGACCCTGCGTGGGGCTCGGTGAGTGCCATGGTGCCGAAGAACCGTCCCTCGATCATCGGCTGCAGAAAGTGTTGTTTCTGCTCGTCGCTGCCAAAGCTTTCAATCAGGTTGGCGGCACCCATGGTCAGGAACGGATAAGCCGTCGATCCTGCGTTGGCAGCCTGGAAGTGCGCAAAACAGGCTTGGGATAACAACGTCGGCAATTGCATGCCGCCGGCCTCAAAGCTGCGCGTCGCATTAAGGAAACCGGCGTCGAGGAAGGCATCGACGGCCGGCTTTACCTCGGGAATCAAAACCGCCTCGCCGTTTTCATAACGCGGCTCGTTTTCGTCGGCCTTGCGGTTATGGGGCGCGAAGTACTTTTCGGCAATCGCCCGAGCGGTGCCAATGGCCGCATCAAAGGTTTCACGGTTGTGCTCGGCGAACCGCTCACGCCGGGTCAAGGCTTCGGCATCCAGCACTTCATATAGCTCGAAAGCCAGATTGCGGGAACTGAGCAGCGTCTCGGACATGGTGGCGCACCTGTTGTTGGAGTGCGTTGAGTCTAGATTCGAGCCTGAGTCGTGAACAGGAAGATTGATGTGGGTGATGGTGGGGGAAAAGATCCGGCCCCACGAAGACGACGCAGCTTTGCTCTGTAGGAGCGAATTCATTCGCGAAGAGGCCGGTTCGGGCGATGGATTGGCTGCGTCTGAAATACCGCTTTCCCGCATGAATCCGGCCCCGCGAAGACGACGCAGCTTTGCTCTGTAGGAGCGAATTCATTCGCGAAGAGGCCGGTTCGGGCGATGGATTAGCTGCGTCTGAAATACCGCTTTCCCGCGTGAATCCGGCCCCGCGAAGACGACGCAGCTTTGCTCTGTAGGAGCGAATTCATTCGCGAAGAGGCCGGTTCGGACGATGGATTGGCTGCGTCTGAAATACCGCTTTCCCGGATGAATCCGGCCCCCGCGAAGACGACGCAGCTTTGCTCTGTAGGAGCGAATTTATTCGCGAAGAGGCCGGATCGGGCGATGGATTGGCTGCGTCTGAAATACCGCTTCCCCGCATGAATCCGGTCCCACGAACACGACGCAGCTTTGCTCTGTAGGAGCGAATTCATTCGCGAAGAGGCCGGTTCGGGCGATGGATTGGCTGCGTCTGAAAATGCCTCCCTGCCGGATGAAGTGGCGCGCCACCCTGGCGGTCCTGCTGGCGGCGGTGATTTATCTCAAAAAATGAGCCAAAAAAAGAGAGCCGAAGCTCTCTTTTTATGCCGCTCACGCTATCAACCGATCGTCATCAAACTCGCATTACCGCCCGCCGCAGCGGTGTTAACGCTCAATGCGCGTTCGATTACCAGGCGCTCCAGGGCAACGTTAGTCTCGCCATGGGACAAGCCGTTGACACCCACAATGGCTCCGGCGCGTTGGGCCACTTGCTGGCACACCGCACGTAGCTGATCGGAGTCGCCGTGATGCAGGACGGCATCGATAACGACCTCATCCTTGCTCCAGTCGGCCACCAGCGTGATGCGCGCTTGCACCTCCTTAGGCAGGCGAGTGCGCAGGTTCTTGCCCAGCTCGTTGTCCGGCCAGATGGCGGTGCTGCCAACAGCCAGAACGGCCGCCAGTTGGGTCAGCAAATCGGTTTCGACGTCCGCCAGACACAGCACATGTTCCCGCGGCAGGATGCTATAGCTGTTGCGTTCGCCCGTCGGCCCGGTCAGCAGGCGGGTGATACCGCTTTGCGATTGCGCTGCAAACTGGCTGCATAGCGCGTCCAGTTCCGGTAATTGATTGCTGGATGCCCAGGTTTTAAGCGCCTGCAATGGCTTGCTCATCGCTTCACGCATCCGGGTATCCGGCGCCGTCAGCGCATCGCCACGCACGAAGGATTGCTCAATGGCATCGGTCGGTCGCGTCGACAACAGACGATACAGGTACAACGGGCCACCCGCTTTCGGGCCTGTGCCGGACAGACCTTCGCCGCCAAACGGCTGCACACCGACCACGGCACCCACAATGTTGCGGTTGACGTAGACGTTACCGGCGTTGACGTTGTCGATGACCTTGGCGATGGTCTCGTCGATGCGGGTGTGCACGCCGAGGGTCAGGCCATAACCGGAAGCGTTGATCTGGCCGATCAGTTGATCCAGTTCTTTGCGTTTGTAACGCACCACGTGCAGCACAGGGCCGAATATTTCCCGTTGCAGTTCGTCGAAGCTTTCCAGTTCGATCAGGGTCGGCATCACGTAAGTGCCGCGCTTGAGTTCGGCGCTGTCGGCGATGGCGACCTGATAGACCGAGCGGCCCTTGTCGCGCATGGCCTGGATATGTTTCTCGATGCCGGCCTTGGCTTCGGCGTCGATGACCGGGCCAATGTCCACAGACAGGCGTTCCGGGTTGCCAAGACGGCATTCAGCCATGGCGCCCTTGAGCATTTCGATGACGCGGTCGGCGGAATCTTCCTGCAAGCAGAGCACGCGCAGGGCCGAGCAACGCTGACCGGCGCTGTCGAAAGCCGAGGACACGACGTCAATGACCACTTGTTCGGTCAAGGCCGAAGAGTCGACGATCATTGCGTTCTGGCCACCGGTTTCGGCGATCAGCGGGATCGGGCGGCCCTGGGAATCAAGGCGGCCGGCGACATTTCGTTGCAGCAGGCGCGCCACTTCGGTGGAGCCGGTAAACATCACGCCCTTGACCCGATCATCGCCCACCAGACGGGCGCCGACGGTTTCCCCGCGACCCGGCAGCAACTGCACGACACCTTCGGGAATCCCGGCTTCCAGCAGGATGCGAACGGCTTGGGCGGCAATCAGCGGTGTTTGCTCGGCGGGTTTGGCCAGCACCGGGTTACCGGCGGCCAAGGCTGCGGCGACCTGCCCGCTGAAAATCGCCAGCGGGAAGTTCCACGGGCTGATGCAGACCACCGGACCCAGCGGGCGGTGGGCATCGTTGGTGAAATCGTTGCGGGCCTGAACCGCGTAGTAGCGAAGGAAGTCCACGGCCTCGCGCACTTCGGCGATGGCGTTGGCGAAGGTTTTGCCTGCTTCACGGGCCAGCAGGCCCATCAATGGCTGGATTTCGGCTTCCATCAGGTCGGCGGCACGTTCCAGAATCGCGGCGCGCTCGGCGGGTGGCGTGGCTTGCCAGATCGGGCCGGCGTTCAGCGCGCATTGCAGGGCGTTGTCGACGTCTTCCAGAGTGGCTTCTTGCACGTGACCCACCACGTCACGCAAATCCGACGGGTTTAATACTGCTGCTGAATCGCCTGCACTGGCTGGGCTGCCCAGCATCGGGCCGGCTTTCCAGTCGTTGTGGGCAGTTGCCAGCAACGCCGAGGACAGCGAACCCAGACGGTGTTCGTTGGCCAGGTCGATGCCGCTGGAGTTTGCACGCTCGGCACCATACAAATCACGAGGCAGCGGGATGCGCGGGTGCGGCAGACCGAAACCGCCTTCCTGCGTGGCCATCTGCTCGATCTGGTTCACTGGATCTGCCACCAGCTCCTGAATCGAGATGGACTGGTCGGCGATACGGTTGACGAATGAAGTGTTGGCACCGTTTTCCAGCAGGCGACGCACCAGATACGCCAGCAGCGTTTCGTGAGTGCCGACCGGTGCGTATACGCGGCACGGACGGTTCAGCTTGCCATCGGCCACCTTGCCGACGACTTGCTCGTAAAGCGGTTCACCCATGCCGTGGAGGCATTGGAATTCGTACTGGCCGGGGTAATAGTTCTGACCGGCGATGTGGTAAATCGCCGACAACGTGTGGGCATTGTGGGTGGCGAATTGCGGGTAGATGACTTCCGGCACCGAGAGCAATTTGCGGGCGCACGCAATGTAGGAAACGTCGGTGTACACCTTTCGGGTATAGACCGGATAGCCTTCCAGACCTTCCACCTGGGCGCGTTTGATCTCGCTGTCCCAGTACGCGCCTTTGACCAGACGAATCATCAGGCGATGGCGGCTGCGACGGGCCAGATCGATCACGTAGTCGATCACATAAGGGCAGCGCTTCTGATACGCCTGGATTACGAAGCCGATGCCGTTCCAGCCGGTCAGCTGCGGTTCGAAGCACAAGCGTTCGAGCAAATCCAGCGACAGTTCGAGGCGGTCGGCTTCTTCGGCGTCAATATTCAGGCCGATGTCGTACTGCTTGGCCAGCAGGGTCAAGGACAGCAGGCGCGGATACAACTCGTCCATCACGCGCTCGTACTGGGCGCGGCTGTAGCGTGGGTGCAGCGCCGACAGCTTGATGGAAATGCCCGGGCCTTCATAAATGCCGCGGCCATGGGACGCTTTGCCGATGGAGTGGATGGCCTGCTCGTAGGACGCCAGGTATTTCTGCGCATCGTGCTCGGTCAGGGCTGCTTCGCCGAGCATGTCGTAGGAATAGCGGAAACCTTTGGCTTCGAAACGGCTGGCGTTGGCCAAGGCTTCAGCAATGGTCTCGCCGGTGACGAACTGCTCGCCCATCAGGCGCATGGCCATGTCCACGCCTTTGCGGATCATCGGTTCGCCGCTCTTGCCGATGATGCGGCTTAAGGACGAGGTCAGGCCCGTTTCGTTGTGAGTAGCGACCAGCTTGCCGGTCAGCAGCAACCCCCACGTGGCGGCATTGACGAATAGTGACGGGCTGTTGCCCAAGTGCGGGTGCCAGTTGCCAGTACTGATCTTGTCGCGGATCAGCGCGTCGCGGGTGCCCTTGTCCGGGATGCGCAACAGCGCTTCAGCCAGACACATAAGCGCCACGCCTTCCTGGGACGACAGGGAAAATTCCTGTAGCAGGCCTTGCACGATTCCGGCACGGCCACCGGCGCTCTTCTGATTGCGTAGTTTTTCCGCAATGGACGCCGCGAGCTTGTTGGTCGCTTCGGCCATGGACACCGGCAGGCGCGCCTGCTCAATGAGCATCGGCACAACTTCCTGCTCCGGACGACGATAAGCCGACGTAATCGCAGCGCGCAGTACAGATTGCGGCAGGATGCTTTCAGCGAATTCGAGGAAGCACTGGTGGACGGCATCCACCGGCAGCTCGCCGTGGTCGTCACCGTCTTTGCTGATCAGGCCATTGAGTTCAGAAAGGGTTGCACCACCTTCGAGCTTTTCCAGGTAGTTGAAAATCGCCTGCTTGATCAACCAGTGCGGAGTACGGTCGATGGAGTGGGCGGCGGCTTTCAATCGCTCGCGGGTCGGGTCGTCGAGTTTGACACCCAGAGTGGTGGTCGCCATGTTCTGTCCTCATTTTCGCCACTGTGGGTGTGGCCTTGGTTGTCGGACAAGATTAGCGGTGCAAGATGTGAGGTGCAACCGGGTGCAACCCTTTTTTCAATGAATAATTCGCCCTTTATCAGGAAATGATTTCCTTGGCCAATATGCCGCTCGCTGACGGTGCTTTTTAATAGGCCAATGAGGTCATTTGCCCCAAAACAGCGCAGAACGACCGCCCTTTGGGTCGTATGGTGACAAGGTGCAACTTAATGAAAATAAGGGTTGCACCTGATTCACCTTCTTGAATAGGATTCCCTTCGTTTCAGTGCAACCCGCGTTTGAAGTCGCATTAACGGCTGTCGTTTTCGCCAGAAAGCGCAGCCAGCACAGCCGTCTGCATCAATGTCCTGCCAGGTTCATTGATCAAGAGATCAGTCGGCGTTAAATAAAAACAATGCCAGGGCAGAATTCAATGAGTGTCAGCAATCCCACCCTCATCACGTTCGTGATCTACATCGCGGCGATGGTATTAATTGGCCTTATGGCTTACCGCTCCACCAATAACCTGTCGGATTACATTCTGGGTGGCCGCAGCCTGGGCAGCTTCGTCACTGCACTTTCGGCAGGTGCATCCGACATGAGCGGCTGGCTGCTCATGGGCTTGCCCGGCGCAATCTACATGTCCGGCCTGTCGGAAAGCTGGATTGCCATTGGCCTGATCGTCGGCGCCTATCTGAACTGGCTGTTCGTCGCGGGCCGTCTGCGGGTGCAGACCGAACACAACGGCGACGCCTTGACCCTGCCGGACTACTTCACCAGCCGTTTCGAAGATCAAAGCGGTCTACTGCGCGTCATTGCAGCGGTGGTGATCCTGGTGTTCTTCACTATTTATTGTGCGTCGGGGATTGTCGCCGGTGCGCGACTCTTCGAAAGCACTTTCGGCATGTCTTACGAGACGGCGTTGTGGGCCGGTGCTGCCGCGACCATCGCTTACACCTTCGTGGGTGGCTTCCTGGCCGTCAGCTGGACTGATACGGTCCAGGCAACGCTGATGATCTTTGCCCTGATCCTGACGCCGATCATTGTGTTGCTGGCAACCGGTGGCATTGATGCGACCTTCCTGGCCATCGAAGCCAAGGACCCGGGCGCCTTCGACATGTTCAAGAACACCACCTTTATTGGCATCATTTCCTTGATGGGTTGGGGCTTGGGCTACTTTGGTCAGCCGCACATCCTGGCGCGTTTCATGGCTGCCGATTCGGTAAAGTCCATCGCCAGCGCCCGTCGTATCTCCATGACCTGGATGATTCTCTGCCTGGGCGGCACTGTGGCGGCGGGTTTCTTCGGCATCGCTTATTTCTCTGCGCATCCGGAAGTGGCCGGCCCTGTGACTGAAAACCATGAGAGGGTCTTCATCGAACTGGCCAAACTGCTGTTCAACCCGTGGATCACTGGCGTATTGCTGTCGGCGATTCTTGCTGCGGTAATGAGCACCTTGAGCTGCCAGTTGCTGGTGTGCTCCAGTGCCCTGACCGAAGACTTCTACAAAGCTTTCCTGCGCAAAAAAGCGTCCCAGAACGAACTCGTCTGGGTCGGTCGCGCCATGGTGCTGCTGATTGCGGTGATCGCGATCCTGTTGGCCGCCAACCCCGAGAACCGGGTGCTGGGCCTGGTGAGCTATGCCTGGGCCGGTTTCGGCGCTGCGTTCGGGCCGGTAGTTCTGATCTCCGTACTGTGGAAAGGCATGACCCGCAACGGCGCGCTGGCTGGCATCATCGTCGGTGCCGTCACTGTCATCGTCTGGAAGAACTACAGCATCTGGGGCCTGTACGAAATCATCCCTGGCTTCCTCTTCGCCACCATCGCCATCCTGGTGTTCAGCTTGATGGGCAAAGGCCCTTCGGTGGGGATGCGCACGCGTTTTGAACTGGCCGAGAAAGAGTTCAAAGACGCAACCCGATAACAGTTTTACGTAAACATCTGGTTGGCGAGGCGGTGTGTCTGACACACCGCTTCGCCAACCAGTTGGCTTTTGCTGAATCTGATTTTTTCCTTTCTAAAACACCTCCATTTTCAGACTCGTCCTACATTCGCTTCATGACCTTTCCAATAAGCTTGCTGACCGTCAGAGGAAAAGCTCGTTTATAGAAAGGGATTTATTGAGTGAACCCTAATCGCCGCGACATATGGGAAGTCAACCACGCTGCTGCCGGGCTGATAGCTCAGGCTTATACGCTTGCGGCGCTTCACTTGGATGACGGCACTGCGCGCTTGCGATTTGGCTTTGACGTTGCTCGTTATGCAAAGCGTATAACCGATGCTGTTTGGCTCGGTCATAAAACCGAAGAGCAGGGCCTGGAAGACCTGTTGCAAGAACAACAACACCTGTTGGATCAGTCAAGGCGTATCAAGCTGAATAGCCTGGGCTTGATGAACAATGTGGAAGAGCGCACGCCCCCTGTAACACCTGCCCTGTTTTCGATGCGGCCCGACCCGACTCGATTGCTGCGGTACCTTCATGAACAAGAGATCAAAGCCGCTGATCAAAACGCTTTGAACACAATGGTCGCTGCGCAACCGCCCGCACCCAGAGACACTTATAAGCTCTTCGGTTCGGATAACTACCCTGCACCGGTCCCTCTGCATCAACCCGGCTTTTATCTCGTCCGCAAAAGCACCACTGCGCAAGAACTGGAAGCGCAGCTGTTCAGCTCGGCTGCCTCAGACGTGATCGCCAAATACCGCGCGCTTAATCCGGGACTTGATCGGGTTAAGGCGGGGCAGCTGATCGTGCTCAGCGACCCGAATAACCCGCGCTGCACTCGCGAAGAAGCGCTGTTGATGGCCGCAGCCAGCAAGGTGAACCAGGCGCTGGAGCCGTTAACTCCCGATGAGGCCGACTTCATGGCCCTCCATCGTCCTGAGATCGAATCTTTTCTCAAGTACGGTTCCGCGGCGATCGGCATTGGCGAATCGATATTCAGCAGTCAATTGAAAGGGGTCGAAACCGTTTTGGCGGATATCGAGGAACTGCATCAAAAGAGCTTTCAGAGGGACGGGCATCTGCGCTCAGCGGAGTTCTTCCAAAAGCGTAAAACGCTATTTTCCCGACTGGATGCTCAACTCACCTCGTTGATCAAAACCGGCATCGGTTTCCCTGATCACCCGAACCTGAAAGCCGCGCTAGGCATTTCCAGTCGCAGCCTCGTTCGCCACTGGACCCAGGCTGGCGCGCCCGGACAAATTCCCGGTTATGCGACCCATCTGGATAACGTTGCCAGAGCCGCGAAATACCTGAAGTACGGCGGCTGGATCGGCACGGCTATTGGAGGAGGCGCTTCTTATGTGAAGGTTCAGGAAGTGTGCGCGGCGGGGAACACCGAGGCGTGCGAGAAGGTGCGGTTTACTGAAACGGGTGGGTTTGTGGGTGGGGTGGCGGGTGGGGCTGCTGGGGGAATGGTTTTAACCGCTGCATGTGGCTTGCTCACGCCAGCTACGGCCGGCGCAGTCTTACTGGGGTGCGCGATAGTAGTGGTCGGAGGAGGTTCTTTTGCTGCGGGCTATGGGGGTGGAAAAATTGGTGAGTACCTTGGCGAGTTGATTTACGAGGCCGCGAAATGAAATCTGGATACGGGAAAAGGTGAAGTCAGTGGCCATCAGTACAAACGAAAAAATATTTCTTATAGTGGGTTTGCTGGATTTCTCAGGGATATTTATTTATCTCGGTATTTCTTACTACTTGGCTAGTACAAAAATGGAACTTATGTTGTTCCATTTAAGTAACTGTCGAGCGGTGATGTCTCGTACGCCATCGTTAAGATTGGGGTTGACTGGGAAGATGTATGTGTTTGCCGGCATAATAGCGGTGCTCACTATGCCCCGTCGCTTGATCCGTAAGGGCGGCGCCAATGCTGAAGATATAGCGAATTTCCCGCCTGGCCTCAGACGCAAGATCGTTGTACTCAACTGGAGCGGTGTGGCGCTGCTCCTGGTTATGTGCGTTCTTTGGTTGATAATTGAATTTGAACTGATCTGAGTCGTTTGAATTCGCTTACGGCGTATCTGGACGTTTTTTTGTGAGTAATATTGATGAACGCTGAATCACTTTACGAATTTTTCATCTGGGCATGGTTTGTTGGTACTGTTGGGGTTCTGGGCTTTCTGGGGAGTGTCTTGATTCTCACATATACCAAGCTGGAGAAATTGTTTGAATACTTAAAAAATAGCCATGCGGTCACGGGGCATTCATATTATTGGGAGTCTCGTATCGGTGAAAGAATGGCCAAAGTGAATCGAGTCATATACGTTGTGGCGAGGTCTGGTTATTTTCTTCACAAGGGGACAGTAAATCGTAAAGATATGAAAAACTTCCCTCCGGGTTTGAAAAAAGCTTTCATTGTTTTGCACTGGGTCCGCGTTGGATCGTTATGGTTATGGATGGTATCTTTTATCGCCTTGCACCTGAGTTGGTTCGCCCCGAGTCAACAGACGCCCGCCTGTTATTGTCAGCTTAATGAGAAGACCGGCGAAATAGATTACGAAATCGTTCGTTAGATCAAAGGGCAACAGAGCCAATGTGGGAGCGGATTTATCCGCGAAGGCGCCGGTGAAATTCACTGTGAATTTCAGTGCCGACTGTAGCCCCTTCGCGAATGAATTCGCACCCAATTAACTGTTCATCAAGAATCTGATCAGCTCTTGTTGTGATCAATATCCAGGTTATAGAAAGTCGCTTTGCCGCCTTCGTTGCTGTATCCGCTGTTGTCCTGGGTATAGACGCCCGCCTTGAAGTACAGGGGTTTGTCCCGCCAGGTGGCGCTGATGGGGCTGCTCCAGTTCATGTTTCGGGCGCTGACGCTCAGCTCGCCGCCGGGGCTGAGGTGGATGATGTATTTGAATTTCTCGTTCAGCGGCACGCCTTCAGCAATCTGAATCACCCGACTTTCATCGTCGTCGTATCGGTTGCGAACCTTGGCGACGATGTCGCCCGACTGGGTGCTTTCCTTGTATTGATACTCAACCTTCAGCATCGGCTCGGTGCTGTTGTAGGCATGAATCTGGCCGATGACGATTTTCCCGGAGGAAGGTACTTGATTGACTTCCAGGGTTGCGCTCAGAAAGTTGTCGGCGTCCGGGTACATCCAGTTATGGAGCGATCCGTCAGACCAGGTTTCGCGCAATTCACTACGAGGGTAAATCGCATTGGCGGTGCGTGAGCCCGTCACCGGCGCCCAGAAGAAGATCGAGTTGGAACCCGAGTTGAAATACTTACCGTCGTAACCCTTAACCAGTTGCGCGGTTTCGATGGTTTTCGGCGGCGAACCTACCGGGATGCTCAAATTCCATGAAGAAAGATCAATCATTTTTCAGTCGTCCACTATGTCTCATTGCCAGCACCAAGCGTCTAGCTCGCGGCTTTGGGGGGTATTGGTTATACGGTCTGAAAAACCAAATGTTAACGGAATTCTGTCGAAGTACTGACGTCAAAGTGCCGCCATTTTTGCCTCGCGGCGTGTAGGACAAGCCTCTCGGCGTTGTACCGTTAGTCGGGTGGCGTTCGATTTGGTGGTGGCGATTGGCTAGCTTGCTTCAGGTTTGGCCCAGACGGGTCTAGAGTGAATGCCATTCGGATGAGGGGTATCGCCTCGATTCCCAGGCGTCAGGCCATAAAAGAGAAATAGCATGGAATGCGCGCAACCTAAGCCAGACGATGGTCGTTCGGTTTTGTTAGTGGTTGATGATTACCCCGAAAATCTGGTGACGATGCGGGCAGTTCTGCAGCGTCAGGATTGGTGCATCGTGACGGCCAGTTCAGGGATCGAAGCGCTGACAGTTCTCCTCGAAAGAGAAGTGGACCTGGTGCTGCTCGACGTCCAAATGCCCGGCATGGATGGATTCGAAGTGGCGCGCCTGATGCGCGGCAGCCATCGCACTCGTTTGACCCCGATTATTTTTCTAACCGCCAATGAGCAATCCAGGGACGCCGTCCACAAAGGCTATGCCAGTGGCGCCGTGGATTACCTGTTCAAACCCTTCGATCCCAACGTACTCAAGCCCAAGGTTCAGGCATTGCTGGAGCAACAGCAGAACCGCCGTGCCTTGCAGAAGTTGTCTCTGGAGCTGGAGGAGGCGCGGGCCTTCAATGCATCGGTGCTGGACAATATCGACGAAGGCATTCTGGTCATCGATGAGAAGGGCTCGATCAATTTCGCCAACCCGGCGATTTGTCGTTTGCTGGGTGCTCAGGTCGAGGCGCTGTGCGGGACGTTGTTGCTCGATTACCTTATCGAACCGAATGTTGTGGATTGGCATGAGTCTGGTTTTTATCGCCGCTATCGCACGGGCGATTCGTATCGGGTACATGATGCGATCCTGCGCACGGCCTCCGGCGATCAGTTGCCGGTGGCGATGTCTTGCGCGCCATTGCCGGTAGAGCGCAAAGCGATGGTGTTAAGCATTCTGGACATGTCGGTGGTGCGCGACTTGTATCGCCAGCTCGAACAACAAGCGGTCACCGATACGCTGACCGGTTTGCTCAACCGTCGAGGTTTCTACCAGACAGTCGAAAGCATGCTGTTGCGCAACGAACAGGCTGGCAAGTTTCTGGTTGTGCTCTACCTCGATCTGGATGGCTTTAAACGTATCAATGATTCCCTTGGTCATGATGCCGGCGATCAAGTGCTGCTCTGGGTTGCCCAGCAGCTCAAGGATTGCATGCGGCCTTATGATGTATTGGCGCGCATGGGGGGCGACGAGTTCACCGTCGTGATCGATGGCCTGGATTTCCCCGAACATGCCGCCAAGGTCGCAGAAAAGCTGATCGAGCGCGTCTCGTTGCGTCGCCAGGTCGATGGGCTGGATATCACGCTGGGCGCCAGCATCGGCATTGCCACCTTTCCGGACTGTGGCTCCAATCTGGACGGTCTGTTGCGTGCAGCGGACATCGCCATGTATGAAGCCAAGCGCGCCGGACGCCAGCAATACCGCTTCTTTGATCAGGAAATGAATGGCCGCGCCCGTTCGAGGCTGATGCTTGAGGAAAGCGTGCGCACCGCCATCGACGGCAAAGACTTCTCCATGGTGTATCAACCTCAGGTTTTCATTGAAGACGGCCGTTTGCGAGGGTTCGAGGCGCTGTTGCGCTGGCAGCATCCCAGCGCGGGCGATGTTCCGCCGGGGCTGTTTATTCCGCTGCTGGAAGAGACTCGTTTGATTAACAAACTGGGCGGGTGGATTTTTGAGCAGGGCGCCGCGCAGCGTCAACGCTGGAACGAGGTTTTCGATGCGAATCTGGTGCTCAGCGTCAGCGTCAGCTCCACCCAGTTCAGCATGCCTAACCTGGCGTCTGAGTTGCATCGGGCCATGCAGCGGTTTGACCTCAAGCCAGGCCAGCTTGAGGTCGAGATAACTGAAAGCTCGCTGGTCCATAACCTGAATCACAGCCGCGTTCAGATTCAATTGCTCCATGACATCGGCGTCCGGGTGGCACTGGATGATTTTGGCGTGGGTGAATGCTCGCTTTCACATTTGCGCAATCTGGATATCGACACTTTGAAGATCGACCGGCATTTCATCGCCGGCATGCTGGGCTCGGTACGTGATCTAGCCGTTGCCAGAAGCATCATCGAACTGTGCCGCAACCTGGATGTGCTGGTCGTCGCCGAGGGCGTTGAAACCATCGAGCAATATGAGTGGCTCAAAGACAATGGCTGTCAGTTAATTCAGGGGTTTCTGGTGGCGCGTCCGATGATCGCCGAAGACGCCATGCGCTTCCCGCAGCCGTTTGACTGGCATGGGCTAAAACACCGTTGAGTTCTGTACACTGGCGCTTTTCCAGTCTGTGTTCGTGTTCATGACCGCCTTGTCGCTTGTTCCGCTCAAATACCTTCAGGCTTACCCGGCTGCTCTTCAGGAGCAGGTGCGTCAGCTGATTGCCCAAGACAAACTCGGGGACTATCTCAAGCAGCGCTATCCCGAGCGTCATGCGATTCAGAGCGACAAGGCGCTGTACGCCTACGCCCTGGCGCTCAAGCAGGAACACCTGCGTAACGCGCCCGGCATCGACAAAGTGCTGTTTGATAATCGCCTGGACCTGACCCATCGCGCGCTCGGCCTGCACTCTACGATTTCCCGTATCCAGGGCGGCAAGCTCAAGGCCAAGAAGGAAATCCGCGTGGCCGCGTTGTTCAAGGACGCCGCACCGGAGTTCCTGAAGATGATCGTCGTCCACGAACTGGCGCACTTCAAGGAATCGGACCACAACAAAGCGTTCTATCAGCTGTGCGAACACATGCAGCCGGGGTACCACCAGGTGGAGTTCGATCTGCGGATTTATCTGACCTGGCGGGACATGGCTTAAGGCTGGCATGCAGCACCGCCTTTAGCCCAGAGCGCCTCGCTTCAACAGTCAATCAAGGTTCCGCCCATGGACATCAGCAAGACCAAAAGCAGCTTTTACCGCCGTTTGTACGTGGCTTACCTGATCGACAGCCAGCTTGCCAGCAATGTGCCGGCGTTGGTTGAGGTCACGGGCATGCCGCGGCGCACCGCCCAGGACACCATCGCGGCGCTGGCTGATCTGGATATCCAGTGCGAGTTCGAGCAACAGGACGGCGCGCGCAACCACGCGGGGCAATACCGGATTCGCGATTGGGGCGCCATCGACCGGGACTGGATCACGCTGCACCTGGCGACGATCAAGTCGGTGCTCGGTTATCCCTGACTTGCGCGGGTTGGCTCACTCCAGATCGCGACGCATGCCGATGTGCGGGATCTCGTCTTCCAGATACACCTCGCCCACCGGCTCAAAGCCGTAGCGGCTGTAATAGCCTTGCAGGTGCGCCTGTGCGGACAGGTAAATCGGTTGGTCGGGCCATTTTTTCTCGGCATTCTCCAGCGCCTGCTCCATCAATTCGTGGCCAATGCCTCGGCTGCGAATCGAAGGAGCGGTCACTACCCGGCCGATAGTCACGTCACCGCCTTGCTGAATCGGGTCCAGCAGGCGCAGATACGCCACCAGCTTTTCCTCGCGCCAGGCCATCAAGTGGCAGGTATCACCCATCAGATCCATCCCGTCCACATCCAGATAGACGCATTGCTGCTCGACCACGAACACCTCGGCGCGCAATTGCAGGATCGCGTAGAGCTGTTCTTTGCTGAGATCGGTGTGGTGTTTGCAGACCCATTTGATAGACATGTCGCTGACCCGGAGAAGAAACCTGACGCGAATACTAAACGCATCTGTCGACATACCCAATAAAACCTGCTGGCCGTGCCCTATCGGCACTGTTGCGCCAAAACATCAGCGCAGAACTTTCATCGAATAAACACCTAAATGCAGCATTCATTTGAGTTGTTAAACGAGCTGAATAAGTCTTCAATACAGGCTAGTCGCCATTAGTCGTGCGGTCCCCCAAGGCGCACGTTTGAGCAGGATTGCTTCGCCTACCTCAGGGAAATGAGCATGCCGTGTTTGCTTCGAGCCGTGGGTCTGCTGGGATTGTTGCTGGTAGCGCAAGCCAGCGCGGGAGAAAGGCTGCGCCTGGTGGCTGATGCCTGGCCACCGTTCACCGACAGCGCCTTGCTCAATGGCGGGCTGGCGACTGATCTGGTCCGCACCGCACTCAAGCGTGCAGGTTACGAAACCGACTACCAACAAGTACCTTGGGCGCGGGCTTTGAATGGCGTGGGTGAAGGTCGCTATGACGTACTGATCAACGCCTGGTACAACGAAGAGCGCACCAAGCTGGGTCTGTTCTCCGCCGAATACCTGCTCAACCGCGTGCGTTTTGTCAAACGTTGCCGGTCCAGCGTTGAATATCGTGAGCTTTACCAACTTTATGGGCGGCCCATTGCCGTGGTTCGCGGCTACACCTATTCCCAAGAGTTCGACAGCGACCAGATGCTGGAAAAGGTGCCGGTGAACAACTTTTCCATGGCCGTGCGCATGGTGGCTGCCGGCCGTGTGGATATGGCACTGGAGGATGAGTTTGTCGCACGCTTTTATCTGTCCCGTGAACCCAGGGCAGTGCGAGAGGCTATCGAATTTCTACCCAAGCCATTAACCGAGAACAGCCTGCATATTCTGGTCAGTCTTAAAAATCTCGATCACGAAAAGATCGTCGCCGATTTCAACCGGGAGATTGCCGCCATGAAAGCTGACGGCAGTTATGACGAACTCTTCAAGCAGCACGGTCTGTAGGCTCTTGCGGGCCCTTGATGAGGTGCGAGGCCAGGGTTCGCAATGGCCCCAACTGGCGACAGATCAAGGCCAGCTGGGTTTGCACAAGCCGCTGACTTTCATCCAGCTCATCGGGCATCTGCTCCAGTTCGGCGGCCAGGTTTTCTTCGGTGTCGCTGTGAATCGCCACCGGTTTTTTCTCGGCCAGACTCCGGGCTATTTCATCAATGCTGGCCGCCAGCGTCGCGCCCGCGCCTTCGATCAGCTGTTCACGCACTTCGCTGGGCAACTGCGTTTCTCTATGCGCCCCCAGCCCGGATAAATAACTCAACAAGGTGTGAGAAAGCACCAGGAAGCGAAACCCGACATCGGCTTCCTTACGGAAATGCCCCGGTTCCATAAGCATGTTCGCCAACGTCGTGGACAGCGCCGCATCAGCGTTGTGGGCATTACGGCGCGCCAGGCGATAAGCCAGGTCGTCGCTTTTGCCTTTGGCGTATTGCTGCATGATCTGACGCAGATAAACGCTGTTGCAGGTCAGCGTATTGGCTAGCACTTTGTTCAGGCGTCGGCCTTGCCAGTCCGGCAGGAACAGGAACACCGCAAGGCCTGCAATCAGGCTGCCCAGCAAGGTATCGAACAGCCGTGGCAGGAACAGGCCATAACCGTCGCCAACCTGATTGAAGCAGAACAGCACCATCACCGTGATTGCCGCAGTGGATAAGGTATAGCGCGTGGTGCGGTTAACGAAGAACACGACGCCAGCGAGTACCGCGCACATCGATTGCAGAATCGGGCTGGTAATCAGATCGAACAAGGCCCAGCCCACCGTCAGGCCGATGGCGGTGCCGATGATTCGCTGGCCCAGCTTGCGTCGGGTAGCGCCGTAGCTGGGCTGACAGACAAAAACCGTGGTCAGGATGATCCAGTAACCCTGCGACGGGTGAATCAGGTGGACCATGGCATAACCAACCGTCAGCGCCAGCGGCAGGCGCAAGGCGTGACGAAACAGCAATGAAGTCGGGGTCAGTTGCAGGCGCAGTCGTTGCCAGGCGTCCTTGAAACTGCGCGGCGAGCGGTCTAGCAACGAGCTGTCGGTGGCATCGGCGACAGCGTCCGGATTGCTGGCGTCCTTGAGGAGCCGATCCAGCGTGCCGAGGTTCGCAGCCAGGGCGCGCAGGGACCGCAGCAGGCCGCGCCAGGCCGGATTGCTCTGGATGCGCAAGTGCTCCAGCGAGGCCTGCAAGTCTTCCATGGCATAGGCGAAGCTGTCGGTGTACACGAACGGCTGGCGCAACTGGATAGACTCGGACAACGCCTGACAGGCCACGCCCTGTTGACGCAGTAGACGCTGGCAACGGAACAGCACGTCGCTGTGGAAGAAGGCTTCGGCCAGTGAGTTGTAAGGGTAGTGCGACGAGCTGGCGCGCTCGTGAATGTCCTGAGCGATGAAATACAGCTTCAGGTAACGACTGACCTTGGAGCCGGGGCGACCGTTGCCCACCCGGTGCAGGATGATTTCCTTGGTGGCGTTGAGCGCCGCGACGACCCGGCCGTTCTGCTGCGCCAGTTCCAGACGGCGCGCTTCGACATCCAACTGACGGATCGGCTCGAACAGGCTCGATTTGAGCTTCAGGTATTGCCCCAGTTCGCGAAACAGACGGGCCAACGCTTGCTGCACCGGCTGATTGGAAAACAGCATTTGCCACAGCACCGACAACAACCCGTACCAGGCCGCGCCCGCCACTAGCAGCATCGGTTCGTGCCAGAAATCCAGCACCTCGCCGCCGCGCTGATCCACGCCAATCATGGTGTAGACCGACAGGATCAGGGTGCCATAAGCAATTGCGCTATAACGCTCGCCCAGAGCGCCCAGCATGGTCAGGCAGAACGCCGCCAGGGCAAACGAGCAGACAAACAGAATCGGGTAGGGAAACAGCAACTCCACAGCCAGGGCTGCGATGCTGAAACACACCAGCGTCACGGCCAGTGCATTGAGACGGCCTTGCCAGCTGTCATCGGTCTCGGCCAGGGCGCTGGCGATAATCCCCAGGAACAACGGGATCAGCAGCGCCATTTCATTCTGATACCAGCACAGCGCCATGCTGCCGGTCAGCGCGATAAAGACGCGAACGCTGTAACTGAACTTATCCAGCGCCCACAGACGACGGAACGTATGACGAAGAGATTTCGATGCCATAGAAGAGCTGACGGCCTTGTTCGCGATTGATCGATCCTGCACACGGATATGTACAGGCCTGAGCGAGCGCTGTACATCCGGTTAACAAAATTTATTCCGTAATCGGGGCGGCAGTTCAACGGTGTGATTAAAAACTACACAAACTGCGCCGCCGCATAGGCTGAAGCCCACGCCCACTGGAAGTTGAAACCGCCCAGGTGGCCGCTGACGTCCAGCACTTCACCGACAAAATACAGCCCTGGCGATTTCAGGGACTCCATGGTCTTGGAAGAGACTTCCCGGGTGTCGATCCCGCCGAGTGTGACTTCTGCCGTGCGATAGCCTTCAGTGCCCGCAGGAACTACCTGCCAGCTCGACAGTTTGACGGCGATATCGGCCAATTCGGCGTGGGTGTACTGCTTCATCGGCTTGGATACAAACCAGTGTTCGGCAATCAGGTTGGCCATCTTCTTGGTGAAGATTTCCCCCAGCAAGGTTTTTAGCTCACTGTTGGGCCGCTCGGCCTGCTGCTCGTTGAGCCAACTGGCGACGTCATGATCCGGCATCAGGTTGATTTCCACGGCATCGCCGGGATTCCAGAATGACGAGATTTGCAGGATCGCCGGGCCGCTGAGGCCGCGGTGGGTGAACAGGATGTTCTCGCGGAAACTCGTGTCATTGCAGCTGACCAGACAGTCCACCGAGGTGCCGGACAACTCGGTGCAGATGTCCTTGAGCTGATCGGTGATGGTGAACGGCACAAGGCCTGCGCGGGTCGGCAGCAGCGTGTGACCGAACTGTTTGCCCACCTGATAGCCGAAGCCGGTAGCGCCCAGCGTCGGAATCGACAGGCCGCCCGTGGCGATCACCAGTGATTCACATTCCAGGCTGCCAAGGGTGGTCGCCAGCGTATAACCCGTCCCGGTTTTTTCGATCTGCTGCACCGAGGTGTCCATGTGCAGGCTGACGCCTGCTTGCTTGCACTCGTCCAGCAGCAGCTCAAGGATGTCGCTGGATTTGTTATCGCAGAACAACTGGCCGAGCTTCTTCTCGTGATACGGCACGCCATGCTTGGCCACCAGTGCAATGAAATCCCACTGGGTGTAACGCGCCAAGGCAGATTTGCAGAAGTGCGGATTCTGCGACAGGAAGTTAGCCGGCTCGGTGTACATGTTGGTGAAGTTGCAGCGCCCGCCGCCGGACATGAGGATTTTCTTGCCGGGCTTGTTGGCGTGATCGATCAACATCACCTTGCGCCCGCGACTGGCAGCGGTCAGCGCGCACATCAAACCTGCGGCGCCAGCGCCAATAATCACAACGTCAGTAACGGGCACAGCGGTTTCCTCGGGGATGAATACAGACTTGACCTGTGGGAGCGAGCTTGC
>DASVUK010000156.1:0-4263 GCA_036387095.1 Pseudomonas sp.
ACACCCGCTCACCACGGGCAATTTGCCAGGACACCTTGTCCAACAACGGCATGGCGCCGAAAGCAAGGGACACATCGGTGAATTTGAGCAGGGTCATGAGCTTCTCCAAAAACTGGGGGCGCATTCTACCTGAGATAGCGGGTCTATGTCGGGTTTGAGTGACGATCGACCTCGCACATCAAGCGTCTGTCTGCTTATATAGGCTTGATTTATTTCCAAGTGCGACACCCCGGTCGGCAATGCTTTCAACCGGAGCTGGCAAAAGGCTAAGCTAGCGGCACTTTTCACGACTCATCTGCTCGGAAGTCTCATGCGCAGTCGCTTGTTCGGTCTTTTTTCCTGCCTCATTCTCTCGGCCACTATCGCCCAGAGCACTCACGCCGCAGATCTCGTTCAGCAACGTCAATATTACGATGAGGCAAAACGCGCATTGGCCAAGGGCGACACGGGTCCGTATCGGATGTACGCCTCGGCATTGGCGGACTACCCGCTGGAGCCGTACCTGGCCTATGACGAGTTGACCGCGCGACTCAAGACGGCCAGCAACCCGGAAATCGAGACATTTCTGGCCGAGCACGGCGATCTGCCTCAGGCCAACTGGATGAAATTGCGCTGGCTGCGCTGGCTGGCTGAGCGCGGCGACTGGCAACCCTTCGTCAAGTACTACGACCCGAAGATGAATTTCGTCGAACTCGACTGCCTGTACGGCCAATACCAACTGGGTCACGGCAAGAAAGCCGAGGGCTATGCCAATGCTGAAAAACTGTGGATGACCGGCAAGACCCTGCCGGAAGCCTGCGACGGATTTTTTGCCCAGTGGGCTGCCGACGGCCAGTTGCCAGAGCAGAAACGCTGGCAGCGCGCCAAGCTGGCGGCCACTGCGGGCAATTACAGCCTGGCCACGACGCTGGTCAACAGCCTGAACAGCCTGGCCCCGCAAGGCAGATTATTGCTTGAGGTGGCCAAGAAACCTGAAATGCTCAACAACCCGAGCCAATTCACCCCGGTCGATGAGGCCATGTCCGATGTAGTGGGGCTTGGACTGCGTCGCCTGGCGAAACAGGACCCGCAAAAAGCCCTGGAAATGCTCGACGGCTATGCCTCCACCATGCACTTCTCCCGGGAAGAACAGGTGCAGATCGCCAAGGAAATCGGTCTTACCCTGGCCCGCCGCTATGACGGCCGCGCCCTGGAAGTCATGACCAAGTACGACCCTGAACTGCGTGACAACACCGTCACCGAATGGCGTCTGCGCCTGCTGTTGCGCCTTGGTCGGTGGGAAGACGCTTACGAGCTGACACGCCGCCTGCCCAAAGATCTTGCCGACACCAATCGCTGGCGTTACTGGGAAGCTCGCTCTCTGGAACTGGCTCAGCCAGGCAGCCCATTGATCGCCAGCCTCTACAAGGGCGTGGCGAAAGAGCGAGATTTCTATGGATTCCTGGCCGCCGATCGGTCACAGAGTTCTTATCAACTGAACAACAAGCCGCTGCTGCTCAGCCAGGCACTGATAACTAAAGTGCGCAATACACCGGGCGTTCGCCGAGCACTCGAATTTCACGCGCGCGGACAGATCGTCGACGGTCGCCGGGAGTGGTACCACGTCAGTCGCTCGTTCAGCCGCGACGAAATGGTTGCCCAGGCAAAACTGGCCTACGACCTGAAATGGTATTTCCCGGCCATCCGCACAATCAGCCAGGCGCAGTACTGGGACGATCTGGATATCCGCTTCCCGATGGCGCATCGCGAGACCATGGTTCGCGAAGCACAGGTGCGGGGGCTGCATTCAAGCTGGGTATTTGCCATTACCCGCCAGGAAAGCGCCTTCATGGACGACGCTCGTTCCGGTGTGGGCGCCAGCGGCTTGATGCAACTGATGCCCGCGACCGCCAAGGAAACAGCGCGCAAGTTCAGCATCCCGCTGGCGTCGCCTCAACAGGTGCTGGACCCGGACACCAATATTCAGCTGGGCGCGGCTTACCTGAGCCAGGTCCACAGCCAGTTCAACGGCAACCGAGTGCTTGCGTCGGCGGCGTACAACGCCGGCCCTGGCCGCGTTCGCCAATGGCTTAAGGGCGCAAATCATTTGGCCTTTGATGTGTGGGTGGAAAGCATTCCGTTTGATGAGACCCGACAGTACGTGCAGAACGTGCTGTCTTATTCGGTGATCTACGGGCAAAAGCTTAATTCGCCGCAACCGCTGGTGGATTGGCATGAGCGGTTTTTTGATGATTTGTGAGTAGGCGCAACAAATAAATGGGACCGGATTCATCCGGGAAGGGGTCAGCCCAGTGGCACTTTATGGGCTGACACCACGCCTTCGCGAATAAGTTCGCTCCCTCAGGGCCGGAGAACCCTCTACTCTAGAATTTCAACCGGCATCCCTACTTCGATCACCCCTCGCCCATCACTGACCATGTTCTGCCCGAACCACACATCACCTTCGCGCTCGCGATAGGTTTTGAGGGTTGTCAACGGTTCGCGGTCAGCGTTGCGTTCACCGGTCGCCGGATCAATGGTGGTCAGGATGCAGCGTGAGCAGCCTTTGAGCAGCCGGAACTCGATCTCGCCGATGCGGATGCGCTTCCAGCCATCCTCGGCAAACGCCTCGGCACCCTCGACCACAAGGTTTGGACGAAAACGCAGCATCTCCTGAGGGCGGCCGATCCTGGCTGACAGGTCATCCAGCGATGCCTGCCCAATCAACAACAATGGGAATCCGTCAGCGAAGCCGACCTTGTCATCAATGGTGCCGTAGCCGCTGGGCAGCCAGCGCGCCCGATCTGCCGGAACATAAACCATGCGCGTGGGTTTGCCGATGAAATCGCTGACCCAGCGAGCGGCCTCGTCACCGGCATCCGGCACGCGCAGGGTATCGCGCCACAGCGTCACGCCGCGCAAGCCGGTCTCGCTGGTGTTCGGGACAGGGACATCCAGAGGCAGATAGCCAGGCGCCGACAGTGTTACCCCGCCACTGGTGTTCCAGAGCACCGAAAGCTGCGACATGTGCGGCAAGGCGCGCTGGGTCAGAAATCGCCCGCTGCCCTCTTCAACCAGCATCCAGCGTCGATCCCCCACCATTCCCAGCTCGTCGAACGATGCCTGCTGCAACACATGGGCCTTGCAGGATTTGAGGGGAAATTGATAAAGCGCACTGAGATGCAACATGGCCTGATCCTTGTGTGGCGGGTGATAAGCGAAAGCTCGATGAGCTAACAGCTTATACGAACCCGCCAGGCTTCATGCATACCGCAAAGGCCAGGCGGCACACACCACGGTCAGCCGTGGATCATGGTCAAGCGTTCGCGCACCACGTCCACCAGTTTGTCGGGCTGGAATTTGGACAGGAAATTGTCGCAACCGACCTTCTTCACCATGGACTCGTTGAAGCTGCCAGAGAGGGAGGTATGCAACACCACATACAACTCACGCAAACGCGGGTCGTTACGGATTTCAGTGGTCAGGCGGTAGCCGTCCATTTCCGGCATTTCCGCATCGGTGAAAACCATCAACAGTTTGTCGGTCATGACCTGACCACTGTCGGCCCAGCCCTTGAGCATATTCAATGCCTTGAGGCCGTCGCTGGCCACATGCAGCTTCACGCCCAGCTGAGACAAGGTGTCCCGTAACTGGCTAAGCGCAACCTTGGAGTCGTCGACGAGCAGGATTTCCCGACCGCGGGCGCGCTCCAGAATCGGATCTTCGAGCTTTTCCCGGGATACCTTGGCGTTGTACGGCACGATTTCGGCGAGGACTTTTTCAACGTCGATAATTTCCACCAACTGGTCATCGACTTTACTGATCGCCGTAAGGTAGTGCTGGCGGCCAGCGCTGGTTGGTGGCGGAAGGATCGCATCCCAATTCATGTTGACGATGCGGTCTACGCCTCCGACCAGAAACGCCTGAACCGAGCGGTTGTATTCGGTGACAATAATCGTACTGGTGGGCCCTGGCACCAGTGGACGCATGCCAATGGCCTGGGAAAGGTCGATGACCGGCAGCGTCTGGCCACGCAGGTTCACGACACCGCAGACAAACGCATGACGCTGAGGCATCAGGGTCAGCTTGGGCAGCTGTAGCACTTCCTGAACCTTGAATACGTTAATGGCGAACAACTGCCGGCCCGCCAGGCGAAACATGAGAATTTCCAGGCGGTTCTCGCCCACCAGCTGTGTGCGTTGATCTACCGAGTCGAGAATGCCAGCCATGTATAGCTCCAGAAGCGTGGGTCACAGTGAGTCCGCTAGACCTGTTATCGGCTGA
>DASVUK010000157.1:0-47627 GCA_036387095.1 Pseudomonas sp.
CACCGCCTGCGGCAGCGAGCAATTCTGCTCCTGATCGGCCAGCGCGAACGCGGCCTGCAACAGGCTGGCCGGATAGTAGTCGCTGGAGAGAATATCCAGTAGCCCTACTTTGGCCAGACCCGCCGCCGCGACGTTGCCCGAATGCGAGCCGCCGCGTACCACGTTCGGCGCGCCCATCAACACACTCATGCCCAAACGGCGACAGCCTTGGGCCGCTTCCAGCGTAGTGGGAAACTCGGCGATGGTCATGCCGTAACCCGCCGACTCTTCCACATGGGCCAAGGTCGCGTCGTCGTGACTGGCCACGGACAAGCCTCGCGCCAGGCAATCCTCAACGATGGCGCGCCGATAGCGATCACTGTATTCCCGTGAATTGGCCACCTGTTCAACGATGAATTCGTCCATCTGCGCCGTGGTCAGGTGATATTTGCCCATGTAGTACTCGCGGTACTTGGACTCCAGGGCGAACTGACGCTGGCCCGGTGAGTGGTCCATCACCGACACGAGCTGGACCAGCGGCTGCGCCACCAGATCACGAAACACACTCAAGGTGTCCGGATGGCAGACTTCGCAGCGCAAGTGCAAACGGTGCTCGGCGCGGGTCAACCCGGCGGCGTTGGCGGTCGCGATGGCTTCGAGCATGGCCGGCAATTGCTGCATGCGCTTACCCTTGGGGTTCACGTCGCCAATGGACAGCGCATCGAACACCGTGGTGATACCGGACGCGATGATCTGCGCATCGTGACTCAGCACAGCCGAGGCCGAGGGCCAATCCAAGCCGGGGCGCGGCGACAGATGTTTCTCCAGATTGTCGGTGTGCAGCTCCACCAGGCCGGGCAATAAATAGTCGCCGTTCAGGTCTTGGGCCTGAGGCAGCATGCTGCGCCCGTCGCTCACGTCCGAAATAAGTCCGTCGCGCATCACGACGGTGCCGTTGAATACCCGGTCGGCACCCACTACCCGGGCGTTGCTCAGAATCTGTTCGGTCAGCATTGCAGCAACTCCCTGGCGGTCAGTTCCAACGGCGTCATGTCCAGGCAGCGGTCAGCCACGGCTTCACGAGCGGTGCGATCATGGAAGATGCCGATCAGCGCGGCGCCGGCCTGCCTGGCTTCATCAATCAGTTCCAGCACCACTTTGCCGTTGGTGTCATCCAGCGAGGCAGTAGGTTCGTCCAGCAACATCACCGGCCACGGCACCATGAAGCCTCGGGCAATATTGATGCGTTGCTGTTCGCCACCGGAGAACGTACCCGGCGCCAGTTGCCACAATCGCTGGGGAATGTTCAAACGGCTCAGCAACCGTTCGGCCCGAGCCCTGGCCTCGGCTTTGCTCCAGCCCCGGGCCAGCGCCGGTTCCATGACCACGTCCAGGGCGCAGACGCGCGGGATGACCCGCAGGAACTGGCTGACATAACCTAAAGTTTGCCGCCGCGCCGCCAGCACTTGCCTGGGCTGCGCGCCCACCAGCTCCAGCCACTGGCCTTGATGCTGCACGCGAATGCTGCCCCCGGCCGGAAGATAGTTGCCATACAGGGTACGCAGCAATGTGCTCTTGCCCGCGCCGGAATGGCCGTTGAGCACCAGGCATTCGCCGCCGCGTACCGAGAAGTTCAAGCCGCGTAGCACGTTGAGCACGACGCCGTTTTGTTGATGCAGGGTGAAAGTCTTCGAGAGGTCGCGGACCTCGATCAGGGTATTCATCAGGCTCATCCCAAAAGTCGGTTCACGGTTGCAGCACCGAAGACACCAGCAGCTGCGAATACGAATGCTGCGGATCGTCGAGAATCTGGTCGGTCAGGCCGGTTTCCACAATCCGCGACCGGCGCATCACAATCAGCCGATCCGCCAGCAGCCGTGCCACGGCCAGGTCATGGGTAACGATCACTACCGCCAGATCCAGCTCACGCACCAGTCCGCGCAACAGATCCAGCAGCCGCGCCTGCACCGAAACGTCCAGCCCGCCCGTGGGTTCGTCCATGAAAATCAGCCTCGGGCTGGACACCAGATTGCGGGCGATCTGCAAGCGCTGCTGCATGCCGCCGGAGAATGTGCGCGGCAGGTCGTCGATGCGCAGCGGGTCGATTTCCACCTGACTCAGCCAGTCGATGCCGGCCGCGCGCAGTTGCTGATAGTTGCGCATGCCCTGGGCCATCAGACGTTCACCGATGTTGGCTCCGGCCGAAACGCCCATGCGCAGGCCATCCCGAGGGTTTTGCTCGACAAAGCCCCACTCGGTGCGCAGCAAGGTGCGGCGTTCGGCTTCGCTGGCGCTGTACAGATCCATAACCTGGCCGTTTTTGCTCAGGTAGTCGATGCTGCCGCGATCCGGTGGGCAGCGGCCGCTGAGCAAAGACAGCAGCGTTGATTTACCGGAACCGGACTCGCCGACAATCCCCAGCACTTCGCCGGGATACAACTCGAAGTTGACGTCCTGACAGCCTGTTTCGGGGCCGAACAAACGGGTCAGGCCGCGCACGTTAAGCAGGGGCGATGCGGCCTGCGGCTCCATCTGAAATGTGGATGTGGCGTGTGCGCTGTTCATTGGCCGGTCTCCTGCTGCAAAACGCGCTGGGCGCAGTAATCGGTGTCGGAACAGACAAAGCTCTGGGTGCCGGCATCGTCGAGGATCAGCTCGTCCAGGTACGACTCCTGGCTGCCGCACATCGCGCAGTTGTGCTCCCAGCTCTGGACCTGAAACGGGTGGTCCTCGAAATCCAGGCTTTTAACCCGGGTAAACGGCGGCACGGCGTACAGACGCTTTTCGCGCCCGGCACCAAACAGCATCAAGGCCGGGCTCATGTCGAGCTTGGGGTTATCGAATTTCGGGATGGGCGACGGGTCCATCACGTAACGCTCGTCCACCATCACCGGGTACGCATAGCTGGTGGCGATATGGCCGAAGGTGGCGATGTCTTCGTAAAGCTTTACATGCATGACGCCGTAATCGTTGAGCGCGTGCATGGTCCTGGTTTCGGTTTCCGACGGTTCGATGAAGCGCAGCGGTTCGGGGATAGGCACCTGAAAAACCAGAATCTGATCGGCGCTCAGCGGCGTTTCCGGGATGCGATGTCGGGTCTGAATGACCGTTGCCTGCGGTGTACGCTCGGTGGTGGCGATGCCTGCAGTGCGGGCGAAGAACCGGCGGATGGACACGGCGTTGGTAGTATCGTCTGCGCCCTGGTCGATCACCTTGAGCACGTCTTCGGCGCCGAGAATCGCCGCCGTGAGCTGCATGCCGCCCGTACCCCAACCATAGGGCAACGGCATCTCGCGGCCACCGAAGGGCACTTGATAACCCGGAATGGCCACCGCCTTGAGCAAGGCGCGGCGGATCATGCGTTTGGTCTGTTCGTCCAGATAGGCGAAGTTATACGCCTCATCCCGTTCTGGGCGCGGGGGTTGGAAGGCATTCATGATTGCGGCTCCTTGTGGCCAGGCGCACGCAGCTTGCGGATCAGCTCCAGTTCGGACTGGAAGTCCACGTAGTGCGGCAATTTCAGGTGGGAAACGAAACCGGCCGCCTCGACGTTGTCGCAGTGGGCCAGGACGAATTCTTCCTGCTGCGCCGGCGATTGAATCTCTTCGTTGAATTCCTCGGCCCGCAGGGAACGATCCACCAACGCCATGGCCATGGCCTTGCGCTCGGCATGCCCGAACGCCAGCCCGTAGCCTCGGGTGAATTGCGGTTGTTCGGTGCCCGAGCCGACGAATTGATTGATCATTTCGCACTCAGTGATTTCAATCCCGCCAATGGTGATCGCAAAGCCCAGCTCTTCCGGCTCGATCCAGACCTCGACTTCGCCGATTCGAATTTCTCCGGCGAACGGATGGTTGCGGCCATAACCGCGCTGGGTCGAATAGCTCAGGGCCAGCAGGAAACCTTCGTCGCCCCGCGCCAATGCCTGCAAACGCTGGGCCCGCGTGGCCGGGTACTCAAGAGGCTCGCGGGTGATGTCCGCGACGGATTCGTCGCTATCGGCTTCGTTCTTGATCAATCCTTCCCTGGCCAGCAGGCCCAGTACACGCGGGCAGGCTTCAAGGGCGGCGCCTTGCTGCACTTGCGGCCCGGCATACTCGCCTTCGGCCAGCAGGCTGAAATCCAGCAGGCGATGGGTGTAATCGAAGGTCGGCCCAAGCAACTGGCCTCCCGGCACGCCCTTGAACGTGGCCGAAAGACGCCGATTAAGCTGCATATCCGAGGTATCGATCGGCAAGCTGGCGCTGAAGCGCGGCAGTGTGGTGCGATAAGCGCGCAGCAGGAAGATGGCTTCGATCATGTCCCCCGCCGCCTGCTTGATCGCCAGCGCGGCCAATTGTTCGTCGTACAGCGAGCCTTCGGTCATGACCCTGGCGACGGCCAGAGGCAATTGCTGGCGGATCTGCTCGACATCGAGTTCGGCAATGGCGGTATCGCCCCGACGCTTTTTCGCCAGGAGCTTGTGAGCGTTATCGATGGCCTGTTCGCCACCCTTGACGGCGACATACATCAGCGTATCTCCCGCACACGAGTGCTGCGCGGCAGCCCCAGCAGATCACCGCCCGCCAGGAAAAACATATCCAGGCCCCGGGGGAAATCGTTATGGGTTTCACGCTCGCGCCAGAAGGTGGCGCTTACCGGCAACGCCACCTTGTTTTCACGCTCGATACCTGGCCCGCACCAGCTCAGACAATGGCCGCCTGACAGGCTTGGCAACTGAATCAACAAGGTGCAGGACTGATCGGGGTAACGATCATTGCCCAGATCAAAGCCGTGCAGATCGTCCAGCTGGCCATGGTCGAGCAACGCGAAACGCGCGTTCTGGCGCTCAGTGACAATCGGGCAGCCGCAGTGGAATGTCAGGTTGGCACGAATGGCCGGGGTGTCGAAGGCAGGCGCCAGCCATAACGGCGTATCAAGATCCAGCAACGCCAGGCACAACGCATGACTGGCGGCCGCCAAGCCTTCCAGAGCCGGTGGCCGTTGCGCCGGCTGCAAGGGTTGAATCACCCCTGGACCGGCCAGCGCCTTGAGTGCCGCACGAAAGCTGCGTTGTGCGTCGAGCACAGGATCGGCGAATGCCGGTTGCAGAAGGGTTGCGCTCATCAGTCTTCTCCTCTGACCAGGGTAAAGAATTCCACCTTGCTGGCGGCCGTTTGTGCGTCTTGCTCGGCCCGGCGCGCGGCCTGAGTCCGGGCCAGCGGCTCAATCAGTTCGGTGAGCCAATGCTGCTGTTGCGAACCCTGCAGATGGGCGTCGGCCAAGGCGGCCAGTTCGGCGCGTCCCTTGTCGCGTCCGGCCAGGTAACTGAAACCGGTGCGGCCATCGGAAAGGCGCACCACACAGCGGGTCACGCTCATTTCCCCCATGTTGAACGGCGCTCCGGTACCGCCCATGCGGCCACGCACCAGGGTCATGCCGATTTCCGGGGCGCGGATCAATTGGTATTCGGCATCGCGCAGCGCCGATTCATGTCGTCTCAGCTCGTCGCCAGTGGCGCGGGCAAGCAGCCCTATCCAGCGCTGGCGGGCCGCGATTGCAGGCTCTGTGTCAGAAATCATGGGTACGTCTCCATCAGGTGATGACTTGATACTGGAAGCGGTCGGAACGACTGGTGGAACGGGACAGCTCCACGGGATTGCCGGATTCGTCCCGAGAAACGGTGAGTACGGTGAGTACCGGCAAATGCCGGGGCATCATCAACAGCCCGGCCTCTTCACGGCTGGGCAGGCGGGAACCAATCAGGCTCAAGGTGCGGGTCAACGGCAGGTCGCGCGAAGCGAAATACTCGCGCAGCGAGCCGCTTCGATAGCCTGCCAGCCATTGACTGCGGCTGGCGCAAAAGCGATGACGGATCAGGCTCACCGGCTGGCCGTCGAGGCGGCGCAACGTGTGCAGTTCAAGCAGCAACGCCTGCTCAGCCAGGCCCAGGTGCCGGGCATCTTCGGCCGTTGCCAGGCATTCACTGCGGTGCAACAGGGTGGCGTCGACGCCAATGCCCAGTGCCGACAGCGACTGGCTGTAGGCACTGTCGGCCTGCATCGGGTAAATCAGCCGACGCTCCAGCACTTGTGTGCCTTTGCCTTGGCGGCGCAGAACGCAGCCTTCGCGCACCAGCTCATCGATAGCCCGGCGGATGGTGTGACGATTGACAGCGAAACGTGCGGCCAACTGGACTTCGGCGGGGAGGTAGTCCCCGGCCTGATAACCGTCCAGTTCGTTGCGCAAGGTCTGTGCCAGTGCGCGGTAGATCGGCTCTGGTTGTCTAGACATGTCCATGGTTAAAAAAAGCGCACCCAAGCGCCCTCTCCCTTCAGATGAATTGCTTGCGCAAACGCTGGGAAACGATGTCGATGGCGCTGACCACCACGATGATCACCAGCAAAACCGCGCAGGTCTGAGTGAACTGGAAGGCGCGGATGTTTTCCCAGAGGATCACCCCGATCCCGCCCGCCCCGACCATGCCCACCACCGTTGCCGAGCGCACGTTGGATTCAAAGCGATACAACGCATAGGAAATCCACAGCGGCATGACTTGGGGGATCACGCCGTAGATCACTTCTTGCAAGGCGCTGGCGCCCGTGGCGCGCACCCCTTCGACCGGTCCTGGATCGATGGCTTCCACCGCTTCGGCGAATAGCTTGGCCAGTACGCCGGTGGTGCTGATCCACAGGGCCAGCACGCCCGCAAAAGGCCCGAGCCCGACCGCCACGACGAACAGCATTGCGAAGACCATTTCATTGATGGAGCGAAAGGCGTCCATGACCCGGCGTAACGGTTGATGGATCCACCAAGGGGTGATGTTGTCGGCGCACAGGATGCCCAACGGCACTGAGCAGACGATGGCCAACACGGTGCCCCACAAGGCGATTTGCACCGTGACGATCATTTCCTTGAGGTACGAACGCCATTCATGAAAATCCGGCGGGAAGAAATCGGCGGCAAAGGTCGCCATGTTTCCCGAATCCCGGTACAGCGCCAGCGGATTCATTTCGGCGCCGTGCCAGGCCCAGGCCAGCATGGCCAGGAACAAGCCCCAGCCCAGGTATTGCGGCCAGGTTCGCTTGCCCACGGCCTGGGCGTATGCAGCGTGCGTAGTGCTTGTCATAAGGGATTCTCGGTAGCCACGAAATGGGCGCGGCGACACACCGCGCCCCCTCAATCAACCGGCGGTGGCCGTACTTTTCTTTTCCAGTTCGGAGATACGGTCCTGCAATTTGGTCAGGCCGGCGTCGATGTCCTTCAGGCGTCTGGCCTTCTCGTCGGCATCCAGCGTGGTGCTGGCAACCACTTCAGTGCGCTGCTTGAACAGGTCTAGTTGGCGGATCGGCAACAATTGGTCATCGCTGGACGTAAGGAACCGGCCCAACTGCATGCCGTTGAGCACGGCTTTTTCTTCGTCGGTGGTGCCGTAGCCAGCGAAAAATTCGCGGATTTTGGCTTTATTTTCGTCCGACAAGGCCTTGCTCCAGACCATCGGGTCAGCCGGTATCAGAGGCGATTTCCAGATCACTTTCAGCTTGGCGGCCATGTCTGGCTGGGTCACTTCCAGACGATCCCAGCTTTCGGTGTTGAAGGTGGCGACATCCAGTTGACCTTTGGCGACGCTGAGTGCGTTCACTTCATGGCTGGAATTGAGCGTGCGCTTGAAAGCGGTGGCGGCGTCCACGTTGTTCTTGGCGAACACGTAATAGCCCGGCACCAGATAGCCGGAAGTGGAGTTGGGATCACCGTTGCCGAAGGTCAGGGTCTTGGCGTTCTTGAGCATGTCGTCGACGGAATTGATCGGGCTGTCCTTGCGGGCAATGATCACGCTCCAATAGCCGGCCGAACCGTTGGCGGCAGCGGTCTGGGCGAAAATCTCGCCATTGGAACGGTCCACGGCTTCCATGGCTGCCTTGTTGCCCAACCAGGCTACGTCCACCTTGTTGAAGCGCATGCCCTGAATCAGCCCGGCATAGTCCGATGCGAAGGTCGCGTTGATCTTCAGTCCGGTCTTGGTGCCCATGTCATCCAGAAACGGCTGCCAAATGCTTTTGAGATTCTGCGAGGACTCGGTGGACATGATGCCGAAGTTGATGACTTTCTCATCGGCATGGGCGGTGCTCAGTAAACAACTGCCCAGCAAAGCAGCAGACGCAACGACGCGACCGATACGTTTCAACATGGAAGCACTCCTGAAGTGATGTTCATGGATTGGCGGTGGGTTCGTTGTTGCCCAGGGACTCGCTCAACCACGGGCCAGGGCCAGTTTGGGCAACTTGCCGAGGCGACGGCCGGGGTTGGCAATCATCAGGCTGGTGTCTACATCCGCGCCGTACAGGTCGTTGAGGAACTGGCTGTCCAAATCCTGAGCATTACCGTCGTAATGGATGCGGCCGCCCTTGAGCGCCACAGCTCGCGGGCAATAGCGCACGGCGTAGTCCACCTGATGCAGCGTGACCACGACGGTCTTGCGATCAGTGCGGTTAATGTCAGCGAGGATTTCCATCACCTTGCGCGCCGACTCGGGATCAAGTGATGCGATAGGTTCATCTGCGAGTATTACTTCGGCGCGCTGGGTCAAGGTCCGGGCGATCGCCACTCGCTGCTGTTGCCCGCCCGAGAGGGTCGAGGCGCGTTGCGCAGCCAGGTCAGCAAGGCCAACGCGGTCCAGAGACTCCATGGCCCGCTGCTTTTCCTGGGCATTGAACAGCCCGAAGTTACCGCGCCAGCCGGGCATGCGCCCCAGGCAACCGATAAGCACGTTGTCCAGCACGCTGAGGCGGTTGACCAGATTGAACTGCTGGAAGATGTAGCCGATGTCCGAGCGCAGGCGTCGCACATTGCCGTTGAGACGGCCCGATGCCTGCACTTCGCGCCCCAACACCTCGATCCGTCCGCCGTTGTTGCGATCACAACAGGCCAGGCCCGCCAGATGCCGCAACAGGGTGGACTTGCCGGAGCCGGAAGCTCCAATCAGTGCAACCATTTCGCCGGGTTGTATAGACAATGCAAGATCGACCAAAGCGGGCTTGCGCGCAAAAGTCTTGTTCAGACGCTCGACATGGATGGCTGCGGACATAGGCTTCTCTGTCTGGTTGCGCAGCCAAAATGGCCGCTTGGGTGCAACTGACAGTAGAGCCGGGGTGTTTCAGCGGGATGAAGTGGATGTGACGGTTGAATAACGGTTCGGTGAAAGGTTGAGTACGCGATTGAAATCTGGTCTGGCCGTAGGAGCGACCGGGGTGGCGCTCCTACGGGCTAGGCTCGCGAATCCTTTAAATCCTGAACGTGCCCACCAGATGTTGCAGCCGCGCCGCCTGCTCTTCCAGATGGCCGCAGGCGTCCAGGGTCAGTTTCAGGTTGTCCACGCCTTGCTGATTGAGGGTGTTGATTTGAATGATGTCCACGTTCAACGACTCGACGACGCTGGTCTGCTCTTCGGTGGCCGCCGCAACGGACTGATTCATACCGTTGATTTCGTCGATACGCCGGGTAACGCTGCTCAAGCGTTCGCCGGCCTGATTGGCGACAGTGACACTGCTTTCACTCTGACGCTGGCTTTCGGTCATGGTAACCACTGCTTCGCGAGCACCTACCTGCAGCTCTTCGATCATGGTCCGCACCTGCTGCGCGGAATCCTGAGTCCGGTGCGCCAGGTTGCGGACTTCGTCTGCAACCACCGCGAAACCGCGCCCGGCTTCACCGGCACGCGCAGCCTCGATGGCCGCATTGAGTGCCAACAGGTTGGTTTGCTGGGAAATGCTGGTGATCACTTCCAGAATCTGCCCGATGTTCACGGTCTTGCCGTTGAGGCTTTCAATGTTGGCGCAGGACTCACTGATTTTCGACGACAACTCATTCATCGCCGTAATGGTCTGCTGCACTACCTTCTGGCCATCGCCTGCCAGCTCGCTGGCATCGGCCGAGTGCTGGGAAGTCCGCGCGGCGTTCTGGGCAATTTCCTGAGCCGCTGCCCCTAGCTGATTGATGGCCGCCGCCACACTTTCGGTGCGGTTGGCTTGCTGGTCGGAGTTGGTCATGGAGGAATTGGACGCCTTCACCACACGCAGCGCCACTTCCCCCAGTTGCCCGGCGGTGGACGCCACCTCACGGATGGAGCCGTGGATGCGCTCGACGAAATGGTTGAATGATTGCGCCAGGGCGCCAAATTCATCCTGGGAAGTGATCGCCAGACGCTTGGTCAGGTCGCCGTCACCGTCGGCGATATCGCGCATGGCCCGGCCCATCTGGTGCAGCGGCTGCATCAGCACACGGATCAGCAACCCCAGCAACAGGATGATGATGACCACCGAGATCACCATGGCGGTAATGGCCGATGTGCGGAACTCACCCAGCATCGAGTAAGCCGCTTCCTGGTCCAGGACCAGCGCCACATACCAGTTGGCCGAGGAGACGCCTTCGACCTTGGTCAGCGACATGATTTCGGCCTTACCGGAGGAATTGATCTCCCGCACGCCCGCAGTTATTACCGGCGTATCGTTTGGATAAGCCTCGCTGATGTTTTTCAGCACCAGCTTGCTGTCCGGGTGGATCAGAATCTTGCCTTCGCCGCTGACAATAAATGCGTAACCATGACCGCCGAAATTCAACGAGTTGATGGTTTTGCTAATGCTGTCCAGGGATATATCAGCGCCGGCGACACCTATGAACTGGTTCTGGTATTTGACGGGGGTTGCCAATGTCACCACCAGTTTGCCCGAAGAAGCCGCGATATAGGGCTCGGTTACGATGGTGCCGGTGGCGTTCTGCGCCGCTTTATACCAGCCACGGGCTCGTGGGTCGTAATCGGTCGGGCGATTACCGGCGGGAACAGAAAACATAACGCCCTCTGTGCTGCCGAAATAGCTGAGCTGGAAATTATCGGTATAGGCCGGCACACCAATGGCACGTTGCAGATCCGGCAATGCTTTGCCGTCGGCCCCAATGCGCTGGGACATCGACTGCAACAGCTGGGTGCGGCTATCAAGCCATGTCTGGATGTTCTGGGTCGTCAAACTCCCCAGTTGTTGCAACTCGGCAAATACATTGGTTTTTAAAGTTTGCCGTTGTCGATAGTCGTTCACGACAATAAAACAAGTAAAAGCGACCACCACAACCAATGCGGCAGCGAGCAGGATTTTCCTGCTGAAACCCAAACTTTTCATCATGACCAGTACTTCCAGACTTAAGAGTTACAACAAGGCGTTGCATTGTGCGAAAACACAGAATGCCGTGCGCGTTGTACGGGTCTTTTATATAAAAGGAAAGTCGTGATTTTAAATAGGTGACACAAAGTCAAACTGTCTGACGTATGGCTTGCAGGGATACCAAATGGCATCCCTGCAATACACGTGGCTCCTTAGCGCCTTCAGAGCATATTTCCACGTCAGAAGTCGGGCTTGAGGCGTTAACGCAAATTGGTCCTGGCCAGCTCGAACACTTCATCCCCTCGCCCGCTGAGCACGGCGCGCATCATATAGAGGCTGAAACCCTTGGCCTGGGCGAGCTTGATTTTTGGCGGGATACCCAGTTCCTGTTTCGCAGTGACGACATCGAGCAACACCGGCCCGGGATGATCGAACGCCTTGCGCAGGGCCGCTGGCAACTCCTCGGCGTTTTCTACCCGGATACCCAGAATCCCCGCGCCTAGGGCAATACCCGCAAAGTTGGTTTCGTGCAGATCCGTCCCGTGGGGCACGTAGCCGCTGGCCTTCATTTCCATATCAACAAAACCCAGCGAGCCGTTGTTGAACACCACCAGTTTGATCGGCAGGTTCAGCTGGCGAATGCTCAGCAGATCGCCCATCAACATCGACAACCCACCGTCGCCACACAGGGAAATGACCTGGCGATCCGGGAAAGCCGCTTTGGCGCCCAGCGCTTGCGGCATGGCATTGGCCATTGAGCCGTGGTTGAAAGACCCCAACAGCGCGCGCTTGCCGTTCATGTGCAGGTAACGCGCCGCCCAAAGCGTCGGCGTGCCGACATCGACAGTGAAAATCGCGTCGGCATCAGCCTGCTCATCGATGAGTTTGGTCAGGTACTGGGGATGAATCGGATTGCCGGGTGACGATGGCGTGGCCAGTTCATCCAGCCCTTCCCTGGCCTTGGCGTAATGCTTGAGGGCCTTGTCCAGGAATCGGCGATCCTCGTGACGATTCAGCTTGGGCAGCAAGGCGCAAATGGTTTCCTTGATGCCACCCACCAGTCCTTGATCGACAGGCACACGGCGACCGAGGGCGCCGGGATCGAGGTCGACCTGCACGATCTTCGCGTCAGTGGGGTAGAAATTTCGGTAGGGGAAACTGCTGCCCAGGATAACCAGCGTGTCGCAGGACATCATGGCGTGATAACCGGAGCTGAAACCGATCAGGCCCGTCATGCCCACGTCGAACGGGTTGTCGTATTCCACGTATTGCTTGCCGCGCAGGGCGTGCACCACGGGGGCGCCGAGGCGGTCGGCCAGGGCAACCACCTCGTCGTGCGCATCGGCGCAGCCTGCGCCGCACAGCAACGTGATGGCCTTGGAGTCATTAAGGAGGTCCGCCAGCTGCGCAATATCGGCTTGGGCCGGAGTCACGCTGGGTGGCGTAACGTTGACCCACTTTGCCGCCACCTCTGGCGCATCACTCAAGGCGACATCGCCGGGAATGACGATAACGGCAACACCCTGCTGGCTAATGGCGGCGCGCATGGCACGCTCCAGAACCCGAGGGAATTGCTCCGGGTTGGTCACCAGTTCGACGAAGTGACTGCACTCCTTGAACAGTTCTTGCGGATGGGTTTCCTGAAAGTAGCCCAGACCGATTTCCGACGACGGAATATGTGCGGCAATGGCCAGAACCGGTACGCGACTGCGATGGCAGTCGTACAGGCCATTGATCAAATGCAGGTTGCCCGGCCCGCAACTCCCGGCACATACCGCCAACTTGCCCGTGGCGGCGGCTTCAGCGCCAGCGGCGAAGGCCGCGACTTCCTCATGGCGGGTGTGCATCCAGCGAATGGCGCCCAGTTTTTCCAGGCTATCGGTCAGGCCATTGAGGCTGTCCCCGGTAACGCCCCAGATACGGGTGACGTCCGCTGCGGCGAGGGTTTGTGCGAGATGGTCGGCGATGGTCTTGGACATGCGGGTTTCCTTGTCGAGACAAATGGAAAACGCGGCCAGGGTCGTGGCACGCATCAGTCATCGACCCGCTGTGATCGGGACAGTTCAGAACCTGGCTCTTAGGGGCGGCGCAGAATCATCGTGGGAGCGAGCTTGCTCGCGAAGCTGTCTACCTGACAGCACCATCCCGCACTGGCCTCTTCGCGAGCAAGCTCGCTCCCACAGGTCGCGCTTGATTCTTCTAACGAGCGCCCCTTTGCTCCTAAACGTGCGGCACTTCCGGCTTGGCCTGCGGGGCGTATTGCGCCTTGAGCTTGCCGTCTTTGTCCAGCAACCAGGCATCGAGGATCTGGCGTACCACCGGCCCTGCAACCCGGCCGCCCGCCTCGCCGTTTTCGATCATCACCGACACCACGATTTTCGGATGCGCAGCGGGGGCGAAGCCTACGAACAAGGCGTTGTCACGGTTGCGCTCCAGAGTTTTCAAGCGGTTGTAGCGCTCGCCCTGCTTGATCGCAACCACCTGCGCGGTACCGCTCTTGCCCGCGATGCGGTATTGCGCACCCAGTGCAGCGGCGCGGGCGATGCCACGGGGATCATGCATCACCATCTGCATGCCTTCGTTGACCTGATTCCATTCGTTAGGATCATGCAGCACGATGTTCGGCATGGGGTGCTCATCTACCGGGGCAACATTGCCGACGGTCATGGCCAGATGCGGACGAATCCACACCCCTTTATTGGCAATTAATGAGGTCGCCTGAGCCAGTTGCAGCGGCGTGACCTGCATGTAGCCTTGGCCGATGCCGAGGATCACCGTTTCACCGGGGAACCACGCCTGACGCCGGGTCGCGCGCTTCCATTCACGGGATGGCATCAGGCCTGCGGATTCTTCGAACATATCCAGGGAAACTTTCTGCCCGATGCCGAACATCGTCATGTAGTCGTGCATGCGGTCGATGCCCAGCTTGTGCGCCAGGGTATAAAAATAGGTGTCGTTGGAGCGCATGATGGCAGCGTCCATGTCCACCCAGCCATCGCCGCTATGGTTCCAGTTGCGGTATTTGTGGTCGAAGTCCGGCAGCTGGAAATAGCCGGGGTCGAATACCCGCGTTGAAGCATTGACCACGCCGCTGTCCAGGCCCGCAATCGCCACTTCCGGCTTGATGGTGGAGCCTGGCGCATAAAGGCCGCGCAGTACCCGATTGAACAGTGGCCGGTCGATGGAATCGCGCAGTGCGGCGTATTCCTTGAAGCTGATGCCGGTCACGAACAGATTGGGATCGAAGCTCGGTTTGCTGACCATGGCCAGCACCTCGCCGGTTTCGGGGTCCAGTGCCACCACCGAACCACGGCGGTCGCCCAGGGCTTCTTCGGCCGCTTCCTGCAGATGGATATCCAGACTCAGGGTAATGTTCTTGCCCGCAATTGGATCGGTGTGCTTGAGCACGCGCAATACCCGGCCCTGAGCGTTGGTCTCGACTTCCTCGTAACCCACATGGCCGTGCAGTTCCGATTCGTAGAATCGCTCGATGCCGGTCTTGCCGATGGACTGCGTGCCGCGATAGTCCACCGAATCCAGCTGTTTGGATTCTTTCTCGTTGATCCGCCCGACGTAGCCAATGGAGTGGGCAAAGTGCGCGCCAAGCGGATAATGCCGCACGAATTGCGGCTCGACTTCGATGCCTGGCAACAGGAACTGATTGACCGCCAGTACGGCGATCTGCTCTTCGGTCAGTTCATACAGCAAAGTCACCGGTTCGAAAGGATGGCGCGCCTGCTTGAGATCCTTGTCGAACAGAATCCGGTCTTCATCAGGCAGCTTGAGCAACTCCATCAGTTCGTCGATGACGTGATGCCAGTCCCCAGCGCGTTCGCGGGTCAGGGTCAGGTTGAAGCTGGGGCGGTTATCGGCCAGCACCACGCCATTACGGTCATAGATCAGCCCGCGCTCGGGGGTAATGGGAAGTACATGGACGCGATTATTTTCGGAAATGGTCGAGTGGTAGGCGAACTCGGTGACCTGCAGGAAATACATCCGGGCTACCAGACAGCAACTCAAAATGGCCACGAACAGTGCGCAGGCGATCAACCGTTTGTTGACCAGCCGCGTTTCTTTTTCGTGATCCTTCAACGGTATCGGATCGGGCATTGCTACAGCTTCTCGATGAAGTGACTAACGCGTGGAACGTTGCGCCAATAAATGTATGAATAAATATTTCCGTGATTATGCCCGTGCACGATACCAAGAAGCGGATATTTAGACAGGATGGTCGCGTGATTCGCCTGAACGGCGTTAAGCGAGGGTGATTATTGCGGAAACTGCAATAGTTAATTGCGAAATGAAGGCAGTGCAACTTTTAGTAACACATCTATGATGGCCAGACCCGTGGAAAAGATGGCTACGGAATCTGGCTTCTACCCGCTTAGTGTGCGCCCTGTGCACGCAGCCTTACCAGAGACTAAATGCCACACCCTCGCGTTAGCTCTCATTCGTCCCGGTCATCGCCCGATCGAGACGTAAAACCGTGCACTGATCATGGAGAACCAGCCGTTGACGGGGCTGATGTCACATGCCCGCCATAAGGTTCTTCGCAGGAGTCCTGAATGTCCGAAAAACCCTCCAAAGGCTTGACCCGCCGCCAACTCCTTGTCTCGTCCGCTACGTCCATCGCCGTGGGTGCTGCCGCCAGCGCCAAGGCTGCGACCCTGGCTGGCTTGCCACAATGGGTGCCCTTCGACCATAACGGGCCGATGCACTACGACACACCAGGCTGGCAGTTCTTCACCGCCGACGAGGCGCGAGAAGTGGAAGCCATCGTTGAACGGCTCATTCCCGCCGACGACTTGAGTGTGAGTGGCAAAGACGCCGGTTGCGCGGTGTTCATCGACCGTCAACTGGCCGGGGAGTACGGCACCTTCGACCGCCTTTATATGCAAGGGCCGTTTGAAAAAGGCACACCGATGCAGGGTGATCAATCGCCATTGGTGCCCCAACAGCGTTATCGCCTCGGACTGGCCGGGCTGGCGGGTTATTGCCAGAAGCAATTCCAGAAAGCCTTCAGCGCCCTGAGCCCTGAAGACAGGGACCACGTCCTGACGGATCTGGAAAAAGGCGCGATTACCCTTGATGGCATCGACGCCAAGCTGTTCTTCCAGCAGGTGCTGGGCAACACGATGGAAGGCTTCTTCGCCGACCCGATCTATGGCGGCAACCGCGACATGGTGTCGTGGAAAATGATCGGTTTTCCCGGCGCGCGTTATGACTACCGCGATTACATCGGTCTGCATAACCAGAAGCTCGACCTCGTACCGATTTCCATCATCGGCAGCTCCGCCTGGAACAAAAAGGGTTAACTCGACATGGCAAAGAAATTACCTTCCACCGACGTCGTGGTTGTCGGACTCGGCTGGGCCGGATCCATCATCGCCAACGAACTGGCCGATGAAGGCCTGAGCGTTATCGGCTTCGAGCGCGGCCCTTGGCGCGACACCGCCAGCGATTTCAACATCGCCTCGGCTACTGACGAGCTGCGCTACTCGCGCCGTCAGGAACTGATGCTGCGCACCAAGCAAAACACCACCACCATGCGCAACAGCGTCACCGAAACCGCCCTGCCGATGCGTACCTGGGGTTCGTTTCACCCGGGCAACGGCACCGGCGGCGCGGGCAATCACTGGGCGGGGATCACGTTTCGTTTCCAGCCCAACGACTTTCGCCTGCACAGCCACCTCACCGAGCGTTACGGCAAAGAGCTGTCCCCGGAACTGACCCTGCAAGACTGGGGCACCGACTGGGAAGAGATGGAGCCGTTCTACACCAAGTTCGACCGTCTGGCTGGCGTTTCGGGCAAGGCCGGCAATATCAAAGGCGTGATTCAGGAAGGCGGTAACACCTTCGAAGGCGCACGCTCCGAGGAATACCCCAACCCGCCAACCGCCCAGACCTACGCGCCCACCCTGTTCGCCGAAGCTGCGCGCAACCTGGGCTACAAGCCATTCCCGGTGCCGTCGGCGCTGGTGTCCCGTGCGTATACCAATTCACTGGGTGTGACCATGGGTGCCTGCACCTTCTGTGGTTTCTGCACCAATTACGGCTGCGCCAACTATTCCAAGGCCAGCGCGATCACCACGGTTTTGCCGGTGTTGATCCGCAAGCCGAACTTCACCGCAAAGACCAACTGCGAAGTGCTGCGCGTGACCATGGACAGCACGGGCAAACGGGCCACCGGGATCATCTTCATGGATGCCAACGGTGACGAATTCGAGCAACCGGCGGACCTGGTAGTGATCAGCGCCTTCATCTTCGAAAACGTGCGCCTGATGCTGCTGTCCGGCGTCGGCAAGCCTTACGATCCGATCACCAACACCGGCACCACGGGCCGCAACTATGCGTACCAGACCGCGAACAGCGTGAAGATGTTCTTCAAAGACAAGAACTTCAACCCGTTCATTGGCGGCGGTGCCATCGGCATGGGCATCGACGAATTCAACAACGATAACTTCGACCACTCGGGCCTGGGTTTCGTCGGCGGCGGCAGCACCCGTGTGACGCCTATCGGCGCGGCACCGATCGACTCGCGCCCGGTCCCACCGGGCACGCCAGCCTGGGGTTCGGCGTGGAAAAAGGCCACGGTCGAAAGCTACGCCAGCACCATGTCCATCGGGTGCGAAGCCAGCAGCTATTCGACCCGCACCAATTACCTGTCCCTGGACCCGACCTACAAGGACCCACTGGGCCGTCCGCTGTTGCGCATCACCTTCGACTTCCCGGAAAACGACCGCAAGATGGCCGCCTACGTGACCGGCAAGGTGCAGGAAATCGCCAAGAGCATGAACCCGTTGCAGATGGTGCCAAGCGCGCAAACCGGCCACTGGAACAGTGCGCCGTATCAGTCGTCCCACATCGTCGGCGGCTTCATCATGGGTGCCGACCCGAAGACCAGCTCGGTGAACAAATACCTGCAAGTCTGGGACGTGCCGAATCTGTTCGTGGTGGGCTCGTCCGCCTTCCCGCAGAACCCCGGCTACAACCCTACCGGCACCGTCGCGGCCTTGGCATTCAAGGCCGCCGATGCGATTCGCACCCGTTATCTGAAGCGCCCTGGGGAGATGATCACCGTATGAAGACTCTTCTTTCGGTTTGCGCAGGCGTCCTGGGCCTGGCCTTGAACGTCGCCCATGGTGCTACAGGTGCCGACTCTTACAATCTGGTGGAAAAAGGCCGTTACCTGACCACCCTGGGCGACTGTACGGCGTGCCATACCTTGCCCGGCAAACCGGCCTTTTCCGGAGGTGTCGTGCTGGACACGCCGTTCGGCAAGTTGCTGGGGGCCAATATCACCCCGGATCCTGTGAATGGCATCGGCCGCTGGACCTTCGACGATTTCCAGAATGCCATGTCCAAAGGTCACGGCCTGGACGGCAAGCGTCTGTATGGCGCCATGCCTTACACCGCCTACACCAAGGTATTGCGTCAGGACAATCAGGCGATCTGGGCTTATTTGCAGACCATCGAGCCGTCGGACAACAAAGTCGAAACCAATCAGCTGCCCTTCCCCTTCAACGTCCGTACCAGCCTGCTGGGCTGGAACCTGTTGAATTTCACCGAAGGTGAGTTCCAGGCTGATCCGAAGAAGACCGAGCAATGGAACAGAGGCGCTTATCTGGTTCAGGGCCTGGGTCACTGTGGCACTTGCCACACGCCGAAGAGCCTGACCGGTGGTGACAAGAACGACCAGTTCCTCGGTGGTGCCAACCTGCAAAACTGGGTGGCGCCCAACATCACTGCCAACGCGCACAGCGGCATCGGCAGCTGGTCCGAGGACGACATCGTCAAGTACCTGAAAACCGGTGCCAACCGCTTCGACATCGCTTCCGGGCCCATGGCCGAGGAGGTCGAGCACTCTTCCCAGCACTGGAAAGACGAAGACCTGATGGCGGTCGCGGTCTACCTCAAGGACGGCAGCAAGCCAGCTGAGCCACCAAAAGCCCTGGCCGCAAGCGACAGCGCCATGGTCGCGGGCAAGATGATCTACGCCGATCGTTGTTCGGCGTGTCACGTCAGCAACGGCGAAGGCGCAGAGAACCTGTTCCCGAAACTGGCCATGGCACCGTTGGTCAACGGTAACGACGCCTCGTCGCTGATTCGTGTGGTATTGGCCGGCAGCCGCGCCGGTGCAACCGACGCCGCACCGACTGCACCGGCCATGCCTTCGCTGGGCTGGGCGCTGTCGGACGATAACGTCGCCAACGTGCTCACTTACGTGCGCAACAGCTGGGGTAACGCGGCACCTGCCGTGTCCAGCGCTGACGTGAAGGCCGTGCGGGAAGATTTGCAGCCTAGATAAACGCTGCGATGTTAAAAGTGCCCGGCCTTGTCATGAGGTCGGGTATTTTTTTGCCTGCTATTGCGATTCGTCGGGCAATGCCCTCCTCGTCTCCATGATCCGGGGCAGGTTGCTTTCAATCCAGCTCGCCAGCGACTCAACCTGCTGGGCAACCTCTTCACCCAATGGGGTGAGGCGATATTCCACATGGGGCGGCACTACGGGTAGCGCCTTGCGCGCTACAAAACCGTCGTGCTCCAGATTCTGCAAAGTTTGCGAAAGCATCTTCTCGCTGACACCGCCAATCTTGCGGCGCAATTCACTGAAGCGATGCATGCCCCCACGCAGCACCACCAGCACCAAGACCCCCCATCGGCTACAAACATGGCTCAGGATGATTCGTGAGGGGCAATCTGCGGCCATCAGCTCACCGGAACGGGCTTGCAGAATGGCGCTAAGAGGCCCGGTGGAAACGTCGGAACTGCGAGTCATGACACTTACCTTTTTGTGCGTACTTACGAAAGGTTAGCATGATGCCTATGCTTGGACTCCTTTAAATGCCACGCAAGGAAAATAGCCATGTACGTCGTCACCGGTGCCACTGGCCAACTCGGCCGCCTCGTCGTTGAACAATTGCTCAAACTCGTACCAGCCGCGCACATCGTCGCCGCCGTGCGCAGCCCGCAAAAGGCTGCCGACCTCGCCGCCTTGGGCGTCCAGGTCCGCCACGCCGACTACGCCCGGCCCGACACGCTGGACGGCGCGTTTCAGGGTGCTGAAAAAGTGCTGCTGATTTCTTCCAGCGAACTGGGCCAACGCGCAGCGCAGCATCAGGCGGTCATTGATGCCGCCCAGCGTGCCGGCGTCAAACTACTGGCCTATACCAGCGTCCTGCATGCTGAAACGTCAGTATTGAGCCTGGCCGAAGAACATCGGCAGACCGAGGCGGCACTGGCTCGGTCTGGTCTGCCCTTCGTCCTGCTGCGCAACGGCTGGTACACGGAGAATTACACCGCTGGCATTCCCGGCGCGCTGGCCCACGGCGCGGTATTGGGCAGCGCAGGCCAAGGGCGTATCAGTTCCGCGAGTCGGGCCGATTATGCGGCAGCGGCGGTGGCGATCCTGACCGCAGAAGACAATCAGGCGGGACGCATCTACGAGCTTGCTGGCGACGAGGCCTACACCTTGAGCGACTTTGCTGCCGAACTGTCCCGGCAATCCGGCCAATCCATCAGCTACACCAACTTGCCCAAGGCCGACTTCGAAGCGGCATTGCTTAACGCAGGCCTGCCTGATTTCGTCGCGGCGCTGCTGGCCGACTCCGATGTGGCTGCGTCACAAGGCGCGCTGTTCGACGACGGGCATCAGCTCAGCACACTGATCGGCCGCAAGACCGCGACCCTGGGCGAAACCATCGCGGCTCAGTTGAAAAACTGATAGCCACGCCGTTCACCTTTTATGTTGAGGTGAACGGCACGCCCAAACCGAATGATTTGTGACGGCGGTGGTCCTAGCTACACGAACAGAGCATTACGCACTGAGCCGTTAGCAAAATCGGGAACTACTTATGAACAGCAAATCACTCATCGCTTGTCTGGCTATTCTTGGCTGCGTTTCTGTCACCAGCCTTTCAGTTCAGGCCCAGGAAAAGCCGGAACAGAAGGTTGAACAGTCCAGAGAGAATATTCGTGACCTGGAACTGGGCTCCCGGGCGCCAGCAAAATTTCAGCGTCCTGATGCGGCGTTGAAAGACTGGAGCAAGCGCGGCCTGAAAGCGCCGTCCAAAGAAGCCCAGTGGGTGAAGATCAACAACAAGTACGTCATGGTGCAGACAACTAACGGCCAGATCACCGAGATCGTGCCTGTTCGAAAATAACGGTAGTCGCTTGCCCACACCTCAAAACGGGTGCCGGATTGGCACCCGCTTTGACCTTATCCAGGCGAGTTCGCCGCAGCAGTCGTCAGAGAAAAATCCCGCCCGACGCTTCAATCCGCTGCCCGTTGATCCATTTGCCGCCGTCGCCCAGCAACATGCTGATGGCCGCGCCGATATCGTCCGCCTCGCCTACCCGACCCAATGCCGTCATCCCCGCGATGTGCTGATTGACCTGCGCATTGTCTCGCACAGTCCCGCCGCCAAAATCCGTCGCGATAGCGCCCGGTGCAAGTACGTTGACGTTAATGCCACGCGGCCCCAGTTCCAGCGCCAGATAGCGGGTCCAGACTTCAATGGCACCTTTCATCGACGCATATGCCGCGTACCCAGCCATGCTGAACCGCGCCAGTCCGCTGGAAACATTGACGATGCCTCCGCCATCTGCGATCAGAGGCAGTAATTTTTGAGTCAGGAAAAAAGGCCCTTTGAAATGGATATTCACCAACTGATCGAACTGCGCTTCAGTGGTTTCGGCGAAGCTGCCATAAATCCCGACACCTGCGTTGTTCACGAGAAAATCGAACCGACTGGCCTGAAAAACATCTTCCAGAGTCTGGGCAACCTGCGCGCCGAAGGCCTCGAAACTGCTGCTGTCGCTGACGTCCAGTTGCAGCATGTGCGCCCGCCCGCCAAGGGCCTCGATTTGGGCAACCACCGCCTGCGCTTCAACCTGCTTGCTGTGATAAGTGCCGATCACGTCAACACCTTGAGCGGCCAGATGCAACGCTGTGCTTTTGCCCAGGCCGCGGCTGGCACCTGTGATGAGAGCGATTTTGCGGGTCATGATTAATTCCTCAATGCAGTGGTCAGGGAGTGAGGACGAGTCTATTGTTCGAGTCATATGCGATAAACCGCGAATAATCGAAATGACTAGTCGCTTCTAACGAACAATCACCCAGGCCGAGCCGATGAACAAACTGGAGCTGCTGCGCACGTTCGTGCGAGTCACCGAACTGTCGAGTTTCACCCAGGCCAGCGAAGCCTTGGGGCTGCCCCGCTCAACGGTGTCCGAACAGGTGCAAGCCCTGGAGGAATTGCTCGGCACCCGCCTTTTATCCCGTACCACGCGCCGAGTGCAGGCCACACCGGATGGCCAGGTGCTGTATGAGCGCAGCAAAGACATGCTGGCCCAGATGGATGAACTCGAAGGGCTATTTCGCAGTGATTCGATGCTCAGCGGTCGCCTGCGGGTCGACATGCCCACGGCCATGGCCCACAACATTCTTCTGCCGCGACTCAGTGAGTTCCTCAAGGCGCATCCGGGGATCGATCTGGAAATCAGCAGCACGGATCGCCGCGTCGACCTGGTACGCGAAGGTTTCGATTGCGTACTACGCATCGGCGAGCTGCCGGACTCGCATCTGGTCGCCCGTAGCCTGGGCGACTTGTCCATGGTCAATTGCGTCGGTGCCGGCTATGCCCGCGAGCACGGCGTCCCCACTACCCTCGCCGAGTTGCAGCAGCATCAATTGATCAACTATGTCATGGCGTTCGGCTCCAGCACCGCGCTCTTCGAATATCAGGATCAAGACAAAACCCGCACGCTGGCAATGCCCCATAGCGTGACCGTCAATAACGTCCAGGCCTATGAAGCGGCCTGTCTGGGCAATCTGGGCATCGTTCAATCACCGCGTATGGGCATGCGAAAACATTTGCTGCGTGGTGACCTGATAGAGATCCTGCCCGCATTTCGCCCGGCACCCATGAAAATCTCGCTGGTGTACGCCCATCGACGCCATCTGCCGGAACGCTGTCGGGTTTTCATGGACTGGCTTCAGGGTTTGATCGAAAAGCACAATGCCGCGTGAGCGGCGACACCCGGATTGGCGGCGTGTCCTGTCAATAGGCTAATCTCACGTTCCACTTTGAACCCCCTCATCCAGCCAAAGGACCGATTCGGCATGCCAGAGCACAACGCCAAACCCGCGGCCGAACCGTTTTTCTGGCGCGACGCTGGGTTGCCATTTATTGAGGCACGTTCCGTGGCCGATGGACGCGAGCTGTGCTACGCCAAGCATTCCCATGAGGTGTTTTCCATTGGTGCGATCACCGCCGGGCAAAGTACCTATTTGCATGAGAAGAGCAGCCAGCGCGTACGAAGTGGCACGGTGGTACTGATGAATCCCGGCGATGTGCATGCCTGCAATCCAGTGGCCGACCAACACTGGGCTTATCTGATGCTGTACGTCGACAGCCGGTGGCTACGCAGCCTTCAGTTCGAATCGGGGCCGAACCCCAGTCTGGATTTCCAGCCCATCGCCCAGACCAGCAGCACTTGTGCCGAACTGTTTAGCGGCCTGAATACGCTGTACGCCACCCTGATCGACCCTCACACACCACAGCTGGAGAAACACTGCGCTGCGGTATCGTTCTTCACCCGCATGCAGCACGCCCTGGATAGCGCCAATGCGCGTATCAGCCCAATACCGGAGCGTATCGAACGGGCCGCGCAGTACATCAACGACAACTTCACGGCCGCGATCAGCCTTGAGGACATCTGTAGCGCTGCAAGTCTTTCGGCCTCTTACCTGATCCGCGCGTTCGAGCAGCGTTACCACATGACGCCCCATGCCTACCTGATCAATCGGCGAATCCAGCATGCTCGCACTCAGCTCAAGAGCGGACGCCTGATCGCGCAGGTGGCTCAGGAAACCGGCTTTGCCGATCAAGCCCACTTTCAACGGGCGTTCAAGAAGCATCTGGCGGCGACGCCGGGCCAGTACAAGCGTCAGTAGACCAGCAGGTAGACGGCACAGCCCAACAGCAACAACGCCATGCAGCGATTGAATCCACGCATCCCGGACTCATGGCTTAAACAGTGGCGCAGAAAAGTCCCGGCCAGTGCCCAGCACGCCAGGGACAGGTAACAAATCACGAAATAGATCGCTGAAAATTGCCCTATCAGCCGGGCATCGCCGCTCGCCGCGAACGCACCCATGCCCGCAACACAGGCCAGCCACGCCTTGGGATTGAGCCACTGCATGACCGCACCGCGGAGCATCGAAGGCCGGTCGCGGGTTTGTTCGGCATTCAGCCGGCCGTTATCCATGGCCAGCTTGCACGCCAGGTACAACAAAAAGCCCACCCCCGCCCACTTGATTCCCTGAGTCAGGAACGCCCAACGGACCAGCACTTCATGCATGCCCAAACCGGTCAGCACCAGAAGCAAGGTGAAGCCCAGTGTCGCCCCGGTAACGTGCTGCAATGCGGGGCCCAGGCCAAACTGTGCGCCGGAACTCAGGGCAACGATGTTGACCGGCCCCGGCGTGATCGATGAAGCCAGTGCAAAAGCAGCCATGGAAATAAACACGCTCATGTGAATACCTTGATCGAATCGAAAATGAGTCGATCACGTTAAGGATGAGTACGAAGACCGTATTGAAGAAAATTACCCAGCAACGCATAAATTTTTTTCACGCCCTGGCTGGCCGATGCAGGCTACCTGCGCTGCGGTTTTGCTGGCGGGCGCTGCCCGATGCCAGCCCCCCATCAGGTTTGGGGTGCGATGGAGACTGACTGCACGGCCATGGATAGGGCAGAATTGCCCGCATTGTTTTCCCCTGCCGAGTTTTTTGATGATTACACGCCCGCAGAAACCCTCCCTTTGGGCGCTGCTGTTTGCGATCCGGGGCACCATCGTGCCGGCGATCTGGCCCAAGGTGCTGTTTACGGTGCTGGTCAGCTCGGCGGTAGTCGCTACCCATGGCACGCTGTTCAATTACAAAGTGGTGCTGACGGCCACCCCGTTCACGCTGTGGGGCCTGACGCTGGCGATCTTTCTGGGCTTTCGCAACACAGTGGCGTATCAGCGGTTCTGGGAGGCGCGCACGCTGTGGTCGGAGTTGTCTATTGTGATCCGCAACCTGACCCGGCAAAGCCTGAGCCTTATGCCCAACCTGCCGCCCGTCGAACGCCGCGAGCTGCTCGATAGCCTCGTTGCGTTCAGTTATTTGCTCAAGGACTGGCTGCGCGGCGAAAAACCTGGCGAAGACACCCGGCGCCTGCTTGCACCCGGCCTGCAACGGGCAACCTTCGACAAGGAAAACCCACCCAGCGTCTTGCTGGGCATGATCGGTCAGCGACTGATGGAGCAAGCACGGCAAAACGCCGTCGGCGATCCATTGAAAGCCGACATGGATCAACAGTTGAGCCGGTTATCCTACGTGTTGGGTGGGTGCGAACGAATCAGCAACACGCCGATCCCCTACCCGTACATTCTGATGCTGCATCGAATCGTTCATGTCTATTGCTTCCTGTTGCCATTCTGCCTGGTGGGCAGCATCGGCTGGTTCACGCCCTTCGCGGTGCTGGTCCTGGCTTATACTTTCTTCGGTCTGGACGCACTGGGCGACCAGATCGCCGACCCTTTCGACACTCAACCCAATGATCTGCCACTCAATGCCCTGTGCCGCACCATTGAGATTTCAGTGTTGGACATGCTCGACGAACCCGCCCCGCCACGCCTGGAGCCTGTCAATGATGTCCAGCTGTAGCCGATCCAGACCCTCATCCGCAAACCCTCTACTTGCCGAGCACAACCATGAACAGCTTTGAGCAGTCGATCATCGAGGCCGCGCAGGATGCGACGCCTAACAACACCGACGCAGAACGCGCCGAAGCCAAGGCAGTGGCGATTGCTGCCGTGGCCGACATCATGGCGTCTACTTCCGGACTGCAACGCACCCTCGCGCTGGCCGCGCTGCTGGATTCTTATTCGGAACAAGAAGACGAGTAATTCATCCCGGACGATGTGCGTGTTGACTGCAAGCAGGAGACACCGCAAGCCGATTCAAGCACTATGTCGCGCACATGCGAAGCCATCGCAGCGACACTTTATCTGGACGCGACATGACCCCCAACGCTGAACATTACAACCCGGCCACCGAATACGCTGACAAGCTGATTACCCGCATCGGCCAGACGCCGTCATGGATTGCCAAGCGCATTGGTGTCACGGACAAGCGGATGCGCTACATCCTTGAAGGTGAACGCACCGTCAAGGGTGAGACCACACCGATTCAAATGACCTACACCGAACAATTTGCTCTGGAGTGCCTGGCCGCCGAAGCCAAGGCGCGCAGCAAATAAAAGCCGGTGTCTGGTCGCCCTCACCTGCCAAAAGATCGGCTTCAACTGACTCACCACACTGAGCATTGATCCATGAAAAAACTTCAGCAAGATCTGCAACAAACCGCAAACGATCTGGAAAACATCCAGCAGAACCTTGCTGGCCATGCGGTATTTCTGCAGCACTCCATCCACGCCAGGGATGCTGCGGATGTGAATCGTCAGATGCTGAGGCTACAGACCACCGTCGAGGACTTGCGGGTCATCGCAGAGCGGATCAAGGCTTGATGGGTTCCGGCGGAGGACCTCTCGTCTGTTGTCTGACATGAAACTGAACCAATGGCCATAAAAGGCTTCACACCTGAGTAGCGTCCGAACGCTGTTCGCTGTTCATTCAGGTCAACACCATGTCTATCCAGAGCAATTCAGTATTACTTCAGTCACTGATCGCTCAACTCTCCATCGTTGATTACACCTCATCGCGCACCCTGCTGGGGGACGTAGAAGAAAACCTGCTGGGGCTCAGAGACTTGTTTGAGCTGGATATGATCACGGGTAATTTCATCTACGGCGCACTGAGCGACCCGCTGGGTCTGCTATTTCTCTCCGCCGATCACATTCTGCTGACCAAACGCGGAGCACTGTTCGAGCTGCGATGAGTGGTCAACGCTCAATCCGGGGCTTGCGACAGCGGACGGGCGACATGCTCCAGGGATTTGCGTTCGGCTGCCACTCCGAAGAAACCCTGCACGATTGCCGCTGCGACCATCAACCCCGCGCCGATCAGGTAGCCGAGCAACACGTTGCTGCGGTCATGGGTCTGGATCAGATGCCCGAACAACGTCGGCCCGATTATTCCCCCCAGCCCGGTGCCAAAGGCGTAGAACACAGCAATGGCCAATGCGCGAATCTCCAGCGGGAACGTCTCCGCCACCGTCAGATACGCCGAACTGGCCGCCGCCGAAGCGAAAAAGAAAATGACCATCCACGCAAGGGCCTGCTCAGTGACATCCAGAACCCCTTGCTGGAACAAATAGCCGCAAAGCGCCAGCAGCAGCCCGGAAATCCCATAGGTCAGGCTGATCATCACCCGCCGACCGATGACATCAAACAGGCGACCCAGCAACAGTGGGCCGCAGAAGTTGCCCAGGGCCAGCGGCAATACGTACCAGCCGACGCGCTCGGCCCGAACCCCATAGAAATCAGTCAATACCAGCGCGTAAGTGAAGAATATCGCGTTATAAAAAAACGCCTGTGCCGTAAGCAGGGTCATGCCAACCAATGCCCGCTGGCGATAACTGACGAACAATGTATGAAAGATTTCCCCCAGCGGTGTGTGGTCCCTGGCATGCAGGCGCAGGGGCTTGCCTGCGATAGCGGGCAGGCGATGGCCCTGGCGAACCATGCGGACTTCGATTTGCTCGACGATGCGTCGCGCTTCATCAGCCTGATTATGGATCAGAAGCCAGCGCGGGCTTTCCGGTAGCCAAAGGCGCATCAGCAGGATAATCAGGCCCAGTGCCGCGCCAATGCCAAAACACAACCGCCAACCCAGATCCCCACCGAACCATTGCGGATCCAGCAGCACAATAGAACCTGCCGCCCCCAAGGCTGCGCCCAGCCAGAACGTCCCGTTGATGGTCAGGTCCACCCAGCCGCGATAACGCGCGGGCGTGAACTCCTGGATCGTTGAATTGATCGCCGTGTATTCCCCACCGATGCCCATCCCGGTGACGAAGCGAAACAGCAGAAAACTTTCCACACTCCAGGAAAAGGCTGTTGCCGCCGTGGCGCCCACATATAACAACAACGTCATAAAGAACAACTTTCGACGGCCGAGACGATCGGTCAGCCAGCCGAAAAATAAGGCGCCCGACACCGCCCCGGCGATGTAGACGCCGCCCGCCAGGCCGATATCGCTATTGGACATCTGCAACACCTGACTGGATTTGAGCGCGCCCGATACCGACCCGGCCAACGTAACCTCCAGGCCGTCAAGCAACCAGGTGATACCCAGCGCGATAACCAGCAAGGTGTGGAAACGGCCCCAAGGCAGGCGATCCAGACGTGCCGGAAGGTCCGTCTCCAATACCCCGCCGCTCTCCTGCCCCAGCCCCGTAATCCTTGCACTCTTGACGTTCAAAAGACTCGCTCCCCTTCGGTGACACCTGATTTTCCTCAGGATTGTGAGTCGAAGGCGCCTACGCAGTTCAGCGGGTGAACAACTAACCCCCGAATCAGAACAGGCCGAGGTTAGCCACGTAAATACTGCAAACAAACGTCGTCATACCTATCAACTGACGGCCAAGACCACCTTGCCTTCAACGTGGCATTTTTCCAGGTAATCCTGAGCCTGAGCGGCGCTTTTGAGGGGGAAGGTGACGTTGATTTTCACGTTGACCAGCTCGCCTCTGATCAGTTGTGCGATTTCTTCGAGCTGCGTACCGCTGGGTTCCACCAGAAAAAAAAGACCGTTCTTGCCATACGCATCCGGGCGGTCACGAGCAGGCTGACCCAGGGTCGAAACCAGTGTTCCGCCAGGTCGCAGCACGGCCCAGGAGCGCTGCTGCATTTCCCCTGAGACTAGATTGATGACCAGGTCCATATCCGAGCAGACATCTTCAAAGCGCTCTTTGGTGTAATCGATAAACCGATCAGCCCCCAAAGTGCTGATGAACTGCCTGCTCTTTTCCGAACCCGTCGCAAACACCATCGCGCCCTTGGCCGCCGCCAATTGCACGGCGAAATGGCCAACGCCACCGCTTGCACCCTGGATCAGCACCCGTTGTCCGGCTTCCAGCTGGCCATGATCGAACAACGCCTGCCATGCGGTCTGGGCCGCCAACGGCACAGCCGCCGCACGAATGAAATCGAGATTCTCGGGAATCCTGGCCAGATGCCCGGCGTTGACGACAGCGTAATCGGCATAGCTGGCGTCACCGCCGACCATGCCGAACACCCGATCCCCTTTGACGAAACTGCCGACGCCGCTGCCTACCTGTTCCACAACCCCTGAAAAGTCGCGCCCCAGGGTAATGGGCAACATGCTTTTGTCGACCGGCGCAAATTCACCTTGCCGAATCTTGTAATCCACAGGATTGACACTGGCCGCAGCAATTCGCACCAACACTTCGCCAACGTGTGGGTGGGGTATTTCAACATATTCGAGTCGAAGCACACTGGAATCACCAAACTGGTGAATTCTGATCGCTTTCATGGTCGCCATGGCGCTGCCTCCTGGCAGTTTTTAGGTAATGGGCTGACTCCTGACGTAAGGCAGAGGTTCAGCTTGGTTGGCCATGCATCGGTCCAACGGACGGCATTACACACCCTGGCAGCCTCGTTCAATGAGGCGCCGACTTCCGACACAAAAAATTTAAAGGGCGACGATTACGGCAATAAGTCACCAATCTGCACCGCAAATAACCTTCCTTAACAATCATTACTAAATGTAAACAAACTATTATGGTTCATTCAGAAATTTCGGAACTGACCCATGACGTATTTATCACCGGCCGACAGCATCATGCCGCCCGATGGCGTTGATCCTGTCCGAGCGGCTCATATCAGCGCCCGCATTGATCGCCTGCCGGCCGTCGCCACGATCTGGCGGCTCATCGCACTGCTATCGATTGGGGGGTTCTTCGAACTCTACGACCTGTTCCAGACCGCGTACATCAGCCCGGGCCTGTTGCGCGACGGCATTTTTGCCACCGGCACCCAAGGCGTGTTCGGGTTTTCCGACCAGGCGGCATTCGCTTCGGCCACATTCCTCGGCCTGTTTCTCGGCGCCAGCTTGCTCAGTCCCATCGCAGACCGTTTCGGGCGCAGGGCAATCTTTACGTTCGCGTTGATCTGGTACACGGTGGCGACGGTGCTGATGGGCGTGCAGAGTTCAGCGCTGGGCATCATCTGTATGCGTTTTCTGGTGGGCATCGGGCTGGGTATCGAGTTGGTGACCATTGACGCTTATCTGGCGGAACTGGTCCCCAAGCGAATCCGCAGCTCGGCGTTTGCCTTTGCTTTCTTCGTTCAGTTTCTGTCGGTGCCCGCCGTTGCGCTGATGTCCTGGTGGCTGGTGCCTCAGGCACCGTTCGGTATTTCCGGCTGGCGCTGGGTGGTCCTGGCCAGCGCGGTATTCGCGCTGTTCATCTGGTGGTTGCGCTCGCGCCTGCCCGAATCGCCACGCTGGCTGGCGCAGCACGGGCGCTTTGACGAAGCCGAGCGCATCATGGACGACATCGAGGCCAACTGCCTGCGCGACCACGGCAAAGCACTGGATACACCAGAGCCAGAAGTAGTAGCCATCGAAGGTAGAGGCCGTTTTGCTGACATCTGGAAGCCTCCTTATCGGCGTCGGGCATTGATGCTGATTGTGTTCCACGTTTTCCAGGCCATCGGCTTCTTCGGTTTTGGTAACTGGCTGCCGGCGCTGCTGACCGGCCAGGGCGTGAGCCTCACCCACAGCCTGGGTTATGCCTTCGTGATCACGCTCGCCTATCCGCTGGGGCCATTGCTGTTCGTGAAGTTTGCCAACCGCTTTGAAAATAAATGGCAGATAGTAGGCTCTGCACTGGGATCGATGATTTTCGGCACTCTGTTTGCGTTACAGACCACGGCGGTGGGGCTGGTGTTTTGTGGTGTGATGATCACCTTCTGCAACGCCTGGCTGAGTTTTAGCTATCACTCTTATCAAGGTGAGTTATTCCCGACCAACATCCGTGCTCGTGCGGTGGGTTTCTGCTATTCGTTCAGCCGATTGTCCACGGTATTCAGCAGCTTGCTGATAGGGTTTTTCCTGGAGCATTTCGGCACGCCCGGCGTATTGGCGTTCATTGTCAGCAGCATGTTGATTGTGATGATCACCATCGGCACCTTTGGGCCGCGCACACGCAATTTGGCGCTGGAAAACATTGCCCACCGCTAGATAGCTCGATACCGGCAGGTCTTGCGGCCTGTCGGTAGTCGGTAGTCGGTCGCAATGAACCGCCTTGATGACTCGCTATCCAAGAGTGCATAAACAGCTCCAACCCCGACAACAATGAGGTGCGCCATGGCCGGATCCCGCCCGGAAAATCCAGATGTCGACGTCAACGAGGTGAAGTTCCCGGAGACCGTCCCCGACCCGGTTGCCGAAGAGCCGGACCCGGAAGCCGGGTTTGAACCAGGCACCGAACTGCTGCCGGAAAAAGGTGACTTTCACGGTACCGGCAGCAAGCCGTAAAAAAGTACGGTCCCCATTGGAAAACCGGCCGCGAAGCGCCGGTTCATATCACGGGTGCAAGCCTGCCCTCAGGTATTAACTTTGCGCCCACTCGACGTCGGTAATACCGAAGTGTTCGGCATAGGGCTTGGAGACGCGCGCGACTTTCTCCAGTCGATATTTAGGGATGCGGGCAATACCGGCGTCTACGCTTGCATGATGCCAGGCTTCGGCGTTGTCCATCCGTTCGGCGCTGATGTAGAAAGATTTGAAGGTGCCATTCAACAGGTAATCAATTCGGTAATGTTTGTACTGGGACATCCAGGCAGTGCCTCATACTGATTGCTTAGAGCAATAGATGACCTTTGGCCTGAGAAAAAAATTCAGTCTTTTTTTGAACGGATGATCCAGTGCTCACTGTTTGCAAGTTCAAGGCGCTGCAAACAAACATTACGACAATCCCTTCAGCGAATACCCAGACGTCTGGCCAGGCGACTGAGATTGGCGCGGTCGAGCCCCATTTCCCTGGCGACTTCCACCCACTTGCCCTGATGCCGACCCAGCGCCTGCTCAATCAGACTGCGCTGGAAAGCGTCCACCGAATCCTTGAGCGTGCGCCCCGGCTGCGCAGTCGCTTCAATGGCCCTGGCGCAAGGCCGGTTGAGGGCCACGTCATCGACCAGACCCAGTGCCGCAGCTTCGATGGTCAGGATGCGCGGACGCTCTTTATGAGCCGAAAGGGATTTGAGCACCGCTCGGCTGATCAGGTGTTCAAGCTCGCGCACGTTACCCGGCCAGGTGTAGCCGACCAGCAACTTTTGAGCCTCGACGGTCAAGCGCAGGCTGCGCAGGCCCATACGCGCCCTGTTCTCTTCGAGGAAGAACCCTGCAAGGAGCAACACATCCCGGCCCCGTTCCCGGAGCGGTGGCACCAGCAGCGGGTAAACACTGAGGCGGTGATACAGATCGGCGCGAAAACGCCCGCAGCGCACTTCCTCGGCCAGATCACGGTTGGTCGCCGCGATGATGCGCACGTCGACATGGTGCTCCTGATCGGACCCGACCCGCTGCAACTGACCGCTCTGCAGCACCCGCAGCAACTTGGATTGGACCGGCAGCGGCAGCTCGCCGACCTCATCGAGAAAAATCGTGCCGCCATCGGCCAACTCAAATTTGCCACTGCGGCCATTCACAGCCCCGGAAAACGCGCCTTTGACGTGTCCGAACAGCTCGCTTTCCACCAGCATCTCCGGAAGCGCGGCGCAATTGAGGCTGATCAACGGCTTCTGGGCGCGGGGTGAACTGAGGTGGATCGCTTCGGCTACCAGCTCTTTGCCTACTCCGGTTTCCCCGGTGATCAATACCGACAAGGCGCTGTTGCCGACCAGCTGTATCTCGTGCTGCATGCGCTTGTGAATGGGGCTCTGCCCGATCAACTCCCTGGGGCTGCGACCACCGGCGGCGCGTTTATAGACTTCGGCCAGTTGCCGTTGATCCTCGAAGCCGCGCGCCAGTTGTTTGATTCGCTCGCTGGCCATAACGGTCGCGGCGGCGAGGCTGGCAAACGCCTGCAGGTTATCCAGATCGACACTGCCAAACCGTGACGGGTCCAGGGAGTCCAGGGTAATCAGGCCCCAGGGTTTGTCCTGGAAATATAGGGCGCAACCCAGACAATCATGCACTTCAAGATGGCCCGGATGCCCTTCGACCAGTCCGTCGTAAGGATCGGGCAAGTCGCAGTCGGTGGAAAAGCGCGTCGGACCGGCAGTTTCCAGCAGGACTTTGAGACGAGGATGGTCCGCGACCCTGAAACGGCGACCCAATGTGTCAGCACTCAACCCCTGCACGGCCAGGGGAATCAAGACATCGTCTTCAAGCTTGAGCAACGCTACGGCATCGCACGGCAGCATCTGCCGCAGGGCCTGCAATAACCGCCGATAGCGCTCGTCATCCGGCAGCTCCCGGCTCAAGTCAGCTACCAAAGGGACCAATGCCGATAAAAGAGGATTTGTCATTACGATTCCATTGACTGCCTGAGGATGCGGGTGCCGCGGTCATTATGACTTCATGAAAAGTTAAAAAGACAGCACTGCAATAGCCTTATTGAGTGCCGAAGCGACGCCCACTACGCCGAGCGGGCCTGCCGATTTCCCCTAAGTTGACGGCGGCCGAACAGGGCAAAAACTACAGATTACCGGTCATGACAACGGCCCTAACTTGACGAATGACTGCACTTGATTGGTTCAGGCAGGGCATTCATCGACATTTAAATATTCGATCTGAATGTAATAAGCCTGAGACACCTCTTTACCAAACAATACTTTAAACGCGCTTAAAATTTCTGACGCCAGCACTCTGACGATATAGGCCAGGCTCTTTAATTTTATTGAAGTGGCGAAACAGAATTTACGTTTCATAGTGTTTCGAACACGGGAAAGAGTGAATCGACATGGCCAGAATTCAGGGAAGAGTTCTCGAAACTTACCCGCCCCTAGTTGTAGATCTTGATGGCACGTTATTGCGCTCCGACTTGCTGATGGAAACAGCGATGGCGCTGATTCGCAGTCAGCCGCTCAAGATCTTCAAAGTGTTTGGATGGTTGATCAAGGGTAAAGCGGCGCTCAAGGAAGGGCTGGCTCTGGCCACGCAAATCGATGTCAGCGTGCTGCCCTACGATCCGGACGTCATCGCGCTCATCGAAACCGAACGCGCCAGCGGGCGCATGGTTGTACTCGCCACGGCCAGCCACGACAGCCTCGCCGTGCGTATCGCCGAACACCTGAACCTGTTCGACCTGGTGGTGGCCTCCAACGCCGAACGCAATCTGTCAGCGCATACCAAGCGCGATCTGCTGGTGGGGCATTTCGGGCAAGGCGGTTTCGACTATCTGGGTAATTCCCTGGACGATCTGCCGATCTGGGGCGCTGCCCGCCGGGCGTTCGTGGTCAATCCCGAGCCCGGTGTCGAGAGCCGGGCCAAGGCGCAGGGCAACGTCCAGCGCGTCATTCGCTCCAACGTGGCGACCCTGCGGGACTGGCGCAAAGCCCTACGCATGCATCAGTGGGCGAAAAACGCGCTGATCTTCGTCCCGCTGTTGGCTGCCCATCAGCTAAACCAGCCATTGCAATGGCTCAACGGCGTGCTGGCTTTCCTGTTTTTCGGGCTCTGCGCCTCAAGTGTCTATGTACTCAACGACTTGCTCGATCTGGCCGACGATCGCCACCACCAGAGTAAGCGCAAGCGTCCATTCGCCTGCGGCAAGCTGTCGATCAAGGCTGGCTTGATTGTGGTCCCGCTGCTGCTGATCGCTGCATTCGGCGGCGCCGCGTTGCTGTTGCCCTGGCAGTTCAGCGCGGTGCTTGCCGCTTACTACCTGCTGACGCTGGCCTATTCCCTGTATCTGAAACGGCAAATGGCGGTAGATGTGATCGTCCTGGCCATGCTTTACACCGCACGCATCCTGGCCGGCGCGGCGGTCTTCAACCTGCCGCTGACCTTCTGGATCCTGGCCTTTTCGATGTTCATTTTCCTGAGCCTGGCGCTGGTCAAGCGCTATGCCGAACTGCGCGAGGCGCGGGCTAAAGACCTCAAGGAAATGACCCGCGGCCGGGGTTACTACCCCGGTGACCTGGACATGATTGCGGCCCTTGGCGCGTCATCGGGCCATCTGGCTGTCATGGTGTTGGCGCTGTATATCCACGAAGGCACGACGATCATCCAGTACGCTCGCCCCCACGTGATCTGGCTGGCGTGTCCATTGTTGCTGTTCTGGATTACCCGCGTCTGGATGTTGACCCATCGCGGAATGATGAACGATGACCCGGTGGTGTTCGCGATTCGTGACCGTATCAGCCAAGGCATCGGCGCACTGTTTGCTCTGGTTTTCTGGATTGCCGCATGAGTGAGCCTCTGTATTCCTGGGGCCGCTACCCCCTGACGCCGCAAAACGGTCACGCCTGTCACTGGATCGATGAGCTCACCGCTCACACAAACCGGGTCATCGCCGAGCATCAGACCAGCCTGCCCTATGGCAACGGCCGCAGTTATGGCGACAGTTGCCTGGCGGCCAGCGATCAGGTGCTGGATATGCGCGGTTTGAATCATTTCATCCGCGCCGACTGGAGCAAGGGGGTTGTGCGTGTCGAATCGGGTGTGACGCTATCGGACATCCTGACGGCAGCGATCCCCAATGGCTGGTTTCTGCCGGTGACCCCTGGCACCCGTTTCGCAACGGTGGGCGGTGCGATTGCCAATGACGTGCATGGCAAAAACCATCACCTGCGCGGCACATTTGGCAATCATGTGCTGCGCTTCGGGCTCTTGCGTCATAACGACGGCGCCTTGATGTGTTCACCGGGAGAGAATGCGCGGCTGTACACAGCCACCATTGGCGGCCTGGGCCTTACCGGCGTCATCAGTTGGGCGGATCTGCAATTGATGCCGATCCGCGCCAGTCAGATCGACAGTACCGTGGTGCGCTTTGCCAACCTGGCGGAATTCTTCAGCCTGTCCAGCGAGCTTGATCATCAGCACGAGTACAGCGTGGCCTGGATCGACTGCCTGGCCAAAGGCGCTGATACGGGCCGCGGCGTCTTCATCGTTGGCGACCACGCGCGCTACGGCTCGCTGGAGGTGGGCGGGACATCCTGCCTGAACGTCCCGGTCACACCGCCGGTTTCCCTGATCAACACCCTGTCGTTGCGGGCCTTCAACGCTCTGTACTGGCGGGCACATCCGGGCCAGCGAACGCCTAAACGCACCCCTTACGAACCCTTCTTTTATCCCCTTGATCGCATTCTGCACTGGAATCGTATCTATGGCCGTGGCGGGTTCCAGCAATACCAATGCGTGGTGCCCGAAGCCAACGCCGAAGTGGCCATGAGTGAGCTGCTCAACGCCATCGCCGCTTCCGGCCAGGGCTCTTTCCTGGCGGTACTCAAGCGCTGCGGCGATATCGCTTCTCCGGGGCTGCTGTCGTTCCCGATGCCAGGCACTTCGCTGGCGCTGGACTTTCCCCACAGCAACGACCTGATCAACGTGCTGTTCCCGCGGCTGGACGCCATTGTCCGGGCTGCGGGCGGGCGGCTATACCCGGCCAAGGACGCGCACATGAGCGGCAGCGACTTCCGTCAGGCTTATCCGGCCTGGGAGCGTCTGGAAGCCCTGCGCGACCCCTCACTGATGTCCCGCTTCTGGAAACGAGTAATCCTATGAAACGAGTTCTGATCATCGGCGCTACATCGGCCATCGCCACTGCATGCGCGCGTTTGTGGGCCAGTGAAGGCAGCGACTTCTTTCTGGTGGCACGTAATGCCGACAAACTGGAGCAGACCGCTGCCGACCTGAAGGCGCGGGGCGCGAAAGCGATTACCGTGCACGAAATGGACGCCATCGACTATGCCGCACACCCCGCCATGCTGGAGCGCTGCCTGATGGCGATGGGTCAGATTGATGTCGCACTGATCGCCCACGGCACCCTCCCCGATCAGAAGATCTGCGAACAGGATGTCGGCGTGGCCTTGCAGGAATTTGCCAACAACGGCACGTCGGTGATTGCCTTGCTGACATTACTGGCCAAGCAGTTTGAAACCCAGCGCTGTGGCAGCCTGGCGGTAATTTCCTCGGTAGCCGGTGATCGCGGAAGGCCTTCCAACTATCTGTATGGCGCGGCCAAGGCTGCGGTCTCCACGTTCAGCGAAGGCTTGCAGGCGCGGCTGTTCAAGGTCGGCGTGCACGTCCTGACCATCAAGCCGGGGTTTGTCGATACGCCCATGACCCAAGGGCTGTCCCTGCCTGCGGCGCTCCTGGCCCAACCCGAGCAAGTGGCCAGGCGCATCGTCACGGGAATAGCCCGCAAATCTCCCACCCTCTACACGCCGGGTTTCTGGGCGCTGATCATGCTGATCATCCGCTCCATCCCACAACCGGTGTTCAAGAGGCTGAACCTATGAGCGAATCTCTTTACCTGTCCGGTTGGCGCTATCGAGCCGCGGTGCTGTCGGTGGTTTGCTCGGCCCTGGCCTACCTGGGATTTTCCCTGTGGGGCGGCTGGCAGGCGGTAAGCCATGCGGTGGGCGAAGTCGGTCTGATCGGCATCGCCTTGGCGCTGTTGCTGTCATCGATCAACTACGGGCTGCGTTTCCTGCGCTGGCAAACCTATCTTCGCGTGCTGGGGCACCCCGTGGCGTGGAAGCCGAGCCTGAATATCTATCTGGCCGGTTTCGCCCTGACCACTACGCCGGGCAAGGCGGGTGAAGCGTTGCGCGGCGTGTTGCTCAAGCGCTGGGGCGTGCCCTACCCCCAGAGCTTCGCGGCGTTTTTCAGCGAACGCCTGTCCGACCTGTTTGCGGTGGTGCTGCTGACGTTATTCGGCTTGTCGCTGTACCCGGATGCACAACCGATGATCGTGGTGGGCGTTTGCCTGGTGGTGATCGGCTTGTTGATCCTTTCCCAGCGACGTTTGCTGGAGCGCGTGGCCGCTGCGATCCCGGCCCAGGGTGGCAAACTGATCGGCCTGGCGCGACAGCTCACTCAAGTGCTGATTGCCGCCCAGCGCTGCCATCGTCTGAGCCTGCTGGTGGGCGTGACTGCCCTGAGTGTCGTTGCCTGGAGCGCCGAGGCGCTGGCATTTCACTGGATACTGAACGGGATGGGCGCCGATATCGAGCTGACCTTCGCGGTATTCGTCTATGCGCTGGCGATGCTGGCCGGCGCGATCAGTTTCATGCCCGGCGGGCTGGGTGGCGCTGAAGCGGTGATGGTCGGGCTGTTGGTCTGGAAAGGCATGTCCAGCGCCGACGCGATTGCCGCCACCGTTCTGATTCGCCTGGCGACCCTGTGGTTCGCGGTAGGCATCGGTGCGGTGATGCTGCTCAAGCTCAAGGCCGATCACACCCTGGACACCGGCATTGCCGGACATGCATCCAAATAAGTTGACGTTGAACATCGGTTACGGGAGTAGCGCAATGGCATCAGGCAACAGCAGTCAGTCGTCAATCGGTTCATCCACAACGGTTCCGTTCTTGCTGCTTTGCGCAGCGATAGTTGCCAGCTTTATCGCCTCCAGCGGCCCGATCCAGTGGATGGACAACGGCGTATTCATGGCCGATGCATCCTTGAGGCATTACTTCAGCGAGTCCCTGGGGCCACTGGATCACCCGCTTTATCACTTTGTCAGCACCGCCACGTTCGACATGTTCGGCCCGCGCATTTTGAGCCTGCTCAACTCCATTCTGCTGATACCGCTGGTCTGGGCCGTCTATAAGCTGGCCGTCAGCGTTGGGGCCAGCGCGCGTCAAGCTTTGCTGGCGGCAGCGGCTACGGTGCTTTCCCATTCGGTGTTCTGGGTCTCGACCAAGATCGAGGTGTATATCCTGCACGCGTTGTTGGTGTTGCTGGCCTACTGGGTGCATTTTGACCGCAGATCATCCTTGGGGGATGTAGGCAAGCTGTTGATCATCGGCGCCTTGACCGGCCTTGGCGCCGCCATTCACCAACTGACCTTTGTTGTGCTGCTGCCGCTGTACATTCAGCTGTTGTATCAGCAAAAAACCCGAATCCTGATCACCATTCCAGGCTTCGTGGCGGGCTTCGCGGTCGCCTGGCCAGCAGTGGCCCACGACCTGCAAGGCGGGATGACGCTCATCGAGGTGTTCCATCGGTACCTGACCGGCAGCGCTGTCAAAAGCGACCAACCCAGTTGGGAAGGCAGCCTGCTGCGATTCGACGATATGTGGCATGAAAAGAATTCAGTGTTCATCGTGTTGTTGTCGCTGATCGGTCCGCAATTGCTGGGGCTGGTGCTGTTTCCCAAGGACAGTCGACTGCGTCTGTTGTGGTGCGCGGCGGCGCTGAACTTTGTGTTTGCCGTGTCTTATAACGTCACTGATCGTTTCACGTTCTTCCTGCCCGGCGTGGCAATACTGAGCATTATCGGTGTCATGAAACTCCAGGCTCTGCTGCCAAGAGCAATGACAGGGAAAACCCTGATCCCTCTTCTATCCGTCGTGGCATCGCCCTTGACCATATTGCTGGTGTATTCACTGTACGCCACAGGATTACTGAGTTTGCCGACCCATAAGGAGGCGCTGCCGTTTCGCGACGATATTCATTACTTCATGGTGCCCTACCTGCCAGACCACTCCGCCGAACAGTTTGCACACAGCTATGAGCAATTGGTGCCCGAAGGCGCGCTGATCATCGCCGACTGGACGCCCATGGGCGCACTGCGTTCGGCCCAGGCCGTTGGTGCGTTACAGGGCCGAGCGCTGGAAATGTGCGATGAGGTCAAGGACATCAAAGTCTTTCTCGAAGGCCATGGCGCCTATCTGGCCCGGACCAGTTACTGCGCGATGATCGGGGATAAGTACGCGCTGGAAAATTCAGCGGTGGGGTATGCGTTACACAGTAAATGACAGGCTGGACAGACATCGTCTGAACAGCCCTCTTCGGGACAAGCGCCGCCCTCACGGCTGCCACAACGTCTTCTGCCCATCCAGCTTGCGATCCAGGAAGCTGGCGGCACTGATCAATGCCAGATGACTCAATGCCTGCGGCGTGTTGCCCAAGTGATGGCCGTGAACATCAAACTCCTCGGCATAAAGCCCCAGTGGGTTGGCGTAGCGCAGCAGTTGTTCGAATTCCAGATGGGCCTGCTCGATCCGCCCGGCCCTCGCGAGGCATTCGACATACCAGAATGAGCAGGCGGTGAATGCGCCCTCTTCGCCGGCCAGCCCGTCATCGTGATCATCGTCGTTGCGATAGCGATAAACCATACCGTCGCGCACCAGCGTGCTTTCGATGGCGTCCAGGGTCGATAACCAGCGCGGATCGCTGGCGCCGACAAAGCGCACCAGCGGCATCAACAGCATCGAGGCATCCAGGTTGCGGCTGCCTTGGTATTGCACGAAGTGGCCCAGGTCGGCGTTCCAGAAATTTTTCCAGATATCGTCGTGAATCGCCTGGCGCTCTTTGTCCCAGCGATCGAAGGGGGCCGGCAGCGAACGCTTGAAAGCCAGGCGCAACGCGCGATCCAGGGCTACCCAACACATCAGCCGCGAATGCAGGAAGTGTTGATCCGCGCCGCGCATTTCCCATATGCCGACGTCTTTACTGCGCCAGTTCTCGCACACGTAATCCACCAGGCGGGTTGCGTGCTGCCAGCCTTCGTAGGAAATCGCATTGCCATATTTGTTGGCCAGGTAAACCGCATCCATCAGTTCGCCGTAGATATCCAGCTGGGTTTGCTTGTAAGCCTCGTTCCCGACCCGCACAGGTGTCGCGCCGCCGTATCCGGAAAGATGGGACAGCGTTTGCTCCGGCAATTGCTCCCGGCCATCAAGGCCGTAAAGAATGCCGAGTTTGTCGGAATCATCGCAACAGTCGCCCATTCGCTCGCGCACCCAGCCCATGAAGGCGTTGGCTTCATCTGAGTACCCCAGGCGCATGAACGCGTAGACCGTGAACGAGGCGTCGCGAATCCAGGTGTAGCGATAGTCCCAATTGCGCTCGCCGCCCAAGGTTTCCGGCAGACCGAAGGTGGCAGCGGCGACTATGCCGCCATGCTTGCGCGACGTCAGCAACTTGAGGGTCAGCGCCGAACGATTGACCATCTCCCGCCAGCGGCCACGGTACTCGGACTGCTTGCTCCAACGCCGCCAGAACGCCACGGTGTCATCGATATAGCGAGGACATTGTCCGGCGCTGACCTGCTCGTCTTCGATACCGCCCAATACGCATTCGAAAATATCGCCTTGCTTCATGGTCAATTCAGCGACCGCCATCTGCCCATCCAGATGCAGAGGCACCGTTGCCGAAAGCCGCATGCCCGGCTGCCCCTCGGCCTCGAAGCACGCATCCGGGCCATCCATGCGCACACTCATTTGGGCACGACTGTAGTCCAGGCGCACCCGGCAGCGCATGCGCACGGTCGCTGAGCCGTAACGCACTTGCACCCGTCGCACTATCCGGGGCAGGTCATCCTCATGGAGCCCGACAGGCATCAGGTCGGTGACTTCGACCACGGCCTCTTGGGCAATCCAGCGGGTTTGCAGGACGTTGGTCTGCGGCAGATAAATCTGCTGGCGACGTGCATCGGGCAAATCCGGGGCCAGTTGAAAGATGCCCGCTTCATGACTGTCCAGCAGCGCCGTGAATACCGATGGGCTGTCGAAATCCGGCCAGCATAGAAAGTCGATGCTGCCGGTGTCCGCCACCAACGCGGCGCTGCGCATATCGCCAATGATGCCGTGGTTCTCGATAGCGTTTTGCGGCTCTTCCAGGTGCTCAGCCATTGTCGCGAAACTCCGGATAAAGGCTCATGCCGCCGTCAATGAACAAGGTCGTGCCGTGCACGTAATCGGCCAGATCCGAGGCCAGCCACACCACTGCGTTGGCCACATCTTGCGCCTCCCCCACGCGCCCGTAGGGAATCAGCTTCAGCAGTTTGGCCTGCGCGTCACCCTTCATGGCGTCCTGATTGATCGCGGTGCGGATCGCCCCCGGCGCGATGCTGTTGACGCGGATTTTTTGCTCGCCGACTTCCTGCGCAATGGTGCGCATCAGCAGATCGACACCGCCCTTGGACGCTGCGTAGTTGGCATGGCCTGCCCATGGGATCAACTGGTGCACCGAACTCATGTGAATGATCTTGCCCATGGCTCGGGACACTTCAGGGCGCAGGCCTTGGGCGATGAACTGCCGCAAGGCGCTGCGGGCGCAGAGAAACTGCCCGGTCAGGTTGACGTCGATCACCTTGTTCCAGTCGGCCAGGCTCATGTCGACGATAGCGGCGTCTTTTTGCAGTCCGGAATTGGCAATCAGAATGTCCAGATGTCCGAAATGCTCCAGGGTTTTGGCAAATAACGCTTGAACCTGATCTTCCTGGGAGACATCGGCACCGATGGCCACGGCCTGGCCTCCCTCGGCGATGATCTGTGCGGCAAGTTTTTCTGCCGGCTCAGGCTGCGAGTTGTAGTTGATCACCACCGCCGCGCCCGCCGCTGCCAAGGCCTGGGCGGCTGCGGCCCCAAGGCCTGAACTGCCGCCGGTTACCAGGGCAACCTGGTCGTGCAAAGAAATACGCATCGTGTCGAACGCCTCATGGTAAGCCTGTAAAGCTGACCGATGGGTCGCGCATGAAGTTCACTGCCATCGGCTGTCCGTTCCGGTTCGAAGGGTGCAGGCGGTGGTGCTACGACCAATGTGCAGCTTGAGGACGGGGGCTCACGCTGTTAGCGTTGCGCCCCTGAGCTGGAACCTCCTGGAACGCTGCCCCATGAATCGAAATCAATTGCGCAAGGCCGACATCAATCTGATGGTGGTGTTCGAGACCTTGATGCAAGAGCGCAACGTGACCCGCGCCGCCGAAAAGCTGTTCCTCGGCCAGCCGACCATCAGCGCAGCACTCAATCGACTGCGCGCCTTGTTCAACGATCCACTGTTCATTCGTGTCGGCCACCGCATGGAGCCCACCGCCCGGGCCCAGGAAATCATTCTGCACCTTTCACCTGCGTTGGATGCCATGTCTACGGCACTGAGCCTGAGCCACGATTTCGATCCTGCCAGCAGTAACATGACGTTCCGCATCGGCCTGTCCGATGACGTGGAGTTCGGTTTGCTGCCGGCCATGCTGCGCGCGATCCGCCAGGAGGCCCCCGGCGTGGTGATCGTCGTCAAGCACGTGGACTACTGGAATATTTCCGATCTGTTGATTTCCGGAGAGATTACCGCCGGGGTCTGCCTGACTCGTGAACTGCCGGCCAACGCCAAGCGTAAGTTGTTGCGCAGCATCCAGCCCCGAGTGATACGCGCGGACAAATCCTCCACACCCATGACCCTGGATGAATACTGCTCACGCCCCCATGTCGTGGTGTCCCACGTCGCGAACATCAGCAGTTTTGCCGATGAGTGGCTTGGCGCGCTGGGCCGCAAGCGCCACGTGGTGTTGTCGGTGCCGCAATACAGCACATTACCCGCCTTGATGGCGGGCACTGACCTGCTGTCGAACATGCCGACGTACACAGCCAGTGCCATGAGTGCGTTGGGGTTGGTGCAGGATGAACCGCTGCCGTTCATTACCCCGACCCTGGACCTGTCCATGGTCTGGCTCAGCGTAATGGACACCGATCCGGCCGAGCGCTGGCTGCGCCGGCGGCTGGAAGATTTCATGGGCGAGGCCTCGCTGGCGCCCGCCCAGGCTGTAACCCAGGCCTGAATCAGCCAAAACGACCGGTGATGTAATCTTCGGTCTGGGTCTTGGTAGGCTTGGTGAAAATCGTATCGGTGTCGCCGTGCTCGATCAGTTCGCCCATGAACATGAACGCGGTGTAATCCGAGCAACGCGCCGCCTGCTGCATGTTGTGGGTCACGATAATCACCGTGAACTGCTCTTTGAGCTCGGTGATCAGCTGTTCGATTCGGCCGGTTGAAATCGGGTCAAGGGCCGAAGTCGGTTCATCCAGCAACAGCACCTGAGGTCGCAGGGCGATGGTGCGGGCGATGCACAGACGTTGCTGTTGACCGCCGGACAGGCTGGTGGCGCTCTGCTTGAGCTTGTCCTTGACTTCATCCCACAGCGCCGCGCCGCGCAGGGCCTGCTCCACGCGGTCTTCCATCTCGCGACGAGACAGCTTTTCATGGTGACGCACGGCGTAGGCGATGTTCTCGAAGATCGACATCGGGAACGGCACCGGCTTCTGGAACACCATGCCGACATGGCTGCGCAGGCGATTCATCGAATAACCCGGTGCCAGGATGTTTTCTCCGTTGAGCAACACTTCGCCACGAGCTTCCTGCTTTGGATACATCGAGTAGATGCGGTTGAACACGCGCAGCAGGGTCGATTTACCGCACCCGGACGGGCCGATGATCGCCGTGATACGTTTCTCCGGGATCACCATGTCGATGGACTTCAAAGATTTCTGGTTGCCGTAGAAAAACTCCAGGCCACGCACTTGAATCTTGGTTTTTTCGTTGGCAAGGGAAAGGTTATTCATCAGGACGCCCTATTGCGCAAAAGAATTAAGCGGGAAAGCAGACTCAGCACCAGCACGAACAGCGTCAGCACCAAAGCGCCAGCCCATGCCAGGGAATGCCAGTCGTCGAACGGGCTCATCGCATATTGGAAGATCACCACCGGTACGCTGGCGATGGGCTTGATCAGGTTGCTGCTCCAGAACTGGTTGCCGAAAGCCGTGAACAACAGCGGCGCGGTTTCCCCTGTGATACGGGCCAGGGCAAGCAATACGCCTGTGACTACACCCGCCTTGGCGGCGCGCAGCACAATTTGCAACGTCAGTTTCCACTGCGGTACGCCCAACGCCAGTGCGGCTTCGCGCATGGTCGAAGGTTGCAGTTGCAGCATTTCATCCGTGGTGCGCACGACCACTGGAATGACCAGCAGCGCCAAAGCCAGTGCACCGGCGATCGCCGAAAACCCGACCTGATGGTTGGTGATGGCATTGAGGGGAAGCACCACGGCGGTATAGACAAACAGGCCGAGCACGATGGACGGTGCCGACAACAGGATGTCGTTGACGAAGCGCACCGCGTTGCCCAGCTTCGAGTAGCGCGCGAACTCTGCCAGCCATATCCCGGCCATCAAGCCAATCGGCGTGCCGATCAACAGACCGATGCCGGACATCAGCACGCTGCCATAGAAGGCGTTGGCCAGACCGCCTTCAGTGCCTGGCGGCGGCGTCATGTCGGTGAACAGACGCAGGTTCAACGCATCCAGGCCGTTGACGATGGTGGTCAGCAGAATCCACACCAGCCACAACAGGCCGAAGGCAGTGGCGCCGCAACTGAGCACCATCGCCACTTTGTTTTTGATATCGCGAACTCGGTACAAGCGCTCGTTGCCGCTCACATCCTTACTCATAACCCCTCCTTACGCGAAAGACGTGACAGCATCAGTCGGGCCAGCGCCAGGACGATGAACGTGACGACAAACAGCAAGAAGCCCAGTGCGATCAGTGCCGAACGGTGCAGATCGGTATAAGCCTCGCTGAATTCGTTGGCGATCACCGACGCAATGGAACTGCTGGGCATCATCAGCGATGCGGAAAACTGGTGCGCGTTGCCCAGTACAAAAGTCACGGCCATGGTTTCACCCAATGCGCGACCCAACCCCAGGAACACCCCGCCCACAACCGCCGAACGGGTGTAAGGCAGCACGATGTCCCAGACCACTTCCCAGGTAGTGCCGCCCAATGCATAGGCAGATTCCTTGAGAGTGGTAGGAACGCTTCGAAAGACTTCCTGCATGACGGAGGTGATGAACGGCGTAATCATGATCGCCAGCACAATGCCAGCAGTGAGCATGCCGATGCCCAGTGGCGGCCCCTGGAAAATCGGACCGATGATCGGCAATTCACCCAGGTTTTCGTTGATCCAGGGAGCCATGTGCTCGGCCATGAATGGCCCAAATACAAACAAACCCCACATGCCATAAATGATGGAGGGAATACCGGCGAGCAGTTCTACAGCCGAGGAAATCGGCATGCGCAACCAGGGTGGAGCCACTTCGGTCAGGAAGATTGCGATGCCGAAACTCACCGGAACGGCGATCAGCAAGGCCAGAAAAGAGGTAACCAGCGTGCCGTAGATCGGCACCAATGCACCAAACTTGCCGTCGACGACGTTCCATTCGGTACTGGTCAGAAAACCGAAGCCGAATGTCTCGAAGGCCAGGCTGCCACCCCACAACGTCGAAATGGCGATACTGCCCAGCAGCGCCAGAACCAGCATGGCTGCGGCTCCCATGGAGCGTTTGAACCAGCGGTCATGACGGTGATCGCGTGCAGCACGCTTGTCGTCATCGGTTTCGACGGTGGGAATCGCAGCGGACAAATATTGGGTGTTTTCAGTCATCTTGAGTCCACTCGCAAAGAAACCCTGTCAACGAGTGACCGATGACAGGGGTGAGTCACAGAAGCGTCGAGTTACTTGGTGAACTCGGTTTTCCAGTAGCCTTCAACGCGCTCTACCAGGGATTTTGGCAGGGCTACGTAATCCAGCGACTCGGCTTGAGCCTGACCGTTCTCCAGCGACCATTTGAAGAAGTCGAAAGCAGCCTTGCTTTGTTCTTCGTTCTTGGCCTTTTTGTACATGATGATCCAGGTCGTTGCGGTGATCGGCCATGCGGCGTCGCCCGGAGCGTTGGTCATGATCAGGTTGAAGTCTTTGGCGCTGGCCCAATCGGCGGTGTCAGCGGCAGCAGCAAAGGCCTTGGCGTTAGGTTCAATGAACTTACCGGCGGCGTTCTTGAGTTGGGTGTGGGACATTTTGTTGGTCACAGCGTAGGAATATTCGACGTAGCCGATAGACCCTTTGATCTGCTTCACGTAAGCCGAAACACCTTCGTTACCCTTGCCACCTACACCGGCCGGCCATTGCACCGTGGAACCGAACTTGAGTTCGGTGGCCCATTCAGGGCTGACTTTGCTCAGGTAGTTGGTGAAGTTGTACGAAGTGCCCGAACCGTCCGAACGGTGAACCACGGTGATTGCTGTAGCGGGCAGTTTCAGGTCCGGGTTCAGGGCCACAAGGGCCGGGTCGTTCCAGGTTTTGATTTTGCCCATGAAGATCTTGGCCAGTGTCTCACCGTCCAACTTCAGTTGACCGGGTGCGACGCCTTCCAGGTTGATGACCGGGACGATACCGCCGATCACACTGGGGAACTGACCCAGGCCGCCGGCAGACAGGTCTTCAGCAGACATCGGGGCATCGGATGCACCGAAGTCCACGGTTGCAGCCTTGATTTGAGCGATACCGCCGCCCGAACCGATGGACTGATAGTTGATACGGTTAGGCGCTGTTTTGCTGTAGTCCTGGGACCACTTGGAGATAACCGGAAAAACGAAACTCGAACCAGCGCCCGTAACGTCAGTCGCATGGGCCATACCGCTCAGGCACAGCGAAGCGATCAGAAGCGACAAGCGTTTTTTAGTCAGCAGTATCACGGCAATACCTCAACAAGAGAATTTTGGTGGCCCATCCATGGGAAGGCCCGATGCGGATTTA
>DASVUK010000158.1:0-101065 GCA_036387095.1 Pseudomonas sp.
TTGACGTAGGCAGCTTCGTCAACGCCAGGTGGAACGCGATTGGTGATCAGGTCGACAAGGAAAGCTTCTTCGCCAGCCGGGGGATTCTTCAGCAGCTCGATCAGGCCTGCAGTTTGTTCGGCGTTAAGCGGCTGGGGCACGATACCCTGGGCGGCACGCTCTTGAATGTGATGTTTATAAGCAATGAGCATCAGCGGGTTTCCTGTAAAAACCGTAGCATTTAGGCAGAGGGAGGGTAAAAGGCTCAGCTCAGCTGCCGAGGAGGGCAAAGCGCGCCGGTGATCATCGCCGTTATCTGTTTGATCAATTGCTTCATCGGCTGCTGCCGGCCTTCGCGAAACCAGAAAGCAACGCTGCTGAGCAGGCTCAGAACCGAGTTGACGCTGGTATGTACATGCTGGTCGGCGAATACACCTGAGCGTATGCCTGCCGTGATGATTTGCGCGAGGCAGGTCCGATAACGTTCCAGTAATGGCTTGATTTGCGCCTTGTGTGACGCATCAAGACTGCGCAGCTCCAGACTCAGCAATTGAGCGCACTCTTGCTGTCGAAGCTGAAAGTCCAGATGGATGCTGACGAAGACTTTCAGTTTCTCCACGACGAATACAGGCTTGCGCGTTCGCTGTTCCACTGTCTCCACCAGACCTTCCAGATGCTCATGGATCAACTCGAAGAGAAGTGCCTGCTTACTCTCTACATGGTTGTAAAGCGAACCGGCATGCACACCGACACGCTTGCCGAGATGGCGAAGGCTGACATTGGCGAAGCCCTCATGTACAAACATCGAAAGCGCAACATCCCTGACCTGTTGCGCTCTATCCATTCGTTGTGACGTCAGTACACGAACTGCCGGGTCGTCAAGGTTGGCAGGTTGACTAAGTTGCGAATGGGTCATGAGCACGGTCCTGGTTATTCAATAATTAAGCGTATGATATATACGATTATCATCAGCAGGCAATCCTCGGATTGCCTCACCAGGGGATTCGGCATCACATCTTTGACAGCCCCTCTCAGGCGCGCTCGAAAATCACCGCGATACCCTGGCCGCCGCCAATACACATCGTTACCAGCGCATAGCGACCCTGGATACGATGCAGCTCGTGAATGGCCTTGGTTGCGATTATTGCCCCGGTGGCTCCCACCGGGTGGCCCAAGGCGATGGCCGAGCCGTTCGGATTAACCCGCGCCGGATCAAAGTTAAGTTCCTGACTGACCGCGCACGCCTGGGCCGCAAACGCTTCATTGCTCTCGATCACATCCAAGTCTGCGACAGTCAATCCAGCACGTTTGAGCGCCAGGCGAGTTGCTGGAATGGGACCGAGCCCCATCATTGCCGGTTCCACACCCGCATGGGCATAGGCCACTAGGCGCGCCAACGGCTTAAGTCCCTGCTGGCGGACTGTTTCGCCCGACGCCATGATTAACGCAGCCGCGCCATCGTTCAGGCCCGAGGCGTTGCCCGCTGTGACAGTGCCGTCGGTCTTAAAGGCCCGCTTCATCTTTGCCAACTGTTCAAGAGTCGTATCGGCGCGCACGTGCTCGTCTACAGCGAAAATGACGGGGCCTTTGCGTGTCGGTATCTCGATTGGAACGATCTGCTCGGCGAAACGCCCTTCAGCGATGGCCGTGGTAGCACGCCGCTGGCTTAACACCGCGAGTTCGTCTTGGGCTTGTCGACTAATGCCGTAGTGAGCGGCAATGTTTTCTGCAGTAATCCCCATATGAATGGGGGCGAACGGATCATGCAGAACGCCAAGCATGTAGTCGACCGCCTGCATGTCGCCCATCCTCGCACCCCAACGTGCCTGGGGCAGAATGTAGGCGCCTCGACTCATGGATTCCGCACCGCCCGCCAGCACTGCGCCAGCATCTCCCAATAAAAGGCTTTGCGCGCCGGAAACAATCGCCTGCAAACCGGAACCGCACAAGCGATTGACGTTGAATGCCGGAGTTTCCTTGCTAAGGCCAGCTTGCAGGGCAACCACGCGCGACAGGTACGCGTCCCGCACCTCGGTGGGGATGACATGGCCCATTACTACATGCCCTACAAGAGCCGCGTCGAGCCCCGACTGTAGCAAAGCTGCGCGGCTGACCTGCGTGGCCAGCTCGATGGGAGTGACATCCTTGAGCGATCCACCATAACCGCCGATGGCGGTACGCAGCGCACTGATGATGAAGACTTCGGAGTTGCTCATACAATTACCCTCTGATTATGTGTTCTTGTGACAAAGGAGTTGTTATCGAGCTGTCGGTCGGCACGTGTCGGCGCGCAGCCGGTGCGCCTTTCAATCAAGCATCACGACTGAGAGCGCCAGATCTTGGAAATACCGAGGTGCGCGAGGGCCGGCGTTTCCTTCGAGGCTACTTACACGGCTGACAATGTCGACAGTCGTTGCGATGATAGGACGTGTCATGCCGAGATCACTATCTTCAATTGCCTTTAAAATTGCAATGTGTTGACACTTCTCAGTGAGGGCCACCATACAAGCTACTTTGATCAGCTCGTCTAATTGAGGCTGTTGCCCCCAAATCTCAACAATGAGCGAATGAAAGCTAACCTCGGTGTTTACCCGCAATCCTTCAAGCGCAAGCGTGCGTCTTTGGCGTACCGCCTAGCCGCATTCAACGATCCCGTTATGGACGAATTGGTTAAGGCTGCACTGCCTATAACACCGACATTCTTACTGCTGTGGCACGCGTCGAAGAGGCGCGTCAGCGATCGGCCTCGCTCACTTCGCGCTTTTGCCGACATTCACCGGCTCTTTGGGAGGGCAGACGAGCCGCAACCTGGGCATTACCGGAGTTACGAACTCTCAATCTGTACAACTCAATTGCAGGTCAGTTATGAGCTGGATCTCTGGGGGCGCTTGCGGTCTCTGGAACAAACAGCTCAGCTGCAATATCCGGCAAGCCAAGTCGATTTGGACAATATTCATCTTTCGGTCGCCAGTACTACCGCACGTGTACATTTCTTTATTGTCGCTGGATACTCAGCTCCAGGTCACCCTCGCTACTGCCAGCTCGCGTCGCAATGCTTTGATCGTGGCTCAGGATCGCGCAAATGAAGGCTATACCTCACTACTGGAACTGACCCAGGCTCAGTTCGAATACGAGTCAGCGCAACAAATGGTTCCGGAGTTGGAGCAGGCGATCCGCCAGCAGGAAAATGCAATACGCTTGCTGACAGGGGCGGCGCCAGGTATGTGTCCCGTGGGCGGGAATTCAAAGATATGAAACCGCCTTCGATTCCGGGGAGGCTCCCGGCCCAATTGTTGCGAAGGCGCCCAGATATCCAGCAGGCCGAATTACAGGTCGCGGCCTCGGATCTCAATCTGGAGGCGCGTCGCGATTAATATCTGCCGCAAGTTCAACTGTCGGCAGGTTTAGGCCGGCTGTACCTAAACTCGCTGGATTTTGACCCCGTTAAAGTTTGGGATCTCCGGGCGAGCGTGCTGGCGCCAATCTATGGCGCCGGCCGACTAAAAGCTCAGGTGGGCGTCGCCACGGCGCAACGCGATCAAGCGGCTTACCCCTACCGGGCAATCGCACTCAGGGCATTTGGCGAGGTAGAAAACTCGCTTTCAGGAGTTCGACACTTCGAGGAACAAATTGCACGGGTTCGTACCCGGGTGCAGACATTGAGTCGCTCGCTGGAGATTGCACGTGACGGTTATCAGGGGGGTACTCTTCCTACCTGGAAGTGCTCGATGCGCAGCGCAATCTGTTTAATACCGAGTTGGCCGCCATTCAGGTGAGGGAGAGTTAACTTAATCACATCGTTTCGCTCTATCAGGCGCTAGGTGATGGCTGGCCAGGATATTAGCCAAACCTATCAACACGACGATCAAAAAAACGGGGAAGGGGAATTTAGCTCATCAGCAGTAAGACCCGCGATCGCTCACAAATAAGGCCGCCACGCGCTAAAGATCTTACGTCTTTAAGCAGGCGAAGCTGTGCGTCTGTCTACTAATTTGCCTTTATTCCAGGTCTGATGCGTAGGGGGGCTTGCTGCAGTCCATTCCTTCACCATCGGGCCAAACAGAAGCTCCGCAGTCAATATGAGCTCCTCAGCTAGGTCGTTCATGATCAAATCCATCTGATTGCTCCGGTATAATTGAGGGGGATGATTATCAGGCGACGCGCAAGCAGGCGGCACAGGAACCGAGCGGTGCTGTATTCGCAGGAACTGGCCATGATTAGCGCGCCTGAATTGCAGAACTCGCCACCGCAGGATATACGGTACGGCCTTTGGTAACCTCCGAGCGATTGAGCCATGTCCCATTCCGATACTCGCAATGTCCCTATCACATTGTGGAAGCCTGGCACTCCCATCCCACGTCCGGCAAATGTGCCGTTTGCGTCATACGTGAATTACAGGGAAGTGCCACCTGAAGGGCTGGAAGTTTCGGATGTCGAGCTGATCTGGTGGACTGCTGCAGCAAGCTTCAGTCTGCTAGAACTGCGGCAGGCGATCATGCCTACCATCGATCGGCAGACTGATTGGGGAAACTTCAGGTTTCACCCGATCGCCGACAAGGACGGGAATGGCCGTTACCCACAAGCCATCGTGTTGCTACTGATCGATCTCCTTCCCAAGGGCGTGGTGTTTCCGGTTGACGAAGATGTGTCCTACTCCAACGGTGAGCCCTGTGAAGTAGTCAACGCCATCATCATCCAACAAAGGATCTGGCATGAGCTGACACGTGATGTGCTGCTGCTCTGCCCAAAAGATCAGCTACCTTCCCACCTGTTAGAGTTCGTATTATGTGCTGATCTGGGCCTTTAACACCGAGTGGCTTAGCACAGGGCTAAAGCCTTAGGTTGTTAGTAACACCAAGGGCACTGCTTGCCACTTTTAGGGGTTGGGTTCGGTCAGTCATCCATCCCCAAAGCTTTCGGCGATTTACTCAAAAATTTGCGGCCAAGCTCTATTTTCTGCAAAACATCAGTTTCAGCCACAAGTCCATAGGAGCTGTACAGTCCACCTACAGGGTACTTATCAGTAGGGGTGGTGATGAGTCTCGTTAAACCTTCGAAATCCGAGCGCAATTTGGTATAGACCTCAAGGGTGATGGCTAGAAATTCACTGAGTTCTAGGATGTTTTCCTGCGCGCTCGCATCAGCCAGCGCATTGGAGCCTGGACTTGTCTTCGTTGCGCTGAGCCTGTCCTTCAGAAGATTTAGCTGGGCATTCAGGCTAGCAATCTTCAGGATCGCCGCCTCAGAAACGACCTCGGGTTGTTCAAGAGTACCTCGGCTGTGGTCAAACATCCCTCCCACAAGACGCCTGTAGTTTTCATTGCGAAGCAATGTGACATAGCTGAAAGGGCGCACAGTTTTGTTGTAGAAGGGGGTGGACGGGTCTCCAGCCTTCGCCGCGCGTATCTCTGAAATAATGTGCGCCACTGCTTTGCAGTAATCTGTCAGGTTGCTGTACTTCGTGGGGTCGACGACACGTAGCGTTTGCTCAATAATCTTTTCAGTTTGCGCAGATCTTTTATCAAAATATGCATCGAAGGTAGTTGTCTTCTTGGTGCGAAGCACATCGAATGTGTTTTTCATTTATAGGCTGACCCGTCAGGCGACAATGTGGGTTAACTTCGGAGCTTCGCTTGCAGCTGTCGCCAGTCGCTTGATCGCCCCGGGTTCGCCGCTGCAGGCTTCGACGAGTTCGAATACATCAACCGCACCGGACTTCACCATGGTCGTAATCTGAAGAGCAAGCTTCGTGGCCAAGGGCACTGAGTTGTCCTCACCGATTCCAAGATGGGAGGTAATATTTCCTTCCCTCATGAGCAGCGCATGGCGCAGATGAGCCAAACGAATGTTTAGCTCTTCGCTGCTGGTGTCCGGGAAGTTCTGAACATCTCTCAGGCGCTTCAATAGACGCGACTCCTCGGGCAAGTTGAGCTTCTGATAGTGCCAAATGATTTCTTCGCGGTTCTTGACCATCAGCGAGTCTTCGAAACCATCCTCATACATCTGGACGAGCTGATGTTCAATAGCCTCCAAGAGACAGGCTTCGCGAGCGAAGCGGTCATTCTCATGTTCGAGATGTTCAAGCTCCGACCTGACTCGCGCCCCGGGTTTACGGCTCAAGTATTGGTCGATCAGTTTCAGGCTTCCCACCATCATTTCTTTGTACTTATCCTTCCTGGCAGAGATGGCGGGAAGATGCGCGACTCCTCTGATCGCGTAAGGACAGGCCGAGCAACAGTGGGACTCACGAAACAGATCGATCACCTCCTGCGGACACATGTTGTTGAACGGACAGATGTGGGTGGGGTTGAAGGCCAGTTCGCTGACTTCCTTAGCAATGATTCGATCCAATCCGGTGTCCATTTCTCGTTTGATGTTTGAAAGGCTCATTAGACGGTGCTTGGTGATTGCCGCTGCCGGATTCTTCGCGATGTCGTCATGCAGTGTACTGTTGATTCTTGATATCGCCTGCGCTAAGTCTGGGAAGTCGCCAGAGGTTAGTTTGTCCTGATTGCTCATCAGCGCCATGCACAACATTTGTTGATGTGTCATGCCCAGATCGGTTTCGTCAAACACAGAGTAATACGAGACCAACGGCTCACTCTGCCCCGTTAACCACTGGCCAACAATACTGGGCGGTAAGAATTTTATGGCTTCTGAGACGAACCCCGCGCGCAAACCGTGAGGGGTGTAGTCACTCTTCAGCATGCTTGCAGTAATCGACGAAAGTCCGGCAACAGTATGGTCTGTGATATAGACAGGTGTATCGTCGTTACGCTCGCCCGCTGGTGATTTTTTCCAGACAATATCAGGCACCTTATGGTCGTTACACTCAGCTTTGATGAAGTGCTGCAGACACAGCAGCATTAACCGGAAGGACTCGTAGTTTGGCCATGCGTTCAAATTGAGCGGCAGCCTGAAGAGGGGTCTAAACTGTCCGAATTGAGATCCCTTATTCAGGTTGTACCAGATGTTTTGTTGATAATCGGGCGAGGTGCAGCGACGATACCAAGCCGCTTGCCTATCGAGCAGGGCTATTACCCTGCTTGACACAATTGATGTCCACTCACCATGCGCTTTGTCGCTGCTGACCAACAGCGGAGCAAGGGGCCTGCTGTATGAGCGCTCGACGTAAGATCCATATCGATCCAAGTCCAACCACAGCAAATGCTGCTGCCGGATGCCGGTCTCGCACATAAGCTGCGTGACCCGAATGTCATTCATGATGATCCGTGGCTCTACCTGACCTCCAATATGCATATCCGAGATCCGGTAGAATCTTGGGATGTATTTAAACGGCCTAGGCTTTCCGTCGTAGAAAAAAATAGGTGAATAATTCAACGCTGAAAAATCTATGCAGGCGCAGTTCATTCCTTCATAACCCCACAGGCCTGCCCAGTCGGAACTATGAACGAGTTCACTGACATTAGGGCACTTCAAGGCGCCTGCGACCACGCCGTTCATGGTTCCGTCGGCCATCTCGTTCAAGTGCATGGTCAGGTATTCAAGCGAATCGAGCATGCTCAGAAACGTGGAAAAGTAGGCTCGTGGGATAGGTTTTTTAACCGTACCCCAACGTTTCTGTTGTTTTGGGTAGCAGTCTGGGGAGAAGCTGTTACGTACCTTGTCGGCATGCTGGATTAAGTCCGCTTGCGCAATGACGTATTCAATCAACCCTTCAAGTGGATAAACCCGATTGTAGTGAGTCGCGGATGACCACTGGTTCAGCTCCGCCAACGTTTCAATGAAAAACAAGACCGTTTCCGGCGGTTCTTTTTCAAAGACCGCTAGATCCTTCAATAGATCATGGTCTGCGGTGAAATAAAGGGCACAGGTTAACTCATTAAAAGTCGTTGGGTAGTGGTCGAGGTTCCCATCTCGATTCATGAAGAATTTGTAAAGATACGGCCCGCAGTACGCGATAAGGGCATAGAGAGGTGCTCTTTGGTTCTTATCCCTTTCTAACCGTCTGGATTTAATGTAACCAAGATAGGTCGCAGTTACACGACTGCAAAAGTCTACGACCTTTTCAGGAAGAAGCGTAAGACCACCTGGCAGCTCACTGTCGCGTTCAATCCTGAATGCAGCATTCAGATCTCGGGCATTTGTGAATATGTTGGCGAGACTGACGATACTATGAGTGTCACCCTCCAAATACTCAAGGGTCATGCCCATCGTTCTTTGTTGTGTTTTCGAGAACCTCTTTTCCTTGAATGCGGGCTCCTTCAGTTTGCGCGATTGCACCATCTGTGCCCGACTCTCAGTGAGAACCTTGTTGATACCCTCTCTGAGAGACGGATCATTGGACGCATCCGCGATGAATAATGAGAAGTCGTCGGTATAGTACCGAGCGAGTTCGGACTTTGCACCGAAGCTACGAAGTTTCAGAGCTCTGGCGGTTTCGATGGTGAAGTTGTCGGCGCTTGCCACATTTGATGCCAAGACTAACCTAAGCCACCCAGAAGCTCGCAAGCTTCGATTTTTATCCGACATCGCCCCGCCATAGCCAATAGATGATACCGGGTTGATAGCCCTAATGCTTAACAGCAGGTCACACTTTGAAAACCTTGCGTGTTCTTCGATAAGTTCATCCAATATCTCGTCGCTGTGTATTGGACACGTCCATCCAAGGGGCAGAATGACCTGTTTCTCCATCCAGAGGCGCACGAAGACCAGTTTCAGCATCGAGCAAAACTGGGGGATCCTGGCGTCTGGAAAATTTGGAATGATTTTCTGGACAATGGCATCTCTTTGGTCATTTCCTGCGAAGCAGCACGTCAACAGTTGTTCTACGTCAGTACTGCGCAAGCTAAAGAAGGGGCGAGGGCCGAGGTCGTTAAGCGCTCGCAACGTATCTCGTTGCCGTCCGCCACTGGTACTCTGATGAGCGCCCCAAAAACGGTGCCTTATGTCGATCATTGCCATGTCAAAAGCTGGGCCAACCATCTTTTTCTTTATGAGCCAAATCGGAGCGGTATGGGATGGATTAATCATGATGCCTCCAAGGCTAGCTGCTGAAGCTGTTTGATTTCGTGTTCATGAAACGCAATGCGCGCCTCAAGCACAGATTTAGCGCCGCCTGAAAGGCGTGCAAAGTTTGCAGCTGCCAGGGTTGCCTGAAGCAAGTGAGCATCTTGGCGAGCGTAGCGTTTGGTGGTACTGCTCAGCTTGTGACCCATCAATTTTTGGACGGTCTCTAGATCCAGTCCGTACTTTCGATTGGCATGAGGATTAGGATTCGGGCAGTGATTGACCAAGTAATATCCATACATGTGACGCAGACTGTGAAAACCATAGGCTCTTCCGCTCACACGGAGCGCAGCCTTGTGAAAGCGTTCATAAAGGGTCTGGTAGCTATTATGCATCGGGTCGCCGTTCTTAAGACTCCTGAGCAGAAACCCATGAGTAACAGGTGCAAGATACTGTTCCTCACGCAAATCAGCTTTGTATTCCTCAAGCGCAATCCAAAACATGGACGCAAAGGGTTCGATCAGAAACGTTTCGCAATGAGCCCGCCCTTTATGCGGAAGTGAGTTAATTTCGCTCTCTGTTAGATATTTGATCAACACATTGCGTCGAGTGGCCGGGTCGATGATTCGAACCTGATTAAGGTGTGATTCCATCGTGGTCTTAATGTCCACATTTAACATCGTCAATGCTTCTGAGATGCGCGCCCCGGAGGCTGCAAGCAAACTCCACAGCATTTTGTCGCGACTACAGGTCGCACTTCCAATTAGCTCCATGCATTTGTCCAGCGGGAAGGCGAATTCGTCGCCACCAAACATATCTGTGTGTGCCAATGACGACGGCTGTGATAAAGCGGATAGTCCTTTGCGTTTGACCCGACGCGCCCCGCCTGCCAGGCACCCGGCAAGCCAACTGTTCCTCTTGATCGCCGCCCTGACGTTTTGAGGCGATTCGACCTTTACGGTCTGGGCCAAGGAAAATCCTGATAACGATTGGGACGCGATATACCCGTGGCTTTCCAGCTCTATCATGCCTTGGCGCAGACGTTCGCTGGCGTTCACAAAACTGTTGAGTCCCGCAAGCGCAACCGATACCGAACTACCCGCAAGGTTTCTATCGCCCAATACTTGCGCAACTTTTTGCACCACTGGAATATCGCTCGCTGTCCCGAAAACCAGGAAGCTTTCATAATTCTCAAGGGCCTGTATCAGCACGACTTGAGTGAGTCCGTTCTCCTGATAACTAACTTCTTGGAGGTACTCTAAGAAAATCTTTGTATAGTGAGAATAGGCTTTCACTGTCCTTATCGATTTCTTTTTACTCAGTTGATGAGACCAGCTATCAAAAAACTCGTCCTGCAACGGATCATTCGAGATCAGGCGGTAGCTCTCCCGGCCGTTTCGTGCGGTAGGGATAAGTATAAGTGCTGGGCGTAGAACCGGCTCAATATTAGATGGGCGTAGTTTCATAATGGCTTCCGTCACTGCTGGGGTAGCCAAATGTTTGCACGATAGAATGCAGCTGTGCAACTGCATCCTAATGCACGCTTTTCCCGATTATTGGTGTTATTGATTTTATTTAATAACAGTGTTCCTCAAATTAATTAACAATGTTCTAGGCCGTAGCGTTATGGAATTTCACACTGCGTCAGGCTGGCCAACGCTATCGCCGTTGTTTAAACCAATATTCGGTTTAAACGTATATTGGGAATATAATTTTTGTTATTACGGGGTTAGCTTTCATGCAGATATTTAATGAGTTGTCAATAGAGTAAAAATATATAAATATTTTGTTCATGGTGTACATAACAGCTGAGATTGGCGCTGCATCGTGCCGTTTCGGAAGGGCTTCCAAGAGGGGCAGTACCGCTATTCCTGCGTTGCGCAGGCCGTTGTTTCGTGAGATGCATCATTGATCAGCAGATGATTCGGCTTTACGCGGGCTCAGATGGCGTTGCAGTTAGGAGGAGGCGATGCGCTGCAAGAGCTCCGCAAGAAGCGCCTGTTCTCCCACGCTAAGCACAGAAACCTCTCCGAGGTTCGCCCTTAATCCCGATGCGAATGCTGGAGCTTTTTGATTCGCGATCGTGCCAGGCTCCTCAGGACGAAGCAAAGGGCGGACTACCTGCTGGGAAAGCCAGCTTGCATTAACAGGACGGCTGGTTTCGTGAGCACAGGTCACAATCATGCCCGCACAAAACGGCTGGATAACTTCAACTGCTTGCTCTTCCCCAACGCGCAGGCGACCCGTCTTTGCCACGGCCCGCACCCGCTCCATTAGATACTCCTGCTGCAAGCTCCAAAGCTCTGAAACGACACCCTCTCGTGGCTTTGTAGCAGCGAGGTACAATCCCGTGTGCTCCAAGCCATAGCGAATCAGCGTTTCGATCGCGTCGTAAAGACTAGATACCGGGGAGTGAGCTTCTTTCTGATCCGCTACATACCTTCGCCATTCGTATACAGCTACTACGTGCATCACCTGATCAATGTTGCCGATCGTTTGGTACATTTTCGAGCTCGCGATTTCAGCACGCTCGCAAACGGCGCGTACAGTCGCCGCAGCAAACCCGGCTTTTGAGATGATAGTCGATGCCGCATCAATGATTTTTTCAGCTGGCGTGCGCGACGGGGAACAAGGTGTTTTCATGGGGGGGCTTTTCAGGACTGTATTGCATGCCCTGATTTAGAGCATCTGGATGGGGGCGCGAATGATACGTGCTGTGCGTCAATGTAGCCAATTAATGGGTGCTACCTGTTTCGCTTAGTGCAACAAAGTCATGGTCTGTTTCCCCCTCGCAATGGGCGAATACTGTATCTTCGACATGCCTTCCTAGATGATGGCAATTTGATATAAGTGAAGTTGCACTGGCTTCCCTAGGGAAAGGACTCTGTTTGCATGACTGAATCAACACCTCTCAATGCCCTGATTTTCGATCTAGAGGTGGTGCCAGCCACGGACTCGAAACCCGCCATCATCACGATGGTCGGCGCGTTGCGCCCGGACAGCGGCGAAGAGCTCGAACTCAAGATCGCTCGCGACCTTGATCCAGCGCTTGCTCATCTGGATGCCATGGGGGAGGGGGCGAAATGGGTGTTGGGCCACAATGTCATAGCGCACGATCTTCCATTGCTGCAGACCTACGCGCCTCAACTGGCGCTTCATTCTTTGAGCGTGATCGACACGCTTCGCTTGTCCCCATTGGCCTTTCCACAGAATCCGTATCACCGGCTGATCAAAGACTACAAACTGATCCGAGAAAGCTTGAACTCGCCGCTAGGCGACTGCCGATCCACGCTTACGTTGTTTCGAGATCAGCAGGCAGCATTCCTGGATCTGAAGACGATGAATGCGCTGGAGCTCTCCTGCTATCAAGGCCTAGTCGCTCCTGCGGGCAGCGATCTCGATTTGATATTCTCTAGCATCGCTCGCTCACCAGCTCCATCTATGAGTGAGCTTCGCAGAGCAATCCCACAATTGCTGGTTGAAACCGACCCGACTCTGCGAAGGCCGTACAAGGTCTGTCAAACCCGACTCACCAGTCTGCTGGAAAGCGATCTGGGTTGTGACGAACTGCACTGGCCTTTGGCGTATGCGCTCGCCTGGCTTCGGGTATCGGGTGGGAACTCAGTCATTGCGCCTTGGGTTCGATACCAATTCCCAGAGGTCAGCCGGCTTATCGCCGAGCTGCGTGACGTCCCGTGCGGTGTGGACAGTTGTGGTTATTGCTCCACCACGCATGACCCGGTGCACGAACTAAAACGCTATTTTGGTTACGATGATTTCCGTCAAGACAACGATGGCCTATGCCGTCAACACGACGTCGTTCTCGCCGGCATGCGAGGAGAGAATGTGTTGGCGGTTCTCGCAACTGGCGGGGGAAAGTCGATCTGCTATCAGTTGCCAGCACTCAACCGGTATCACCGCAACGGTAGTTTGACCGTCATCGTGTCACCCCTTCAGTCACTGATGAAAGACCAGGTGGACGGCCTGCTTGCTCGTAATGTTCAGTGCGCTGCTGCCTTAAATGGATTGCTGACATTGCCTGAAAGGGCGGATGTGCTTGAGAAAATCCAAATGGGCGACATTGGAATATTACTGGTTTCCCCAGAGCAGTTTCGTAACAACACATTCCGAAAAGCAATCAAGCAACGCCAGGTTGGCGCGTGGATATTCGACGAGGCGCATTGCCTTTCTAAGTGGGGAAATGACTTCCGCCCGGACTACCTATACGCATCACGGTTCATCGGTGAGTACCACTCACACAGTCCATTGGCTCCCATTGGTTGTTTCACCGCGACTGCCAAACCGGATGTGCTTGCCGATATTCGAGATCACTTCAAAGATACGCTTGGGGTTACTTTCCACGAGGTCATCGGCTCTCATGAGCGCTTGAACCTGCGCTTCGAGGTCGTGCCTTGTACCAAAGCTGAAAAGCGCCCGCGGGCTCAGCAGTTGCTTGAGGACAACCTCACTACCCAGGAAGGGGGCGCCGTTGTTTTTGTTTCAAGTCGGAAGGGCGCGGAGGAATTGTCAGAGTTCCTGATCGGGCAGGGATGGCCCTGCAAGCATTTCCATGCCGGTTTGCCGCCAGGTGAAAAAACTGACATTCAGAATGATTTCAAAAGCGGGGTGCTTCGGGTCATCGTAGCGACCAACGCCTTTGGGATGGGGGTAGATAAACCTGACATCCGCTTGGTGATTCATGCGGACATTCCCGGTTCTCTCGAAAACTACCTGCAAGAGGCTGGACGCGCAGGGCGTGACCAAGACAATGCGCGGTGTGTACTTCTCTATGACCCTCAAGACATTGAAGCTCAATTCGGGCTCAGCGAGCGCTCCAAGCTGAGTCTTCGAGACATCCAGCAGATATTGAGAAAGCTACGCATCGAAACCGGCAAGCGCAAAGGGCGTCAGCTAGTAATTACCGCCGGTGAAATTCTCTTGGATGCGTCAGTTGAAACCACGTTTGCAGCAGATGACCGTGATGCTGAAACTAAAGTTGTGACGGCTATAGCTTGGCTTGAACGCGGTGACTTTCTTAAGCGGGATGAGAATCAAACTCGGATCTTTCCGGCCAAGACAGCACTCAATGCTGAGGATTCTGAAAAGCGACTCCTCATGGCAAATCTGTCGGTGAGAAGGCTGGCCGAATTCAAGGCGATTATTACCTATCTGTTTCAAGCAACCTCTGATCAACGCATCAACACTGACGAGCTAATGGCGCTCACCGGCCAGTCTCAGGAGGAGGTCGCGGGCGCTCTGAAGCAGATGGAGCAGATGGGCATTCTGATCAATGATTCCCAACTGACGGTATTCGTACGTCACGGGATCAGTGGGTCATCGAATCAACGTCTCACGCAGGCGCTACAGCTTGAAAAAGCATTGTTTGAGTTGCTTCCAGAGTTAGCGCCAGATGCCGAGTCGGGAGACTGGCAGGACATCAACCTGGCGAGCCTCAATACCGCTTTACGTGCAAGAGTCGGACGTGACGAAGTGCTTCCTGTACAGGTCATCAGGCTGCTGCGAAGCCTTTCCCAGGATCGTGACAGTGAAAGTCAGCAGCGCAGTACATTTGAGCTTCGTCAGATTAATAGAGATCTCCTGAAGCTGCGCATTATTGGGCGTTATAGCTGGAAAAGGATTCAGGCGCTGGGGGAGAAGCGTCGTACGATCGCGAGCCTGCTGATGAATTCTCTCATTGATCAGCTCCCCGCCGGGGCAAGAGGGCGCGATCTGATGGTTGATACCACCTTCGGCAAGCTGGTTGCAGTTATTGAGGGCGATATGGTTCTGAAATCGACCCTCCCGGCCGACCAATTTCGTCGTGCGGTCGAGCATGTGCTCCTGTACCTACACCAGCAGGATGTACTGATATTGAATCATGGTATGACCGTCATGCGCCGTGCAATGACGATCAAGGTTGATGCCGAGAAAGCAGAGAACAAAGTCGGATTTTTAAAAGATGACTACGCCAAGCTGGATGAGCATTACCGTGAAAAATGCATCCAGGTTCATGTCATGCGCGAGTATGCGGAAAAGGGCATTACCGATATGGAGCCCGCTCTGAAGCTCGTTCTGGCCTACTTCGGCAACCCCAAGCGCGACTTCATCAAAGAGTTTTTCAGCGGACGCGAGGATGTCCTGAAATTGGCTACCAGTGAACAATCCTGGAAGGCGATTGTGCAGCCGCTGAGCGGTGTTCAAAAGCTGGTTGTCGCAGACAACGATGATCTTAATCGACTCGTACTAGCCGGCCCGGGATCAGGCAAAACGCGAGTAATCGTCCATCGGATCGCCTACTTGCTGCGTGTCCGGCGCGTAGCCGCCAGCAGCATCATCGCCTTGGCCTTCAATCGCCATGCCGCTAACGAGATACGCAAACGTCTTCTCGCCTTGGTAGGTAGCGATGCCTATGGCGTGAGCATCATGACTTACCACGCGATGTCGATGAGGCTGACTGGCACGCGGTTTGAGCGAGGTGAGCCGGTAGATGAAGCTCGACTGAAGCAGGTGGTCGAAGACGCAGTGCACCTTTTGGAAGGCGGCGGGCAGGCAACCGGCGAAGACGATCTGTGCGAACAGCTTCTGCGCGGATATCGCTACATTATGGTGGATGAATACCAGGACATCGATCAGATGCAATACCGACTTGTCAGTGCGCTGGCGGGTCGTAAGGCCGATGAAGAAGGACGGCTGTGTATTCTGGCTGTAGGTGACGATGATCAGAACATCTATGACTGGCGCGATACCAGCAATCAGTACATCGAACAGTTTCGTGACGACTACGATGCCGGCATAACCTATTTGGTCGATAATTATCGCTCGTCTGCACGTATCATCGACGCGGCAAATTGCGTTGTAGGCGCCAATGAAGACCGTTTGAAAGCAGAGCACCCTATTACCATCGACAAGGCACGCAAGGCTTTGCCTGCTGGAGGGCAGTGGGAGGCAATAGATCCCGAGCGTGCAGGCAAGGTGATGAGGATTAAGATTCCTGGCAGCGTTCGCTCCCGAGGTAATTTGCAGGCTCAGGCAGTTGTAACCGAGCTGGCAAGGCTTATTGCACTGGAAGAACAGGGCTCATGGGATGGATGCGCCGTACTTGGACGCGCACACGGCTATCTCAAACCTATCCAGGCATGGTGCGAACTCAATGATGTCCCTTACTTTCTTGCTTCTGACAAGGAAGACCCGATACAAATCACCCGTCAACGCGGTTTTCTGAAAGCCGTTGAAACGGTGAGGTTGATCGATCATCCACTCTCAGCGGCACAGGTGTATGCCCATCTGCGCCCACATCTTGATGGTGCTCATTGGGAGGAGTTTTTTAATACCGCTTTCATGAGCCTTACCCAGGAGATGGGAGATTTACAGCTATCCAGCCACGCCGTTGTCGACTGGTTGTACGAGTATCCTCGCGGGCTTCGCAAACAGCCGAAGAAGGGACTGTATATAGGAACCGTTCACTCAGCGAAGGGGCTAGAATTTCGTCACGTGGGCTTACTGGACGGTGGTTGGAGCTCTGATCCAGCAGGTCTCACTCCCGAGCGCCGCCTCTATTATGTGGGCATGACCCGGGCGGAGGAAACACTGACTCTCTGTGAGTTCGAGGCTGGCAACGCATTTAGTCCACAGCTCTCACAGCATGCGTGTGTGCAGGTCTACCAGGGTGAGTACGATCTGCTGCTGGAACGATCATTTCTGCAACTTACGCTTGGGGATGTCGATATCGGATTCGCCGGTAGAAGTGTTGCCAGCCACCAAATTCACACCGCACTGTCTGAACTAGAAATGGGACACCCGTTGACCTTGAAAAAGGACGGTGAGCGCTATCTTCTTTTAGATCTGCAGGGACGTACCGTCGCACGTACCGTGAAAAATCTAAATCCAGGATTTGTTGTCGATCAATGCCTTGTTGAAGGGATTGTCACCAGGTATGCAGACGAGACTGATCCTCCGTTTCGCGCGGCGCTGAAGGTGGATGCTTGGGAAGTGGTGATTCCCAGAATCAGCGGGATGCCTGGGTAGCCGGTCGTAATTGGTCTGTGGTGGGCACCTGTAGCTCCTGCGATGGCAGCATCGATCTACTAGGGGGAGTGCGGCGGTAGGAGTTGGAGATTGATTGCCAACCGGTCGAGCGATTCAACGAGTCTCTGTTTCACCCGCGCATGGTAGCCAACCGGAAGAAAATACCGTCTATGCCATGCACAACCGCGTGGATATCCTGTCGAAAACAGGAGCGAATACCATGTCCCCCATCCAGCCCCATCAGCTCAAAGAACTTCGTAAAGCGTGTGGTTTGACCGTAGGGAAGGCGGCTTTATCGGTGCATGTCCACGAACGTACCTGGCGCACCTACGAAACCGATGTCGACAACGCTTCGCATATTCGGATTCCGCAAGGGCGATTGATGGCATTCTGCGAACGGCATGAATTGCCTTACCCTCCGGTTGGGCCGGACGGGCAAATTATGGCAACTGGCTGCAAGGTTTTAAGCATTACGACGTACAAAGGCGGAGTAGGAAAATCGCCCATCACTGTCGCGGTTGCGGGCGTTCTGGCCTCGGCGGGGCGAAGGGTGGCTATCGTCTCCAACGATAGGGTCTTCAATCTGCAAGGGAAGGAGGATTCCTGGATCAGTGCTCGACTTGAAGGGCGGGCGCGATCAGTCGATTTCATCGGAGAAGACGATGTGCTCATGTACCCGGGCGAGGTAGAACATATCGAGCAGGCAATACAGGAGTATGAGCACGCCCTGCATGATCCGGATTGGATCACGATAAATCCGCTGCCAGACAGAGCACATGAAAAATTACTAACCAAAAGGGTGGCGCCACAGACTTTCGAAGACCTCCGGACGAGTTATGACTACATATTTCTCGACCTGAACAGAGACCTTGAGAAGGTAAGGCTACTGTCCGATCTTGTCGTTATCGTAATGGATAACAGCTGTATCGCTTCAGTCTGGAGCGCGGGTTATTTCTATGATGATCTGGTCAAGCCTCAGCTTAATAGGTCTGCCCCTCGGATGTGCGGGTTGGTCACAAACCACGCACCGTCCACTGCATTTTCGGATTTTGAAGAATACATCGAGGATTCTGAAAAGCTGGAGGAGGCTCGAAGCGTCGTAATGTCGATTCATGAGCAGCAGGCTGATGTTTTACAGGCGATAAGGGATTTGAGGCTGCCGTTACTTAGAACCTTCATGACCAGAGCGCACCTTATGGAAATTCAAATGCATAACCGAAGTCGTTCATTCGGAGAGTCATTCTGTTTCTTTAACTCCCTTGTCGAGATTGCCCCTCAGTCGGTGGCGAGTGATGAGATCCGTAGGCTGACTGAGGAGCTATGCTCCATGCTGTCTTTAACAATGAAAGCACAGGGCCAAAAGGCAGGGTGAGCCACCTTAGCGCCATCGGTAAACACATGCCTAGCGTACGATTCTACCTTTTGGCACAACTACGCGGTCAATCATTCTCTTCCCTACAAGGGACGCAAGTGACGCTGAGCCAGCCGTACGGTTGAACGACGTGAATCCTTTTTAAAGCGTCATCCCTGCACTCAAAGGTCTGCCGCGAAAACTAGGTGCCCCTTTAAAGGTAAGCGTCGAGGAGATGCACATTGGCCGCTTAATTAAAGTATGGGCGCCTGCCTCAGTGTCGATCCGCTGTTGGACATGCCGATCTCACAGAAAAGGGCAGTCTTTTTGAAGGAGCACCCTTTTGTTCGTCGTCAGAATTATTTCTTTCTCGGTTTCCCAGCATCTTCGCGTTTATCGCGCACCTGTCCATCTTGGTTGCGAGAGCGGGGCTGTACTCCTCCGCCAGGCTTCGGCACGGTTACGTTTGGATTGAGAGGTCGTCTATCAGTCATGCTGTCATCCTTGTATGTCTGGTCGAAACAATTGAGCAGCCAACCATGGCCTTCGGGTACATCAACGCGCTAGGCGCCGACTCGAAGCGTAGCAGAGCAGCTCACAGATGAAGGCTTCATGCGAAGGTAATCATGGCAATGCGTGTCACCACGGTATTAAAGTGCCATTATTCGCATATGGCGCCTTGGCCATCCGCATGCGAAGCATATTGATTCGAGGGATTGAAAGATGAGTTGGAAAGGGACACTGCGGTCTATGCAGGCATCAGCTCGGCGTTCAGAGCGCAATTCTCAGCGTCACCAACGTGAGCTGCACAAGCGCCAAGCGCAGTACGCCAAAATGGAAGCGTTGGAACAGGCTGCTTATGAGGTCGAGGTATACGACAATCAGCTCGAAGTCCTGCTTTCTGTTCATAAAGAGTGTGGGGACGAGATCGACTGGTCATCCTTCATCAGTCGGGCCGAGCCTATCGAGCCAACATTGACCAATGACTCCGAAGCCCAAGCCATCGCTCGGGAGCAGGGCTACACGCCTAATTTATTCGCTAAACTGTTCAAATTTGAAAGTCGGCAGCGCAATAAGCTTCTCAACGAAATTGAGATCGCCAAGCGCAACGATAAAGACCGTCTCGTCCAAGAAACCAGAGACTGGCAAGCAGAGCATCAGGGCTGGCTAGAAGAATACAGCTTGGCAGCCAGGGTGATTGCCGGTGATTTTCAGGCGAAACTCGATGCCATCAAGCTTCTGGATCCGTTCTCAGACATTTCCCACCTTGGAACCTCTATAGGGTTTAACGTCGGAGCGACCGGTGTCGTCGAAGCGACCCTGAATGTGCATGGCTCGCACGTCATCCCCTCAGAAGTAAAGTCGCTGCTGCAAAGCGGTAAGCTCTCGACCAAAAAGATGCCAGTCGGAAAATACAACGAACTCTTACAGGACTACGTATGCAGTTGCGTAATGAGGGTCGGTCGAGAGTTGCTTTCGTTGCTTGCAGACGACATCGTTGTGGTCACGGCGGTCGATGCGTTGCTCAATCCTGTCACGGGCCACGTTGAAGACCTTCCAGTTCTGAGCGTTGTTTTTTCTGCGCAAACTTTGGAACGATTGAATTTAGATTCACTGGATCCTTCGGAAGCGATGAAGAATTTCCTGCATAACATGGCCTTCAAGAAAACCACAGGCTTCTCGCCTGTAGATCGTGTTTCTCCACCTCAGGCACGGGTGAGCGCTTGAAGTAGGACGCCTAGTTGGGATTCGATGGGCTAAGGCCCGGGGCCTCTGCAACCCCGGCAGGCCTTCGGTCGAATTGGTCAGGACTGGGCACTGCATCCCGTTTACGATGGCGACTTATTATTAGCGGTACGTGCAACGCAGACCTGCTCTGAATGGAGTCGCTACGCGCTGTCATACGCTATCTGTTTGTAGTTTTGGAGAAGGCACATGGACGACGCTGTAGAGTCGGTTATTGAGGCAGAAGCCATCAAGACCATTCGTATCCAGAGCACTATAGTTTCGAAGCTCAATCTTGCAGATTTTCAGAATGCGGTACCGGTCATTCGCGAATTGCGCGTGATAAATGAAACCGACGTTAAGCATTCAGATGTGACGCTGACCCTGACTTCGCTTCCTGAAGCTTTCAAGCCTAGAAGCTGGCGGATTGATGCGCTGATGCCGGGCGCGTTCATGCCTATACCTGGATTGGATCTTATTTTGGATGGCGCACTGTTGGGGCGTCTCACAGAATCTGAAAGCGCAACAGTTACGTTCGTTTTGACCAGACCGGATTCTTCAGCAGAACAAGGCACTGTTGAGCTGGCCCGCCAAGAGCTCTCATTGGAATTGCTACCTAGGAATCAATGGGGCGGCTTATCCCATCTTCCTGACATGACCGCTGCCTTCGTTCAGCCCAACGATCTAGCTGTAGATCGCCTACTCAAACAGGCGGGGGATTTGCTGCGCAAAAGTGAGAAAAGCTCATCTCTGGATGGTTATAGCGGCGGGGCGCAGCGAGCATGGGAACTGGCATCAGCGATTTGGGCGGCGGTCGCTCGGATGAATCTGCACTACGCACTGCCCCCTGCCAGTTTCGAATTGTCCGGACAAAAGGTTCGCAGCCCCAGCCAAATCACGGACAGTGGTTTGGCGACTTGTTTCGACCTGGCGTTGTTCTTCAGCGCAGCATTGGAGCAAGCTGGTTTGAATGCTGTTGTGGTCTTCACTGAAGGTCATGCATTCGCCGGTCTTTGGCTCAAAGCTGAGGAGTTCACAACCACGGTCGTGGACGACATCACGTCTCTACGCAAGCGTATGAAGCTCAAAGAGCTAGTCCTTTTTGAGACCACACTCGTCACGCAGCACCCTGTGCCTTCATTCACTTACGCTACAGAACGGGGCGCGCAGCAAGTCGCAGAAGATCAGGACGGAAAATTCCATATGCTTTTGGATATTCGTCGTGCCCGACTGCAGCGTATCAAGCCACTGGCGAGCGCAGAGTCTCAACTCGCTAAGCAGCGGCTTGACGCCGCCCTGGAAGCGGGCACCGAGCTGTCTGTTGAAGATGCACCTTCTTTGCCGGATGACCGGATAGTCGATGCCGATCTCGCGTCCCTTGATCCTAAAGATCGCTTAGGTCGTTGGCAGCGTAAATTGCTCGATCTGTCTCTGCGCAACAATTTGCTTAATTTTAAACAGGGCAAAAATTCGCTGAAGTTTGAGGCTCCAGATCCAGCTGCACTTGAGGATGTCCTCGCGGGCGGGCAGGCGATAAAACTGCTAATCCGCCCGGACTTGATGGACGGTGCCGATCCCCGTGACCAGGCGCTTTACGAGGCCCGCGAGCGTGAGGACGTTCGCCGGCTCCATGCCCTAGACGCGCTTAAGAGGCGCGAGGTTTTCGTTGCGCTGTCCAGTCTGGACATGGATAACCGACTGACCGAGCTATACCGGGGCGCCCGCACGACTCTGCAGGAGGGAGGATCAAATACGCTTTATCTTGCTCTAGGCTTTCTTTCTTGGGGACGAGATGACAGGGCAGGTCAAAAATACCGGGCGCCTCTGATCCTTATTCCTGTGAGCCTTGAGCGTAAAAGTGCTCGTTCCGGCTTCAGTATCGTTCTGCATGACGAAGAACCACGGTTTAACCCCACATTGGTCGAAATGCTTCGTCAGGATTTTGAGCTGAATCTTGGCAATCTTGAGGGTGAGCTTCCGCGCGATGCATCCGGCCTGGATATTGAAACCATATGGAAAACGGTCGCTTACGCAATCAAGGATATCCCAGGCTGGGAGGTCAATGAAGACGTTGTGCTTTCGATGTTCTCGTTTGCCAAATACCTGATGTGGAAGGATTTAGCCGAGAATGCAGACAAGCTTCGTGAAAGCCCAGTTGTCAGGCACCTTCTCGATACGCCAAGAGAGGCTTTTCCCTCAGACATCACCTTTCCCGAAGATCGACGACTCGACACCCTGTTCAACCCTAGAGAGGTGTTCTGTCCACTGCCGGCTGATTCCTCTCAGCTCTCTGCTGTTATGGCTGCATCGAAGGGTAAGGATTTTGTTCTCATCGGCCCTCCGGGTACCGGCAAGAGCCAGACGATTGCGAACCTGATCGCTCAGTCCATCGCGCAGGGTAAGCGCGTGTTGTTTGTCTCCGAAAAAATCGCCGCGCTGGACGTGGTTTACCGTCGTCTTCGTGAGATTGGACTCGGCGAGTTTTGCCTTGAGGTTCACTCAAGCAAGGCCAAAAAAACCGACGTGCTAGCTCAACTACAATCGGCATGGGACGCGAAGGGCGTTACGGATTCAGCGATATGGCACGCGGAAGCTGATCGCTTACAAGCGTTGCGTGACGGGCTTAATATTTACGTAGAGCGCCTCCATCAGCGGTACCCGAACGAATACAGTATTTTTCATGCCATCGGTCTTGTCTGCAGCGCACCGGAGGTGGCCACAGTCAACCTATCGTGGGCATCGCCGCATGCTCACAGCCGTGAAGACCTGATAGCGTTTCGCGAGCTGTCAGACCGGCTTGAGGTAAATGCCCAGGCTTTGGGTTACGGCGCATTTGCCACCCACCCGTTGGGCGCAGTGACGCAGGGCGAATGGTCACCATCTTGGCAGCAGCAGCTCATTCAGTCCGCTCGCGAAGTGATTCCTGCTACGCAGGCAGGCATGCGCGCCGCAGAGAAGTTTGTCCGGGCAGCAGGACTACCGCTAGGATCGCTCTCAAATACTGGGCGCAATGGGCTCATTGCCTTGTCCGAAGTGTTACCCATGGCTGCCGGTCACGATTGGCGGTTTGTGCTGCGCCCGGATGCACGCGTAGTCGCGCAGCGCTTGCAAGAAGGTTGTCTGCTTGTAGATCTGCACCGCAAGATTAATCTGGGGCTTAATCCATCGTGGTCGGCCGCCGTGATCAGCTCTACGCAGGTGGGCCTATCGCTATTTACCCAGCGTGCCCGATTCATAGCAGAACTTAGCCCACCTTGGTCATCTGAAACTCTTGAATGTCTCGCGAAAGCGAGCGAAGTACTCAAAGATATCGAGAGTCTTAAGGAGCAATTGTCAGTCGAATACAGCGAAGCAATTGAGCAGCTGGATGTTCGGGAGCTACTGACCGAATGGCAGCTGGCTGAAAAATCGTTCTGGCCAAAATCCTGGTTAGGCACCAAGCGTGTTACCGGGGCCTTGGCGGCGACAGTTAGCGACAATTGCGAACCAGACGTGGTCAAGGATCTCTGTGCATGGATCGAAATCCGCGAACTTCGGGAAAACCTTGAAGCGATGCGGCCGGGCGATGGAATACATGTCTGGGCCGGCGTCGCATCACTCCCAAGCCATATAGACGCCGCCATCCGTTTCCAGCTGGCGCTGACATCAGTTCTGGCAAATTACGCGTGGACAGACAGTGAGTTGGAACTTGTCGCCGGCGGTGAGTGCGGCGAAGATCTGAAAGAAGACCTTATTCGGATGAGAGCTGTGAGTCATTTGGATCAAGAGCTTTCGCCTTTAGGTGATTTAGGTCTTTCGACCAACGATCTGTGGCAAGGCTTGTCCTCAAAAACTGAGCTCCTCGATGCCGCTATCGCCTACCAGCAGGATCGCCGTGTTGTGCCTGACTCCGGACAGTTGGACGGTGAGCATGAGCTTGTTGCTCGGGGCCTTTGTGGCCCATCGATGCAAGCCGATCTGGTAGCGTTGCAGAAAAGGGCAGAAGTTGAAAAAACGCTCGTTGATTTTGAAGATCTCAGGGAGCTTACAGGCGGAGTTTGGTCAGGGCTAAAAACCAAACTTGACGTCGCTGCTTCGGCTGCTTCATTTCAAAGCCGGCTTGCCTCTGCGATCGCATTACTGGCGACGACGCCTGAGCAAATTACGGCCTACAAGACCCCGCTACATCAATTGTTGGGCGACGCTAATGCACTGCTTGAGCCCGAAGGGCTGATCGCGCAGGCGGGTTTGCAGCTCAAGGAGTCGTTCAAGGTAATCCATCAGCTTGTCACCTCAATGGCAGCCTTGGGACACTTCTCAGACGATGGACAAGCTGACATCCATGACATCGAATTGGATTCTTTAATCCAACGATGCGAAGCCATTGTGCGCTCTGAACATGGCCTTCGTGCATGGTGTGCGTGGCGCAAAGTGCGTGACCAGGCAATGGTAGCGGGCTTGCCGCATTTGGTTGGGGCAATGGAGGCTGGTCATATTCAACCGGGCGGTGTGCACAAGACATTCGAAACGAACTACGCTCGCTGGTGGCTAAATGCCGTAGTGGATAATGAACCTGTCATACGCAGCTTTGTCAGTGTTGAGCATGAGCAGCGCATACGTGATTTCAGAGGACTTGATGATCGCTTTACTGCTCTGACACGCGACTGGTTACGCGCACGTCTGTGTGCCGATCTTCCGAACCCGGAAAGCATCAGCAAATCGTCTGAGTGGGGTGTGCTCCGCCATGAGATTAGCAAGAAAACGCGCCACCTACCGCTTCGTGAATTAATGTCTCGGATCCCTGAGGCGCTAACCAAGCTAACGCCTTGCCTGCTCATGAGCCCTCTCTCCATCGCGCAGTATTTGCCGGCAGGCGCTAGCGCTTTTGACTTGGTGATCTTCGACGAAGCGTCGCAAATTCCCGTTTGGGATGCTGTTGGTGCGATGGCCAGAGGACGTCAGGTCGTGATGGTCGGTGACCCGAAACAACTCCCACCGACGTCATTCTTTGATCGTGCCGAATCAACCGCAGATGACGAAGAGGTGGAAGCCGATCTAGAGAGCATCCTCGACGAATGCATCAGTGCAAACCTTCCAACTCGTCATTTGAACTGGCACTACCGCAGCCGTCACGAAAGCCTTATTGCTTTCTCTAACCAGAAGTATTACCAGTCGAAGCTCGTGACGTTCCCGTCGCCTGTGACCACTGACCAGGCAGTAAAACTGCGAGCCGTTCCTGGGATATACGAAAAGGGCGGCTCCAGAACCAATCCAATAGAAGCACGAGCTTTGGTCGCCGATGTCGTCGCACGCCTGCGCTCACCTGGTTTCCGCGAGAGCAAGTTGACCATTGGTGTCGTTACGTTTAACGGAGAGCAGCAGAAGCTGATCGAGGATCTCCTCGACGACGCTCGCAGGAAAGAACCCGCACTTGAAGCGTATTTTGCGGATAGCCAGATTGAACCGTTATTCGTTAAAAATCTAGAAAGCGTCCAAGGTGATGAGCGCGATATTATCTACTTCTCGATCACCTATGGTCGCGATGCGGCAGGCGTTGTTTCCATGAACTTCGGCCCACTGAACAGGCAGGGTGGTGAGCGTCGGTTAAACGTTGCCGTAACGCGTGCGCGTCATGAACTTCGCGTGTTTGCAAGCCTGAAGCCCGAGCAAATGGATCTGGCCAGAACACAAGCTGTCGGTGTACGTGATCTTAAGCACTTTCTTGAGTTCGCTGAGCGGGGGACGCGGGCGTTGGCCGAGGCTACACCGGGAAGTTTGGGCGGGTTCGATAGTCCATTCGAGGAAGCAGTGTCCGCTGCCTTGGTTAAAAAGGGATGGCAGGTTCACACGCAAGTCGGGGTTTCCTCGTTCCGTATTGATCTGGGTGTCGTCGATCCTGATGCGCCCGGTCGATACCTGTCTGGCGTTGAGTGCGACGGAGCGACATATCATCGTAGCGCCACTGCTCGTGACCGCGACAAGCTACGCGAGTACGTTCTGCGCGGCTTGGGTTGGGAGATTCTGCGGATATGGTCAACTGATTGGTGGATCGATGCCGCAGGGACGGCAGAGCGTATTCACGCTCGCCTGAATGACCTGCTCGCTGCCAGCCGAGCACGCCGAGCTGCGCAAGAGGCGGCTGAAGAAGCTTCTCGCCTGCTGGCCAGTTCCGCGATTGTAGAGGTCATGGAAATTGTTAAGCCTGTAGAAGCTGTGGTTGGCTCTGTCGAGCCCGAAGCTGTTGTCCAGAAGCTGCACGTTGATGAGCCTCATCCAGACAAGGTGTATGCAGGCGTAGCCGTGAACCTTCCATCGATGCCGGTAGTGATGCCGGTGCAGGCAACTGCCGCTGTGGTCACGGTTTATAGAAAGTCAGATCCTGCGACAGCTTTAGGGGGCGTGGATGCAGATTCATTTTTTTATGAAAGTTATTCGCAAACCTTGATGGCGATGATTGCCCACGTTGTTTCAGAGGAAGGGCCAATCCTGGAGACGAATCTGGCTCGCCGAATTGCTCGCGCCCACGGTTGGGTTCGGACTGGGGCAAAAATCGGTGACAGGGTTGCCAGCGTTGCTCGGCTCCATCATCGCTTCACAGTAGAGGACATTGGTGAGTTTTACTGGCCCGTTGGACTGTCTGACGCTGAAGCTGTATTTCGGCGTCCGAGCGACGACGAGAGCATTCGCCCGGCTGATGAAATCAGTTTGGTGGAGCTCGCTGCGCTGGCTCATGAGCTGAGGGCTAAGGGGAGGACAGGTGACGATCTCCTCTACGCGATGTCCCGAGAGCTAGGATTTCAGAAGCTGACGGCGTCCAGTCGAGCACGGTTGGAAAAGGCTGTGTCTCTAACTCCCTAGCAGTCATTTTTGGATAAAACGCGGTGGGTGCGGGCCATCGCTGGCGAGTTGCTCAGAACCCACTTGTGCTTGCCTATGTACGCATCCTCCAAACACATATGCGGCTAGGGGCGGATTAAGTTTTCTGTCTCATAGACTGAGATCTGATCCCAGCTTCATCTCCCACAGATTTCCCGACAACGAACCGGGTGGACAAGCTGATAGTGCGGCCCATGTCAGACAATGCCAGGCCTGTTGTTCGATGCACAGCTGTTCTACGCCCGGTGTCCAAGGCATCAGGCAACGTGGCCTCAGTACCTGCGTAAGCACCCTCATCACCTTGCGTGGATATGAGGGGCATGCATAGTTTTCCCCATGGGTTCGCAGCGTGCTGTCAGGGGCGGAAGTGATAGTGGTGGCATATGGCTTTTATTGGTGGTATCAAAGCCTGATGCTTCTAGTTTTCATGAATGTTCAACGATGAAGTCCCACAGCGAAGGAATGCACTGTGATCAAGAATATCTTCCTACGAAACGTATCGAGCTACTCCCCCAGCGCTGACGCGACAGTCGGGCCGTTGACCCGAGTTAATGTCTTCTATGGGCTCAACGGCACCGGAAAGACAACTATAAGCAATTTTCTCCAGAGTCCCGGTGCGCATGATCATCAATCCTGCCGTACTGAGCCGCTCAATCCTGATCGTGAGGTTCTGGTCTACAACCACACCTTCATGGAGCAGAATTTCCATGCAAGCGTGCAACCCGGCGTTTTCACCCTCAATGAGGGCAATATTGAGGCCGAAGCTGCGTTGAGTTTCGCGGAGGACGCGATCAAAACACTGAGCGACCAAGAGCTGACAGAGACTGCTTCAGGAAAAAGCCTCAAGGTTACTCAGGACGCAAGTCAAGTTGCTTTGAAGGATAAGCTCTGGTTGCTGAAGAAACCATTCGATAACACTCCGTTGAGCTACTGTTTAACAGGGATTCACACCAAAGAAAAAATGTTGGAAAAAATGGTGCCGCTTGAATACACGGTAACCACTGACGACCTGAATCAGTTGACATCTGAGACACTTGAACTCCAGTCGGCCAGTGATGCAGAAGTGGAAAACCTTGCGTCCATATCTTTTGCCGCTGGCGAAATTGAGTCGAAATCGATTTTTCAAGAATCTATCGTAGGGACGGGAGACTCTTATCTATCGTCCCTCATTCAAGAATTAGGTAATTCAGACTGGATCAAGCAGTCCTATCAGTTTTTTAGCAACGTTGACGAACAATGCCCGTTCTGCCAGGAAAAGCTACCAATTGATTTCTATAACCAATTGGAAAAAGTATTCGATAAGACATACGATCTCCGAATTGCTGATCTCACGGCGCTTGAGGCTCGTTACAAGAGGGATGTTGGTCAGCTGCTGCTACAGCTAGAAAGCTCTCAATATCAATTGGAGGTATTTGTAGTGCCTCTGCTCAACCTTAAAACGTCGCTGCACCAAAATATTCAGGAAATTGAGACCAAACTGACGCGGCCGTCAGCCCCCATAGTCCTCACAGATACCTCCGAAAAAATTGCTACTCTCAACGCTGCCATCAAGGTCGAACAGAGCAGAATTGATGCAGTAAATCTAAAGATCAAGGACAAAAAAACGCACCTTGAACTAATCAAACGACGTTTCTGGAATTTTTTGCGAGGCAGCTGTGATGCGCTGATCGTTGATGCGACTAAGCAGTACCGTGATTACGACGAGCAGCTTAGGAAGAAGCGCGAGTCGATAAGGCTAATTCGTGACCAGATTAAAGTCCATCAGGAGACGATAGTTGAGAGCCGCGCCAAGATCACAAACATTGACCAAGCGGTAGACAATATTAACGGGTGGTTGGAGGTGCTTGGGCTGCAAGGTTTCGAACTGGTAAGAGAGGAGGGCGATGTGCCTCAGTACCGGCTGCATCGGCCCGAGCAGAAAGATGGGGTATTTAAGACGCTAAGCGAAGGCGAGAAGACACTGATTTCGTTTTTATACTTTCTTGAGATTTGCAATGGTGATCTCGACGCTACAAATGGCAAGCTTAAGAGTGAGCGCGTCATTGTGATTGATGATCCAATCTCCAGTCTCTCGCATAACTACATCTATGATATTGCCTCATTGATCAGACGGCAGATTGTCAGCCCCAAAACTAAATTCAAGCAAATATTCATTCTTACTCACAACCTGTTTTTTTTCCACGAAATAACTAAGATTATGCATGAGGATAAGGAACAGAAGACACTTTCTTTATTCCGAATAACCAAGTCGCAATTCAGTTTGGTTTCTCCGATGCTTGAGAAAGAGGTTCAGAATGACTATCAATCATTCTGGCAGACCATAAAGGACGCACAGTCAGGCAGAACATCATCGAATGTGATTCCGAATATGATGCGCAATATTTTGGAACATTATTTTTCTTTCGTGCACCGTCAAGACTCTTTGCGAAAGGCTTTGGACGATTTAGCTGACGAAAGCCCTGAACTCCGTGCTTTTTTCCGCTATATCAATCGTGAGTCTCATTCGGATGCGGTCAATATTACTGATTTCGGTGAAATTAACCCTGATCAGTACATCGCAAGGTTTAGGGACGTTTTTGTAAAAACCAGATTTGAATCTCACTATGACAAGATGATGAGCTGAGGCAGCACAGACGCAGAGGCTGATTTTAAATAGCCTCTTCGTTCTCGACATCTCTGAGGCTCTGCCAGCACTGTATGAGATGGATTTGAGAGGCGTGTAGGCACGGCGAAATCGGATGGGAAAGCGGCGCTTAGTGGTTCAAAAGTGTATTCCCATTCTGTTTTCAACGTCGCATTATCGACCGTATGTGCATTTCGTTATGAGCCTTGGAACCTCCCGCATGCATCGCAAAACCCTAAGCGAGCACCGCTACCCATCTCGCGCGCCAGTTTTGATCTGAGGCGTATTGCAGATGGACAAAAATCTGCCCTTCCGGTGGCAAATCTTTGAAAGTCTTGATAGCATTATGCCCGCAGCTACTACTGAAGAACTCTCCCTCCTGCCTGTACTCATTGGCTAGCTTTGCTCATGAAGTGCAAAGGCTATCAGCGGCCCGCTGAGATCAGATGGAGAAAATGCCATGAAAAATGGAAAAATTGTTCTGGTTCGCCAGTATGATCGTTTCCGGCTGGGGCAATGGGAAACCGTGTGTCAACACATGCGCTCCCTTCCGCGTCGGTAAATGAAGTGCTTTGGTAGTGGCTGCATCTCAACTGATCCGTCGATGACCTTGTTGGTGTATCAACCCAGCTTCGCGCTACCCTGAAAAGTAATTTCTTTGGGGTTGGGTCGTGCGCTTGTTACTGCCACCGCTGCCTTGGGCGTTGATGGATAAATTAAGCGCCTTCTAGCTAACTAGTTATAAAGCGTGACTCTCCGCGTTCTGCTAAGCGTCAACATTATCCAGATAAATACCAAGGAATGAAATGGCACAAAATGACGAAGGCGCTGGTCGGTTTTGGGAGTTTTACGCGCTTAGATACAGCGTTGGCGCAGTCTTAGGCGCACTGATTATTTTTCTTCTTGTGAAACAAACTCCGCAACTCTCAGATTTGATTTTTATAAAAAAGGGAGAGTCGATTGATATGATTCAGGTCGGAGTTTTTCTCGGGATTGGACTGTTTTATTCCTATCTCGCGAGCGCCCCTATTTTAGTGTTTCACGTTGGCCGCTTTCTGATTCCTCGGGCGGATGACTCATTTTTTAACGATTCTGGGTGGGTGTGGGCGATTTACTTGTTCGCAAGCCTGTTATTGCCCGTTCTTTTTGCTGTTTTTAGCCCTCTGGACTCTGGTATCAGAGCATGGTTCTCCGTGATTATATTTTTGGCGAGTGCCGTCTTTTTCGGGCAGTTGCTGATCATCAAGAAATGCCACTCTCAGCGGAAGAAGCTATTTCTCTTTTATAAGAATCTATCGACCAATAGGGCGTACGCAACGGGTGGGATTGTTGATTCTTACCGGCATCTAAGGGAGCATGGTAATGCCTTTGGCATCATTTTTTTTGAGATGATGCTTGCGGTATTTCTGTTCGCAGCTTCCCATGGCATTTTGGCAAAAAGATTAGAGCCATTCGAAGTGGCAGCGACATTCGGTGCTGTCATTTTGGCCTGGATAATGCCTGCTACACTAGTCTGGCTTATAGGGTGTATCGTAGAGCAAGAATTTGTGGATTCTTGAGATTGCTCGAAAGGTTTCAAGTGATTTGCTGTGGAGCCTACGGGAGAGTACTTCCTCCATGGCCAATCGTGCGAATGAGCAGCTGCTCAATAATGTTGATTCGCTAATTATGTGGCTCTAACGGTGGTCTATCTATCAAGCAGCCCGCTACCAACAAGGAGGATCTATGCTTATTCCCGTTAAGGAAATCTGGAACAACACTGAGCATGGCCTGTTTAAAGCTAGTTCTAGTCATGCGTTAACCTATCAATTGGAAAAAGTACTATTTCTTACCAGGCAGGTAGAATCGGCGTTGGACGAAAAAGAAAATGACCTGCGTTGGTACTTCACCAATAATGAGTTTTTTTATCAGCTAGATGGATTGATTAATAGCCTCTCAACACTTGCTGAGTATTACCATAGCTGGGTGATTTTCTCGCACATAGGCACAAATACTCACAAAAAAACGAGATATGTGCCGTTGCGGCGAGATGCGGCGCTAGATCGCGAAGTTGATAAATTGTTTAAAGCTACTGGCATAGGTGTGCTGAGTATCGCAAAAATAGATCCGGTAGCTTACTATGATTCTTGCAGGCGCGTTTTTTTACAGGCGTACGATTTTTTGCTGGTTGGTAAATTTTACGAAATCTTCGTAATAAATAATTACTTAAAACACAATACTGTTGCCACCGGCTATGCTCCCAAAGCCTATCTTGGCGATCAAGAGGTTTCTATCCCTTACCTATACATCAATGTGCCTCAAAACCGCCTGCTGAATGATTCTGTGTATAAGGCATTGTTTGATTATGAATTTGATGAGCTTAAAAAGCTTGATGAAAATTCGGTGGCAAAGGATCGTTACTTTACTGATATTGTGAGCACTACAGCGCGCTCCGTTTGTATCGTTGGAGGATATAAGGTTTATAACATCAACGGTATCGACTACCTGAAAAGCGACAAGAGTGTGGGGGTTTCAATAGAATCTGTATTGGAAGTGGCTCAAGAATTGGTTTCTAATATTGTAGATGTTTTCTCAAGCAGTTCGGAAGGGCACTCCGGTCTTCAGCAAAAGTATGACCGATTGAAGAATGATATTCTTACACGACAACCCAAAACGCTCAGTCGACTAGTCGCTGCGTCATAAAAGTTTTAAGGCGCGATAAGATTTTCATCTCCCTCCTGACGTGTACGCATAAAATACGCATGAAACATGCCATGAGCCCTCCGTTAAGGCAATAGAGAAAGTATTCCAATGTCTGATTTGATAGTTTCAGGTGTTCAATTAGATTTTAAGCATCCGCGAAACGGAGCAGCCAAGCAGAAAGATAACGACTTTTCGGCTGAGGCGGAGAAGATGTCTGTCGAGAAGAGGCCTATTTTCCTAGCTTTACAGGGGGGCGGTGCGCGCGGCATCGTGCATGTGGGTGCGCTCACCGCAATCAATGAATTAGACCTTGATATTAGAGGGGTGTCAGGAACTTCGGCGGGCTCAATCGTGGCCGCGTTGATTGCGGTAGGTTATACGGGTCGCGATCTCCTAGATCCTGACCTTTCAAAACCTCAGCATTTGTTTGACAGAATGCCACCTACGACTAGAGCAAAGAAACCGACAGACCTATTCTCAGGGGCGGGGTGGCGATGGCTGCGATTAATCAGATGGTTAACCACTTTGCGCCTCCCCAAGCTATTTAAAGTTTTCGGCCTGAGTCTGGTTGGTGGTTTTGCCTATCTCAGCTATCTACTGACAGACTTTAATATATACCTTGGACTGTCTGTTAACCTGGTGCTAGCGGTCGTCGCTTTTGTGGCGGTTGGGCATGTATCAAATGGCCTCACGACACTTGATCATGTCAGAGACTTTATGGACACCGCACTGAAGCACAAGCTTGGGTGGCCAGTTGAGACAAAATTAGGAGGGTCGCAGCTAGAAGTTACATTTTCCGACCTGAGGAGTGCCGGGAAAATCCCCCTTAAAATTATTGCAACGAATACATCTAACGAAAGCGTTGAACTGTTTTGCGCGGACAATACGCCAGATGTGGCAGTGGCTGATGCTGTCGCTGCGTCAATCTGCCTTCCCATCATTTTTAAGCCTTGGCAAATTACATTCAAACGCCCGCGCGACAAGGAAAGTGCAGTCTATAAGTTTTTAGACGGCGGTTTCGTGTCGAACCTGCCTGCTTGGCCTTTCGACGAAGAGCGGCTTGTTCAACCAGAAATTCCCACAATCGCTATGAGTATTTTGACGCCAGGTGCCGAGTCGAAACACTGGACGTCCTCGATCATTAATACCATGGTTAACGGCACAGCGGAGATAGATACGCGAGCGGTCGGTCGATTCGCCAAAATTCCGCTTCCCACGGATTGGGGTATGCTGGACTTTGATAAAGGCTTCAAAGACGTTTACATCGAAGCTCTTCGTGCGAAGCAGGTGACTCTAGGTCAGCTAGCAAACGAGCTGATTGATACGCCAAAAGCGTTGAGGGAGGCGGCTAATGCCATCCTTATGGACGTTACAGACATCATCAGCCAGTATGCCGGCTATCTCCAAAGCGCAACGGATCTGAACGGCAAAGTCCGCGTAGCTATTGCAGCCCAGCGATCAAGCACCCCAAGGCTTCTTTCGCTGATATCGACCTCGGGATATTCTTATGACGTTGGGTTTGGTGCGGTATTGTCTAACAGCCATCCAAGCTGGGCCGCATGGACGGAAAATCAGCCACGTATGACAAGGCTAGATTCTTCTAGAAAGGAGTTTTTAGGTCATTCGCCCCAAGCGCTCTGGGTTTTGTGTGTGCCCTTACGTCCCAGTCAGCCGTCCCGGGGAGTTCCTATCAAGGCCTGCGTCGTTATGATTGAGTTCGATCTTGCCCTCAATAATAATGCTCTCGATGGACGAGAGCACCTTGTGGACATTGGAGCTTGCGTTTCCAAGATCGTCAGTGACTACAATGAGTCAGAGGGCATCGCAAATTTCGTTCAGGGGTCAAACACATGTATCTAGCTATTGATTACGGAGATGAGCCTGTCGAGGTAGTGGAGACATCCAGTCGTCAGATTGATCATTTGATTCCCGAATCGCATAAAGCCCGTGTTTCGACGGTATCCTCATTGATAAGTGCAGCTCTCAAGCGCCGAAAATTTTTCACCGGACTCACTAGGCTGAGTTCTACGGAGCTGCTAAGTACAGAAAACCCATGTCACCAGGAGTATCTTCAGCACCTCAACGATCTAGCAAATATCCCCTACGATGGGTATCACACCGAGTATTCCCTGTGGGACGCTAAGTTCGCTGAAAGCAGCCTTGGCAGCGATCTCCAATCCCCCTCCGTCACAGGTTTTAGCGGAATTTTAGAGTATATAACGTCACAAAACCTTCCGGGGCGACCCTCTGACACTAAGGATGAGCAGCTTTCTCAGGCGGAGCCCTTACAGATTGGTTTTGTCAAACATCCCGACGACGAAACACCAGGCGAAACAGGTGGGCAACATGATCGGGGTGATAGTGAGCCCTTCGACAAGTAATTCTCATAAGTATGTGAAAGTTGACGATATTGGTTCAATATTCCGAGGATTTGGCTGGGCGCGCTGATCCAGCCAGCCCTCGGGCATCATCGTACATTCAATATTACATTGCTCTAGAAAAATGTAACGACTATGACTCATGGTTTTGGGAGTTTAGAGCTCAACGGCTTTTAGGCATCTGATAAGCATCTCATTAGAAAAGCTTATAGTGGAAGTACCCTTCCGGATTAAATGATGATATCGCATCACCGATGCTTATAGAATTACAGGCGGGTATACCAAGTGGATTACCCGCGGCATCGGCGTTGCGCTCAGTTATTGGTTTTGTGTCGACCCGCGATGGCTGCGCGTGTTGCTCACTCACCCGATGGACACTGGCTCTTCAGACAAATCATCCTGAAGCCGGTAAGCCTGAGGTTTGGTGACCGTCGCGGTAGCGCACATCGGTTGTCGCGTCTTCATGCCGGCTTTTTTTCATTTCAGCATTAGGGTGACGATGTGATTGGGGATATTTTCGGTGTTTTTTCTCGTCGAACGGAAAATAAGGGTGTCGTCCGAAAGCCGCTGACGAAAGAGTTTCGCCACAGGACAATGATGTTGCTTCGTGATGTCGGTCAAGGCGAATTGTCTGCGACCCTAGAGTTTCTGCATGGGCGCCTAACTTACCTAGTGGGCCGTGCACATCTAACAGAAAAACAGGGGCGAACTCGTGAACTGGACGCCCTGGAGTTTTTGGGTAACTGTAGTGATGCTCATTTTCTGGATGCGATTGAGTACGTTGTTCACTCTGACGCTGGCCAACATCTTCATGGTCGGCAAAAAGAGGTGGTGGATCGGCTTAATGAATTTCTCAGCATTGATGACCTGCCTTACTTCGTCACGCCACCCGTATGGGAACGAGCGGAGTCAACTTTCTACGGGCAGACCACTGAGTGCATGAGACTTCGTGAGGAGTCAAAGGTCATTCCCAAAGACAGCCAAGTCATGCACGACACCGCCATCGAGCCTGCGCTCCAATTACTGCGCAAGCCCGCATTCTTGAATGCCAATGCGGAATTCATGGCCGCCCTCGAAGACTACCGGCATGGGAAATTCGGCGACTGCGTCACGAAATGCAACAGCAGCTACGAGAGCGTGATGAAGGTCATTTGTGGCCAAAAGGGATTTGAGTATGCGCAGGGCGACACGACGTCGAAGCTGCTCAAAATCATCATGACCAAGACCACAATGAATACGTTCTGGGAGACGCCTCTGATGATCGTTGCAACGCTGCGTAATCGCTTGAGCACGTCTCACGGCGCCGGCGAAATAGAGAAGGTAGTTCCGGAGCATGTCGCAAAGTACGCCTTGAACATTACTGCTGCAGCGATGGTGTTTCTGCATGACCAAGCTTACAAGGCTTGAGCTGAGCGCTGACGGCGATTGACGGTCGCTGCTGGCAGTGTCACCTAAGTCTTGCGCGTGGTCAGGGATGCATCCTGGAGTACCGAGATACATGTACTCGGCCGTGTCTGCTGCATAGCCATTACCTGCAGCTTTTTCAGATAAAAGTCGGGCCATCAGTCCCATCGGTGTGAGGTGGCGATTCAACATCTTCTGCTTCAAGACGAATCACTCCCGCATAAAGCAGCATGGTTCCGCACAACTCAGGGTATTCGATCTGAGGGGCGATAGGTTCATTGGCAGGAACCGGGTCTTCCTTCGTCTTGGTCATGGGGGCTCGCTCGGTCTTTTGAAGAGGGCAGTTTGGTATGCATGCGGGTGCAGCACAATCGCCCGACAGAACGAACTTCCCTCGAACTCGCGGATAACAGCGCAACCTCTACCCACTTCCTTAGCGCAATATGATTGATGGTTGATGCAAAAGACCACCATATGTCCTCAACTGTTGCCGCTGACCGAAAACTGACCCAGTAAAGGCTGTCCTGCCGACTGAAAACTGACTCAGGTGATCAACTGCTTCTGCGCACTTTTTCGAGCAGAAGAACACAGGGTGATCAGCATGGAAATGTTGGGAAAGATCCGGGGGATGTACTTCTGCGACAAACTATCACTGCACCAGATAGCTGAGCGTACCGGGCTATCGAGAAACCTCATCCGAAAACGGGTCAGAGCATCCAAGCCACTCACCCGGCGTACCAACGGTGCGCAACCTTCAACAAACTCAGCCCATTCCACCAGACGTTTGGAACCGGCGCTGAAGGCCGATTCGTTCCAAGCGAAGCATAACCGTAGAAGCGCCAAAGCTCTTTTCGGGCAGATCAAGACCGGGGGTTATGACGGCGGCTACAGCCAGCTCACCGCCTTTATCCGCTTGTGGCGAGGTGAGCAAGGCACGTCTTTTCGCGCTTTTGTACCGTTGAAGTTTGCTCTTGGTGAAGCGTTTCAATTCGACTGGAACGAAGAAGGGCTACTTGCGTATCCCAGCCAAGGCCAGGAGATACTGTTCGATGCCCATACCGAGGAGGATGAAACGTTTTGACCAGTAGCACATGCGTGTCGACGTGACGTCCCTTGAAATATTGTCGGGGTGAGCTATGTCTAAATATGGAGCGATTTGGCTCGATGCTGACGATGATTGGAGGTGTTGAATGGCTATCGGCGATTTAGATTTTTATGCGCCAGTCAGGCTCCCTTGTGGGCGCTTAATTTTTGGCGCTGCAGCAGCTAACTGGCGGGTTGCTCAGGCAGGAGGCTTCAATAATTTCTCCATGGAGATGGTGTCCATGGGAATGAAAATGGGCTATCAAAAAGCTGTAAATGATATGAGGCACGCAGGACGCAGAAAGTGAATGGGCTTTCGTGCCCGTGATGAAGCTCGCCCAGTCAGTCTGGGCGAGCATCATTGAAGGGGGGATCTATTTGCAAAGTCGGGTGGCGGTGATATTCAGTGTTGGCAAGGCTGGTTCCTGCTAGCAAGCATGAAACTGCGACACTACAACCTCAATCCCATCGCTATGGACTTACCTATCTGCTTCTCGGGTCGTGAAGCATGTCAGACCAGCTTTAAAGGGGGGCGCGGGGGGGGGGGCTTAGCATGAAGCGCTGCTCTACTATCCCATGGGAAAGCCCGCAAGCTTTGAGTGCCTTTCTCCAGCTCGCATGATCCAATAGATCCGTAGCGCGTTGTACCAGTCGGGGCGACTCCATTTCTAACCGATCATCAACGTCTTCGCGGCGAGTAAAACCTTTGCGATTGAGGTTGGTGAAGCCGGACTTAGCTTGCTCCTGAGTGATCAGATCCAGGGACTGGGCCCGATAGATCAGCGCCTTGAAACCAGATAGGGCGCTGCCGTTCTTCACGATTGATAATGAACCAAAATGAATATGGGTCAGTGCGCGAGATCCATAATGGAAATGATGAATCAGGGGATGTTTCAATGGCCTGTGTTGATGATTATTTAGGGCTGACATGGGACAGCTCTTCACCTGACACTATAACGTGTGAAGGTAAACCATCCGCTGAAAAATATTTACGTTTCGCAGTAGAGGATTTAAAAGCAGGTAAAGACCCGAGGAATGTTATAAATGCTGCATCTAACGCGAAGAGAGCACTCCATCTACGGGCGGAGTTGCTGTCGGAAGCGTTTGGGATTCATATTAAATATCCCCAAAACATTATCCATTTTCCTAGGCGTTTGGATTTTCTACGTGAATGTGGGGTGGTCGGCGGGAGTGTGCTCAATAAACTGAACAAAATGCGAAACGAGATGGAGCATGAGTATTTAGAGCCTACTGCTGATGAAACTCAGGACTTCATCGACATCGTAGAGTTATTCATAGCTGCTACCGCAATAATAGTGAGTTCTTTTCCAAGTTACGTTGAGCTGGAATATGACTCTGTTGTGCAGGGAGGTGTCGAAATCAGATCGATCAAATTTCCTGTATGTGAGGGGGAAATGTTTTTATTTTCTCCGCCAAATCAAATCCCTAATTTAAGGGAAATGTCTACACCAGAGCTTGATGGTTGGTTGCGGATGAATTCAATCCGCTACACGGTGCATGATGAGGCTTACTATGAGTGGGTCAAATGGCTCCTAAAAGCTGCGATCTGACTTGGTAGCAGCAGATCTTAAAGGTTGGCCGGCAGTCTGCAGTAGACATCACATAAAGTGAGTGACCCTATCTAGTCCGGCCACCCAAATGCTAGACCCTAGGCTGTGCCTGATTGCAGCACTCTTTACATCACATCAAGCACTAAACGCTCAAACTCCTGCACGGTGAGTGCCTTGGAGCCATAGCCCCTGATCGGCGTGAGCTTCACATTGGCAGCCTTGAAAATAGAGTCTTTCATCGCATCGTTGTCTTGAGCTTTGGCGCTGTCGTGATGGACGCTATCGAGCTCAAAGAAAAACTTGGGTGTGTAGCTGTCTCGGGCGTCGCCCACGACACTAGACTAGGTGGGGTTTGGGCCGGCGTATTGATCCAGCACTGTCCATGTAGCGATGCGATCAAGTATGCAGTTGGTTGCATGCTTGCGGGGCGTTCTAGGGTTTCTTAAACCCCCCGGATTTGTTATGATTTTCCTAGGAAGCAGCAGGGTAAAAAACCTCCAGATTTTGTGAATAAGGAGGGGTACCTTAGATAAGGGTTCGAATCTCTATGCCTCCGCCATTTTTGAAACGCTAAAGCCCTGAGATTTCAGGGCTTTTTCGTATGTGGGATTTGGTGGCGCAAGGCCGCTAAAGTGAGCAAACGTTCCGATACTTTTGGCCGCGTTCCGAAACACACCCTCAAAAATGTAAGTTCGCGCCGGATTTGGCACCACTTTGCACACTGTTTGGCATAACCTGCGGGCTAACGAGCCCCGGAATTTCGCACGCTGTTTGGCACCAGCCGCGGCCCATCTCCTCCTCAGATTCACATTGCTCCGATCAACCTCCGCGCAATCCACTCCGCGACCTGCGTAACAAAGGCGTTTCCGGCAGCGAAAGCCTCCGCACGGTTGGCCGCATCCAGTCCGAGGCAAAGCCCATCATCTTCAGACGCTCGCTGCCGCTCAACCATCTGATCCCATCGGTTCGGTTCAGCGACGAAAGTTGTGTAGCCCCGGACGACTGTTTCAAAGTCTCGGCTATCGTTGACAGCTCACAGGTTGACGACATTCTCAAGCACCACCCAGCGAGGTTGAGTCTCTTTGAGGATGTCTCGGCGTCGCGCTGCCGCGTTGCAGGCGGTTCCTTCGCTGGTCGGCGCGCGGGGCGCTGGCGGTCATTTGATGTGCAGCAGATCCAGGCACTGCCGGAGTACGGGTGACACGTCACCGGCGCGGTAGCTCACCACGATGGGGGAGGTCGCACTGCTGTCCAGCAACGGCGTATAGCCAATGTCGTCCCGGTGCAGGCGCTGTACGGAGGCGGGCACCAACGTGATGCCGATACCCGCTGCGACCAGGCCGATGGCTGTCTGCAATTCGTTGACGGTCTGCGCGACCCGGATGCGCAAGCCTTGGCCAGCAAAGATCCCCAGCACATGATCGGCGTAGCTGGGCCTCGGATTGCCCGGATACAACACGAACGGCTCGGCCGCCAACTGCGTGAGCGTCGCAGGACCCGCCAGCAATGGATGGCCCGCGGGCAAAGCGGCAACCAGTGGGTCTTCCCGAATGATCTGTTGAGTGATTGCCGGATCATCAAACAGCAGCCTTCCAAACCCGACGTCGATGCGTCCGCTTTTCAGCGCTTCGAGTTGCTGCAAGGTGATCAATTCCGATAAACCCAGCTCGATATCACCCAGGCTGCGCAGTCGACGGATCAGGTCTGGCAGTGCGCCGTAGAGTGTTGACGGCGCAAAACCGATGCCCAGCCAGCGTTTGTGGCCTGCCGCAACTCGTCGGGTATCGTCGCTGATGCGCGCCAGCTGTTCCAGTAACTGGCTGGAATGCTCGTGAAAGAACCGGCCCGCTTCGGTCAGGCGCAAGGGTCTTGAGCGTTCGAGCAGAGCCACGCCCAGTTCATCCTCCAATTGCTGGATCTGACGACTCAGTGGCGGTTGGGCAATGTTCAGTTGTTCGGCGGCGCGGGTGAAATTCAGGGTCTGGGCCAAGACCCTGAAATAGCGTAAATGACGAAGCTCCACGATACCTCCAAGGTATTAAGCGAGACCTAATCAATATTGGACGCTGTTGTTCGCCAGCGTCAATCTCTGCCCAAGACAAATAAAACGCAGATGGACACGCTCATGACTGCCATTACCATCGAACGCTTCGATACCCAGATCGTCGACTTGCCGACCATCCGCCCGCACAAGCTGGCGATGCACACCATGCACGGTCAAACGCTCGTCATCCTGCGCATCTATTGCAGCGACGGCATCGTTGGCGTCGGCGAGGCTACCACCATTGGTGGCCTGGCTTACGCCGGTGAAAGCCCGGAGAGCATTAAGGTCAACCTCGACACGTGGTTCGCGCCGCTGTTGATCGGTCAGGATGCAAGCAATCTGAACGCTGCCATGGGCAGGGTGGACCGTGCCATTCGCGGCAACACCTTCGCCCGTTCCGCCGTCGAGACGGCCTTGCTCGATGCTCTGGGCAAGCGGCTCGGCCTGCCTGTCGCCGAAGTGCTGGGCGGTCGTGTGCGTGACGGGGTAGAGGTGGCATGGACCCTGGCAAGTGGCGATACCCATAAAGACATCGAAGAAGCCGAGCGGATGCTCGATATACGTCGGCATCGCCACTTCAAGCTGAAAATCGGTGCAGGCGAACCGACACGGGACATTGCTCATGTCGCGGCGATAAAACGAGTGCTGGGGGATCGCGCCAGCGTTCGGGTCGATATCAATCAGGCATGGAGCGAAGCTGTTGCCGTGCGCGCTTGTCGGCTGTTGGCCGATGAGGGCGTAGAGCTGATCGAGCAACCGCTGTCGCGCCATGATCGCGCTGGCATGGTTCGTCTGAGCGCCCACAGTCCGATTCCGTTAATGGCCGATGAAGCCATCGAATCGGTACAGGACAGCTTTGCCCTGGCACAAATGGGCGCCGCCTCGATTTTTGCCCTGAAGATCGCCAAGACCGGCGGGCCGCTGGCGGTGTTACGCACCGCTGCGATCGCCCAGGCTGCGGGTATCGGTCTGTATGGCGGCACCATGCTCGAAGGCAGCGTCGGCACACTGGCTGCCGCCCATGCGTTTGCCACGCTGGACAGGCTGGAGTGGCACACCGAATTGTTCGGCCCGCTGTTGCTGACCGAAGACATTCTGGTGGAGCCACCGGTTTACCGGGATTTCCAACTGATGATCCCGCGGACACCAGGTCTTGGCCTGGAACTGGATGATGAGCGTCTGGCGCGATTCGCGCGGCGTTGATCCGCCATGACTTGCTCATAAACTGCCCTGAACAAGAGGAAACACGCCATGCTTTTTCACGTGCGCATGACCGTCAAACTCCCCGCCGACATGCCGACTGACCAGGCCGCCCGACTCAAGGCCGATGAAAAGGAGCTGGCTCAGCGCCTTCAGCAGGAAGGCATCTGGCGGCATCTCTGGCGCATCGCCGGGCTCTATGCAAACGTCAGCGTTTTCGACGTGCCCGATGCTCAAGCCCTGCACGATACGCTGATGCAGCTGCCGCTTTACCCGTACATGGACATCGAAGTCATGGCGCTGTGCAGGCATCCTTCTTCGATTCATGCCGACGACCGCTGAGTCGCCGGGTAATCGTGACACCCACAAGAACAATGATGAGGACTACCGCCATGACAATTCACATTTCCCAGACCGCCCAGGTTCAGCAGTTCCTCGAAGGCGCCGCGGGCTTCGATCAGCCTGCTGGCAACCCGCGCATGAAAAATGTGGTGCATCGGGTTTTGAACGACACCGTCAAAATCATCGAAGACCTGCAGATCACGCCGGAAGAATTCTGGAAGGCCATCAACTACCTCAACGAGCTGGGCAGTCGTCAGGAAGCGGGCTTGCTGGTGGCCGGTCTCGGGCTTGAGCACTATCTCGATCTGCTGATGGACGCCGAAGATGAACAGGCCGGCCATGTGGGTGGAACGCCACGCACGATCGAAGGACCGTTGTACGTTGCGGGTGCGCCATTGTGCGAGCACCACGCGCGCCTCGATGACGGACAGGATGCCGGCACGGTATTGTTCATGCGTGGTCAGGTGCGCAGCATCGACGGCACGCCTTTGGCCGGTGCGATCGTGGACGTATGGCATGCCAATACCGGCGGCACTTATTCGTACTTCGATCCGTCGCAATCGGAATTCAACCTGCGCCGCCGTATCCAGACCGATTCGCAAGGTCGCTATGGCTTTCAAAGTATTGTGCCGTCCGGTTATGGCTGTCCGCCGGATGGGCCGACTCAACAATTGCTGGATCAATTGGGCCGTCATGGCCAGCGTCCGGCGCATATCCACTTCTTTATCTCGGCCCCTGGCTATCGGCACCTCACCACGCAGATCAATCTGGCCGGGGATAAATACCTGCATGACGACTTCGCCTATGCGACACGGGATGAGCTGATCGCCGAGATTCGCTTTACCGACGATGCCAGCGGCCGGCGTGCGGATATCGATTTCGACTTCCAATTGCAGCCCGCAGCCGAGTCTCGGGAAGAGGGGCGTCATGAACGGGTGAGGGCGCTGGAGGCTTGACCTTTCATACTCGTGAACCCGACGCTCCCACAGGCTTTGCTTGCGGGGGCGTTTGTCGTCAGCAGGTCTTATAAGAATAAAAGAGGCACCACCATGAATCAGCTGTTGAGTGAATGCAGCCAGGTCTACGCGCATGCCGATGCGTTTGCCGTTTCGGAGTATGTCAATCAGCATGTGGGCAGCCATCGTATCCGTTTGCTGCCCAAAGGCCGCCCGCAGGCGAGCATCAGCCACCGGACTTTTTCCAGCCTCGACCTGTGTCGCATCAGCTACGGCGCGCCGGTACGGGTCACCTCGCCAGCGCTGGAAACGGTCTACCACTTGCAAATCCTGCTTCATGGGCAGTGCCGCTCCCTGGTGGGGGGCGACGAACACATTTATCGACCGGGAGAAATGCTGCTGATCAACCCCGATGATCCGGTTGACCTGACTTATTCAGCCGAATGCGAAAAATTCATCGTCAAAGTGCCGGTACGCTTGCTGGAGAATGCCTGTCTGGAACAGCACTGGACGTTGCCGCCGCAAGGCATCCGTTTTGCTGCTCCGCGCCATGAGTTAAGGGCGATGAATGGATTCGTGCAGCTTCTGGGATTGATCTGCCATGAAGCCGAGAACGCTGCGGGTGCCGAAGTTCAAGGGCTTTATGCACGTATCGTCGCCAATAAGCTGTTGGAACTACTGAGCAGCAACGTCTTGAAGGTGATTCCAAAACGTGAGGCCTACGGCGGTTTCGAGCCTGTGCGGCAGTTCATCGAGGAACATCTGACCGAGGACATCAGCATCGAACAATTGATGGCCGTGGCTCGGGTCAGCGAGCGCACGCTGTATACCCTGTTCGAGCGCGAGGTTGGCCTGGCGCCTCGTGATTACTTGCGTCAGCGCAAACTGGAGCGTGTCCATTGCGTGTTGCAACTGGCGACCGCCCGCAGCGTGACCGAGGTTGCCCTGGATCACGGTTTCCTGCATCTGGGCAGGTTTTCCAGCGCCTATCGCAAGCGTTTCGGCGAATTGCCCTCACAAACCTGGCGGCGACAAAAACTGGAAGCCGCAGCCTGCGGATAGCGATGTGCAGCCAGCGGATATTGAGGGCGTGGCAGAGCGCCTAACGTGGAGGTGCCTGATACAAGAACAACCGAGGGCTTCCCCCATGATCAGCACACTCGACCGACTCGCCCGACAACTCAGCGAATCCGTTCAGGATGACCCCGCTACCGGGATCTTCCGTTGCCGCCGCGACATCTTTACCGATACCGAATTGTTCGCCCTGGAGATGAAACACATTTTCGAAAGTGGTTGGGTCTATCTGGCGCACGAAAGCCAGGTGGCGGACATCAACGACTACTTCACCACCTACATCGGTCGTCAGCCGGTGGTGGTCACCCGCGACAAACAGGGCCTATTGCACGCGATGGTCAATGCCTGCGCCCACCGCGGCGCCATGCTCTGCCGTCGCAAACAGGGTAATAAAGGTTCATTCACCTGCCCGTTCCATGGCTGGACCTTCAGTAATGCCGGCAAGTTGCTCAAGGTCAAGGACGCCAAGACCGGCGCCTATCCGGACAGCTTCGACTGCGATGGCTCGCATGACTTGCAACGTCTGGCACGCTTTGAAAACTACCGTGGCTTTTTGTTTGGCAGCCTCAGCCAGGCCGTGCCTGAACTCAGCGACTATTTGGGCGAAACCCGGATCATCATCGACCAGATGGTTGATCAGGCTCCGCAAGGCCTTGAAGTGCTGCGCGGCAGTTCATCTTATGTCTACGACGGCAACTGGAAGCTGCAAATCGAGAATGGCGCCGATGGTTATCACGTCAGTTCCGTGCACTGGAACTATTCCGCGACCATGGGCCGGCGCAACTATGAAGCCGAAGGCACTCGCACGGTCGATGCCAATGGCTGGTCGAAAAGCCTGGGCGGTGTCTATGCCTTCGAGCACGGGCACATTTTGCTCTGGACACGTCTGCTCAACCCGCAAGTGCGTCCCGTGCATGCCCACCGCGAAGCGTTGGCCGAGCGTCTGGGGCAGGCGCGCGCCGACGTCATCGTCGACCAGACCCGCAACCTCTGCCTGTACCCCAATGTTTACCTGATGGACCAGTTCTCGACGCAGATCCGCGTGGTACGGCCTCTGTCGGTGGACAAGACCGAAGTCACCATCTACTGCATGGCGCCCAAGGGCGAAAGCGCCGAGGAACGCAGCACGCGCATTCGTCAGTACGAGGATTTCTTCAATGTCAGCGGCATGGGTACGCCCGACGACCTGGAAGAGTTCCGTGCCTGCCAGACCGGTTACCAAGGCGCGACGAATCAGTGGAATGACCTGAGTCGCGGCGCTGCGCAATGGATTGAAGGGCCGGACGACAACGCCCGGGAAATGGGCATGAATCCGCAACTGAGCGGTGTGAAGACCGAAGACGAAGGCTTGTTCGTGCGCCAGCACGCCCATTGGGCGGCTACGTTGCACAAGGCAATCAAGACCGAGCAGCAAGGCCTGATTGCCACTGACAAGGAGGCGCGTTCATGAGCATTTCCCGAGATCACCTCCTGGATTTCCTGTATCGCGAAGCCCGCCTGCTGGACGACCGCCAATGGGACCAATGGCTGCAATGCTATTGCCCTGCGGTGGAGTTCTGGATGCCCGCGTGGGACGACCACGACAGTCTGACCCAAGACCCGCAACGGGAAATCTCGCTGATCTACTACCCGAGCCGCGACGGCCTGGAAGATCGCGTGTTTCGCATCAAAACTGAACGGTCCAGCGCCAGTACGCCGGAGCCGCGCACCGCACACTTCGTGGCAAATATGGAAGTGCTGGCCGATGACGGCGAGTCCGTCGAGTTACGTTTCAATTGGCAAACCCTCAGCCATCGCTACAAGACCACGGATACGTATTTTGGTACCTCGTTCTATCGCCTGGATGTCCGGTCTGAACAGCCGCTCATCACGCGCAAGAAGGTGGTGCTCAAGAACGACTACATCCATCAGGTCATCGACATCTATCACATCTGAGGGAAAGCCCCATGACGTACTCCATAGCCTTGAACTTTGAGGACGGGGTGACCCGCTTCATCGACTGCAAGATAGGCGAAAAGGTGCTCGATGCTGCCTTTCGCCAGCGTATCAACCTGCCCATGGACTGCTCCGATGGCGTGTGTGGCACCTGCAAATGTCGCTGTGAAACCGGCGATTACGAGCTGGGCGACGACTACATTGAAGATGCCTTGAACGAAGATGAGGCCGAGCAGCGCCAGGTTCTGACCTGCCAGATGGTGCCGCAGTCGGACTGTGTGATTGCCGTGCCCGTCCCTTCCGGCAGCTGCAAGACCGGCACCAGCCAGTTTTCCGCCAGCGTTGCGGGTATCACGGCGCACGCCGATGCCGCACTGGAGGTCAGTTTCGAACTGGATCAGGCGCCGGTATTTCTGCCCGGCCAGTACGTCAACATCGGCGTGCCCGGCAGCACCCAGACGCGCTCTTATTCGTTCAGCAGCAAACCGGGTGAGCGCCGGGCTAGCTTCCTGATCAAGCAAGTGCCGGGCGGCCTGATGAGCCGCTGGCTGGAGCGCGCCCAGGTGGGTGACAAGGTGGCCATGACTGGCCCATTGGGGAGTTTCTATTTGCGCGCGGTCAGTCGGCCTCTACTGTTTCTTGCTGGCGGGACCGGGTTGGCGCCATTTCTGTCGATGCTCCAAGTGCTTGCCGAGCGCAATGAAACCCGGCCCGTGACCTTGATCTATGGCGTGACCCGGGATCAGGATCTGGTCATGGTCCAGGCGCTGCAAGCTTTCACTGAGCGTCTGCCGAATTTCAGTTTCGTCACCTGCGTGGCCGATCCCCAGACCCAACACCCGCGTCAGGGCTATGTGACCCAGCACCTGGCGCAGCAGGTGCTCAACGGCGGAGATGTGGATGTCTATCTGTGTGGTCCGCCGCCCATGGTCGATGCCGTGCGCAATCACTTCACCGTCAATGGCGTGACCCCGGCCAGTTTCCATTACGAGAAGTTCACGCCCAATGCCATCGTGACTGGCACCGTTGCTTGAGGAGAACCCCATGAATCCACGCTTTCACAACAAAGTCGCAGTGGTGACCGGCGCTGCCCAAGGCATTGGCCGGCGTGTGGCCGAACGCTTGCTGGAGGAGGGTGCCTGGCTTGTGGCGGTAGATCGCTCTGAGCTGGTGCATGAATTGCAGCATGCCCGGGCGCTGACTATGACGGCTGATCTTGAGCAATATGACGAGTGCGCCAGGGTGATGGCCGCGGCCAGCGGGCGCTTCGGTCGCATCGACATTCTGATCAATAACGTCGGCGGTACGATCTGGGCCAAGCCTTTCGAGCACTATGAAAAAAGTGAAATCGAGACGGAAGTCCGCCGCTCCCTGTTCCCCACCTTGTGGTGCTGCCATACCGTATTGCCGTATCTGCTGGAGCAGGGCAGCGGCGCTATCGTCAACGTGTCATCGGTTGCGACGCGCGGCGTCAATCGCGTCCCTTACGGCGCGGCCAAAGGTGGAGTCAACGCATTGACCGCTTGCCTGGCCATGGAAACGGCGGGCAGCGGTGTACGGGTCAATGCCACCGCACCCGGCGGCACCCAGGCACCGCCGCGTCGAATCCTGCGCAATACCCAGCCACAAAGCGAGCAGGAAAGTGTCTGGTACCAGCAGATCATCGATCAAACCCTCAGCAGCAGCCTGATGAAACGCTACGGCACCCTCGACGAGCAGACGGGCGTCATTCTGTTTCTGGCTTCTGACGAAGCTTCATACATCACTGGTGTGACGCTTCCTGTGGGCGGCGGTGATCTGGGCTGACACAAGATCGCCCGGATGTCCGACTGGGGGCGCGAGCTTGCAGTCAACCCAGGTCGGGCATTTCTGACTTTTAGATGTCGCCATCGCAGGCAAATGTGCTCCCGCACAACGTCACAATTTCAATTCTGTTCAATATGAAGTTCCGGTGATGGCGCACTTCATAACATTAAAACTTTGCTTTATTCAGGCTCATCGATAAATCGGTTCTGCCGATACAGTGATATCCAACGCGTCGCTTTGTACGTCATACACCTGGGATATCATGCCGAAATTCGACCCCTCAAAGGCTGGCCATCCGCTGCCCAGTCGCTCCAGTGTGGCGCTGGCGCGTGCTTCTTTATTCAAGTTTGCAGGTCTGTTGGCTGCAGTGTTCCTGCTCGCCAGCGGCCTGCTTACTTACGTCGCGCATAACCTGGACGAAACCGAGCAGTCCGAAAGTGCCTTTTATACCAGGAAGGCTGTGCAGTCCCTGGAAAAGTCCCTGCGTTTGACCGTCAAGGATTACGCCTTCTGGGGCGACGCTTACAAGCATCTGCACACCGAAGTGGATATCGACTGGGCGTTTGTCCGCCAGAACGTTGGCCCGACGCTTTTTGACGACTTCGGATTTCAGGGACTGTTCGTCGTCAATGCCACAGATAAAACCGTTTACTCGGTCATCAATGGCACGCTGCAGACCGTGGACATTACCCAGTGGCTGGGGCAATCCATTGGCGCAATTCTTGATCGGGCTCGGTCCGGCGCCCAGGACGAGACGCCGGTCACGGCCTTTATCAACGTGGGTGGCGTGCCCGCACTGGTCGCGGCCGCAGCGATTACGCCCGGAACCGATCCGACTGTCACTCCGGACGACGGTCCGGCATCGGTACTGATTTTCGTGGACATGCTCGACAGCACCAAGCTGGCAGCGATGGGCAAGGATTACGGGGTCGACGGCCTGCACATGTCCACCTCCGACGAAGTCCACGAAGCGTCGCTGTTGCCCTTGGGCGAGAACGGTTCCGGCGGTGCCTTGCACTGGCAACCGCCCACCCCTGGCCGGCATTTGCTGGGGCTGATGCTGCCGCTGATCGGTTTCGCTGCACTGCTGGTCTGGCTCATGACCTGGGCGATTTCGCGACGAACCACCGTTGCCGCCCAAGCACTTGATTCAAGTTTCGCGTCCCTGCAATCCAGCCAGCTGGCCTTGGCCATCAGCGAAGCGCGCTTTCGCGATGTGGTTGAAGCCAGTTCGGACTGGATATGGGAAATCAACGCCGATTGGCGTTTCACGTATTTGTCCGAACGCTTTGAAACGGTCACGGGCCTCTCAAGGGAAGCCTGGATCGGCGCCTGCCTCGACGATTTGCTGCATACCGAACTGGGCGCTGTGTCGCATTGCCTGAGTATTCCCAATCGCCGTCCCGGCGTCAGCCTGCAGTGCAACTATGTCGATGTACGTGGTCATGCACGTATCACGCGTCTCTCTGCTCGTGAAATGCCGGGCAATGGATTTCGAGGCACCGCGACGGATGTCACCGAAGAAGTCGAAGCCCGCCGCCGCATTGAATTCCTGTCTCAACATGATGCACTGACCGGCCTTCCCAACAGGACGCGGCTGCAGGAGTTCCTCGACGGAAAACTCATGGCGGTGCCGACCCACGATCAGCCACTGGTCATGCTGAGCCTGGACCTTGACCGCTTCAAGCCGGTGAACGACCTGTTGGGCCATGCCGCGGGGGATCGGGTCCTGAACGAGGTATCGCACCGGCTGGCAGGCTGCGTGCGCAATGGCGATCTGGTCGCCCGCGTCGGGGGGGACGAGTTTGTCCTTATCCTTAGCGATGTCAGCTCTCAGGACGAAGTCGAGCAGTTGTGTCGCCGCCTGATTGATTCCATTGAGCAACCGTTCAACATCGACGATCAGGATGTTTTCATCAGCGCCAGCATTGGCATCGCCATGGCGCCCAACGATGCGTCCCAGGCCGCCGAGTTGTTGCGATACGCGGATATGGCCTTGTACGAAGCCAAGGCGGGCGGGCGCAATACCTGGCGCTTTTATGCCGGTGACATGAATGCCAGGATCATCGAGCGCCGTCGGTTGGAAAGCGACTTGCGTTTTGCGATTAGAAACGGCGAGCTTCGCCTGCATTTTCAGCCACGCTTTCGCATCGCCGATGGGCAAATGGTGGGTGCCGAAGCGCTGGTTCGCTGGCAGCATCCGGAGCGAGGCCTGATACCGCCGGACACGTTCATTCCCATCGCCGAGGAAACCGGCCTGATCCTGCCCTTGAGTAACTGGGTGCTGAACACGGCCTGCCAGTGTGCGTCCGGCTGGCCCGATGAGCTGTTTGTCTCCATCAATCTGTCGTCCACGGAGTTCCAGCGCGGCAATCTGATCGAGCGCATTGAGCAGACGCTCGCCGAAACCGGGATTGATCCCTCGCGGGTAGAGCTGGAGATCACCGAATCGGTCATGCTCGACGACGGTCCAGGCGCGCTGGAGGTCATGAGCGCCCTTAAAGGTCTTGGTGTGCGTCTTTCCATGGATGATTTCGGAACGGGTTACTCTTCACTCAGTTACCTGCGCTCATTCCCGTTCGATGGCCTGAAAATCGACCGGAGTTTCGTCAATCGTCTGGGTGAAAACGAGGATGACCATTCTATTATCCGGGCCATCGTAGGCCTGGGGCGCGCACTGTCCCTGACGGTAACGGCTGAAGGTATCGAAACCGCCGAGCAGCTCGAATTGCTCAAAGCGGTCTGTTGCGACGAAGGCCAGGGTTACTTCCTGAGCGTGCCGCTGGACATCGACAGGTTTAACGCATTGATCGCAATCAAGGAGCGGGAAGGGGCATGACGTCGGCGTCTATTGCAGGAGGAAGGTTAGAACCTCGGCAGTGAAGGCGTCGCCCGCTTCGACATTCGACAGATGTGCGCCCGACAATACCACCCCTTTTGCACCTTTCATGGCTCTGACTAGGCATTCTCCGTCCGCCACGGTTGTCACGGGGTCTTGGTCGCCGCAGATCACCAACACCGGTAAAGAGGCAGACGCAAGCCGTTCGCGAAAATCGGCGTCTCGCACTGCCGCGCAGTTGGCGGCATAGCCCGTGGGTGACGTGGTGGCGAGCATGTTGACCAGCCGATCGACCGTGTCGGGCTGATTGATTGCGAATGACGGGGTAAACCAACGCGAAACCGTTGCTTCCCGCAGGGCCAGCATGGCTGCGGTGCCGTCGCGAAGGACTGCTTCGATGCGTGGATTCCAGACCTCAGGGTTGGCGATCTTCGCAGCGGTGTTGCATAGCACCACCCGCTTGAGCCGCTGTGGAGCATTGAGTAGCAGCCACTGACCAATCAGACCTCCCATGGACAAGCCGCAAAAATGTGTCTGCTCAATGCCAAGTGCGTCCAGCAGGTCGATAACGTCGTGGCCATTTTGTTCGATGGAGTAGGGGCCTTCGCTGACCACTGACTGGCCATGCCCCCGAGTGTCATATCGCAGCACTCTGAAATGCTCGGTCAGCGCTGGCATCTGCTCATCCCACATGCCCAGATGGGTGCCCAATGAATTGCAGAGCAGCAAGACAGGCGCGGATTCCGCGCCGTCGATCCGGTAGTGAAGGTCGCCATCGGGCAGAGCAATAGTGGGCATCGGCGTTCCTGGTGTCGGGGGATGATGTGAGCAGGTCATGAAAAGGCCTGGCAGTTTTTCCAAAGCAAGATCGCACCTGCAGGGGCGAAGGGTCCAATATTGAATGGGTCTGGTGGAATACCTGACAGGTATCGTGGCCGACGCCGGGGCGACGAACCTTGGCCAGGCTCTGTTAACCTTCCAACCCCCAAACCTTCCAGGCAACTTCAATGTTCACTCTGCGCGTCATGACCATGGGCGATTACGATGCGGTCATCGACCTCATGAGCCAGACCCCAGGCATCTCCTTGCGAGATGCGGACTCCCGCGAGGCGACCTCGCGCTATCTGCAACGCAACCCGCACATGAGCTTTGTGGCCGTAATCGGCAATCAGTTGGCGGGGTGTGTCATGTGTGGGCATGACGGGCGCAGGGGTTACCTGCAACATTTGGTGGTGCTGGCCCGTTATCGGCGTCAAGGCATCGCCAAATCACTGGTCGCGCAATGTCTGTCGAGTCTTGAGGCGTCGGGCATTCACAAGTGTCACCTGGACGTCTTCAAGACTAACGAGGCGGCGGCTCAGTTCTGGCAGGGACAGGGCTGGCAATTGCGCAGCGACATTGAGCGCTATTCATTCACTCGTCCGGGTGACGAGAATGCCTGAGCCCACGGCAATCGAGCCCTTGATCGGCTAACAGAGTCTGGCTATCGATAATTAATGCTGCGTCTATTAGAAACCTTCGCGGGACACGTCTAGGCTTGATCTACCGTCGGCTCCGGCCGCGGTTGACCTGATAAAAGGAGAGAGGCATGAGCCAGGCGCCTGCTCTGCCCGACGTGGACCGCCGTGCCGGCAAGCTGATTGCCACTATCAAGAATTCTCGTGTGGACACAACGGTAGTTGAACCCGCAGCTGGTCCCGTGCCATTGATTCTATTCATCTCGACCCTGGCCTAAGACCTGCCAGGGCCATTGGATGAACGACCAAAGGTAGCTCGCACATGGCAACTGAATCGAAATGCCCGTTCACTCAAGCCGCTGGCGGTGGCACCACGAACCGCGATTGGTGGCCGAATCAACTGAATCTGAAAATTCTTCACCAGCACTCGTCCTTGTCCGATCCCATGGGCGAGCACTTCAACTATGCCCAAGAGTTCAAGAGCCTCGACTTCGAAGCGGTCAAGCAGGACCTGCGGGCGCTGATGACCGAGTCCCAGGACTGGTGGCCGGCGGATTTTGGTCACTATGGCCCGCTGTTCATTCGTATGGCCTGGCACAGCGCGGGTACCTATCGCACCGGAGATGGTCGCGGCGGAGCGGGCGCGGGCCAGCAGCGCTTTGCACCACTCAACAGCTGGCCGGATAACGTCAGTCTCGACAAGGCGCGCCGGTTGATTTGGCCGGTCAAGCAAAAATATGGCCGCAAGATCTCTTGGGCCGATCTGATTGTGCTCACCGGTAACGTCGCGCTGGAGTCCATGGGCTTCAAGCCATTTGGTTATTCCGGCGGTCGGGAGGATGTCTGGGAACCTGATGAGGACGTCTACTGGGGTTCCGAAAAAACCTGGCTGGGTGGCGACACACGCTATGGCAAGGATGCGCAGCCGCCGGGAGAAGGCGTGTTGGTGGCTGAGGCGGACAAGCACGGTACAGAAGAAAGCCGTACCGACAGTCAGGGCCGCAATCTCGAAAATCCCCTTGCTGCTGTGCAAATGGGCTTGATTTACGTCAACCCCGAAGGTCCTGAAGGTAATCCCGATCCGGTCGCGTCGGGCAAGGACATTCGCGAAACTTTCGGTCGCATGGCAATGAACGACGAAGAAACCGTCGCGTTGATTGCAGGCGGCCACGCCTTCGGCAAGACCCACGGCGCCGGACCTGCGGATAATGTGGGCGCCGAGCCGGAAGCGGCGGGGCTGGAAGAGCAGGGTTTGGGCTGGAAAAACAGCTTTGGCACCGGCAAGGGGCCCGACACCATCACCAGCGGCCTTGAAGTGACCTGGACGTCGACCCCGACACAATGGAGCAATCAGTATCTTGAAAACCTGTTCGGCTTCGAATGGGAGCTGACCAAGAGTCCGGCGGGCGCTAATCAGTGGCGTCCCAAAGACGGAGCGGGCGCCGATACAGTGCCCGATGCTCACGACCCGTCCAGACGCCGTGCACCTTCGATGCTGACCTCGGATTTGGCGCTGCGTTTCGACCCGGTGTATGAACCTATTGCAAGGCGCTTTCTTGAAAATCCCGATCAGTTGACCGAGGCCTTCTCCCGGGCGTGGTACAAGCTGACTCACCGTGACATGGGCCCGCTCTCGCGTTACCTGGGCCCGGAAATGCCCGCTGAAGAATTACTCTGGCAAGACCCGATTCCAGAGGTCGACCATGCGCTGATCAATGAAGCGGACATCGCGTCTCTCAAGAGCAAGCTCCTGGCCAGCGGCCTTTCGGTAGCGCAATTGGTGTCTACGGCCTGGGCTGCCGCTTCCACCTTCCGTGGCTCGGATAAACGTGGGGGCGCCAACGGAGGAAGACTGCGTCTGGCTCCGCAGAAGTTCTGGCAGGTCAACGAGCCTGAAAAGCTGGCCAGCGTGCTGGAAACGCTGGAAGGTGTTCAGGGTGATTTCAATCAGGCGCAGTTTGGTGGCAAGAAAATCTCCTTGGCTGACCTGATCGTGTTGGGTGGTTGCGCGGGCGTGGAACAGGCGGCAAAAAATGCCGGACATAACATAACTGTGCCCTTCGCGCCCGGCCGCATGGACGCTTCCCAAGAGCAGACGGATGTCGAGTCGTTCGGGTTTCTTGAGCCCATTGCCGATGGCTTCCGTAACTACGCCAAAGGTCGCTACAGCATTTCGGCCGAGGCGCTGCTGATCGACAAAGCCCAGCTGCTGACCCTCACCGCGCCGGAAATGACCGTACTGCTGGGCGGCCTGCGAGTCTTGAACGTCAATTACAGGCAAAGCCAGAACGGTGTGTTCACGCACCAGACGGACACGCTGAGCAATGACTTCTTCACTAACCTGCTGGATATGGGCACCGAGTGGAAGCCTGTGTCGGATGCGGCAGATGAGTTTGAAGGGCGTGATCGCAAAACAGGTCAGGTGAAGTGGACGGGGACCCGAGTGGATCTGGTCTTCGGTTCCAATGCGCAGCTGCGGGCGCTGGCTGAAGTCTATGCAAGCTCGGACGCGCAGGAGAAGTTCGTCACAGACTTCGTCGCGGCCTGGAATAAGGTCATGAATCTCGACCGGTTTGACCTGAAGTAACCTCGACCCAAGAGGCAAGGATCAAGTGGTTTCGTTGAGGCGAAGCCGCTTGATCCTTGGTTTCAATGCCAGGGATGTCGCGGGCTGTCGATAGGCCGCAGTCCGTGACGTTGGAACAGTTCGCCGTAACCGTGGACCAGGAACTGGCCGCTGCGTTGCAGCCAGTCTTCGCGCCGTTCGGAATAGACCTTGGGCAGTAAATACCAGGGCAGCCCCGGCAGGTCATGATGGATCAGATGCAGATTCAGATTCAGGAACATCCAGCGCCAGGGCCAGCCGGCCTCGTTGATCACGGAACGTTGCTCCGGCGCCTGCGCAGGGCGGTGTTCGTAGTAGGAGCGCACCATCGACAATGCCAGGGCGAGCACGCTTGCCAGCAGGTAATCGAGTATGGGCACAGCACCGTGAATATTGACGAACGCCAGCACCGCAGCCACGCAAGCGCCGTGACTGACCCACATCAGCCAAGCCTGAACCACACCCCGCCGCAGCCTTGACGCCTCGCCGATGATCAAGCCCGTCAATGCCAGCGCCGGTCCCACCAACAGACGGCCATACAGGGTTTTATTCAGCCAGTGCACCGCGCGCCGCAGATTGCCTCGGCGTTGCCAGGTGAGCGGATCAACGTAGCGGCTTTCCGGGTCGCGCTGCGGCAGCGTCAGTTCTTCGTCGCGGTGATGCAGCAAGTGGCTGTCGCGGTACAGCGTGTAGGGATACCAAATCGCCAGTGGCGCGTACCCCAGGGATTTGTTCAACCAGCGCCAAGGGGAAGGGTGGCCGTGCAGCAGTTCATGCTGAAGCGACATCCAGAACGTGATTACGGGAATCAGCAACAGCAACGTCAGCGCCTCACCCAGCCCAGGCGCGTAATGGATCAGGCCGAACCAGGCCGTGTAAGTGGCCAGCAATAAAAGCCAGGTCGGCCAGTCGCTGCGGGCGGTCCAGCTGGATTGCAGTTGGTGGATGCGAAGACGGTGGGCGGCGTCGAGGTAGTTGGACATGGGCAAGTGACCAGATTCGGCATTCAGAATGATGGGGCGGCCAGTGGTCTGGTGAACGCACCCTATCAATCTTTGTTATGCGTGAATAATCACTTATATGCAGCTGGATATAGCTCGATCGAATTAATACCGCTGGCGCTGGAGGGCGTTGCCGGCGTGCTGAACACTTGCGAACAGGCAATCAGACTGAACTAGATCGAAATAACCGGGGTCTACCATGCCCACGCATCGTCTGGGGAACCGGATGTTTGAACCTACGATCGGCAGGTGCAGATTTACGTTAAGGAGGTCAAGCCCGTGACGCGTATTGTCTCGCTCGCGAACTGGCGTAACGTTGCCCGTGGTTCTCACGCAAGACCGGGCGATGTCACTCGATCCTATTGGAGAGGACAGCACATGAACGTCGACGAAGAAACCGTGCGTCAGTTGGCGACAATGATCTGGGAAACCGAAGGACGCCCCGAAGGGCATCACGAGCGTCACTGGCAAATGGCAACCAAGCTGGCCGAGTCAGTGGCAATGACGCCATCGCGCAGCGTTGACAGAGCCAGCGTCGAGGCATTGCTGCCTGAGGTTGATCACTTGGATAAGCCCGGGCCGGATCGGACCTGACCCGGCTGCACCTGGGCAAGTCTGATCAGTGAACGGCGCCAGAGGTTGCGACGGTCTTCATCATTGATGCGGGTGCGAAAGCCTGCTCGAACCTGGCAATACCCTTGACCCAAAAGCGACGGTGAGTCGTCTGGTCCGGCGATAACAGCGGTTGGGAAGACCATTGGTGATGCCGCTTGGATTCCTCGCGGTAGGCTTTCCACTCCATCGCATCGGCGGTGTCCTTCGCAGCACGTTCATCATCGAACCAGCCCAGAATGTAGACTTCACCTTGGTCGCGACCGTGCTCAACCAGCAAAAAAATAGTGTCCATTGAATGCCTGTCTGTCATCAAAGCTGCGCCGGTAAATCCCGCGCTCTATACAGTATGTCGGCGGGCTCCAACAGATCTTGAACGATCACGACCAGAAAATTACCAAAAGGTTCACCGGTCTATTGAAAGTTCTTTGAGGGCAGTGGTGGACGCGAGCATCTCTTTAAAGCGTACTCGCGCCCACCGATCGCAGCCGTTCCTAGAACGTCACGCTGGCAGACAGGCGAGCGGTCCTCGGCTCGCCGACGTTGACCTGCAATTGACCGCTACCGGTGTTTGACGGGTAGTACTGCTTGTCGAACAGGTTATCGACGTTGAACTGCAGACGCGTCTTGTACCCTTGCGTAGGCAGATCCCAGCGCAGAAATGCATCGGCCACGGTGTAGCTGTCCATCCAGAAGCTGTTGTCGTTGTCCCCAGGGCGCTTGCCGACATAACGGGCGCCGCTGCCGGCATGCCATTGCCCGGTGGATTCCGGGAACGCGATATGGTGAGTGAGGTAAAGACTGGCCGTGTGCATGGGTGCGTTGTTCAGACGATTACCTTCGTCGTCCGGGTCGTCGAGAATCTCGGTGTGGGTGTAAGCGTAGGTACCTATCACGTCCCAGCGAGGTGCGATCTGCCCGGTAACGTCCAGCTCCAGCCCGCGTGATCCCACTTTACCTGCGGCTTCAGCGACACTGACACCGTTGATGGTGGAGGTGGTGACAACGTTTTTCTTGACGATATCGAACAGCGCCAGATTGATGTTCAGCGCGGGTGAGGGATTGTACTTGGCGCCGATTTCATAGCTGCGGCCTTCTTCTGGATCGAAGGTATTGCCGACGTCGTCCACGGTGTCATTGGGCACGAAGGAGCGACTGTAGTTGCCATACAGCGACAGCGCTTGTGTGGGCTGATAAACCAGTCCGGCGAACGGAATGAACGTGTCACCGTTGTCATCCCGGTTCAACTGGTAGGACTTGCCCAGGCCCTGATCGCCGTACTGGTCGTAATGCTGCTGCCGACCACCGAGGACCAGAATCCACTGCTCGTTCAGGTGCCAGTTATCCTTGAGATACAGCGACGTGGACGTCAGCTCGTTTCGCGAATTGCTCTGGGCAGCACTGACCACGCTGGGCTCGGCCAGTTTGCCGTACTGCGGATCATTGATATCGATCGTTTGGGTAGCGGTGTTGCGGTAGGTCTTGCCACGGTATTTGTCCGAGGCTTCGTTATCGATACCCACCAGCAAGTCATGGCGCTGTCCGAACAGCTGCTGTTCACCGATGAAATCCAGCGCGCTGTAGCGGCTTTCATAGTCGTAATGGCCACCGTTGGCCTGACGGGTCAATGTGCCGTTGCTCAGTTTGGTGGGTTGGGCGATTGAGAGGCTGTAACGGTCGTTGTTCCAGCCGTAGGTTGCCCGGGTTTTCCAGTTGTCGCTCAGCTGATACTCGAACCGCGCCGTAGCAGTTTCACTGATGCCCACGGTCTTGGACCAGTTCTCATCCAGGCGTTTGCTGTAGCTGCCTGCTGCCGGTTTGCCATTGTTGAACACCGTTCCGCGGTCGAACGGGCTGGAATAGTCGTTGTATTCATAGGCCAGGGTCATGCTGGCGCGATCTGTGACCCAGCTCAGCGAAGGGGCGACCAGCGTATTTTCATGGGTGCCGTAATTGCGCCAGTAGTCTTCATTGCCTCGCTCGGCAACCAATCGGTAAGCCAGCCCGGTATCGCCCAATGGACCGGTGGTATCCAGACCAAAGGTTCCGCCGCCTTCGCTAAAGGCGGAGCCTGAAAGGGTGGTTTCCTGAGTGAACTGCGGTTGCTTGCTGATGATGTTGATCATGCCGCCCGGTTCTGCCGCGCCATAGAGCAACGCCGCCGGACCTTTGAGCACTTCGATATGGTCAGTGGTAGCCCCCACGTTATGGCCCACCACCGAGCGAATCCCGTCGCGCAGAATGGAACCGTCATCGTTGGAGCCAAAGCCGCGCTTGATCACCGCATCCTTGGTATTGCCCAGGGTGTTGGTCTGCGATACGCCGCTGACAAACTTCATCGCGTCGTCCAGCGATTTGATCTGATAGTCATCCAGCGTCTGTTGGGTGACCGAATTCACGGTTTGCGCTTCATCCTTGACCGGCACTTCGGATTTGCTCGCTGTGCTGGTAGTCGTCCGGGAATAGCCAGCGCCTTGCGATTCGCCTGCAGCCTGAATATCGATGGCCCCCAATTCGGTCACCGATTCTTGTGCATGGGAAAGCGTGGGCAACAGAACACAACTTAAGGCAAGCATGGCGCAGTGATAAGAAGGCGGTCGGGTGAGCACTGAATTCATTCCGTAGGGTGTAAATGAGAATGTTTATTATTACTTTGTTGCCCGATTAAGCCAAGACATATCTGCCATTTCCCGGACTGTAACGACTTGCATACATTCAAACGGAAAGACTCGTAACCCGCTTCACTCATTTCAGGTGGCAACTTAAGAAACATCTATTTAAAGTCGCCCCTCATTGTCACCAGCTGCGAGACGTTCATGGATCGTATTGAGTGCATGCGCACGTTCGTCACCACGGTTGGCGAAAATGGTTTCGCGGCGGCTGCGCGCGCGCTTTCGTTGCCTCGCTCGAAAGTGAGCAAGCAGATCCAGTCTCTGGAAGAGGCCATCGGCGTACAACTGCTACAGCGCACCACCCGCAGCCTGCATCTGACGCAAGCAGGCGCCGAATATTACGAAGCCTGTCGTGAAGTCCTGGCGTCAGTAGACGAAGCCGAACAGCGGGCGCGTACCGGTTTGGGTGAAATACGCGGCGTTTTGCGGGTTAATGCGCCCATGTCGTTCGGGTTGTGCCGGCTTGGGCCATTGATCCCGAAATTCCACGCATTGCATCCCCGGGTGGAACTGCAACTGGTGTTCAGCGACCAGCAAGTGGATCCGGTCAAAGGCGGCTTCGACGTTACCATCCGTATTGCCAGCCTGGCTGATTCTTCAATGGTGGCGCGACATCTGGCCCCTGCGCCCAGGGTGCTGGTGGCCGCGCCCGAGTACCTGGCCCGGGCAGGCACGCCACAGGTCCCCAGAGATCTTTCTGCCCACCAATGCCTGAATTACGGCTACCTGCAAAGTGGCGTCAGCTTGCAGCTCAGTAACGGCAAGGACACTCAGAAAGTCCATGTCACCGGTCCGTTGCACGCCAACAATGGCGACTTGCTGGCTCAGGCGGCAGAGGCGGGAATGGGCATTGCCCTGTTGCCGACCTTTATCGTCGAAAAAGCGTTGGCAGACGGCAGACTGATCGCCGTGATGGGCGATTGGCAGGCACCGCCTATCTCTATCAATGCGGTCTATCCGTCTGCCCGACGAGTGCCCATGAGGACCCGGGCGTTTCTGGACTTTCTGGCCCAGGAATTAAAGGACGCATAATCGACGGACGTTTTCTGGCCGATGCTAAAGACAGCGAAGCGGTGCGTCAGATAAACCGCTGCTGATCCTTCTGCGCAATGTCACCGGAATCAGCGGGCATTGATGCCGGATTTTTTGATCCGCTCTGGTATTGCTTATTCTTTTTAGGAATAAAAACATAGTTATTAATTCCTTGTGGATGTTGATGCGCTCGCGCACCTTATAGGCAACATCCCGTCAATTCCCGAGGAATATTCAATGACCATCAAGGCAATCAACGTTCGCAACCAGTTCAAAGGTGTCATCAGCGCCATCGTCGAAGGCCAAGTGGTTTCGGAAATCGACGTGCAAACGGCGTCGGGCATCGTCACTTCGGTTATCACCACTCGTTCAGTGCATGACCTGGAGCTGAAGATTGGCAGCGAAGTCATCGCCTTCGTCAAATCCACAGAAGTGTCGATTGCCAAGCTTTAAACCCTGCCCCTTTCGCCGATCGGTTTCCCCAACTCCCATGCAACCACGGTGGACGCGAATGAAATCGCCTCCACCGTTTTTTCCTGACCCTGCCGTCAAGTGCTGCAACGAACGTGACGTCAGCCGGGTGTGCCGGCTACGGCGCCTCGCGACCCCATTCGCCCTTACCGTCGTGAGATTTGTTAATCGTCAATCAATGGCTCTGTCCATGCCAGGGCACCCATTTGCGTTGCAGGGCGCGCAGGCCCATTTCCATGGCGAAGGCGATCAGGGCAATCACCAGAATCCCCAGTACCACCACATCCGTGACGAGAAACTGAGCAGCCGACTGCACCATGAAACCCAGCCCGCTGGTGGCGGCGATCAGCTCGGCGGCCACCAGGGTCGACCAGCCGACACCCAGGCCGATTCGCACGCCGGTGAGGATATCCGGCAAAGCGCTGGGCAGGATGACGTGGCGAATCAGCTGCCAGCGTGTCGCACCGAGTGACTGCGCGGCGCGCAGCCTGGTCGGGTCCACGGTTCGAACACCTGTGGCGGTGGAAATCGCAATAGGGGCGAAAATCGCCAGGTAGATCAGCAATACTTTGGAAAACTCGCCAATGCCGCACCAGATCACGATCAAGGGCAGATAGGCGAGGGGCGGAATCGGTCGGTAAAACTCGATCAGCGGGTCGAAGATGCCTCGGGCGATGCGGTTATGGCCAATGGCGATGCCAACCGGAATCGCCGTCGACACCGCCACCCCGAGCGCCAGGCCGATGCGTTGCAGGCTGGCGCCCAAGTGCTGCCACAACGTGGAGTCCATGTAGCCTTTGGTCATCAGCAACCAGCCTTTTTCCAGCACGGCCGAAGGTGGCGGCAGGAACAGCGGGTCAATCCACTGCCCAGTGGTCGCGGCCCACCAGGCAGCCAACAGCACGATCAGGGTCAACAGGCTGATCGTGCGAGTGCTTACCTGCCAAGGCAAAGCGGCCACAGCGGGTGGGTCGGCGTTAACGTCGCGATTGCTCAACTCGTAGCTTTTCATGCGCGTTGCTCCCGCGTGATGCCCCGTTGGGAAAACACACTGGCCAGCACATGTTCGCGCATGTCGATAAAGCGTGGATCGGATTTAATTGCCCGCGCTGATTCCCCGGCCGCATAGCGCCGACCGAAGTCCAGTTGCAGTCGTTCGGCGATGTGTCCGGGGCCGGGCGCCAGCAGGATAAGGTCGGTGGCAAGGAAGACCGCTTCTTCGATGTCATGAGTAATGAGAAATACCGGCTTGGCGGTGCGTTGCCAGACTTGCAGCAACAGTTCCTGCATGTGTTCCCGAGTGAAGGCATCCAGTGCGCCGAAGGGTTCGTCCATGAGCAGCACACGAGGGTCCGCCGCCAATGCCCGCGCCAGTCCGACGCGTTGTTTCTGGCCGCCGGACAGTTGCCAGATCCGCCGCTGGTCAAACCCGACAAGATCCACCAGCGCCAGCATTTCCCGAGCCCTGGCCTGGCGTTGCGTGCGGGGCAGGCCCGCCAGTTCCAGGCCGAAGGCCACATTAGTCAGCACGTCCTGCCACGGCAGCAATGCATCGTCCTGGAACACCACGCCGCGTTCGGCGCCTGGGCCGTTCACGGCGACGCCGTCCAGCGTGATCTGCCCGGCGCTGGGAGAGACGAAGCCTGCAATCAGGTTCAGCAGCGAGGTCTTGCCACTGCCCGAAGGGCCCAGAGCCACCAGCAGTTGTTGCGGCCCCAGACTCAGGGAAATGTCCGCCAGTACCGGTTCGCTCGCACCGGGATACTGTGCGCTGATGCGCTCCAGTTTGAGCAAGGCCATCAATGATTCTCCTCTAATGGCTTTGCTTACTGAGTAATGAATTTGGCGCTGACGTAGGGCGCGTAGTCGGCCAACACCGCGTCGACCTTGCCTTGTTCCTTGAGGAACACGGCGGTCTTGGTTACCGCTTCAATGGTCGGCGCGCCCAGCAGTGCGGTCTGATCTGCGGCCAGGGGATACACGTTGCCTTGCAGCAGCGAGGGAACATCCGAAGCTTTGGCCCCTGACAGCTTCACCACTTTGTCGACGTTACTGGTGTTAGCCAGCCAGGCGGCCGGGTCTTTGCGGTAACTGGCGTAGGCATCCAGGGTGACCTTGGCAAACGCCTTGACCACTTCCGGGTGTTTGTCGGCGAAATCCTTGCGCACGATCCAGGCATCGAAAGTCGGTGCGCCGACCTTGGCCAATTCGCCGGAGGTAATCAGCACTTTGCCGGTTTCCTTGGCAACACCCAAGGCAGGGTCCCAAACGTAAGTTGCGTCAATATCACCGCGTTTCCAGGCGGCGGCAATGGCGGGCGGCGCGAGGTTGAGAATGGTGACCTTCGACGGATCAATGTTCCAGTGCTTGAGCGCAGCCAGCAGGCTGTAATGGCCCGTAGATACAAAAGGCACGGCGACTTTCTTGCCAATCAGGTCTTGCGGCGAGTTGATCCCTGAACCGTTGCGCGCCACCAATGCTTCAGCGGCGCCGATCTGAGTGGCAATCAAAAAGGTTTCGACGGGCAGTTTGCGGGTTGCCGCAGCGGTGAGGGGGCTGGAACCGAGGTAACCGATTTGCACATCCCCCGATGCAATGGCGGTAATCACATCCGCGCCATTCTCGAATTTACGCCAGGCGATTTTCGAGTCTGTGGCTTTTTCATAAGCGCTGTCGGCCTGGGCAACTTTGGCCGGGTCTACGGTGGTCTGATAGGCGACAGTGAAGTCCGCCGCCTGAGCCAGGAATGCAGCGCCGGTCAGGGACAGGGCCGCCAGCAAGCGAAAAGAGAAGTGCAGTTTCATATGAAGCTCCGAATCAGACGGGCCGAGGACTGGCTGAAACGAAGACTAAATGATCTAAGAAACGCTAAATAAATAACTTATTAGCATTACCTTATGAGCGAATCGCCTGATTCGCTCACGGGAATCCGGCGTCAGGTCGATCGCACGGCGACAAATAGGGTAATGGGTTTCATCTGTTCTCTTTTTTCAACCATGGATTGATGAGGATCTGCGTGGGACCGGATCTGTCCTGGCGTTACTGGGCCGAAGACGGCTTTTCCCACAGGTTAATCCCGCCTTCCACAGCAAACCGGTCGATCTCAGCCAGTTCCTCCGGGCTGAAATCAAGGTTTTTCAGTGCCTCTACGTTCTCGATGATTTGTTCCGGCCGACTCGCGCCAATCAACGCGGAGGTCACACGCGGGTCGCGCAACGTCCAGGCCAGGGCCATTTGCGCCAGGCTTTGGCCGCGCCGCTTGGCGATGTCATTGAGCGCCAGCACGTGTTCAAGGTTTTCCTCTGACAAATGCGATGCCTGCAACGAGCCACCACCGGGACGATTGATCCGCGCGTCCTCGGGAATGCCGTTCAGGTATTTGTCAGTGAGCAAGCCCTGGGCCAGGGCGGTGAAGGCGATCACGCCGGCGCCGATTTCTTCGGTGGCGTCCAGCAAGTCCTTCTCGATCCAGCGGTTGAGCAGGTTGTAGGCCGGTTGATGGATCAACAGCGGCACTTTCCATTCTTTGAGTAGCGCCGCCATCTCTCGGGTTTTCGCGCCGGAATAGGAAGACAGACCGATGTACAGCGCCTTGCCTTGTTGCACCGCTGTGGCCAGTGCGCTGGCGGTTTCTTCCAGAGGTGTATGCGGATCGAATCGATGGGAATAGAAAATATCCACGTAATCCAGGCCCATGCGTTGCAGGCTTTGATCGAGACTGGCCAGGACGTACTTGCGTGAACCGCCGCCCTGACCGTAAGGCCCCGGCCACATGTCCCAACCGGCTTTGGTGGAGATGATCAGTTCGTCGCGATAGCGCGAGAAATCTTCGCGCAGCAGCCGACCGAAATTGATCTCGGCACTGCCATACGGCGGGCCATAGTTGTTGGCCAGATCGAAGTGATTGATGCCCAGATCAAACGCCGTGCGCAACATGGCGCGCTGGGTTTGCACGGGCGTGCTGTCGCCAAAGTTGTGCCACAACCCCAGGGACAACGCTGGCAATACCAGACCGCTGCGGCCGGTGCGGCGGTAAGGAATGATGTCGTAACGGTTCTCGGCTGCGATGTAAGTCATGACGGGTTTCCTTGAGCAAGGTGGAACAGCTGCGGGCGGTGGCGATGGGGAGGGCGCTGTGAACCCGGATTCTCCCGCAATGTATTGCCGCTGTATTCATGTCGGAACAGTCCACGGCGCTGAAGTTCGGGAACGATATGCCTCGGGAAATCATCAAGGCCGCCCGGAAGGTGTGGCACCAGCACGTTGAAGCCGTCGGCGGCCCGTTCTTCAAACCAGGCTTGCAGCTCATCGGCGATCTGTCCTGGCGTGCCGATCAGGCTGTGATGTCCCCGACCACCGGCGATGCGTCTTCCCGATTGAGGCCGCGTGAGGTTCTCATTTTTCGACAGCCGGGTCAGTAGCGCGTGAAGTGATTGAGAGGGAAAGTGCCTGAAGGGGGCAGCGCAGTGGAGCGGGCATGCCGCCCGATACTCGACGAGTCGGCAGCGTTTATCCGCGGCAGTGGCACTCTCGCGGCAGGCATAACATTAATCGATCTTTTTTAAGATTTCGGTCAGCGCTTCGTCTTATTGATATCAGCCGTGCCTTGCCAACTGCCACCGGCTGGCGCAGCGAATCACCCCTTGACCCTGAGTGCTCCATGACAACCCCTATCCCCAAGCCGTTGGTGTCCACGCGCCTGCAGTCCATTGATGCACTGCGTGGCCTGATTATCCTGTTCATGCTGCTTGATCACGTGCGGGAAACGTTCCTCCTGCATTTGCAGGTTCTCGATCCTATGGATGTGGCCAGCACGCCACCGGACCTGTTTCTGAGCCGCACCCTGTCGCATCTGTGCGCGCCGCTGTTCATTTTTCTCACCGGTTTGTCAGCGTTTTTGTATGGCGAGCGCCATGACAAAACCGAAGTTTCCGGCTTCCTGCTCAAGCGCGGGCTGTTCCTGATTGTGCTGGAGTTCACCCTGGTGAATTTCGCCTGGACCTTCCAGTTTCCGCCGACCGCGATCTACCTGCAGGTCATTTGGGCGATTGGCCTGAGCATGGTGGCGCTGGCGCTACTGATCGCGCTGCCGCGCTGGGCGTTGCTCACCTTGGGATTGCTGATCATTGCCGGACATAACCTGCTCGATGGCCTGCACTTCGCAAAAGACTCGACCTTGTATGTGCCTTGGGCGATTTTGCATGATCGCGGCTGGCTGCAACCGTTCGAGGGGTTGCGTTTGCGCACTTCATACCCGGTCCTGCCGTGGATCGGCGTGATTGCTCTGGGGTACGCCGCCGGGCCATGGTTTGCGTCGGGTACTGATGCGGCCACGCGTCAGCGCAAACTGTTGGCCTGCGGCTCGGGCGCGCTGGCGCTGTTTGTCGTGCTGCGTGTGATCAATGGTTATGGCGAGAAACCTTGGGTATACGGCGAGACCAGCCTGCAAACGGCGATGAGCTTTTTCAATCTCACCAAGTACCCGCCATCGCTGGTATTTCTAAGCCTGACGCTGGGGCTCGGCCTGTTGCTGCTGGCCTGGTTCGAGCGGGCGACCGGGCGCGGCTGGATGAAGCCGCTGCTGGTGTTCGGCGCAGCGCCGATGTTCTTTTACCTGCTGCACCTGTACGTGCTGAAGGTTGTGTATCTGGTCGCCACGGCCATCTGGGGTGCCAACAAGGGCGATTACTTCGGTTTTGATTCGGTGGGCGCCGTGTGGCTGTGCTCGGCGTTGCTGGCCGTTGGCTTGTTCCCGGCGGTGCGTGCCTTCGCCGGGTTCAAGGCGCGCCGCAGGGATCTTGCCTGGTTGAAGTATTTTTAAGCCGGACGAGGCGAGCGGCTTCGATGGCGGCGTTGAGCGCCAGCAAGTTGGTTTGCTCGGCGATGGCGCGGATGGATGAGGTTTAACGCGACGCGACGTAAGGCAGATGGATCAACCTCGCGCAGGTGTAAGGTAGGCAAGCAAACCCCTGTCTCTTTCACACGAAATGGAGGTACCTGTATGAGCACGCCCATGCTCTCGAAGATGCAAATCAACGGTTATCAAGTCATTAGCGTCAACAACGGTCCATGGAAAGTCTGTACTAAGGAAGACCGCCTGGGGTCTTTCGGTACTCGACAAGAGGCCCTGGCCTATGCGGCATCGCTGCCAACTTATCAATCCCGGGTTCAACGAACTGAACGCAAGCCTTGATCAGGTTGTCTGTCAGTCACGGTAGTTGCCGTGGTTTACGGCAGTGCTCCGTTTAGCGTTCGGTTAACCTTGCCTGAGGTTGCAACGGGCAGCCCGCAAACAAACATGGCCGTTCGTCACTTTGAGTGCAGGTGTATCAAACTTTCTGCGGACTGCTATTTTGTAATCAACGACAGCGCAGGCGGACATGCGCCTGTCTGTCGTTATTCCGATGATTAACGAGATGCTCACTACATGATCATTGAAACATTGGTGCTCTCCGAGCCCGTCAAACGCCAGGTCTTGCGCCTGCTCAACCAGATCGAACACGCTCATTCCATGATTCAGGCGGTCAAGTCAGGCGCACGTGCCGACGGGTTTGTAATAGGTCTGGAGGCTGCGGGAGCGCTGAGTCCGGATGAAATAGACAGCTTGCATCTGTTCTTTGAAACAGCGCTCGAATCTCGTTTGAAAGCGCTCGCGCAGTTATAGGTAATCGCGTTTATCCGTGATTCAGGACTCTGTCCACTGGACCTTACTCAAGCCAAATTGCTCTGCTTTTGGTTTGCTGATTACCGGCACTTTATCCATGCGGTATTTGGGGATCTGGCCAAAACCTGCATCTACCGCAGCCCAGTTCCAGGCAGCCGCGTTATCCATTGATGGTGCGCAGACATAAAAGCTCTTGTACTTGCCGTGCAATAAATAATCAATTCGATAGTGTCTGGAATGATGCATGTCTGCATCCCTCTATTGTTGATGTCGTCGATAGATGGAGTCCTCGTGATTGGGAAAATTCGCGACTTCCGATGATCGGCATGTCGCGCCCTGCAGCCTCTTTGAATGTTGAAAACACAGGATGGATGACAACCGTTAGATGTGAATCCAACCGCGTTAGAGCAACGATGCGGTGCTATCCATCTGGATGGCCTTATGAGCGAGTGACCGGTACAGCGCAGGGCAGGTCGTGGTAATGGCGGTCGAAGTAGACCAATGCCGCAACATCTGTCTGGCGACGCAGTGCCAGGACTTCGCAGAACAGGATGTCATGGGTGCCGACACTGACCGTCTGGCTAACCCGGCAATCATACGAGGCGGCTGCGTCTTGCAGGACCGGCGCGCCGGTAACCCACTGGCTCCATTGCGCAGCGGCGAAACGGTTGGCCATGGGCGTCTTGCCGCCGAACAAATTGGACAGATCGCGTTGCTCGCTGGTCAGGGTGTTGATGCATAAGGTAGCGTGAGCCGTCAGGGCAGGGTGTACCGACGCTGAACGATTCAGGCAGACCAGCAACGTTGGCGGTGAGTCCGTCACGCTGCATACCGCTGTGGCGGTAAAACCGAAGCGGCCGTGGGGACCATCGGTGGTGATGACGTTGACCGCAGCGGCAAGGCCGGCCATGGCGTCGCGAAAGTCCTGCTGTCCAATAGGTGGCAGCGTCTGAGTGGCAACCGCAAGTTCAGCTATGTGCATATCAGCATCTCCGCTCAAGCCTGGCTGGCCAGATAATCAAGAAGTACGCGGTTGAAGGGTTCGACATCGCTGACACTGGATGCATGTCCGCCGTAGTCGAGCAACGCCAGGCGAGCGTTAGTCAGGGTCTGCGCCAAATGCTGCGAGCGCTGCCACGGCACCAACATGTCGTCGCGATTGGCGATCAGCAGGGTTGGCGTATCGATCTGCTCCAGCCGATCTTCGATGTCGAATGCCTGCAGGGCAGCAATGCGCCGCAAAAGGTTGTCGGTATCCGGAAAGTTCGCCAGGGCGTGGGCTTCGTCTTCGGCAAGCTGCTCGGTGTGAGCGGCGATCCAGTCGGCGGGGTACAGAAACAGTGCCTGGGCCTGAACATAGGCCGCCGGGCCGGTGTCGCGCAGCAGGTTTTTGCGGATGGCGAAGCAACGCTCGCTGTGGGGGTTGGGGCTGCTCCAGGCGTTGATCAGCACCATGCTTTGCAATAATCGGGGGCGTTGCAGCGCCAGTTCCAGCCCGACCAGCCCGCCCAAGGCATGGCCGATGAAGTGGCAATGCTGAATATCCAGTTCATCCAGCATTTGCGCCAGCTCGTCGGCCATGCGCGCAATTGAATAGTCCTCAGGAAGGCTGGCCGGACTGCGACCGGTTCCTGCCTGGTCATAGACCACCACGCGGTAGTGTTCACTCAGTGCCGGTAGTTGGGGTGTCCAGAATCGGGCTGAACCGCCAAGGCCGGAACTCAACACCAGTGTCGGTGCATCCGCCGCCTGGCAGCCGAGTATTTCGTAGTGCATGCAAGACTCCAGCGCGGGCGCTCGGGCACCCGCTTCGTTATGGGTTCAGCTGATGTGGGCGATGCTGGCGATTTCAATCAGAGCATCGGGTTTCACCAGGCCGCACTGGATGCAGTAACGCGCTGGTTTTTCCCCGGCAAAGTACTCGGCGTAGACCTCGTTGACTTTCGCGTAGTCCGCCCAGTCCCGAATCATGATCATGTTGAAGGTCACGTCATCCAGAGTGCCGCCGGCGGTTTCGATGACGCCCTTGATGGTTTCCAGAACGTGGCGGGTCTGGGCCGTTGCGTCCCCGACGTGCACCACATTGTTGTCCTTGTCAAAAGGCAGCGTGCCTGACACATAAAGCACGCCGTCAGCCATGGAGCCGGGAACAAAGGGCGCGATCGGTTTGCTGGTGCCAGCAGGGATAATGGATTTCTTGGGCATGGCAAGGCTCCTTAGATAGCCGCGTTTGAGGTGCTGAACGTGGTGCAGAAATCCTCGACGCTGGAGACCCAGCCAAAGAAGGTTTCTATGTTGAAAAGGGCGGCCTGCTGCGCAAAATCAGGACCGGCCTGATGAGTCGCGTCGGCCAGCACCACGCCGAAATATTCGAGGAAAAAGCCATCGCGCAGGGTCGACTCGACACAGACGTTGGTGGCGATGCCGGTAAACACCAGATTACGAATGCCGCGACTGCGCAACAGGCTGTCGAAGTGGGTGTTGAAGAAACCGCTGTAACGGGTTTTCGGCACCACGATATCGCCAGGCTGCGGCTGCAGTTCGTCCACCAATTGATAATCCCAGCCACCTTTGGCCAGCAGCGTGCCTTGCAACTCCGGACGCTTGCGCATGGTCTTCAGGGCATTGGATTTATGCCAATTGGGCGAACCGGGGCCGCCGGCTTCGACGTAGTCCGCATCCCAGCCGTTCTGGAAGAAAATCACCGGCATGCCGGCAGCGCGAGCGGTCAGCAGCGCTTTCTGGATATTGGCGATCACCGGTCCCGTGCTGCTTACATCGAAACCGGCCAGGTCCAGATAGCCACCAATGGTGGAATAAGCATTCTGCATGTCGACCACGATCAAAGCGGTCTGACTGGCCTTCATGCTTAAAGGCTCGGGGCGGGCAGGTAGTTGCACGGCCGGCGAGGTGGATTCCGGCAGCAGATAGCCGCAGCTTTGCACGGGGGCATTCATCAGGCGGATTCCTGCAGTGGGTTGATGTGCTGACGGCTGACCATCAGTGGCTGGATTTTCTGGCCGAAATCTTCGACGCCCTTGACGAAATCATCGAAGGTCAGCATCACGCCCTGAGTGCCGGGCACCGTGGCGACTTCATCGAGCATTCGCGCGACGCTGGCCCATGAACCCACCATAGTGCCCATATTGATGTTCACTGCCGAGGTCGGGTCCGCCATCTGCCGCATGTTCGAGCCGGGGCTTTTATCCGCAGCGCCTTTCTCGCTCAGCCAGGCGATGGCTTCTTCATCGGCCCCGGCCTTGATGTGTTCCCAGCGGGCTCGGGCGGCTTCGTCGGTGTCATCGGCGATGATCATGAACAGTGGGCAGGACGTGACGTTGCGGCCGGTTTTTTCGTTGGCTTCGATCAGCTTGGCCGCCGTGGGCGCATAGGCCATGGGCGTGTTCACGCCCTTGCCGAAACAGAAGTTGTAGTCGGCATATTGCGAAGAAAACGCCATGCCGGCTTCACTCTGGCCGGCACAGATCAGCTTCATGTCGGCCTGGGGCCTGGGGCTGACCCGACAGTCGTTCATGGTGAAATACTTGCCCTTGAGATCGCAGTGCCCGGTGGTCCACAGGTCCCGCAGCACCTGGGCGTATTCGGCCAGGTACTCGTAGCGGGTGGAGAAAAACTCATCCCCCGGCCACATGCCCATTTGCTCGTACTCCGGCTTCTGCCAGCCGGTCACCAGATTGACCCCGAAGCGCCCGCCGGAAATCGAATCGATGGTCGACGCCATGCGCGCGACGATGGCGGGGGGAATGGTCAGGGTCGCAACCGTGGCGAACAAATGAATGCGACTGGTAACGGCGGCAAGGCCAGCCATCAGCGTGAACGACTCCATGTTGTGTTCCCAGAACTCGGTCTTGCCGCCGAACCCGCGCAGCTTGATCATCGACAGCGCGAATTCGAAGCCGTAATGCTCGGCCTTCTGCACAATTTGCTTGTTCAGTTCAAAGGTCGGCATGTACTGCGGCGCATTGCTTGAAATGAGCCAGCCGTTGTTGCCGATGGGGATGAAGATTCCAATATCCATGGGAAGGCCTCTTGCATGGGGGCGATGATTGCGGTGTCCGATACAGCCGGAACACGGTACGCCATGGCTTTTGCATGAAGCAGGCCAGTTTTTATTTGTTGTTTTGAAACAGGTGCTTACTGATATTTTTGATAAATATCAGACCATTTGGTCCAGGTTAGAGCACTTGGTTTGTGCAGGGCGCACGGGGATGGGGCAGGGAGCGGCTTTCGCGAGCAAGCTTCCACTGGGTTTTCGGCAAGCCGCCATTAATGGCGGCAAATCTGTAGGAGCCGACCTTGCTCGCGATAGAGGTTTTGAATGCGCTGGATGTAGTGGCTGGCCGAAAGCTATCGACCAGGCTCCGCTTTAACTGCGCCTTTCTGAGCGCACGGGCAGCGATCCCAACCCTGTGCTATTACCCAGAATCCGCCGTGCGAGGTAAAGTGCCCCGGTACGCAATACTGAAACGGTCGTAAATGTGAATAACGAAACGCCTGTCGCGCCGCCCAAACCGCTCAAGCGCAACCGCGTCGTCAAGCCAAAGGTCTTTGCTCCCAAAGGGAAATCTGCCGTAAAGGACAAGACGACCCGGGCCGCCAGCGCCTCCACGCTCAGTCGCCGCACGCGGCTGATCGAAAGCAAGCGCACGGCAATTCTGGAAGCGGCGCTGGAGATTTTTTCCCGGTTCGGTCTGCATGGCACCAGCCTTGATCAGGTGGCGAGCATGGCGGACGTGTCCAAGACCAACCTGCTTTATTACTTCAGCAGCAAAGAGGAGCTGTACACCAGCGTGCTGCGTCAGTTGCTGGACGTCTGGCTCAAACCGTTGCGCGGTTTCAGCGCCGAGCAGGATCCGATCCAGGCCATCAGTGAATACATTCGGGTCAAGCTGGAGTTGTCCCGGGATCATCCCGCCGAATCACGATTGTTCTGCCTGGAAATCATTCAGGGCGCGCCATTGATGCTGGCCGAGCTGGAACAGCCGCTGCGCGATATCGTCGAGGCCAAGGTCGCGGTCATTCAAGGCTGGATCGACGCGGGTAAACTGGCGCCCGTCGAGCCGCACCATTTGATCTTTTCCTTGTGGGCAACCACTCAGCACTACGCTGATTTTGCCCGGCAGGTCAGCGCTGTTACCGGCAGCACTCTGGACGACCCGGCTTTCTTCGCCCAGACCCTGGAAAATCTGCAGGGCTTGATTCTCAATGGTATTCGCCCGCGCTGAGCGGGGATCTCTGTCGCGAATTCATTCGCTAAAACGTCTTGTCAGCCGACGAGATGTCTGCCCCGGATGAATCTCGTGACCTGTCGCAATGCAAACGCCCGCTTTTCGTGCCTCGCCGCACAAACCAAGTGCTCTGCTTCGGACCAATTGATCTGATTCAGGCGTCTTAAATAGCTAACTCCATGAAAAACAAGCCTATTTAAAGACTGGCACAGTTACTGCTTTTCTCCTGCCCACAATCAGGCCGGGCAACCGGTGATGTTCACTGTTGAGTCGAGCCGACCGATTGCTGGGCCTTGGCGAGTACGCCGACAGTAGCGGAGTGAAGTTTCTGCTCAATATCGATATGGCTGAACAGGCCAACGTCGGCCGCCTGGTATCGCTGGCAATTCATGCTTTGAAGCGCTCGTGCTCCGGGCCTGCATATCGCCCTTCGTTTGCCAATCATCAGGATGATCAAAATGCTCAACAGATTTCTCAAGCACACCTTGGGTGCGGCGGTATTGCTTGGCCTGGCCAACGGGGCCATGGCCGAAGGCTTGACCTTGGAAAAACCGGCGAAGATCGCCATGGTGTACATCAGCCCGCGTAACGACGGCGGCTGGACCCAGGCGTTCGATGAGTCCCGGATCAAGCTGGAGAAAGACCTGGGCACCAAGATCCAATATGTCGAAAGCGTGCCGGAAAACGCCGCTGCCATTACGCCTGTGGTGGACCGACTGATTTCCCGTGGCGCCAACGTGATCATCGGCACCGCGTTCGGTTATTCCGACACCTTTCTGGAACTGGCCAAAAAGTACCCGAAAGTCGCGTTTCTCAACGGCTCCGGCACCACCAATGCGCCGAATCTGGAATCTTTCTACGGCCGCACTTACGAAAGCCAATACCTGTGCGGCATGGCCGCAGGCGCTGCGTCCAAGACCGGCAAGCTGGGTTTTGTCGCCGCCAACCCCTTTGGCCAGGTCAACTGGACCGTCAACGCTTTCGAGTTGGGCGCGCAACAGATCAACCCTAACGCGACGGTCAACGTGATCTTCACCGGAGCCTGGAACGACCCGGTCAAGGAGCGCGCCGCCGCCATGGCGCTGATCGACAACGGTGCCGATGTCATCGGCCAGCACGTGGACAGCCCGACCCCGCAAATCGTTGCCCAGGAACGCGGCGTGCTCGGCACCGGTCACCATCGCGACTTGAGCGAGTTCGCGCCGAAAGCCACCGTGTGTTCCTCGGCCTGGGTCTGGGATCGCTTCCTGGCGCCTGAGTTGAAGAAGGTCATGGCCGGCAATTGGGTGCCCAATCCCAACGGCGCGCTGTTGTCCATGGAACAGGGCGGTACCGACATTACCCTGACTGCTGGCGATCACATCTCGGCGGAGAACAAAAAGAAAATCGAGCTGGCCCGGGAACAGCTGATGAACGGCGAGAAGATCATTTATAGCGGCCCCATGAGCGACCGCGACGGCAAAGAACGAATTCAGGCCGGCAAGACCCTGTCCGATCCTGACCTGTGGAAAATGGACTGGTTCGTCAAAGGGGTGGCTTCTCAGCAATGAGCCAGGCGAACGCGATCCAGCTCACCGGCATCAGCAAATCCTTCGATGGCTTCAAGGCCCTGAGCGATGCGCACTTCACCGCCAAATGGGGTGAAGTGCATGCCTTGCTTGGGGAAAACGGTGCCGGCAAGTCATCGCTGATGAACATCGCCGCAGGTTTGTACGCGCCCGAGAGTGGGTCGTTGTCCATCGATGACAACCCGGTGCAATTGCACGGCCCCAAGGACGCCACCCGTTATCGGATTGGCATGGTGCATCAACATTTCAAACTGGTGCGGCCGTTCACTGTCGCCCAGAACATTCTGCTGGGCCTGCCGCCGTCTGCGGGGCAGGGCAGCTACACCCGGCGCTTGCAAACCCTTGAACAGCAGATCAGCGCCAAGGCGCAGGAATTGGGGTTTGCCATTGATCCGCGTCAGACCATCGAGACCCTGTCCATTGCCGAACAGCAGCGGGTGGAGATTCTCAAGGTGCTGCTGGCCGGTGCGCGCATCCTGATTCTGGACGAGCCCACTGCCGTGCTCACCGATCAGGAAGCCGAAGGGCTGCTGAGCACGGTGCAGTCGTTCGCCCGCCAAGGCGCTGCGGTGATTCTGGTGACCCACAAAATGTCCGACGTCAAACGCTACGCCGACCGCGTTACGGTGATGCGGGGCGGGCGAACCGTGGAGACGCTCGATCCGCATAGCGTTTCCGTGGACGAGCTGGTTCGGTTGACCGTAGGCGAATCGGCGCCTGTTCAGCAATACCCCATGGCTGCTGCCGGCGAGGCGCGGCTGACCGTGCGCAATCTCACCTCGGTGGCCGGGCAAGGTCTGTTGGCCGGGGTCAACATGACTTTGTATGCCGGGCAGATCTACGGCATTGCGGGCGTGGGCGGCAATGGGCAGAGCGAGCTGGCCAATGCCTTGATGGGCCTGCCGCAGCCGACCCACGGCGAAATTCTCCTGCAAGGTTTTGGTGATTTACGGCTGGCTTCGCCGGAACGGCGTCGGGACTTGCGCATTGCGTCGATTCCCGCTGACCGCTATGGCGCGGCGTTGGCGGGTTCGTTGTCGGTGGCGGAAAACTTTGGCATTGGCCAGATTCACAGTGGCCGGTATGGCTCGTTCCTGCGCCTGCGCAGCAAGCAACTGGAGCAGGACGCCGCCGAGGCCATCAGCGCCTTTGATGTGCAGGGCGTACGCTCCCTGCAACAAAAAGCAGCCCTGCTGTCCGGTGGCAACGCGCAAAAACTGGTGATCGCCCGGGAGTTCAGTCGCGACCCGCAACTGGTGCTGGTTCACAGCCCGAGTCGCGGACTGGATGCCCGCGCCACGGCAGCGGTTCACGGTCGCTTACGGGCGGCGCGGGATGCGGGCGCGGCGGTGTTGGTCATCAGTGAAGACCTTGATGAAGTACTGGCGCTCGCCGACCGCATCGGCGTCATGAACAGCGGCCGCATTGTCGCGCAATTCGAACGGCCTGCAGATCGTCAGGCGATTGGCAAGGCCATGGTGAGTCATGACTGACGTTACGTTGCATTCTTCACGACCTTCGACGCCGCGACGTCAGCCATTGCTGGCCCGAAGGTATGCGCTGGAAATCCGGCAGCAATTGGCGTGGTATTGGCAGGCGGTGATCATCGCCTTGGCGCTGGTCTTCGGGCTGGGGATTTCAGCGGCGATTCTGGTGGGGGCCGGTGTTCCTGCCGAAGAGTTGTTGAATGAGTTCGTGGTGCTGACGGTGCTCGACCCGCAGAACTTCAAGGCCGTGTTGTTTCAGGCTGCGCCGATGATTCTGGTGGGACTGGCTGGCTGCATGGCGTTTCGCGCCCGGTTCTGGAATCTGGGGCTGGAAGGCCAGATGATTTGGGGCGGCATCGGCGCGACGGCCGTTTCGCTGTTCGAGGTCGGGCCACCGGCCATGCGCCTGCCCCTGATGCTGGCCGCCGCCATGCTCTGCGGCGTGCTGTGGACGCTGGCGCCGGTGCTGTTAAAGCTGCGCCTGAAGGTCAACGAGATCATCTCGACCCTGATGCTCAATTACATCGCCGCCAATTTCCTTCTGCATCTGCTCTATGGCAGCTGGAAAGACCCTCGCGACAACTTCCCTTACTCCCCGGCGTTTCGCAGTTTCGAACGATTGCCCGATCTGTTCGACGGCTACAACGCGGCGATTGTGCTGGCCGGGCTGGTGACGTTATTGGCCTTGTGGTTCATCGGCATTTCCCGGGCCGGGCTGTACCTGCGTTTTGTTGATGCCAACCCGCGCGTGGCCAGTGCGGTGGGTGTGCCGGTGCGCAAGATGATCATTGGCACGGTGTTGTTATCCGGCGCATTGGCGGGCATCGCCGGGTTCATCGTCACGGCAGGGCAAGAAGGCCGATTGACCCAGGCGTTCTACCAGGGTTACGGCTTCTCCGGAATTCTCATTGCCTTCCTGGCGCGCAACAACCCGCTGGCGGCGACCCTCGTTGCGTTGCTGGTGGCGATGCTGTTCGTGGCCGGGCGCAGCTTGCAGGTGTTCTATCAGATTCCCTTTTCCATGGTGCAGTTGATCCAGGCGATTCTGGTGATCTGCGTCGCCTCGTCGGACTTTTTCATTCGCCACCGCATGCGGCGTATTCAACAGCAGGGCGGAGAATCCTGATGGACATGATTGCCAACTGGCTGGGTAATTCGCCCGACTTCGCCGTCCCGTTCGCTTTGGCCGCCCTGGGCTTGATCCTCACCGAGCGCGCTGGCGTGCTGGCGTTGGGCGCAGAAGGTCTGATGCTGGTGGGGGCCTTGGCGGCCATCGGTGCGCAATTGAGCTTCAGCACGCCGATGATTTCCTTGCTGGCCGCGATGCTGGCGGGCAGCGTGGTGTCCCTGCTGTTTGCGCTGATGGTGCTGGTGATGCGCATCAATCAGGTGATTGCCGGGCTGGCGCTGGTGTTTTTCTGCCAGGGTTTGACGGGATTGCTGGGCACCTTGCTGGAGTGGACCAATCATCCGGTGACCGGCTTGTCTGCGGTGCCGCTGTGGCCGTTCAGCGAACTTCCCCTGATCGGCAAAGTGTTCGTGCAGAACCCGGTGGTGTACCTCACGCCGATCATCTTCATGGCCGTGGTCTGGTTTCTTATGCGCAGCACCCATGGCCTGCGCTTGCGGGCCGTGGGCGAAAATCCCCAGGCCGCCGACGCAGCGGGCATTTCCGTGCTGGGTTATCGACTGGCTGCAATCATGGCCGGTGCGGCGTTGATCGGTCTGGCGGGCGGTTATATCTCGGTGCTCAGCACCAAAATGTGGATCGCCGACATGACCGGCGGCCGAGGCTGGATTGCCGTTTCCCTGGTGATATTTGCCCGCTGGTCACCGTGGCGTGCCCTGGCTGGGGCGATCCTGTTCGGTTGTATCGAAGCGCTGATCCCGCAACTGGCCACCACCGGCGTGCGTCTGCCCCAGTACTTCGTGCTGATGACGCCGTATGCGGTCACGTTGCTGGTGATGATCTGGGTGGCCATGGCGCAACGTCATTCAACGGCAACTTCCGGCAGCCAGCCGGGGGCGCTGGGCGAGCCGTTCATTCGTGAGGAGCGGCGGTGAGCGGATTACTGCCAGTCCTTGGACGCCTCGGTCAGCATCTCGGTGATCAGCGCACCGAAGCGCCTGGACAACAGGCTTTGCGGTCGATCTGCCGGCATTAGCAGGTAGGTTGAGAAGCGAATCTGCGGGCGGAAGGGGCGAGTCTCGATGCCCATATGGCGATACTCCAGCGCCACCATGGGACTGACGATGCTCACGCCCAGTCCCAGCCCGACCAGTGAACAAATGGTCGCGGCAAAAGGGGTTTCAAGGTTCAGGCGGCGTCGGTCCCCAGGCTTGGCAAACGCCTGATCGATGCGCGCCCGCGTGCCATCGTTGTGCAGCAGCGACACGAACTCCTCTTCGCGCAAATCCTCCGGGCTGACGGTCTCCAAGGCACTTAACCGATGGCCTTTGGGGAAGATGCAGATCCCCGGTACGTCGCAGATCAGCGTCGGGTTTACCCCCGGCGTTTCCTCGCCGATGTAGGACGCCAGGCCCAGATCGCAGTACTGCGAGGCCGTCCAGTGCGTTGCCGTGGGGGAGTCGCTGGTGTGGATTGAAATCGCCACGTCCGGGTTTTGCTGGCGAAATCGCTGGATGACTTTGGGCAGGACCGTCAACGACAGCGACGGCACCGACGCGATGCGCAATTTGCCGGTGCCGGCCCGGCGAATGTTCTGGGCCGAGTCTTCGATGCTTTGCAAGCCGATAAACGCGCGCTCGACATCGGCGAACAGCGCCGCGCCTTCGTCGGTCGGGAGCAGTCGGCCGCTTACCCGCTCAAACAATTTGAACCCACTGCTGCGTTCAAGCTGCGCAATCAACCGGCTGACATTGGGTTGCGAGGTATGCAGCGACTCGGCGGCAGCCGTCATGGAACCGCTGAGCATCACCGCGCGAAAGGTCTCGACTTGTTTGAAGTTCATGGGCAGGCCATATCAATTGCGTATGGATGGCTACTGTATTGGCATTTGTTGGCATGAGCCAGAGGCTTTATAACTGTTCTGGACACGATGCCATCCGCAGAGACCGGCACTGTCAGCACATGCCACACCTTCTCAGTTCTGCCCTTGAATCCGTTACATGGGTCTGCCGTGCGGCGGAGCATGTTTTAGTCACCAGGAGGCATTATGTCGTTTTCCCTCAAGTTCCTAGGTCAAGCAATGGCCCTCGCTTGTCTGGCTCTGACCGGCCTGTCGCAGGTGCATGCCGCCGAGCTGCCCGCTGTCCCCGATGAAATCAAGGAAGCCGGTCAACTGCGTGCCGGCGTGCGCTGCGATCAGCCGCCTTACGGCTTTCAGGACAACAACGGCGAATTCGCCGGTATCGAAGTCGAGATGTCCCGCACCGTTGCGCTCTGGGCACTGGGCTCCCGGGACAAAGTCACCTTCACCTGCGTCACTGCAGAAAACCGCGTGCCACAGTTACTGGGACGCAAGGTGGACTTCCTGATTGCAACCCTGGGCGTTACCCCGGAGCGCCAGCGGGTGATCGACTTCACCACGCCGTATCGCTGGGGCGCCAGTGACGTGATCGTCGCCAAGGACAGCCCGATCAAAAAAATTGCCGATCTGGATGGCAAGACTCTGGCCACCCTGAAAGGCTCGGTGCAGGCCAAGTGGTTCGAAGACCACATGCCCGGTGTCAAAACCCTGCGCATGAACAGTGCCGCCGATGCCTTGCAGACTTTTCGCCAGGGCCGTGCCGACGCTTACACCCATGATGCGGCAACGCTGGTGGTGGTAACGGCTAACGATGCCAACGCCCGTCTGTTGGGTGAGCCGTTCCAGATCTCCGATGCCGCCATCGGCGTGCGTAAGAACGATGAGCAATGGCGCGATTACCTAAGCGCGGCGATTGCCCGCATGCATGAAGAAAAACGCTTCCGTGGCTGGGTCGAGCAGTACGTGCCGGAGAACATCCGCAGCTATTACCTGAGCGTGTTCGAGCAAGCCAAACCTGCTGAAAAAATCTGATCGGGCGCCGTATGGACTTCGACTTCAACTACCTGGTCGCGCAATGGCCAGCGCTGCTCGACGGCGTCTTGATGACCCTGCGGGTATCGCTGATCGCCATTACCTGCTCCTTGCTGATCGGGGTCTTCGGGGGCGCGATGCGCGTCCTTAAGGTGCCGGTGCTTTCCCAACTGGTGGTGGCGTATGTGGAGCTGATCCGCAATACGCCGATCCTGGTCCAGCTGTTTTTCATCTTTTACGGGCTACCCGCTGTGGGCATGGAGTTGTCTTTGTTCTGGTCTGGTGTGCTGTGCCTGTCGTTGTGGGCTGGGGCGTATCAGGTGGAAAACATTCGTGGCGGTCTGGCGACGGTGGAGCACGGCCTGCAGGAAGCCAGTCAAGCCTTGTGCCTGAAACCCAGCCAGTACTTCTATCTGGTGGCCCTGCCGATTGCGTTTCGAACCTGCTTGCCGGCGGTGCTCAACACGGCGATTTCGCTCCTCAAGAACTCGTCGTACTTGCAAGCCATCGGGCTCGCGGAGCTGACCTTCGTGGCGGTGGACCGTATCGCCACAGATTTTCGGGCCATCGAGATGTTCAGCGCGATCTGCGTGATGTACCTAGGTCTGGTTGCGGTCCTGGCGTTGTTGACCAGCCGCCTCTCGGCGCATTTGCAACGTCCTTTCCGGCAGTGAGTTGCGTATGAATTTCCTGATCGAAAACTGGGGTTTTGTCTCCAAGGGCTTGTGGATGACGCTGCGTCTGGCGCTGGTCATCCTGTTGTTCACCTCGGTAATTTCGGCGGTGTTCGGCGTGCTGGCGACGCTGCGCAGTCCGCTGTTGCGCTGGACGATCCATGCCTATGTGGAGCTGTTTCGCTCGATCCCGTTGATCGTCAATGTGTTCTTCATTTTCTTCGGCGCGCCCATGCTGGGCCTGGACCTCAGCCCGTTTGCGGCCGTGACCACCGGCCTGACCTTATGGGGCAGCGCCAACGGCATCGAGATCGTTCGCGGCGGCCTTGAGTCGGTGGCCCGCCACCAGTGGAAAAGCGCCTGGGCGCTGGGGCTGCGGCCTTGGCACATTTATCTGCACATCATCGCGCCGCAATCCATGCGGGCGATCCTGCCGGCCTTTACCGGCTTGCTGACCATGCTGGTGCAAGCCACGTCCCTCGGGGCACTGGTCGGGGTCGGTGAGTTTCTCAAAGTCGGCCAAATCATTATCGAGCGCTCCACCGTCATGACCGGCGTCAGCCCGGCGTTCACGGTCTACGGCCTGGTGCTGCTGGTGTATTTCGTCATTTGTTCGGCGCTGACCTGGCTCAGTCGTTATCTCGAACGTCGCCTGGGTCGCCCGGTGACGCGTCCAACTCATCAAGAGGTTTGATCATGCAGGAATCCAAAGTCAGCCGTCGCCTGAAAGAAACCACTGCACCGGAGGTTAACGAGTACATCTATCAGCCGCGGCTGGAGGGTTTTGCCCAAGGCTTCGCCAATCTGGGCAACGTCAACAAAGCGCACATTGTGATGCTGGCAGAGCAGGGCCTGATCCGGCGGGAACACGCCGCCGTGCTGGCCAAGGGCGTGCTGGACATGGAAGCAGCCGGGCCAGACGCCGTGACACTGGACCCGTCCCGGGAAGATGCCTATTTCAACTACGAAGCCCACTTGATCGATCAGATCGGCACGGATATCGGCGGCCGTCTGCATACCGGGCGCAGTCGTAACGATATTCTCGCCACCCTTGATCGTCTGCGTTGCCGAGAAGTGCTGCTCGGCCTGGTGGATTCGCTGCATCAGGTACGCCAGACCGCCCTGACCAACGCCCGGCTTTACGCCGAAGTCGTGATGCCCGGTTATACCCACCTGCAACCGGCGCAACCCATCACTTATGGTTATTACCTGTGCGCCGTGGAGCAGGCGTTGCAGCGCGATACCCAGCGCCTGACGCAGACCCTGGACGCCATGAACCAGAGCCCGCTCGGCGCGGCAGCCTTCGCCGGTACACCGTTCGCCATCGACCGTGCCCGCACCGCCGAACTGCTGGGCTTTGACGGGTATCTGGACAACGCCCTGGACGCGGTGGGCTCTCGGGATTTCATTCTGGAAACCTTGTCGCACCTGAGCTTGCTCTCGGTGTTCTGGAGCCGGGTGGCCCAGGACTATTTCGTCTGGAGCACCCACGAATTCAGCCTCATCGAATTCCCGGACAGCGTCGCCGCCACCTCCAGCATCATGCCGCAGAAGAAAAACCCGACGGTCCTGGAATACCTCAAGGGCCGCACCGGACATATCGTCGGCCTGTTGATGGGTGCCAGCATCACTGTCAAGGGCAGCAATTTTTCCCACACCGGCGACGCCAATCGCGAAGGCACCCGTGGTTTCTGGGAAGCTGCCGAGGAGGTGCAGCGCTGCCTGAAACTGCTGAATCTGGTATTGCGCACCGCAACGCCCAATACGCAACTGGCTGCACGTCGGGCCAGTGAGGATTTTTCCACGGCGACCGGTCTGGCTGACCTGATCGTGCGCGAAGCCGACCTGTCATTCCGCGAAGCGCACCATGTGGTGGGCGCAGCGGTACGCATGGCCATGGACGCCGGGCTGTCGGCACATCAGATCGACACCGCCATGGTGGACAGATGCGCAGTTGAACAACTGGGGCATCCCCTGAAGTTATCCGCCGAGAAGGTCAGTGAGTGCTTGGATCCGGCGGCAAACGTCCAATCCCGCGCTTCGGCGGGTGGCCCCTCGTTGCTGGCGTTGCTGCCCAGCCTGGACAAGGCAGACGCTCGCATTAGCCGCGAACGTCAGGTCAACCAGGCGCGCCGGGCTCGCTTCGCTGCTGCCCATGATCGTTTGCAGGCGGCCACTCGCCTTCAGGCCGGCCTATGAGCGCGATGCTGACCGTGCGCGATCTGCGCAAGCGCTTTGGCGATCATGAAGTGGTCAAGGGTGTCGATCTTGATGTCGAGGAGGGCGAAGTAGTGGTCGTCATAGGGCCCAGCGGCTCGGGCAAGTCGACATTCATTCGCTGCCTCAACAGCCTGGAGGAGCCGTCGGGTGGCACTGTCGTCATCGACGGTGGCGCCGCCACCAAGGCCGGTGACCGCAAGGCACTTGCCCGGTTGCGGGAAGAAGTGGGCATGGTCTTCCAGGATTACACGCTGTTCCCGCACATGACCGTGCTGGCCAACATGACCTTGGCACCGGTGAAACTCAAGCGGATGTCCAAGGCCGAGGCTCAGGAAAGTGCCTTGCTGCTGCTCGATCGGGTGGGCCTGCGACACAAGGCCCATGGTTATCCGTCCGAGTTGTCCGGCGGGCAGCAACAGCGGGTCGCCATCGTGCGGGCCTTGGCAATGCGCCCGCGCTTATTGCTGTTCGACGAGCCGACCTCGGCACTGGACCCGGAAACCGTGGGCGACGTACTTAACGTCATGAAAGGTCTGGCAAGCGAAGGCATGACCATGATCGTTGTCACCCATGAAATGGGATTTGCCAGGGAAGTGGCGGATCGGGTCGTGTTCTTTGACGGCGGACGCATCATTGAACAGGGCCCGCCTGAGCAGATCTTTACCGCGCCCCGGGAAGCTCGCACCCAACAGTTTCTGAGCTCGGTGCTGCGCTGAGGCTCAACCTCTGCGATGCAGCGTGCAGGAAGATCAAAAACGTTTTGAGTATGCAGGCTGGCCGTCAATAGCCCTCATGACGGTCAATGGTCCCGGGCATGAATTCGCCGCTTTGATGCCGACGGATATTGGCCAGCAGGACTTCAAACGCCGTTTGCGGCGACGTCATGGCGCCGATGTGTGGGGTCAGCCAGATACGTGGGTGTTCAAAGTACGGGTGGTCTTGCGCAGGCGGCTCGTCATTGAGCACGTCGAGGATTGCCCGGTCTATCTGCCCTGACTCCAGTGCATGGAGCAGGTCGGCTTCCACCAGATGCCCGCCTCGGCCCAGGTTAATGAGCCGCGCACCCTTAGGCATGGAGCCCAGAAAGTCGGCATTGATGAGGCCTCGGGTCTCCTCGGTCAGTGGCAGCAGGCAGATCAGGATGTCGCACTGTTTGAGAAACGGCTTGAGCCCGTCCTGCCCGGCGAAACATTGCACGCCGTCGATGTGTTTTTCCGAACGCGCCCAGCCGCTCAACGGGAAGCCGAAAGGTTGCAGGCTATTCAGTACGGCGACACCCAGATTACCCAGGCCCATGACCCCCACGCGTCGTTGGCTGGCCGGCACCAAAGGGCGGGCTTGCCACTGGTGCTGGCGTTGCTGATCCAGGTACAGCGCAATGTCCCGATGCAGGCTCAGCACCGCGAAACAGGCGTATTCGATGATGCCTTGGGTAATGCCGGGGTCCAGCATGCGCACCACGTCAATGTGGGGCGGCAGTTGGCTCAGGTCGAACTGGTCGACTCCCGCAGAGGTGGCGAACACCACTTCCAGGTTTGGGTAAGTGGCGTGCAGCGCCTTGGGGGCGATCCAGGAAGCGAAATAGCGCACGTCCGCCGGATCACCGCCATCGGATTCCAGACGCACGTCGATATCGGGCGCGTGGCGCTGGAACAGGGATTTCCAGACCTGGCCTCGGGCATCGTCGATCTTGAACAGCAGGGTCATGGTGGCGCTCGCAGCACGTGAGGGAGCCACGAAGATGCCTGATTCGGGCGCAACAATCCCCCGTTTCTCGTTCGGCAAACAGGAGATTGCGCTTTATTTTCAGCGTTCACAGGCCGCCGCAATGGCTTTGCCCAGGGACTCGGTGTTGCCAGTGCCGCCGATGTCCGCCGTCAGCGGCGCGTTTTCCGGGCCCATGGCCAGGACGGTCTCGATGGCCGTCAGCACGGCGGCGCCGGCTTCGGGATGGCCCAGGTGTTCCAGCATCATGGCGCCACACCAGATCTGCCCGATGGGATTGGCGATGCCCTTGCCGGCGATATCGGGCGCGGAACCGTGCACGGGTTCGAACAGGCTCGGGAAGTTGCGCTCCGGGTTGATGTTGGCCGAAGGCGCGATGCCGATGGTGCCGGTGCAGGCCGGGCCGAGGTCGGACAGGATGTCGCCGAACAGGTTGCTGGCTACCACCACGTCGAACCAGTCCGGGTGCAGGACGAAGTTCGCGGTGAGGATATCGATGTGGTACTTGTCCACCTTGACCTCAGGGTATTTCTTGCCCATTTCCACCACGCGCTCATCCCAGTACGGCATGGTGATGGCGATGCCATTGGACTTGGTGGCGGAGGTCAAATGTTTCTTCGGTCGACTCAGGGCCAGCTCGTAGGCGAACTTCAGGATGCGATCGACGCCGATCCGGGTCATCACCGTTTCTTGCAGGACGATTTCCCGCTCGGTGCCGGGGAACATCTTGCCGCCCACGCTGGAATACTCGCCTTCGGTGTTCTCGCGCACCACCCAGAAATCAATGTCGCCAGGCTTACGATTGGCCAGCGGTGCCTTGACGCCAGGCATTAATCGGCAGGGCCGCAGGTTGACGTATTGGTCGAACTCCCGGCGAAACTGCAACAGCGAGTCCCACAGGGAAATATGATCCGGCACCACATCCGGCCAGCCAACGGCGCCGAAGTAGATCGCGTCATAGCCCTTGAGAATCTCGAACCAGTCGTCCGGCATCATCTTGCCGTGGGCCAGGTAGTAATCGGCGCTGGCGAAATCGAACCAGTCCCATTGCAGTTCCAGATCATGGTTTTTCGCGACCACGTCCAGCACGCGAACGCCTTCTGGCATGACTTCCTTGCCGATACCATCGCCGGGGATCACTGCAATTTTGTAGTGAGGCTTGCTCATGTGTTCGACTCCAGGGATTGATGAGTGGATGCAACTCAGTGTATGCAGTCTTCCTGAATTAATAATTGGCCTTGAGCGAAAGCCATTCTTAGATTTGAGGAAACAATCCCTTGAGCATGATCGACGATCTGGCGTTCTTTCAGCAGGTGGCGACACGTAGCAGCCTCACTGAGGTGGCGCAGCATCTGGGTCTGTCGTTGCCTGCGGTGAGCAAGCGCCTGAGTCAGCTGGAACGACGCCTGGGCGTGCAATTGCTGCAACGCACCACCCGACGCTTGTCCCTGACCCCTGAAGGCACGCTGTATCTGGAGGGGGGCCGGCCGATCCTGCGGCAACTGGAAGAGCTGGAAAGCGCGCTGAACAGCCAGCAGCCTACTTTGCAGGGACGATTGCGCATCAATGGCACGCTGGGTTTCGGACGACGGCATCTGGCGCCGTTGGTGTCGAGCTTCGCCCGACTTCATCCGCAACTCGAGATTTCCCTGGAACTGACCAGTCAGCCCGTGAGCCTGCTGGATGATCAGTTCGACATCGGCATTGGTATGGGCGAGCCGCCTGATTCACGACTGATCGGCATTCGCCTGCTGGAGAATCCACGCATCCTCTGCGCCGCGCCGCACTATCTGGACACCATGCCTGCACCCCGGCGGGTGGCGGATCTGGCGCAACATAATTGCATCGTCCTGCGCCAATTCGGTAGCGACTATGCCATCTGGCGTTTTCATAAGGACGGTATCGACTATGCCCACAAAGTCAGCGGCACCTTGTCCAGTAACGACGGCGAAGTCACCGTGAGCCTGGCCCTGGATGGCCATGGTTTGATTCTGCGTTCACGTTGGGACGTTCAGGAGCATCTGGAAAGTGGCCGTTTGCGGGCGGTCCTGGAAGACCATCAGGCACCCAAGGGTGATATCTACGCGGTGTACCAACAGCGCCGACATCTGCCACAGCGGATTTCGGTATTTACCCATTATCTGGCCCGGGCATTAGCCAGGCGTTTGCCATTCGCTGCGCCGCATTGATGCTGTTTGGTGGCGGATCAATGGCAGTTCATGCTTGTAAATGGGGTAAATACCGGTGTTTGTAGGGCAGGTCGGGGGGCATGATTGAAGCCGGGATCCGTGTGGTATGGGCATGAAGTCGGCTCGAACAAAACCTGTGGGACCGGATGTATCCCGAAAGTGGCTAATCTGTTCGACAGAGCTCTATCTGATCACCTCTTTAAGAATTGACGCTTTCGCGAATAATTCGCTCCCACAGCGAGTTCACTGCCGGATGGGAGAGGTGGTTCCTGCGATTTGATGTATGACTTCAGGTTATGAACTGCCTGACTATTCGTTCATTGTCTGCGCCGGCCGGGGTCTTGTAACGTCCTGCCATCCCGCTCGGTACAACAAAAAACAAGACCTGAGCATGCAAGACTTTGCCGGGGTCAGTCGAGGATTTTGAAGCTGCCGAGTTAATCTACGTTCAGGATGATTTGCCATGAAAACCTTGTCCCGTGGTTCAGTCTTATCCCTGTTGTGCCTGTCAGTCGGCTGCTCGATTCCAGCCATGGCCGCCGAGATTACGTTTGTTTCCCAAGGCGGTTCCTATCAGGAGGCGCAGACCAAGGCCATTCTTGATCCGGCTGCGAAACGCCTGAACATCACCATCAAGCAGGACAGCGTCCCGGATGCCTGGCCGATGGTCAAAGCTCAGGGCGAGGCGAAAAAACCCTTGTGGGACGTGATCGACACGCCGACCTCCAATTGCATTCGTGGCGGCAACGAGGGGCTGATCGAGCCGCTGGACCTGAGCAAACTCCCTAACGTGCAAGGCATGCCAGCGGCTTATCGCACGCCGTGGTCGGTGGCTTATGAGTTTTACTCCTCGGTACTGGGCTACAACAAGAAAACCCTGAAGAAGGTGCCCCAAAGCTGGGCTGATTTCTGGAACGTCAAGGAATTCCCCGGCACCCGCGCCCTGCGTAACGACCCTATGGGCACCCTCGAAGCGGCCTTGCTGTCCGATGGCGTCCCACGCGACAAGCTTTACCCCCTGGATGTAGACCGCGCCTACAAACGCCTGCAACAAATAAAGCCTGACATTGCCGTGTGGTGGAGTTCCGGTGGTCAATCCGCGCAGCTGCTCAATGACGGTGAAGTTGACATGCTGATGATCTGGAACGGCCGCGCCAGTGCCGTTCGCAAAGACAACACTGACGTGGACTTCACCTACAACGATGGCCTGTTGCAGAACACCCAGTTATGCATCCTGAAAAACGCGCCCAACTATGAGACGGCGATCAAGTTCCTCAACGAAGCGGTTTCGCCGGATTTGCAAGCGAACCTGCCGTTGTACATTGACTACGGACCGGGTAATCCCGCCGCCTTCGCCACCGGCAAGATCACGGCCGAGCGCGCCAAGGAACTGCCGAGCTCACCGGATAACGCGGCCAGGCAAGCGCTGATGTCCGAAGAATGGTGGTCATCGGCAGCCGGTATCGCCGCCAAGGATCGTTGGTTGCAATTTGTCCAGTAAACGATCCAGGGAAGCCATTGGGCCGATGATCGATTACCTGATTCTGGGAGGTGGCAGCGCCGGTTGCGTTTTGGCCGCGCGGCTGTCCGAAGACCCGAACATCAAGGTGTGCCTGGTGGAAGCCGGGCGTGACATTTCTGCCCGGGACATGCCGGCGGCGATTCGCAGTCGTTACCCCGGACGTGCCTATCTGGACGTCGGGAACATCTGGAGCAAGCTGACGGCGCTGATGGGGGTCCGGTCTCAAGCGCAGCGGCGTTACGAGCAGGCGCGGATTCTGGGTGGGGGATCGGCGATCAACGCCCTGATGACCAATCGTGGGGCGCCAGCGGATTATGACGAATGGGAGCAGTTGGGTGCCGAGGGCTGGAACTGGCAAAGTGTGCTGCCGTATTTTCGCAAGCTGGAAACAGACTGTGATTTCAGCGGCCCGCTGCACGGCTCCAATGGCCCCGTCCGTATTCGCCGCACCGCCGATAGCGCGATGTCGCCCTTCGTCAAGGCCGTGATTGATGCGCTGGCCGAGCGCGGCCTGGTGCGCAAACCGGATCAGAATGGCATCTGGGAGGAGGGTGTCTATGCAGGTGCCATCGGAGTCAGCCAACAGGGTGAACGCATTCCCACTTCAGTCTGTTATCTCACTGACCCGGTGCGCCAGCGCAGTAACCTGACCGTGATGACGGACACCCTGGTTGACCGCGTATTAATCGAAGCGGGCACTGCCGTCGGTGCACGATTGCTCAAGCAAGGCGGCGCCGTGGTGCAGGTCATGGCCCGTGAAGTGATTGTCTGCGCCGGTGCGATACACAGTCCGGCAGTGCTGATGCGCAGCGGTATCGGCCCGGTCAATGACTTGCTCAATCTGGGTATCCGGCTGGTCGCGGACCGACCGGGGGTTGGCGGCAATCTGATGGAGCATCCCTCGATCGCCGTTTGCGCGCTGCTTGAAAAAGCCGGACGCACGCCGTTGCCGGATGAGCATCACGAACAGGCCATCGTGCGGTTTTCCTCCGGTCTGAATAACACCGTGGAATGCGACATGCACGGCGCGATTCTGTCGCGCTCAGGCTGGCACTCGATGGGGTATCGGCTGGGCACGTTGTTTTTCTGGGTCAATAAATCCTATTCCCGAGGGCGGCTGCGCCTGACCTCCAGCGATCCTCTGGAGGAGCCCGAAGTCAGGTTCGACATGCTCTCGGACCCTCGGGATCTGGAGCGTTTGAAGCGAGCCCTGCGACTGGGGGCCAAAACGTTGCAAGCGCCTTCGATGGCCCATGTGCGCAGCGTGGTATTCGCGTCCAGTTACTCGCCTCGGGTGGCTAAAGTCGCTGTGCCGGGCCTGTTCAATGGTTTGCAGCGCGGGCTGTTGAGCTTGCTGCTGGACATCGCCGGACCCATGCGCGGCGCCTTGATTCATGGCCTTGTCACCCAAGGCGTGACGCTGGAGAAGCTGCTCGCCGATGATGCAGCGCTGACAGATTTCGTGCGCAAGAACGTCGGTGGCACCTGGCACCCGTCCGGCACCTGTCGCATGGGGCGTATCGATGATCCGGCAGCAGTGACCTTGAGTGATGGTCGGGTGATTGGCGTTGGCAACCTGCGGGTTTGCGATGCGTCACTGATGCCGGCCATTCCTTGTGCCAACACCAACCTGCCTACCATCATGATTGCCGAACGCATTGCCGACCTGATCAAGGCCGAGGCTGCCGGCAAACACGAAAATCCGCAGACCGCCTGAGGCGGCGGTCTCGTTTTCACCTAAGGCTCATAGCCGATGATGCCTTTGACCTCCAGAAACGCTTCCAATCCCCACTGGGCGTATTCGCGCCCATTGCCCGATTGTTTGTAGCCACCGAACGGCGCGCCTGCATCCCAGGCCGGATAGTTGATGGACACACTGCCCACTCGCAATTGCAGCGCAATGGCCCGGGCGCGCTCCAGACTGGCCGACTGCACGTAAGCGGCAAGGCCGAATACGCTGTCATTGGCCATGGCGACGGCCTGCTTTTCATCGGTGTACGGTTGAATACACAGGACGGGACCGAAGATTTCCTCCCTTGAGATCGTCATCTGCGGTGAAACGCCGGCAAAGATCGTCGGCTTTACGTAATAGCCCTGTGCGAGATGATCGGGCCGGTCCAGCCCTCCGCAGACCAGTTGCGCACCTTCTTCGATGCCAATGGCAATCAGGCGTTGAATGGCCTGATATTGGCGTTCGCTGATCACCGGCCCCAACGTGGTCTGGGCATCGTCGGGCGGGCCTACGCGATGGGCGCTGGCGGCGCGGCGGGCGATTTGCACGGCCTGATCGTGCAGGGCCGCCGGAACCAGCATGCGGGTGGGAGCGTTGCAGGATTGGCCGCTGTTCCCAAAGCACGAGTTGACCCCGGCGGTGACGGCGGCTTCCAGCGGGGCATCGTCCAGCAGGATATTCGCCGACTTGCCGCCCAGTTCCTGATGGACACGTTTGACGGTGGGGGCAGCCAGGCGGGCGACTTCGATACCTGCGCGGGTCGAACCCGTGAACGACACCATGTCCACATCCGGGTGGCACGCCAGGGCTGCACCCACTGTGGGGCCGTCGCCATTGATCAGGTTGAACACTCCGGCTGGCACGCCGGCATCGTGCATCACTTCGGCAAACAGCAGCGCGTTCAGCGGTGCAATTTCGCTGGGCTTGAGCACCATGGTGCAGCCGGCGGCCAACGCTGGTGCAACCTTGCAGACGATCTGGTTGATGGGCCAGTTCCATGGCGTAATCAACGCCACGACGCCCACTGGTTCAAAGTTGATCAAGGTCGAGCCGCACATTTTCTGGAAGGCGAAGTCGTCCAGAGTGCGCAGTAATTCCTGTAAATGACGTTTGCCGATACCGGCTTGCCAATCACGGGCGAGGCCTTTGGGGGCGCCGACTTCCAGGGTGATGGCTTGTGCGATGTCGTCGTAGCGGTTCATGAACGAAGCAAGCATGTGTTCCAGAAGCTCCTTGCGCTCTGCCACGCTGGTCAGGGAAAACGTCGGAAATGCCCGTTTTGCAGCGCTGACGGCAGCATCCACGTCAGCCTGATTGCCCAGGGCGATTTCGCTGAACGGTTGCTCGGTGGCCGGGTTGATCACCGGCAGACGTAGAGTGCCGGCGGACTCAACCCAGCGACCATCGATGTAGAACTTGAGCGCGTTGCGCATGGGAAGGTGCTCTCCTGAAGAGGTGCAGGCGGGAGGATGATCGAGCCGTACAGGGAAAATCCATGGTCGTTTCCTCGCAAGAATAGGCCGGTTATTTTCATGGGGGCAATTTACTAATAGTTGTGTCAGGCATAAGCTCAAGTCATGTCTAATCTTCGCCGAAAACTTCCCAGCTCCAGTTCCCTGTTCGTCTTTGAAGCGGCCGCACGCTGTGGCAGTTTTACTCGGGCGGCGGATGAGCTGTGCGTCAGCCAGCCAGCGGTCAGCCGCATGTTGTGCCGTCTGGAGGAGCACCTCGGGGTGCAGCTATTCGAGCGGGTGCGTGGCGGCGCCAGGCTGACCGAAAGCGGCAGCATTTTGTATCGACGGGTTCAGGAAGGTTTCAGCACCATCGAATCGGCCATCAGCGAAATCGAGTCACGGGCCACGGGCATCGAGACGGTCACGCTGTCGGTGTCCACGGCGTTTACCACCCACTGGCTGATGCCGCGCATGAGCCGCTTCAACGAGCGTTTCCCCACGGTGGACATGCGCTATCAGTTGATGTCGGGGCGTATTGGCGGGCCGCTGGTGGATGTCGATCTGGGGATGCGCTACCTGGATGCAGGCAGCGTCAAGGCCGCGGATCGACTGCTTGTCCCGGAAATAACGCTGCCTGTCTGCAACGCTTCTTACCTCAAGCGCGTGGAGCACGGCAGCACCCCGGAACATTCGCTGACTCTGATCAGCATGGACAACCAGGACCGTCATTGGACCGAGGAATTTGCGTCCTCCGGTCGCAGCGATAATGCGCTGGTGTTTTCCGATTACGCCGTGGTTGTGCAGGCGGCATTGTTGGGGCAGGGCGTTGCACTGGGCTGGTTGAACGTCGTTTCCCATTGTCTGGTGAAGGGCGAGCTGCTGCCGGCTGCCGATCATGTGCGGGTGGCTTCGCGACGTTGTTGCCTGGTGTCGCCGAGCAACCGTCCGCTGCGGCCGGTGGTAGAAAATGTCCGGGACTGGATCGCCGAAGAGATGCGCGATGACCTGATCCGGATTGACTCGCTTTATCCGCATCTGGAGCTGGCAGCCAAGGTCGATCTGGCGGATTGACGGCAGGTGTGCCGCGCAATGTAAAAAAACAGTAGGTTATGCCCTGAGGTCAGGTCAAAACAGAATATTTCGTGAGAAGTCGGGTCGATAATTGATCCCTGACAGCTTCACCCTCATGACCTACCTTGCGGAGCGCCTTATGTCATTCAAGCAATTCAAAGCCCTGACGTTCGACGTCGTCGGTACCCTTATCGATTTCGAAGCCGGAATTCTGGCCCATGTGCGTGAAGTGGCAGGCGATGCCGGCAAGGCGTGCAGCGATGACGACATCCTCAAAGCCTATCGCGAAGCCCGCGCCGATTCCGATTCGGGCTGGTGGCCAGACGACCTTGAGCGTTGCTATCACCTGATGGCCGCCAAACTGGGTCTGCCCGATAGCGACGAATATGCCAAGGGCCTGAGCCTGGCGGTGAAGAATTTCCCGGCCTTCCCGGATTCGGTTGAAGCCCTCAAGCGTTTGCACAAGCATTTCAAGCTGGTGGCCACCACCAACTCGCGGATCTGGGCGCTGGACCATATGGCCAAGACCCTGGATGAACCCTTCGATGTGCGGGTCACGGTAGACGACGTGCGCTTCGAAAAGCCCGATCCGCAATTCTTCGCCTACACCCGTGGCGTGCTGGCGACGCAGGGCATCCTCTTTGAAAACATTCTTCACGTCGCCCAGAGCCAATACCACGACATCGGCGTGGCCATGCGCCTGGGTTATCAGACGTGCTGGATCGAACGCCGCTTCGCCCAGAAGGGCTCGGGTGGCACCCTCGAATCCGAGCACACCAAGCCGCACTACCACTTCACGTCGTTGGCGCAATTGGCCGATGCGGTGGAGAAAGAGTTGGGCTAGCGGGCTCTGTGGGAGCTCGCGAGCCATGCGAGGCAGCGATGGCGGCTTGCCTGACACCGCGCATCACGGCCGTCGTAATCTGCGAACGCTCCTGCACCATTGCGTTGAATCATTAGCGTTGTGTTGAACAAGAGGCCTGCAATGACTCCTGACAGTTTGTGGGTTGCGACCGCCCAGCCTGCCCCTGCCTTGCAATCCCTGGAAGGCGAACGGCGTTGTGATGTGGTGATCATCGGCGCCGGTTATACCGGCCTCAGTGCCGCCCACCATATCGCCCTCAGCGGCCGCGAGCCGTTGATCGTCGAGGCCAACACCCTGGCCTGGGGCGCCAGCGGGCGCAACGGCGGGGTGGTTTCGCCCAAGTTCCGGGTCGGCTTTTCGGCCCTGATGGCGCGTTTTGGTCGCGATACGGCGCTGCACATGTACCGCACCGGTTATGAAGCGGTGGACAGCCTGGTGGAAATGGTCGACAGCCTCGGGCTCACTCACGCGCAATTGCGCCTGGGCGGGCATATCGCCGCCGCCCACAACACCCACGCGTTGAGCGGCCTTGAGTCAACGGCCGGCTGGATCAAGCGCGAGACGGGCGGCGCCTCGTCGATGATGATCAGCGCAGAGCAGGTCCGGGAAATGACCGGTTCCACGATTTTTACCGGTGGCCTGCTCACACCCAAAGCGGGCGGCATTCATCCGCTCAACTACGCCCGGGGCATCGCCCAGAGCCTGCATGATCGCGGGGTCAAGCTGTACATCAACAGCCCGGCGCAGCAGGTCCGCAAGGAGGGCGACCATGTCGTCGTGACCACGCCTCAGGGGCGGGTCGTCGCCCGACAGGTGATCTATGCCACCAACGGTTATTCGGATCAAACCAAGGTCACCGATGCCCTGCATCGCAGGCTGATTCCGTTTCGCAGTGCCATCATTGCCACCGAGCCGCTGCCGGCGCCTGTTCTGGCGGGCATCATGCCCGGCGGTCAGGTATGTGGTGACACCAAGCGCATGTTGCGCTGGTTCCGGGTCGTCGGCGACCGGCTGATCTTCGGTGGTCGCGGTGCCTTTGGCAAAGGCGACTCCGAAAGTGCCTTTAATGATTTGCAGCGCAGCATGGGCGTCGTATTTCCCGCCTTGCGCGATCAGAAGATTGCCTATCGCTGGTCGGGACTGGTGGCCATGACGCTGGATTATTTGCCCCATGCCGGTCAGCTGGACGAGCGCAGCTTCTACGCCATCGGCTACAACGGCGGCGGGGTGGCCATGTCTACCTGGATGGGCAAGCAATTGGCAGCCATGACCGCTGGCGAAAAAATCGAGCTGGGTCTGCTGGCAGACGATCACTTCAACCCTATTCCATTGCATGCCTTGCGCGCACCAGGCGTTCGTCTGGCCGCCGGTTGGCAACAATTTTTGGACATCATCGGCCGCTGAGCCACGACGAGCCCAATTCCATGCCCGAGATTCTGCATTACCCCACTGCACACACCCGTCGCCAGCTGCCTCGTGCAGCTTTCGCCTTGCGCGACGATCCGCTGGCTGCCGGGCGCACCGTCCACTACCACGACTCAACCCAAGGCTATGCCGTGGGCGAAAGTGTCAGCGTCGGCGCCAATCTGCTGATCGAAGATTTCCCCTGGGTCGAGCTGGGCATCGTCGAAGCGGGTGAGCTGACCTTGCGCGGCGACGGGTTTGATCTGGCACTCAAGGCCGGCGACTGCTTTGTAGTGCCCCGAGGCGTCAGGGTGCGTTGGCAGCATCGGGGCTTGCTGCGTCGGGTGTTCATGGCATTTCCAGGGCTGGCGCCGGGCAATGACATGCCGACCCGGCCTGTGAAAATCGATCTGCTCAGCACCTTGCAAGCCTGCAGCCCCCCGGCGACCAACGTACTGCTGACTCCGACACCGCAGGCCTGGAGCATCACGCTGTTCAGCACCTCCAACCTGCGCATCGGTCTGTGGCAATGCGAACCCTATGCGCGCAAGCAGGTGGAGCCGGGGTACAGCGAATTGATGTACATCCTGGAAGGCGGCGTCACTCTGACCTCGGAGCGAGGTCATGCCGTTGGCGTGCGGGCCGGGGAAGTGGTGGTGGTGCCCGCTGGCGCGACCAATGCGTGGAGCAGCGAGGAAACCGTGCGCAAGGTGTATTGCATTCTGGGGTGACGCTCAGGCAGCCGATGCGTCAGTAGAGCGCTGCTTTCGCGAACAACATGCAAGCTCCCACCAGCGCAGTTCCAGTGGGAGCAAGTTTGCTCGCGAATGAATTCCCCGGCTTCTCTATACCGCCCGAACAAGACTGCGCAGCGGCACGGTGCTTTTCACCACTGGCGACTTGATCACGATGTAGCTGAAATATTTCTCGATCCCGATGTTCTTATCCAGGATCGATTCCATCAGTTCCTGATAATGCTGGATGCTGCTGCACAGAAAGCGCACCAGGTAATCGTAGCCGCCGCTGATCAGGTGGCATTCGAGCACTTCATCGATGTTGCGGATGCTCGACTCGAATTTCACGAAGTCGGAACGCTTGTGATCAGCGAGGGTAACTTCGGTAAACACGGTCACCGAGTTAGCGAATTTGGCCAGGTTGACGTGGGCCTCATAGCCGCTGATGTAACCGGCGGATTCAAGACGCTTGACGCGTTGCAGGCAAGGGCTGGGGGAAAGGCCTACGGCTTCGGCGAGGCTGACATTGGTCATGCGCCCGTCTTTCTGCAGTTGGACCAGGATATTGATGTCGATACGATCAAGCTTGGTTGCAGCGTCCATAATTCAGTCCTCGCAATGTCGAATCTTGGGCCGGGTCGTCAGGCGTGCAGGGCCTTTTGATGCGCATGGATCAGGTCGGCGAGGCTGGCGTATTCACAGCGTTTGCCGTCCAGCGCCTGGGGTGAATTGTTCCAAGGCTGGCCATGATCACGGCGCAGGGTGCACACCGGAAAGTCCACGCGCTCGTTCCACGGATCATCTGTTTCGGTACTGCGCACCGGTAACATTTCTGCGCGCTCCAGGCCCAGCCGTTGCAGCGCCGTGTCCAGGCTGGTGTGCCAGTCGTCAGTGCGGGGCTCGATGATGGCATCGAAACCCACGGGTAAACGCCGCAACAGCGAGCCCACGTCAATGCCGTGGGGTGGGGCGATGAGTATCAGTCGGTAGAACTTGCTCAGGTACTGAAGTGCCCCCGGAGCGTCTTCGAAAATCGGCCATTGGGCCGAGGAGCTACTAAACGCAACACTCTCGTCCCAGCCGGCAATGACATGCAATTGATGCGCCACACGTTGGTAAAGCTGGCCCTGAAACGCGCCAGGGGTGATCGACGCATCGCTGGCCGCCAGCTCATGGGCCATTTGTCGATAGGCCGTCAGCAACTGCGCATCGCTGGTGCTGGTGAGGCTATGCACTGTCAGCGGTCGCAGCCCTTCGAGGATGCCCCGTTCCCGATCAACCAGAGTGCCGAAGGAAAAGCCCAGCGCCTTGTACTGAGTAACTTTCATGATTCGCTCCTGAGTGAGGCGTTTCGGTCCTTCAGGTTTAAAAACGCCCACCGGTCAGGGCGGGCGATTGCCAGGACGGGCCATTCAAGCCCCGGCGGCGGCCAGTGCCCGGTCAAGCATTTGCAAGGCCTCTGCCACCTGTGCCGAGCTGGTCACCAAGGGCGCCAGGAAACGCACCACGTTGCGATGCACGCCGCACTTGATCACCAGCAGCCCGGCGTTGCGCGCCTCGTCGATGACGGTTTGCGCCAGGGTTGCATCCGGGCTTTGTCGGGCATCGTCGGCGACCATTTCGATGGCCTGCATGAAGCCCAGGCCGCGCACGTTGCCGATTCGTCGATAACGTTGTTGCAACGCCAGCAAGCCTTCATTGAGCTGTACGCCCAGTGCTTCGCCTTTGGCCAGCAGGCCTTCTTCTTCGAAAATATCCATCACCGCCAGCGCCGCTGCGCAGGCCACGGCGTTGCCGCCATAGGTGCCGCCCAGACCGCCAGGGGTGGGCGCGTCCATGATTGCTGCGCGTCCCACCACACCCGACAGCGGCATGCCACCGGCCAGGCTTTTGGCGACCGTAACCAGATCAGGTTTGATGTCGGCATGCTCAAAGCCAAACATCGTGCCGGTGCGTCCAAACCCGGTCTGGATTTCGTCGAGGATCAGCACGATGCCATGCCTGGTGCAGCGTTCGCGCAGGGCCTGGAGAAATTCCCTGGGTGCCGCTAGAAAACCGCCGTCGCCTTGCACCGGTTCGATCAGGATCGCCGCAACGCGGTCCGGCGCGACATCGGTGGCGAACAATTCATCCAGTTCCGCCAAGGCATCATCGCTGCTGATACCGCGATAAGCATTGGGGTAGGTCGCGTGATAAATCTCAGCGGGGAAGGGCCCGAAATTCTGCTTATACGGCTGGCTCATGCCGGTCAGGGTCACGCCCAGCAAGGTACGACCATGGAAGCCGCCACGAAACGAAATCACTGCGGTGCGGTTGGTGTAGCCACGGGCAATTTTGATCGCGTTTTCCACGGCTTCGGCGCCGGAGGTGAACAGCACGCTTTTATAGTGCTCTTCGCCGCCCACCATGGCGTTGAGTCGCGAGGCCACTTCTATATAGGTTGAGTAGGCGACCACCTGGAAACTCGCATGGCTTATCTCTCCCACCTGACGCCGCACCGCTTCCACCACACGCGGATGGCTATGACCGACGTTGAGCACGCCGATGCCACCTACGAAATCCAGATAACGCTTACCGTCCACGTCCCACAGTTCCGCGCCTTGGGCACGGTCGGCAACCACCGGATGGGCCGTAACGATGCCGCGCGGGATGTGTTGTTCGCGCAGGGCAAGCAGGCGTTGATTTTCAGTCAGTGCAGAATTCATCTTGATCTCCGTGTGCGCCGGGCTCGGCAAGTGATGTGATCAGGATAAGGATTGGTGGCGGGCGACACGCGCTGAAGTTAGGGCGGGCAGTGCGGTGATCGACTGTTTTGATGGCGGGTTACGAAATATTTCGCTGTTGTGGATATCGGGGAGGCAGCGCGACTCAAACGGGTCCTTTGTGGGAACGAATTCATCTGGTAAGGGGCCGGTGCATCCCATGAAATCCACAGCGCTTGCACTGATGCCTTCCCGGATCAATCCGTTTCCACAAGGGGACGTGGGGCGGCATTTTGACGGGCGGGGTCAAACACCCGCCCGTGGCACCACAATGGTGTCTTCCGGATGCAGGCGCATGGACATCAACGCACCAATCGGCGGCAGGCTGAGATTGCCTTCGTGGTGGCTCGGCTGACGCAGGCTGACGGTGGGACCGCCTTCCAGGTCGACAAACACTTTGAGGCTTTCACCCTGGAACACGATGTCAGAGATGCGCCCGCGCAGGCGGTTCCATTCCGGACCGGCGGCGTCGCTGTCCAGCAGGAGTTTTTCCGATTGCAAGGCCAGGAACAGGTCGCCGGACGCCGGAACCGGGCGCGTGGTGCGCAACGCTGTACCACCCAGCGTCAGGCCATTGCCCGCGTTGCGTTGCAGAGGTACCAAGGTGCTTTCGCCGATGAAACTGGCAACAAAATCATCACTGGGGTGATCGTGCAAACGGCGCGGGGTATCCACCTGAACCAGTTGGCCGCCGCGCATGATCGCGATGCGGTCGCTCATGGTCAGGGCTTCGCGCTGATCGTGAGTCACGTAGATCATGGTTGCGCCCAGGCGCTTGTGCAGGGCACGCAATTCTATCTGCATGGTTTCGCGTAATTGTTTGTCCAGCGCGGAAAGGGGTTCATCCATGAGAATCAGCTTGGGTTCGAACACAATGGCCCGAGCCAGGGCAACCCGCTGACGTTGGCCGCCGGACAGTGCAGCAATCGATCGATCTTCGTAGCCCGACAGCTCTACCGTCGCCAATGCCTGCTTGACCCGAACGCGACTTTTACTGGCGTTTTCGCCTCGGGCGCGCAGCGGGAAGGCGACATTTTCACCCACGGTCATGTGCGGGAACAGCGCGTAGTTCTGGAACACCACGCCGATCTCCCGCTTGTGTGGCGGCATCAAGGTAACGTCCCGCTCACCGAACAAGATGCTTCCGGAACTGACCCGGATGAACCCGCCGAGAATGCTCAGCAAGGTGGTCTTGCCAGAGCCCGAGGGACCCAGAAGCGACATGAACTCCCCAGCCTCGACCTTGAGGCTGACATTGTTCAACGCCTTGAGGCTGCCGTAGTCCTTGCTGACCTGATTGACGCTGACCGATTCAAAACCTTCAGTGAAATTCATGAAGCGTTCTCCGTTACGGGCACCGAAGTTGTCGGCGTTTTGTGCTTGTCATCTCAACACACCCTTGGGGTGTGTTCGTGCCGTTCTGTGACGCCGGACAAGCAGGACCTGCTGACCGGCAAGGTATCGTGCAACGGGTCAGCCCAGACCGCCGATATGCCAGGCCTTGACCTCAAGAAACTCGTCCAGGCCGTACTTGGAGCCTTCGCGGCCCGTGCCGGACTGTTTCATGCCGCCAAACGGCGCGACCTCCATGGAGATGATCCCGGTGTTGAGGCCCACCATGCCGAACTCCAGACGTTCGCCGACCCGGAAGGCACGGCGGATATCCTGGGTGAAGTAATAGGCGCCCAGCCCGAAAGGAGTGGCGTTGGCCAGGGCCAGGGCCTGGGCTTCGTCCTTGAAACGGAACAGCGGGGCCACTGGGCCGAAGGTTTCTTCGCTGGCCAGCAGCATGTCCGGTGTGGCATCGAGCAGCACCGTCGGCTGCACATACAGACCGTCGCCCTGGGGCAGACCGCCGATGGCAATGCTGGCGCCTTTTTCCAGAGCGTCGCCAATGTGATGAGCGACCTTGTCCACCGCTGCGGCGTTGATCAGCGGGCCGATGGTGACGCCTTCGGCCAGGCCATCGCCGACGTTGAGTTGGCCAACCGCCTGACTCAGGCGCTCGGCAAAACGGTCGTAGATACCTTCCTGCACCAGAATGCGGTTGGCGCAGACGCAGGTTTGGCCGGCGTTGCGAAACTTGCTGACCATGACGCCGGCAATGGCCAGGTCCAGGTCTGCGTCGTCGAACACGATAAATGGCGCATTGCCGCCCAGCTCCAGGCTCAGGCGTTTCAGGGTGTCGGCGCACTGGCTCATCAGCAGCTTGCCCACCCGTGTGGAGCCCGTGAAAGACAACTTGCGCACGGCCGGGTTGCTGGTCATCTCGCCACCCACCCCGGCTGGCATGCCAGTCAACACGTTGAAGACACCGGCCGGAATGCCCGCCCGTTCAGCCAGCACCGCGAGGGCCAGGGCCGACAGCGGCGTCATTTCCGAAGGCTTGACCAACACGGTACAGCCCGCCGCCAGTGCCGGAGCACATTTGCGGGTGATCATGGCGTTTGGGAAGTTCCACGGCGTAATTGCCGCCACCACGCCGATCGGCTGCTTGAGCACCACAATCCGGCGGTCCACGGTGGGGGCAGGAATGGTATCGCCGTAGATGCGTCGGGCCTCTTCGGCGAACCATTTGACGAAGCTGGCGCCGTAGCCGATTTCCCCACGGGATTCGCTCAACGGCTTGCCTTGTTCGGCGGTCATGATCAGGGCCAGGTCTTCCTGGTTGTCCATGATCAATCCGTACCAGGCTTCCAGATACCGTGCGCGTTCAGCGGCCGGTACGTCGCGCCAACTGACGAAGCGGCTTTCGGCGGCTTCGATGGCCCGGCGGGTTTCAGCGGCTTGCAGGGCTGGGACGTGGGCGATAACGCTGCCATCGGCGGGATTGGTCACAGCGATGGTGGCGCCATCGTCGGCCTCGATCCAGGTGCCGTTGACATAGGCACGCTCGACGAGCAGTGAAGGGTCACGCAGTGTGCTTTTCAACATGATCAGAATGCCTTGAAGGTCCGGACGATGGACTCATTGTAAAAATGTCCAGCCAGCGCCCGATGCCGAGATAGGCGCTGGAATGAAGTGCAAATGC
>DASVUK010000159.1:0-75620 GCA_036387095.1 Pseudomonas sp.
GACGTTGCGCTGCACCAGCATCGACACCAGAATCGTGCGACCACCGCCAAGCAACTCAGGCGTGATGAAGAAGCCCAGGCAGATTACGAACACCAGAATCGAACCGGCCATGATCCCCGGCGCGGCCATGGGCAGGAATACCCGGCGGAAGGTGTAGAGCGGCTTGGCGCCGAGACTTTCCGAAGCTTGCAGCAAGTCTTGCGGGATTTTTTTCATTACCGAATACAGCGGCAGGACCATGAACGGCAACATCACGTGCAAGGTGCCGATCACAGTGCCGGTGGTGTTGTGCATCAGGTTCAACGGCTGATCGATGATGCCCAGGTCCAGGAGCGTCTGGTTGACCAGGCCACGACGTTGCAACAACACCAGCCAGGCATAGGAACGCACCAGCACGCTGGTCCAGAACGGGATGATCACGCAGACCAGAATCAGATTGGCCCAGAAGCCGTGCAAGCGGGAGGCGGCATAGGCAATGGGAAAACCCAGCAGGATGGACAGCAGGGTCACGATGAAGCTGATCTTGAAGGTCAGGCTGAACGTGTCCCAGTAAATGCGTTCCTGAAAGATCCGCGCATAGTTGGCCAGGGAGAAGCCTTCTTCGGTCTGCACCGACTGAAACGCCAGCCAGCACATGGGCAGAATCAACAGCACCACTACCATGAACAGCGCGGGTGCCAACAGCAGCAACATGGAGCTGTTTTCCTTGCGCTCTTCCCGCGCCAGGGCCTGGGTGGTGGTCATGGGCGGCTGCTGTGGGTCGTCGGAACCCGGCAAGGAGTTAGCGATGTAGGCATTAGACATATCGGCCTCCGTCCTGAAGTGCGCAGTGCTTGGGTGTTGTCATGTGGAGGACTCCCGAAGAAGGGGCAGATTCTGCAAGGCACCGTGTGGGTTCAAGGTCGCTCTGCGGGACCGTGCAGCCTGTAATGTACCGGCATGCCGGCGAATGAAGCGGCTACAAATACCCGGTGGCGAAGCGCTTTATTGCGTAATCGGGCAGGCCCACGGCATGTCCTGCGTTGGGCCTTCTGGGGCGGGGGTTGCAGGCTTCCGGCATCGCCAGAACCGTGCGAATTCATTCGCCAAGCGCCCGTTCAGTTGGCGCATCGGGTGTTGGAAGAACCCGTTTGCGATTGAATTCGCCGTCACCATTGGACCTGCCTCCTTTAATCAACCCATCACTTCTTCTGCACAAACGCCAGCCAGCGCTCTTCAGCCTTCACGCCGTCCTGCGAGGCCCACCATTTGGCCGAGAGCAGGGCTTGGCGGGACATGTTTTCCGGGGCCGATGGCAGCTTCGCAGCACGCTCGGCAGGGATGGTGCCGGTCTTGAACGCTTCAGGGTTGAGGGGGCCGTAATCAATGATCATCGGCAGGGCCGCTTGCAGCTTGGCATCGATGGCTTCGTTGACGAACTTCATCGCAGCGGTTTTGTGCGGCGAGCCCTTGAGTACGCAAAGCGAGTTGGTTTCCAGTACACCCTGGTTGTAGTCGAAGGCCACTGGTGCGCCATCAGCCTGCACCGCAGTGATGCGGCCGTTCCATGCCTGGATCATGTCCACTTCGCCATCGCTGATCAGCTGCGCCGACTGACCGCCGGACGTCCACCAGGTGGCGATGTGGGGTTTTATTTCTTCCAGCTTTTTGAACGCACGATCCACGTCCAGTGGGTACAGCTTGTCCGGCGCGACACCATCGGCCATCAGGGCGATTTCCAGGGTAGGGCGCGGCAGGTTGCGCAATGAGCGCTGGCCAGGGAATTTCGTGGTGTCCCAGAAATCGGCCCAGGTTTTGGGCGCAGCCTTGCCGTCGAAAGCGTCGGTGCGATAGGCCAGTACCGTGGAGTAGCTGATATAGCCGACGCTGTAGTCGTCCTTTACGTCAGCGGGCAATTGAGCCGCATTGGGGATCAGCGCCAGATCCAGTTTCTCGAACAGGCCTTCCTGCTCGCCGCGAATACAGTCGCCGGTGGGCAGGTCCACGACGTCCCAGGTCACTTTGCCGCTTTCTACCTGGGTCTTGATGATCGGGTACGCCTTGGGCGAACTGTCCTGCTTCAAGGTGAGGCCGAGTTTTTTCGCCGCAGGCTCCAGAATCGCCTTGCTTTGCGCTTCCTGATAGGCGCCGCCCTGAGAGACGAAGGTAATGTCCTCAGCGAAGGCCAGCGTTGCACTGCTGGTCAGCAGTGCGAGGCTGGCGAGTTTGAATGCGCGGATACCGGATGTTGTCATGTGCAAGACTCCCAATGGTTGGCAGGTGTTAGAGGCGATTGCTGGTTTTGTCAGGTCGCTCTGCGGCACCCTGCAGCCTTAATGTACTGGCATCGGGATAACTCAAGCGGGTTCGAATGCGCTGCAATTAAGCGCAATATTTCGAAATCCGCCGGGCTGGCAGCATCTCCTGCGCATACCCCTCGGCGGTTCGCCGCTGGCGGCAGTTGAACTGGCGACACGGGCCGTCGTAGGATGCTGGGCGGTTGCATTTTGTGGCATGGCGTTATGCCGTCGTTGTCCTTCATCTCTTGAGTAATGATTACGTGATATCAATCCATTTGACGGATGCAGAAGTGGCTGCGATCGCCGAGGTTGAATCCACCTCGAATATCCTGAAGTTGGTCACCAAACTGACGTCCCTGCGTTTTGCAGCGATTGCCAAGGTTACGGACGAGCGCTGGATCGCCTGCGCGGTCCGCGACGAGATCAATTTCGGCGTGGACCCGGGCGGTGAACTGGACCTGGAAGCCACTATCTGCACCGAGTTGCGCACACACCGCACGCCCGTGGTGATCTCCTGCGCGAGTCGGGACCCGGTTTATGCGTCCCACCCATTGCCCCGGCACTATGGCTTTGAAAGCTACTTCTCCATCCCGATCATCCTGGCCGACGGCACCTTCTTTGGCACGTTGTGCGGGAACGATCCTCTCCCGGCCAAACTCGAAGACCCGGACCTGCTGCAAACGCTGGTGGACTTTGCCAAGCTGATCGCGACCACGCTGGATATGCATAATCGACTGGCTTGCGACAAGGCGGTTGAGGCGTAAACCCCGCGAACTATCTGCCAGCAAACCGGGTCGGTATGGTTACTCACCACTGCCCGGAGTTACGCCATGAAGCCCTATGTCATCTGTCACATGATGTCGTCGATCGACGGCCACGCCCTGACTGACGGCTGGGAACGGTCATTCAAGAATGCCGCTGGCGACCTTTACGAGGCGCTGGCGAAAACCTTCGATTTCGATACCTGGATCTGCGGGCGTGTGACCATGCAGGAAATCGGCCATGGGGATGATTACCCCCGTGGCCTGACCCGTTCGCCCATACCTCGCACCGACTATTTTGCCGACCGCAGTGCGTCCAGCTACGCCGTGTCTATTGATCCTCATGGCAAGGTCACGTGGAAATCCAATCAGGCGCTGGGTTCCCATGTGGTCGAAGTGGTCGCCGAGACAGTGTCTGATGATTACCTGGCTTATCTGCAAAGCATTCAGGTTTCCTACATCTTTGGCGGCAAGATCGACATCGACCTGGCCCAGGTCGTCGAGACTCTGGCCCGGGAACTGGGCAGCAAACGCCTGATTGTCGAAGGCGGACCCCATGTGAGCGGCGCTTTCGTCAACGCGGGTCTGGTGGATGAAGTGAGCGTACTGATCCTGCCACTGGTCGATGGCCGCGGTGAGCATCCCGCATCGTTCGAAGTGAGCACCGCAGCGTGGACGCAGCCTGCCTATCTGCAACTGATTTCGGCCGAGGTCCAGGTCGGCGGGGGCGTGTGGCTGAGGTACAACCGACGTCCCTGATCCGGCCTCGGCGTTATCTGGACACCGTTGACCTCGAACAAGGGTAGGCATCACTCGTTCGCAGTAATGCCGTTGTCGGCGCTTGATATTTTTTGTTGATCACGTAAATAAAGTTGTCCACGGAAAGTGGGGGTATGTCTGTGGATAAGGATGCGAAAGCCCAGCGGGCCGGGCGTTTCGGGCGATGGTCAGGAAATGAGCAGCTACAAATTTCGAGATTTTTGCTTGATTTTCAGACGCCTTTTGTAGCAGCCACCAGACACCACGCTCACGTCAGTCGATCTGCTCGTAAGGCAGGCCGACATAGTTTTCCGCGATGGTCCTGCGTCCGGCTTCGGACCCCACGAAATAGTCCAGTTCGGTGTGCTGAATGCGCTGACTGAACCCGTCGTTATCGGGGAAGCGATGCAGCATCGAGGTCATCCACCAGGAAAAACGCTCGGCTTTCCAGATGCGCCGTAGACAGACCTGGGAATAACGGTCCAGCAGGTCCGTGCGGTTTTCCCGGTAAACCTTGAGCAGGATACGGTACAGGGTGCTGACGTCGCTGGCGGCCAGGTTCAAGCCCTTGGCGCCGGTAGGCGGAACAATATGTGCGGCGTCACCGAGCAGGAACAACCGTCCGTATTGCATGGGTTCCACTACAAAACTGCGCAGCGGCGCGATGCTTTTTTCTATCGACGGCCCGCTGACCAGGCGTGCTGCAACGGCGGCGGGCAAGCGACGCTTGAGTTCGTCCCAAAAGCGCTCGTCCGGCCAGTCGTCGATGTTTTCTCCCGCGTCCACCTGCAGGTAATAACGCGAGCGTGTGGCCGAGCGCATGCTGCACAGGGCAAAGCCGCGTTCGTGGCGGGCGTAAATCAGTTCGTGATCGACCGGTGGCGTGTCGGCAAGCACGCCTAGCCATCCGAAGGGGTAGACGCGCTCGAAAACCTGCAGGTTTTGGGCAGGTATCGATTGTCGGGAAACACCGTGGAAACCATCGCACCCGGCAATGTAGTCGCAGTCCAGGCGCAGACTTTGGCCGTCATGCTCGAACGTCAGGTAAGGCGAATCGGTTTTCATGTCGTGGGGCTGGACGTTATCCGCATCGTAGAAGGTCACGGCCCCGGATGTGTCGCGAGCGTCCATGAGGTCGCGGGTGACTTCGGTCTGGCCATAGACCATCACCGTTTTGCCGTCGGTCAGGTGTTTGAGGTCAATGCGTTCGCAGCGGTCCCCGAAAGCCAGCTGGAAACCTTCATGAATCAGACCTTGTTGATCCATGCGCTGGGCGACACCGGCTTCGCGCAACAGGTCGACCATGCCTTGTTCCAGAACGCCGGCACGGATGCGCGACAGGATGTAATCAGGGTTCTTGCGCTCGACGATCACGTTGTCGATACCGGCACGTTGCAGCAGTTGCCCCAGCAGCAGGCCGGACGGCCCGCCGCCGATAATGGCGACTTGGGTTTTCATTGGGGATGATCCTTGTCAGGCGCTGTTATTTTTGTGTTCTGTATTTTTGGTGGCAGATGTCTTGTTATGAAGGCACTATTCGTTGCTTTTCATGGATTTTTCGTGGCTGCTCAAGGTGTCGGATGATGATCAGGTCTGTTGCGGGGGCTGTTCCGGTGTTCAAGCTTTACGGTGAAACCAGCGCCTGGCCAACGCCGGATCTCATTCATTGCGAATCGATTCCCGAGCGCAGTCAGCGGTATGGCTGGGAGATCGAGTCCCACGCCCACAGTGATCTGGTGCAGCTGCTTTACGTGCAGTCCGGGCAAGCAACCCTGCATGTGGAAGATGATGTCCGCCAACTCGAATCGGCCGCGCTGCAAGTCATCCCGGCGCTGAGCGTGCATCGCTTCAGTTTTTCCGTTGACATCCAGGGCTTCATTCTCAGTCTGGCCCAGCCCCTGGCCGACGAATTGAATGCGGCGCTGGATAGCCCGGCATTGGCCATGGCTGCCTGCCACACGGTGGAGCCTGACCAGCGGTCCCGGCTTGACGCATTGTTTACCGCGATCCTCGACGAATATGTCCAGCACAAGCCTGGGCGTGACTTGATGCTGCAATCACTGATTACGTTGTTGTCCATCTGGCTGGGTCGTCGGAATCTGGAACATGGGCCTTCAGATTTGTCTCCACAGGCACGGGGTCGTGTGCATTTGCAGGCGTTCATCCGTGCTGTCGGCCTGCATTTTCGTGAGCACTGGTCTATCGAGCGCTACGCGGACCAACTGGGCATCAGTGCGGCCCATCTCAATGCCTTGTGCCGGCGACTGACGGCGCAATCGGCGTTGCAGATCATCAATCAGCGATTAGTGCTGGAAGCCAAGCGCGACCTGGTCTACACCACGCTGACCATCAACCAGGTGTCGGATCGCCTGGGATTTTCCGAACCGGCTTACTTTTCGCGTTTTTTCAAACGAAGCACCGGTCAGTCCCCCAAGTACTTTCGCATCCAGCGTTGAACCGATGACTTTTCCAAAGGCGAGCACCCATTGAATATCGATACCCGAATCAAGTTTCGCCATCTGGTGTGTTTTCTTGAGGTCGCCCGTCAAGGCAGTCTGGCCCGCGCTTCGGATCAGTTGGCAATCAGTCAGCCTGCGCTGTCCAAATCCCTCAAGGAACTGGAGACCCTGCTGGCCACCCGGTTATTCCTGCGCAGCAAGAGCGGCGCAGCCCTGACCGAGGCGGGCGTGGCTTTCCTGCGGTTTGCCGGGCCCAGCGTGCAGGCGTTGCGCGAAGGCGTGAACAGCTTGCGTTCCGGTGAACATGAGCCGGTCACCGCGCGCCTTGGCGTGCTCTCGACGGTGGAAAGCCAACTGATTCCGGAGGTGGTTCGGCGTCTGCATGCCCGCCATCCGGCGCTCATTGTCAGTGTCATGACCGGTCCCAGCGCCTATCTGCTTTCCCAGCTTAGGGTGGGCGAGCTGGATCTGGTGGTAGGGCGCATGACCGATAGTCCGCTGATCCATGGGTTAACCTTCGAGCACCTGTACAGCGAATCCATGACCTTGGTGGTACGTCGTGATCATCCGCTGTTGCGGGGTGACCTCAAGCGCGAACGTCTTGAGGATTTCCCCATGGTCCTGCCGTTGGCGGGTACCACCATTCGCAAGTTCGCCGACAGCCTGTTCGTGCAATACGGCATCAGCCCGCCGCGCCAACGGCTGGAAACCCTGTCCTTGACCTTGAGCCGGCGTTACGTGCAATGCAGCGATGCCATCTGGATCGCCCCGTTCGATGCCGTGCAGCAAGACCTGAGCAGCGGCGACCTGAGCGAACTGGAGTTGGGCATTCGGGAGCCCGGCGGCTCCGTGGGCATTTGCAGCAATCCGGCGCTTCCGCTTTCTCGCGCGGCCCAGTGGTGCGTGGATGCCCTGCGAGAAGTGGGCAAGGATTATGGACAAGGGCAACATCCATAACCATTCGGATATGGATAGCATTGTTTTATTCATTTTCGGTTTGGTTCGAGGCGAGTGACACTGGGCCACAGCTTGGTACATCGCTCCTGTGCGGTCGTGTCACCACTCAAAAAACTCCTCATAAAAATCAAGGAGAACCTCATGTCTGAAGCAGACAGCAGCCGTTTTGTCATTCGTGACCGAAACTGGCACCCCAAAGCCCTGACCCCCGATTACAAGACCTCGATCCTGCGCTCGCCCCGGCAGGCGTTGGTGAGCATCCCGCAATCCGCGTCCGAGTCCACCGGGCCTGATTTTTCGCATTTGAACTTTGGTGTCCATGACAACGACCTGCTGCTGAACTTCAATCGCGGTGGCCTGCCCATTGGCGAGCGCATCATCGTCGCCGGTCGGGTTTGCGACCAGTACGGCAAGGCTGTGCCTCATACGCTGGTGGAAATCTGGCAGGCCAACGCAGGCGGGCGGTATCGCCACAAACGCGATGCTTACCTGGCGCCCATCGACCCCAACTTTGGCGGCGTGGGGCGGGTTTTGACGGATCGCGACGGCCATTACAGCTTTCGCACGGTAAAGCCTGGTCCGTACCCTTGGCGCAACGGCCCCAACGATTGGCGACCGGCGCATATCCACGTGTCCATCAGCGGCCCATCCATTGCCACGCGGCTGATCACCCAGCTGTATTTCGAAGGCGATCCGCTGATCCCGCTGTGCCCGATCGTCAAATCCATCGCCAACCCGGAAGCGGTGCAGCGTCTGATTGCCCGGCTGGATATGGGCATGGCCAATCCCATGGATTGCCTGGCGTACCGCTTTGACATCGTCCTGCGCGGCCAGCGCAGCACCCACTTTGAAAACCGCTGAGGAGGCACGAGCATGCCCGTTCAACTTTTGCCTGAAACCCCTTCGCAAACCGCAGGGCCTTACGTGCATATCGGCCTGGCGCTGGAGGCCGCCGGCAACCCGCCCAGGGATCTGGAAATCGCCCATGAGATGGCGATGGCCGATGCCCCCGGCGAACATATCGTGCTGCTGGGTAACGTCTACGACGGCAATGGTCACCTGATCCGCGATGCGTTCCTGGAGTTCTGGCAGGCTGATCATGAAGGCGTTTATGACCCTATCTACGACCCCCAAAAGCCGTTCAACTGTTTTGGCCGCACCGCCACGGGGGAGGACGGCCAATGGTTGTTGAACACCATCAAGCCGGGGGTCGTCAACAATGCTGGGGGTACGCCCATGGCGGCGCACGTCAACGTGTCGCTGTTTGCCAGGGGGATCAACATTCATCTGCAAACAAGGTTGTATTTCGACGATCAAGCCCAGGCCAACGCCATTGACCCGGTGCTTAACCTGATCGAACAGCCGGCGCGCCGGGAAACCCTGATTGCCAGGCGTTGCAGTGTCGACGGCAAGTTGGCCTATCGTTTTGATATTCGGGTCCAGGGCGAGGACGAAACGGTGTTTTTCGACTTCTGACCGCGGCCGAATGTTGCAGGAAATGCGTGCGATACAGGGCGTCCGCTGCAGCGGAGCGACCCAATAATAATAAAAGGAAAAACCATGACACTTTCGGTTCGACTCCCCGAAGCCGGCACGCTCGACGTGCAGGCGTTCATCAATACCCAACCCCTTTCCCGCTATCAATGGCGGGTGGTGGCGCTGTGTTTTCTGATCGTGTTTCTCGATGGCCTGGATACTGCGGCCATGGGCTTTATCGCGCCGGCATTGAGCCTGGACTGGGGCATCAATCGAGCCAGCCTGGGGCCGGTAATGAGTGCCGCATTGATCGGCATGGTGTTTGGCGCGCTGGGTTCGGGGCCGCTGGCTGACCGTTTTGGACGCAAAGTGGTGCTGGTGGTGGCGGTATTTGTGTTCGGCGTCTTCAGCTTGTTGTCGGCCTATAGCACCCACATCGACCAATTGCTGATCCTGCGTCTTTTGACCGGCGTCGGCCTGGGCGCTGCCATGCCTAACGCCACGACGCTGCTGTCGGAGTACACGCCTGAGCGTCTCAAATCGCTGCTGGTGACCAGCATGTTTTGTGGTTTCAACCTGGGCATGGCGTGTGGGGGTTTCATATCCGCCAAGCTGATCCCGGCGCTGGGCTGGCACAGCCTGCTGATGCTCGGCGGCATCCTGCCGTTGCTGTTGACGGTGGTGTTGTTGTTCTGGCTGCCGGAATCGGCGCGGTTCCTGGTGGTGCGCAATCGCGGCGTGGAACGTATTCGCAAGGTGCTTTCGCCGATTGCGCCGCTGGAAGTCGCCAAGGCTCGGGATTTCAGCGTTCCGGAACAGAAGACCGTGCGCAGCCGTAATGTCCTGAAGGTGGTGTTCAGCGGCGCTTACAGTGCAGGCACGCTGCTGTTGTGGCTGACCTATTTCATGGGGTTGGTGATCGTTTATCTGTTGACCAGCTGGTTGCCGACCCTGATGCGTGACAGCGGCGCGAGCATGGAGCAGTCGGCGTTTATTGGCGCTCTGTTTCAATTCGGCGGTGTGTTGAGCGCAGTGGGCGTGGGCTGGGCCATGGACAAATTCAATCCGCACAAAGTGATCGGTGCCGCGTACTTCCTGGCCGGGATTTTTGCCTGGCTGGTGGGTCAGAGTCTGGGCAATGTCGCGGTACTGGCGACTTTGGTGCTGTTGGCGGGGATGTGTATCAACGGCGCCCAGTCGGCAATGCCTTCGTTGGCGGCGCGTTTTTATCCGACCCAAGGCCGCGCCACGGGGGTTTCCTGGATGCTCGGCATCGGCCGATTCGGCGCCATTCTCGGTGCCTGGGCGGGTGCGACGCTGCTGGGCCTGGGCTGGAATTTTGAACAGGTGCTCACGGCGTTGGTCGTGCCTGCGGCCCTTGCAGCGATTGCCGTTTTGATCAAAGGCTGGGTCAGTCATTCGGACGCCACCTGACACAAGGAGCACGGTTTTGAATACCGCAAGCAACCAGATGTTTGACGCTTACTTCACCCAGTCAGCCATGGGCGAGATTTTTTCGGATCAAGGCCGGGTGCAGGGCATGCTTGACTTCGAAGCCGGCCTGGCTCGGGCTCTGGCCACTGCCGGGTTGATCCCTGCTGAAGCGGTGGCCGATATCGAAGCGGCCTGCCGCGCTGAGCTGTTCGACTTCAATGAGCTGGCCATTGCTGTAGGCAATGCCGGTAATTCTGCGATTCCATTGGTCAAGGCGCTGGGGAAGCAGATCGCCAAGGGCAGTCCCGTTGCCGAACGCTATGTACACCTGGGCGCCACCAGTCAGGACGTGATGGACACAGGTTTGATCCTGCAACTGCGCCAGGCTATCCAGTTGCTGGAAGCGGATCTGACCCGCCTGGCCGACGGCTTGGCGCAGCAGGCGCGGCGTTACGCACACACTCCGCTGGCCGGCCGTACCTGGCTGCAACAGGCCACGCCGGTGACCCTCGGCATGAAAATCGCGGGTTGGCTGGGAGCGGTCACCCGACACCGGCAAAGGCTGGCCCACATCAAGCCGCAGGTGTTGAGCCTGCAGTTTGGCGGTGCGTCCGGCACGCTCGCCGCGCTGGGCGAGCAGGGTTTTTTCGTCGCCCAGGCACTGGCGCGAGAGTTGCGCCTGACGCTTCCCGACCAGCCCTGGCATACCCATCGTGACCGGCTGGTTGAGTTCGCCAGCCTGTTGGGCCTGATTGCCGGCAGTCTGGGCAAGATCGGACGCGATATCAGCCTGTTGATGCAGACCGAAGTGGGCGAACTGTTCGAACCCGCAGCCGCGGGCAAGGGCGGCTCGTCGACCATGCCCCACAAGCGCAATCCCGTGGGCGCGGCGGTGATGATCGGCGCATCGGTGCGCGCGCCGGGGTTGGTGGCGACCATGTTCGCCGCCATGGCCCAGGAGCACGAACGCAGTCTCGGGCTGTGGCATGCGGAATGGGAAACCCTGCCGCAGCTGTGCTGTCTGGTCTCCGGCTCGTTGCAGCAGGCCCTGCAAATCATCCCCGGACTGGAAGTGGATGCCGCCAGGATGCTGGAAAACCTGGACGCGACCCAAGGCCTGGTGTTGGCCGAGGCGGTGAGCATCGCCCTGGCCAAGCGTCTGGGCCGCGATGCCGCGCATCATCTGATCGAACAGTGCTGCCGCAGCGCGGTAGAGCAGGGCGCTCATCTGCGGCAAGTAGTGGGGCAGCACCCGCAAATCAGCGCCGAGCTGTCCGTCGCGGAGCTGGACCACCTGTTGGACCCGGCCAATTATCTGGGCCAGGCCAGCCGTTGGGTTGATCGGGCCGTGGCAGAGCATGAGGCGTTCATTGACTAGTGTTCGCGGTGGCAATTGCGATCTCATGCTCGCCGAAGGTTGGTGCTATTGCACAGATCTGCTCACACCGCGCCGGGTCCCGATCATGAACCTAGTTATTTCCAGATTTTCAGGAGCATTCAATGCCTTTTATTCACCTTGAAGATGGCGACCTGCATTACCAACTCGACGGCCAAACAGGCGCGCCCGTGCTGGTGTTGTCCAATTCCCTGGGCACCGATCTGCATATGTGGGACGCGCAGATACCGGATTTCATCGAGCGCTTTCAGGTTCTGCGTTACGACACTCGCGGCCACGGTCAATCCCTTGTCTGCGAAGGCCCGTACAGCATCGAACAGAACGCCCGTGACGTACTCGCCCTGCTGGATGCGCTGGGCCTGGCGAAGGTGTCTTTTTGCGGTTTGTCCATGGGCGGCCTGATCGGCCAATGGCTGGCTATCAATGCCCCCCAAGGATTCGAGCGCGTCGTGCTGTGCAACACCGCCGCGAAGATAGGCACTCCAGAGGTGTGGAATCCACGCATTGAAAGTGTGTTGCGCGACGGGCCTGCGGCGATGCAGGCGTTGCGCGAAGCGTCTATTGCTCGCTGGTTCACACCGCAGTTTGCCGACGCGCAGCCGCAACAGGTCGATGCCGTGGTGAACATGCTGACGCAAACCTCTGCTCAAGGGTATGCCGCCAATTGTGCCGCCGTTCGGGATGCGGATTTTCGGGCTCAGCTGGGGTCGATTGCGCTGCCGGTCCTGGTGGTGAGTGGCGCTCAGGATGCCGTCACTACCCCCGCAGACGGTCGCTATCTGGCAGAGCACATTGTTGGCGCGCAGTACGCCGAACTCCAGGCCGCACACCTTTCCAGCGTCGAAGCCGCCACCGCGTTCACTGCGCGTGTGCTGTCATTTCTGCAAGATTGAAAACGGAGTACCCGATGGACGAGAAACAACGTTACGAAGCAGGCATGCAGGTACGGCGTGCGGTGTTGGGCGATGCCCATGTCGACAACAGCCTGAAGAAGCTCACGCCTTTCAACGAAGAGTTCCAGGAAATGATCACGCGCCATGCCTGGGGTGATATCTGGACCCGCCCCGGTTTGCCACGCCACACCCGAAGCCTGGTGACCATCGCCATGCTGATCGGCATGAATCGGGAAGGCGAACTGCGCTTGCACCTCAAGGCGGCGAAAAATAACGGCGTGACCCGGGACGAGATCAAGGAAGTGCTGATGCAAAGTGCAATCTATTGCGGGATTCCGGCTGCCAATGCGACCTTCCATCTGGCCGAAGAGGTTTGGGATGAGGTGGGTGTGGAATCCCTCGATCCCTCCTGAATTCGGGGACCACTGACTTCAGCCGGCGGTAATCGACAGCGCGGCCAGTGCGCCGATCAAGGCAGGCGGCATGACCAGGATGCCCAGCTTCAGAAAGTCCCAAGCGGTGACGTTTTCACCTTCGCGACGGACCGCGATCAGCCACAACAAGGTGGCCAGTGAACCGGTGATCGAAAGATTGGGGCCAAGATCGACGCCGATCAGCAGAGCGCTGGTGATTTGCGTGGGCAAGGGCGCGATATGCCCCATGGACCCGGCAATCAGTCCGGTGGGCAGGTTGTTGAGCAGGTTGCTGGCAATCGCCACCACCACACCGGCTCCCCAGGTGGCCTGCGTGCTGGAGCGTTCAGCCAGCGCTTGCAGTCCATGGGCCAGATCGTTGATGACGCCCGTCAGAGCAAGCCCCTCCACCAGTACGAACAATCCCGCCACCAGGGGCAATACGCCCCAGGACACGCCTTTGAGCACAGGGAGCGGGCTCAGGCGTTGACGCAAGTGAATCAGAACGGCAGTGGCCAGACCGGCGCAGAAGGTTGGCAGTCCGAGCTGAACCCCGAGAGCCGACGCGCTGAGTAATACGATGCCGGTCAGCAGGATGCCGAAAGCGGTGAGACGCGCGCCGCTGGACAGCGGTTGCAGCGTGATGACGGTTTCCAGTGGTTTACGCAGCTGCGCACGTTGGGTAAGGCGCAGCACCAGATAGGTCAGGCCGATGGCGGCAATGGACGGCAAGGTGAAATGCCAGAGCCAGATCATCAACGGCGGCATGTGACTGCCGAAGATCACTAGATTGGCCGGGTTTGAAATGGGCAGCACAAAGCTGGCCGCGTTGGCAATGAAGGCGCAGACGAATAGATAGGGCAATGGCTCGGCTTTGGCGGCCCTCGCTGCCGCGTATACCGCCGGGGTGAGAACGACCGCCGTCGCATCATTGGAGAGAAACACCGTTACCAGCGTGCCGACCAGGAATACCAGATCGAACAGGCGCTGTCCCGAACCCCGTGCGTGTTGGGCTGCATACATAGCCAGCCAGTCGAACAGCCCCTGCTGGCGGGCCAGTTCGGCCAGCACCATCATGCCGATCAGGAACAGGTAGACATCCATGCCCTCGGCGACCGCATGCAACGCCGCTGGCAGCGGAATCAACCCTGACGCGGTCAGCGCAATGGCGCCGCTCAGGGCCCAGATATATTCCGGTACACGCCAGGGCCGCAGGATCACGCCGCAAGTGGCGAGGGCGGCCACTGCCCAGATAACGATTGAAGGATTGAAAGCAGGCATCATGACGACTCGGCTATGAAGGTGGCAAACGAAGCGGGAGGATCAGCGTCAGGCCGCCGGGAGCGTGACATGCAAGGATTTCTCGTCAGGCTCGGTGGTGGTTTTCAGGGTTTCGGGCATCATCAACAGCAAAGCGAAGGCTGCCGCCGCGATACCTGCAAGGGTCAGGAACGCGGCGCTGTAGCCAGCGGCCTGCACGACAAATCCGGCCAGACTGCTGCTCAACGCGGCGCCCAGGCCAAAGACCGTCGAGAGTACACCAAGGCTCACGTTAAAACGCCCGGTGCCCTGGGTCAGATCCTTGACCACCAAAGGGAACAGGGCGCCAAACAGGCCCGCGCCTACGCCATCGAGCAGTTGCACGGCGACCAGCCAATAGGGGTCGTTGGACAACACATAAAGGACGCCCCGGATCGGCAGGATCAGAAATCCGGCCAGCAGCAATGGCTTGCGACCCCATACATCCGCTCTGGCGCCGACCAGCAGGGCCATAGGCACCATCACCAGTTGGGCCGCAACGATGCATACCGATGTCAGCGGCGTCGCCATCTGCAGGTTTAACTGGGCGAGTTTCTGGCTGACCAGGGGCAGCATGGCGGCGTTGGCCAAGTGGAACAGCCCGCAGCAGATAGCGAACAGCAACAATGTCTTGTTGCCCAGCACCACCTTGAGTCCCGAAGGGTGATCGCCATGCATTACATGATCGGCAACCATCCCACGCGCCACGTCATGGTCAATGGCCTTGGCAGACACGCAACTGACTGCAATCACACTGGCCACTGCCATTGCTGCCATCAAATAGAACACCGCCACCGGCCCAAAGGCCCAGGCGAAGGCACCGGCCAGAAGCGCTGCGCACGCATTGCCAGCATGGTTGAAGGTTTCATTGCGCCCTGTGCGCCGCGTGAATGCGCGGGGCCCGGTAATGCCCAGGGATATCGCGGCAATCGCCGGGGCAAATACCGACGCCGCCACACCGCTGATGGCCTGGGTCAAGGCCACCCACGTAAATGAAGAAGTAAAGGGCAACACCACACAACTGAGGGTCACCACCAACGCGGCGGCTGCTACCACGGCGCGCTTGCTGCGCGTCCTGTCGATTAACGCGCCGGCCGGTCCCTGGGTGACCAGGCCCGCGATGGCGGCCAGAGTCATGACCATGCCGATGCTGGCCGGGTCCCAGTGATGCACGGCGAGTAGATAAATGGCCAGGTAAGGTCCGAGTCCGTCACGCACGTCAGCGAGGAAAAAATTCAGTCCGTCCAGAGACAGGTTATTGCGACGTAGATCCGAAGCGTCCATGTGATTCCTCGAATGATGAGCGCCAGGATTAACGGCTCAGTGCTTGCCGGGGCACGCTGATGCGGCGCCAGGCCTGGACCCTTCCAGTGTTTGCAATCCGGGCGTTTGACCGCTCCCACACTGTGAAGTAGCCAACAAGTTCAGGTTTTTTTCCTTCCTGGTTCAGTGCGGTGGAATTCATGGCGTTGCGGCAAGGTCCAACCGTGAAAGAAATCTTCAAGGAGAAGCAATGAGTCAGGCCGTTCTTGAAAGCGAAACCAATCGTCGACAATTGCAGGAGATCATTTCCGGTCTGTCCGATGGCGTACTGCTGATCGAGCTGGACGAGACCATTATCTGGGCCAATGAAGCCGCGCTGGCGATGCACGGCGTAGACAGCGTCGAGCAACTGGGTGTTGACGCCAGTGACTACGCATCGCGTTTCGCCTTGCGCTATCGCGACAGTCAGGCGTTACCCCCTCAGCAATATCCCATCCATCGGGTGGTGGCCGGGGAAACCTTCAGCGACATGGTGGTCGAGGTACGGGCCGCAGATGACCAGGACAAATACTGGGTACACCGCGTGCGCAGCCTTATTCTCAAGGGCGGCACGGGCAAACCTGAGCTGCTGGCCTTGATCATGACCGATGCCACCGAATGGGCGAGCGCCGAACAGCGTTTTGAACGTACCTTCAACGCCAATCCGGCACCGGCGGTGATTTGCCGCCTCAGCGATTTGCGCTACATCAAGGTCAACCAGGGTTTTCTGGAAATGACAGGCTACAGCCGCGAGCAGGTGATTGGTCGCTCGGTCTACGAAGTGGACGTGCTGGAGAATGCCGAGCGCAAGGATCTGGCGATTGAACGCCTGAATGAAGGGCTCACGATCCCGCAGATGCAGGCTGATCTGGGGCTTCCCGATGGCAGCAACAAATTGGTCATCGTGGCCGGCCAGCCACTGGATATCAACGAGCAGGACTGCATGTTGTTTTCCTTCATGGACCTGGAGCCAAGGCGCAAGATCGAAGTGGCGTTGCGCCAGAGTGAAGAACGTTTTGCCAAGGCGTTTCGCCTGAGTCCGGTGCCGACCCTGGTTTGCAGCGCCGATCTTCGGCAAGTGGTGGAAGTCAACGAAGCGTTCCTCAATACCACCGGCTTCACGGCGGAGGAGGTCACCGGCCGCTCCCTCAAGGAGATTGATTTCCTTGAAGGCAAGACGACCTGTATCCAGCTTTTCGAGGCCCTGGAAAAATCCGGTCGCTTCGAAGGCATGGATCTTAAAGTCTGCAAGAAAGACGGCGATATCATCGACTGCGTCGCATCAGCAGATACCGTCAGCATTCAGGACGCTACCTGTTACCTGCTGGTGTTGATGGACATCACCGAGCGCAAGCGTTCGGAAGCCGAGCTGGTCAGCGCGATCGAGGAGGTCATGCAAGACGCTTCATGGTTCACCCGCACCCTGATAGACAAGCTCGCCAGCGCAAAAAGTGTCAAGCGGCCGGAGTTGCCCAGCAGCTCGCTATTGGATCTCACGGCCAGGGAAAAGGATGTGCTGGGCCTGATATGCGAAGGCCTGGCGGACAAGGAAATTGCCCTGCGACTCAACCTTGCCCCCAATACCGTGCGCAATCACGTAGCTACCATGTACTCCAAGCTGGGCTTGCACAGCCGTTCGGAGGCCATCATCTGGGCTCGGCAGCGCTCCCTGTTTTCGGCAGACAAGCGCAAATAGACGCCACGGTCTATGGTGCTAATGCACTAGTGCGGGCAGTGCAAATGGGTCTTTTGTTTCGGCTCGATTATTTCTAACCTGACGGTCCTTTCCGGACGCTTGCAGGGGAAAAAATTGCTGACCTTCAATTGCGCGGTCAGAGCAGGCAAGTGCTCATGACTTATTTAACGCAAGTGCGCCATTTGATCGAGAGCAGTTTCGAGCCTATGGCGTGCGAATGCGCCCTCTGCGCCGACGGCTCTCTGACAGTTCGTGTGTTTGACCGCGAGAGCGGCCGCGTCGACCTGGTGGTGACCGGTATCGCTGTCGACGTGCTCAAGACTCACGCCGACGTGCGAACCCTCATCGAAGAGCTTCGAGATGAGCTGGCCAGCGTCGCCATGGGATTTGACCTTGGTCAATCGTCACAGGCTTGATCGCAATGGAATCGGCTCACGGTGTGGCGCTGCATCGCTGTCAGCCAGTCCGACCATTTCGTCATAGACCGCAGGCTGAACCAGATAGAGCGGTATTTCAGGCACGCCGGCCAAAAGCTTGCGGGCCTCATCAATCGAAGCGACGTGCAAGACATCGCCTTTGGCGCTCTGGATCGGCTGTGATGCACCCCGCATCAACGCCTGAATGACGTAGGAGCCACCTTCCATCGCAACCAGCTGTATTTCCTGAATCTCGCCTGCCTTTACGTGAGCGGCCAGTTTTTTCAAGTCCATGACATTGCCTCGTGGGGGAGAGAAAGATGGTGCTTGCCTCTTAGTTTCGAGGCGGCGGCGCTGCACGAGTTCAATCCGCCGGGGCAACGACCGCCTTTGCGTTCACTGATCAGTTTGCCGTGGCCAAAAAAAAACGGCGCGCCTGGCAGGCGCGCCGTTTTAGTTGACCTTGGCCAGTACTCAAGCGATGGGTTGATCGCTCCACTCGCTATTGACCAGGCGCTTGAGGCCCAGTGGGTTGGCGTTTTGCAACGCTGCCGGAAGCAGGGCGTCCGGGTAGTTCTGATAGCAGACCGGGCGCAGGAAGCGATCAATCGCCAAGGTGCCCACCGAAGTACCGCGCGCATCGGAAGTCGCCGGGTATGGACCGCCGTGCACCATCGCCTCGCAGACTTCAACGCCAGTCGGGTAGCCGTTGACCAGGATACGGCCGACTTTTTCTTCCAGCACCGGCACCAGCCATTGGTACTTCTCAAGATCAGCCGGTTCGCCGATCAGCGTGGCCGTGAGCTGGCCGCGAAGGGCTTGCAATGCACTTTTGAGCTGTGCGTCATCAGCGACTTCGATGACCAGTGTGGTCGGTCCGAAGACTTCTTCCTGCAACAGTTCGTCGCCATTGAGCAACAGGCTGACATCGGCCTTGAACAGTTGCGCCTGAGCCTGCTTGCCTTCCTGCGGCTTGCCCGCCAAGTGGGTGATGCCTGGGTGCGACAGCAAGTGCTCGACGCCTTTGCTGTAGCTGCGCAGACCGCCGGCGTTAAGCATGGTTTGTGCGGGTTGGCCACCCATTTGTTCCTTGAGCTGCTCAAGGAACGCCGTGAATGCCGGGGAAGCGACACCGATCACGACGCCCGGATTGGTGCAGAATTGACCGGCACCCATGACCACCGAAGCCGCCAGCTCCTTGGCCACGGTTTCGCCGCGAGCCGACAAGGCTTGTGGCAGCAGGACAACCGGGTTGATGCTGGACATTTCCGCGAACACCGGGATCGGTTGCGCACGTTCAGCGGCCATTTTGCACAGCGCATTACCGCCGCCCAGGGAACCGGTGAAGCCCACGGCTTGAATCGCCGGATGCTTGACCAGACCTTCGCCGACGCCATTGCCGAAAATCATGTTGAACACGCCTTTAGGCATGTTGGTTTTCTCGGCGGCGCGAATGATTGCGCAGCCTACCAAGTCAGCAGTAGCCATGTGCCCGCTGTGGGCCTTGAACACTACCGGGCAACCGGCAGCCAGCGCTGAAGCGGTGTCGCCGCCAGCGGTGGAAAACGCCAGTGGGAAGTTGCTGGCGCCGAACACGGCAACCGGGCCAACACCGATGCGGTATTGACGCAGGTCGGTGCGTGGCAACGGCTTGCGGTCCGGCAGGGCCAGATCGATACGTGCGCCCAGATAGTCACCGCGACGCAGGACTTTTGCGAACAGGCGCATCTGGCCGCTGGTGCGACCGCGTTCGCCCTGGATACGTCCGGCAGGCAAAGCAGTTTCCTGGCAAACGACGGCGACGAAATCATCACCGAGCTGATCCAGCTCATCGGCGATGGCTTCGAGAAATTCTGCGCGACGGGTTGGGCTCAGCTGACGATATTCAGGAAATGCGCTTTTGGCAGCCAACGCTGCAGCGTCGATTTCCGCATCGGTAGCTTGATAGAAACTGAAGGGCAGTGCTTGGCCTGTGGTGGCGTCGAGACTTTTGAGTTGCGGCTCGCCAAGGGCGCTGCGCGCACCTGCGATAAAGTTGTGGCCGAGAACATTAGGCATCTGAGTCTCCTGTTTTTATTCGATAGAGAGTTATTGGGCAAAGAGTTATTTGCGGCTTTAAACAGGCCAATTGCCTGTCTTAGAGATCTGCCAACCGTCCGTAGCCGTTGACTCAACTGCCAGAACGGAAGATGTCGCGAAAAAGTTGACAGTCATCGTACAACCAGAAACCAAGCTGCGCAACCGTCGAAGGGGATCGGTCGGATGAACAGAAGGGCGTCTGCGTGGAGCTTCGCAACGGAGCCCGATTATGCCTCTGGAATCCGTTTCTGGTGGCAACCCGAGCGGTTCCATACTGCGCAATGACGCTCACCGAGCCAATCGTTCCATCAGCGCCAGCATCGTCGGACGTTGGACAGCCCATTCCTCTCGGGTGATCCCCAGCAGCACCACATCGATACGTTCGCCGTCTTTGATGACGTTTTGGCGACGTACACCCTCGACAGTGAAGCCAAACTTCTGGTGCAGGCGAATCACTGCCTGATTGGTCGCCAGTACTTCACAGTTGAGCTTTTCCAGGCTTGCCGCATTGAAAGCGTGATCCAGCAGCCAGAATTCCACCCGACTGCCAACGCCTTTGCCTTGCAGTCCACTGTCCAGATAGAACGCCCAGTCCGCACTGCGGTGGGTCGCGTTGACGGCATTGAGCGATACGACACCGCAGGCGTTGCCATCGATCATGACCACGAATACTGACTGGCACGGGTTGCCGTCCAGTGATTGCAACCAGGCGTCATGCTCGGCTTCACCGATTTCATGATCGCTGTACATGAAGCGGCGCACCGCAGGTTGATTGCGCAGGTTTCGCACCGTCGTCTTGATCAGCGGTGAGGCTTGGAGTAAGGGCAGAAACTGCATGAAAAATCCTACAGGGATAATAGATGCAGATTACGTCCAAGTGGCCAGCGCGGCAATCGGCCCGGACCTGTTCCCGAGGGTGGCTTTATTAAATGGTCGGTGCTGAGCCATCATTTCACCATTCCCCACACAAACTCCCGAGGCCAAACCATGAATCCAGACCTGATCCTGCGCCAGGCCCGCGATGACGATATGCCCGCTGTCCAGGCGATCTACGCGCACCATGTGTTGACCGGCCTTGCCAGCTTTGAGCTGCAAGCCCCTGATTGTGAAGAGATGCGCCGTCGTCGTGCCGATGTCGTGGCCAGGCAATTGCCTTATTTGGTGGCCGAGCTGGCGGGCGAAGTCGTTGGTTATGGCTATGCCACCTTGTACCGGCCGCGTCCGGCGTATCGCTTCACCGTCGAAAACTCGGTGTACGTCATGGCGGGCATGAGCGGGCAGGGCATTGGACCTGCGCTGCTGAGCCGCATCATCGATTTGTGTGTGCAGGGCGGCTGGCGGCAGATGGTGGCGGTGATTGGTAACAGTGAAAATATCGCCTCAATCCGTCTGCACGAACGGCTGGGTTTTCGGCGCGTCGGGGTATTTGAGGCGGTGGGATTCAAGCACGGACGTTGGGTCGACACTGTACTCATGCAGCGTCCGCTGGGCGACGGCTCGTCCACCTTGCCCAATGACCAATAGACTATTTGCATATTAGTTTAGAATTTAAATGCATTTTAAGAATATTTTAAGCGGTGATATGGTTTTAACCAGTCACTGAAACCTTGAGAAAAGTTATTAAAAGGAATTTCAGATGACGGCCTGACCTCATCTCTCTCAAGGAAACTCCCATGGCATTCGATTACCTGACGCGCCGCCGTCTATTGGGTCTGGCAGGCGTTGCATTGGCCAGCCCGTTGCTGACCTCCCTTGCGCCCTCTGCCTGGGCAGTCGACGAGCACGCCGGACATCAGGCAGAAAGCGAGCCGGTCGGTACCGGCGAGTTCATCAAGCTTGCCGAACCTCGCGCCCTCAAATTGGCGATCAACCTCAATGCTGTCTGCCTGGCACCGGTGGTCATTGCTCATGGCCAGGGGTTCTTCAAGAAGCACAACCTTGAGGTGGAGCTGGTCAACTTCGGCAACTCCACCGAAGTGCTGCTCGAAGCCATTGCCACGGGCAAGGCCGATGCCGGTGTCGGCATGGCATTGCGCTGGCTCAAGGCACTGGAACAGGGCTTCGATGTGAAGCTGACTGCGGGTACACACGGCGGCTGTCTGCGTCTGCTCAGCGCCGTCAACGGTTCGATCAGTCAGTTGGAAGACCTCAAGGGTAAAGCCATCGGCGTCACAGACATGGCGAGCCCGGATCGCAATTTCTTCTCCATTCTCCTGAAAAAGCACGGCATCGATCCGGTGCGTGATATTGAGTGGCGCCTGTATCCCGCAGACTTGCTGGGCACTGCGCTGGAGCGTGGCGAAGTGCAGGCGGTCAGCGGCAGCGACCCGTTCATGTATCGCCTGATCAAGTCCGGGCAGGCCAGGGAACTGTCCACCAACCTGGTGGAGGAATACGCCAACCTGAGCTGCTGCGTGGTGGGAGTGACCGGCAAGCTGGTGCGTGAGGACAAGCGCGTTGCTGCGGCACTGACCCAGGCGATTCTTGAGGCTCATGATTATTCCGTGAAACATCCCGAAGTCGTTGCCAAGGGCTTCCAGGCTTATGCGCTGAACACCTCCACTGAGGAAGTCGAGGCGATTCTGCATGACCACACTCACAGCCACCATGCGGTAGGGGCGGCCTTGACTCAGGAAATCGTCACTTACGTCACCGACTTGCAGACGGTTGAGGTCATTCGCCAGAGCACCGATGCCAAGGCCTTTGCCAAGGAGATTACCGCCGATGTCTTCAGTTGACGCGATTTCGCTGGGTGCAAGCCAGTCGCGGGTGCACGCCAGATTCTGGGTTCAGGGGGCCGTAGCGATTGCAGCCTGGGTTGCCGTGGCCTTGCTGATTGTTTTTATGCCTGACGCCACGCGCCATTGGCCTATGAGCCAAGGCTTGGCCAATCTGTGTCTGGCGGTCGCCGCGTTGATTGGTCTGGCCGGGATTGTCGGACGCTGGCTGCCGGCTGTGTTGCGTCGTGCCAGCGCGGCTGGAGCCTGGTTGATCGCTTTGCCGATCCTGCTGGGTATCTGGGAGCTGCTGACCGCCAAACTGGGCATTCTGCCGGTGCCTTTTTTTGCACCGCCGCAAGCTTTGCTTGAGGTGTACGTCGAGGATTGGCCCAGGCTGGGCGACAGCTTGCTGCACTCGGCGGTGCTGCTCGGCACAGGCGTTGCGTTCGGCGCCGCGACGGGATTTGTTGCGGGTGTAGCCATCGGTTGGTCTACCAGCATTGGCTATTGGCTGCATCCGGTGCTGCGTATTCTTGGCCCGGTGCCGTCCACTGCCTTGCTGCCTCTGTGTTTCTTTCTGTTCCCAACCAGCTGGAGCGCCAGCGTATTCCTGATTGCGCTGGCCACCTGGTTTCCCGTCACGGTACTGACCTGGTCCGGCGTGGCCAGTGTCGACAAGGCCTACTACGACGTGGCGCGCACGCTGGGCGCCAGGCCCGGGTTTCTGATTTTCCGTGTGGCGATCCCGGCGGCATTGCCCCATGTATTTGTCGGGCTGTTCATGGGCCTGGGCGCATCGTTTTCAACGCTGGTGGTGGCGGAAATGATGGGCGTCAAGTCAGGCATCGGCTGGTATCTGCAATGGGCCCAGGGCTGGGCGGCCTACGCCAACATGTATGCCGCGCTGTTAATCATGGCGTTGGCGTGCTCAGGGTTGATTTCCGGCCTGTTCCTGATTCGTGATCGACTATTGGCCTGGCAGCAAGGAGCCATGAAATGGTAGCGGCAGCATTGGCTACAACGGCGCAGACGGCGGGTCTTGCGCTGCGTATTGAACAGCTCAGCCATGGGTTTGCCCTGGACGGCGAATGTTTGCCGGTTCTGGAAAACGTGTCGCTCGACGTCGCGCCCGGCGAGTTCGTCGCGTTGCTGGGGCCGTCCGGCTGCGGCAAGTCGACCCTGTTGCGTCTGGTCGCCGGGCTGGAGCCTGCCGATTCTGGCACGCTGCTGGCCGACGGGGTGCCCATCACCGGGCCTGATCCCAGTCGGGTCGTGGTCTTTCAGGACCCGACGCTTTATCCCTGGCGGCGAGTCTGGGACAACGTGGCGCTGGGATTACAGGCACAAGGCTTGCTCAAGACCCATCGTGACAAGGTCGACGCGGCGCTGGTCAAAGTCGGGTTGAGTCAATTCGGACGCGCCTACCCTCGTCAGTTGTCCGGCGGCATGGCACAGCGGGTGGCGCTGGCGCGGGCATTGGTCAACGAACCGCGCCTGCTGATTCTCGACGAGCCTCTGGGCAAGCTGGATTCATTGACGCGCATTACCATGCAGAAAGAGCTGATTGACCTTTGGCAGCGTCAGGGTTACACGGCATTGCTGGTAACCCATGACGTGGAAGAAGCATTACTGCTGGCCAATCGGGTCATTGTATTGAGCGACCGACCGGCCAGCATCAAGGCGCAACTGACCATAGAGCGCCCTTATCCGCGCCATCGTGATGACCCTTATCTGGTGGAACTGCGCAAACAGATCCTCGGGCTGCTGGGGCTGGGCGCAAGCTGGTAACCGAGCCGGTTACAGGCGCGAATGGCCGGCGTAATCCGACATTTCGGTAAAGCAGGCCAGGTCCACCAACAGCAGATCCCATTCGACCCCGTCGACGAAATCATCCAGGTGCGCATCGCCGGCTTCTGCCATGGCATTGTCCATGACCTGCTCTGTATCTTCCTGATCGGCAACGCTGGCCTGGAGCCCTGTTTGTTCGGGGCTCGCGGGGCGGAGCGCAAACAACGATTGCTTGAGCTGCGACAAAGTGAACATAGGCAAAAGCTCCTTTTCGATGGCTGGGGCGACTAACCGCTGATCGTCTGTTTGCACTATTAATGAACGGCGCAGGGTCGAGCGCCTGTCATCAGTGCGTTCCATGTCCGTGCAGCATTGGATTTGCTGTGTGATTCTCTTGAGCACGGGGGACCTTGAAATTAACGTGCCAATGCGCAATGCCTTTTGCAGTTGTTTTTGCGGTCCTCACTGATTGCGACAATTGGTCTTTGTGGGTAGGGTACGCGGCTGCCCAGCAAGGAGCTTGAAATGACTCGGTCAATCCCGCATGGAATAGGCGAACAACTGCCGGCCACCCCCAAACACCGGCGTGCGCCCAAAGGCGAAAAGCGTCGTGAAGAACTGCTCGATGCGGCGTTACAGGTGTTTTCCCTTGAAGGCTACAGCGGAGCGTCCATGGCGCAGATCGCCGGGATCGTGGGTATTTCGGTAGCCGGATTGCTGCATCACTTCCCCAGCAAGATTTCCCTGCTGATGGGGGTCTTGGAACGCCGCGATGAGGTTAACCAACGGATTGCCGACGAGGTCCGGGCCGAGAAGTCCTTGTCCGGCTTATTAGGGAGCCTGCGGGCGATCAACCGTTCCAATGCAACGGCGCCCGGTGTGGTGCGCGCCTTTACCATCCTCAATGCCGAGAGCCTGGTGGAGAATCTGCCAGCCTGGAATTGGTTTCAGGAACGTTATCAGGGAATCTACGGGCGTCTGTACAGCCAGTTCACCGATCTGGTGGAATCCGGGGAAGTACGCGGGGATGTGGATCTAGCGGGTTTGATCCAGGAAATTCTGGCGATGATGGACGGCTTGCAGATCCAGTGGCTGCGTTTTCCTGAGCAAGTCGATCTCGTGGAGCGTTTCGATACCTACATCGCACGGGTCGATGCAGCGATAAGAGCTCGTCCCTGAGCCTTGATCCATCCTTGAATCAACCGATCAATTGTCTTCGGTCGTATCCATCGCATCGTCGGTGTTCTGATTCAGAACGCCGCCGGTTTTCACCGCTGGCGACTCACGCAGCGTCGAGTTCAACGCCGAACGTGGCAGCGGATTGCTGGTGGTGGTCGACAGTTCCTGGCGGAACGGGTTGACCAGCTTGGCGTTCAGGCGGATGTCCTGCGACGACGCGCCCACCGACAGATTGAAGCTGTCTGCGTCCACGACCCATTGCTTGCTGCCCACATCGTAATAGGCCAACGAACGATCGTTGAGCTCGATGGTGACGTGTTTGCTTTCGCCCGGATTCAGGAACACTTTCTTGTAGCCCTTGAGTTCCTTGAGCGCGCGTTCAACTTTCGGGTTCTGCTGACCGACATACAGCTCGGCCACTTCAGAACCACCGACTTTGCCGGTGTTGGTCAGGTCGAACGACACCTTGATCGGCGTATTGCCCACTGCGACACCTGGCGTGACGCTGATGTTGCTGTAGCCGAAGGTGGTGTACGACAGGCCGTAACCGAACGGGTAGAGCGGCTTGGTGCCGTTCTTCTCGTAACCGCGATAGCCCAGGAACAAGTCGTCCTTGTAGCTCATCTCGGCCAGGGTTTCGGCGTTGTCGAATTTCGGGAAAGTCGCGTAGATCGGGTTGTCTTCGATATTACGTTCGATACTGATCGGCAGCTTGCCCGACGGATTGACCTTGCCGAACAGAATCTCGGCCAGGGCCTGACCACCGTTCTGACCGGGGTAAAACGCGTGCAGCGCAGCCGGAACCTGATCGACCCAGTCGCTCATCTTCAGGCCGGTACCGCCGTGCATAGTGACCACGGTGTTCGGGTTGACCTTGGCGATGCTCTGGATCAGCTCGCTCTGGAACTCCGGCAGATCGAAGCTGTGGTCGAAACCTTCACCTTCGTACTCGTTGTTGTTACCCACTGCGACCAGGACCGCATCGTATTTGGACAGATCCTGCGGCGCAGCCAGGGATGCCCAGCTCATCTGCACGCCCACCAGGCCGCCCATTGTCGAGATGTAGCCCGGACGACGGGAGTATTCCAGCTTGATGTCGTAGGCCTTGCCGGCTTCCAGATTGACCTTTGCGAACTGCGGGATGGTCGGCGGGATGCTGTTGTTGATCAGCGGCTTGCCATCACCGTTGTCGATGATTTGCTTGCCGTTGACCCACAGGCGAATCGCCCCGTCGGCACGTACCTTGAACACCTGATCGCCGCTCACGGCAGGGGTGAACTGGCCGCTGTAACGGACAGAAGTATTGGCGTCGTCACCGGTGATGGCGCCGCTGGTCTGGCCGCTGTAGTCCGTGGACGTGCTACCGGTGCTATAAGCGTCATCGGCGCTTGGCAGGTTGCCGTCGGACCAGTCGAGATTGACATGGGTGTCGGTACGGGTAACCGAAGGATCGCCGGACCAGTTGGCGTTGCTGAAGAATTCGGCTTTCAGGCCCTTCACGCTTTTGCCTGTGGCGTCAGTGCTGGTCCAGTTCGACGTGGTCTGATCCAGGGACAGGCCATCGATGAACTCGACCTTGGCGCCTTTGGCGATCTGCTGAACGCCGCTCAGCTCGCTGATGTAGTTGGCGGCCATGACGTTGGCGCTACCGAAGCCGGTAGGCGGCGCGTATTTGGCCAGGGTGCCGACCACGGCGATGGTTTTGACTTTCTTGGCATCCAGCGGCAGCAGGCTGTTCTGGTTTTTCAGCAGCACGATGCCTTCACGCGCAGCGTTCAGCGCAACACGGTTGCTGGTGGCACTGTTCATGTTGTGGGTGGTCAACGGCGCCTTGCTGTCGAACTTGTACAGGTAGATTTGCTTGAGAATGCGACGGACCTTGTCATCGATGGTCGCGCTGCTCAGCTCACCGCTGTCCAGGAATGGCTTGAGGATGGTGCTGTTCATCTGATAGCCCATCATGTCCAGGTCGGTACCGGCCTGGGCTGCGTTCAAGCCGTTGACCACGGCGTTGTAATCGCTTTGCACGAAACCCGGATAGCCCCATTCGGTCTTGAGGATGTCACGCATCAGGTGCTGGTTTTCGCACGCGTACTCGCCGTTCACTTTCTGGAACGAGCACATCATCATCGCCACTTTGCTGTTCTTCGATACGGATTCGAAAGACGGCAGGGTCATCTCGCGCAGGACGCGCTCGCTGATGGTTTCGTTCAGGTGAAAGCGGTTGCTTTCCTGGTCGTTGGCTGCGAAGTGCTTGGCGTTGGCCCAGACACCACGGGACTGGATGCCGTTGATGACTGCCGGGCCCAGACTGGCGCCCAGGAACGGGTCTTCACCGGACAGGTATTCAAATGCACGGCCGCTGTAGGGCATGCGATACAGGTTGACGCCAGGGCCGGTGATGAACTGATAGCCGCCCGAAGCGGTGTCATAGCCCAGGGCGCGGCCCAGGTCGATGGCGCGACGCGGGTTCCAGGTGGCCGCCAGGTTCGGACCGGACGGGTAGACCACGCCCTGATCGTTGCCTTCGCTGGTGTAACGCACACCGACGCCACCATCGGCACCGTGAATCTGCGGAATTGCGTACTGGGTCAGCGGTTTGACGTCCCAGCCGCCGGTGCCGCCAATGTAGGCCAGCTTTTCTTCCATGGTCATTTTGGCCAGGGTCTTTTCTGCGGCTTTTTCAGCGCGAGTCACCATGCCTTCATTCAGCGCCGGGCTGGTAGAGGCGTGCACTTGCGATACCGCCAACGCCAGCAGGGCCAGCGCCGACTGGGCACCCATCATTTTCCGTTTGTTCATGTATATCTCCGACACCTGTGCATTCAACTTGATGGCCGGGACGTATTCGTCCTGGCGAATAGTGTTACTTTTCTACGGGCAATAGTTGTCCCTGTTCGCAACTTGTGAGCATTTTTGCTCGTTGCAACAATCAATTAATTTCGACGATTTTATATTATAAGAATTGTCTAAGTTGCTCTTGCGCGTAGTGACAAAACGCCATCACATTTTTACGTTTCCAGCCCGTTCGCGGTGTAAATAAGACAATTCTTGACATAAGAAGTCAAACAAAAGCTCATTTGGATAGCTTTTTGATTTTTTTGCTTACAATTTTGAACTCTTCTTAAACCTACCGGTCAATTGGTTTAAGAATTTTCAGTCATGGGTCTATTTGCTAGATGGCCTATTGCCGGAGTTCTATTTAATCGTATGAAGATGTCCCTGATTTAATCAGGGTTTATTCGTGCCTATTCATTATATTTACGTGTGGAGATTGTCTATGAAGTTGCCCTTGATCGGTGCGGGTGTTGTTTTGGGTTTTGCTCTTTGTGGCGCTGCCATGGCCGCTGATGCTACCGATGCCGACGCAAAATCCGGCGCTGCCGACTCCACCGTGATGACTCAGACTCACGACGCCAAGGCTGTGAAGAAGCAGAAGGCCGAAACCACCAAAGGCGGTCGCCCGACCAGCACCACCTCTCAGAAAGCCCCCAACTGATAAGCTGCGGGATTTCTGATCACAGGCTCCCCGCCGCAGGGGAGCGCTGTGAACGCTGCTCCTTCGATTGACACAGATGTCCTTGCCCATGTTGTTAGCCCCCATCGATGCCTTCCGATTGCTGATTCCCGATGCCGAGCAGGTCTGTGCCTGGCTGATGGAAAACGCCGGTCTCAAGACCGTGGATCTGGAGCGTGCTCGTCGCCTGGCCCAAGAGTCCGACGGCACCGAATTGCTCGGGCTGCTGACGCGTCTGGGGCTGGTTTCCGAATTCGAGCTGGCTCGGGCCTGGTCGGCGTTGCTGGGTGCGCCGCTGTTGCTTGCCGATTCCGCGCCGCCGCTGCTCGATCCGCTGCCAAGCCTTGCCGAACGCTTCATGCGCCAGTACCAACTGGTGCCGGTGGGCTGGAGTCAGGGCGGGTTGCGAGTGCTGGCGGCCAATCCCAGCGTGCTGTATCCGTTTCAGGCCGTAGCCTATGCCTGTGGCGTGCCGGTGTGGTTGTCCATCGGGCCGCGCAATGAAGTGGAAACCCTGATCGAGCGTTATTACGGCCAGGGTCGCTCGGCCATGGGCACGCTGATCGAGAATCTGGACGAAGAGGGTGGCGCCCTTGAAGACATCGAACACCTTAAAGACATGGCGTCTGAAGCGCCCGTGATCCGCCTGGTCAACCTGATCATGCAGCGCGCCGTGGAAAACCGCGCTTCGGACATTCACATCGAGCCATTTGAAAGCCAGCTCAAGGTGCGCTATCGCATTGACGGCGTGCTCCATGAAGCCGAAGCGCCGCCGTCCAGCTCATCTGCGGCGGTTATTTCCCGGGTAAAGATCATGGCGCGGCTGGACATCGCCGAGCGTCGTTTGCCTCAGGACGGTCGCATCATGCTGCGCATTCAGGGCAAGGAACTGGATTTACGGGTATCCACGGTGCCCACCAGTTTCGGCGAGTCCGTGGTCATGCGTCTGCTGGATCGCCAGACCATCAATTTCGACTTCCCGAGCCTGGGTTTCGATGGCGAGCGCCTCGACGAATTTCTCGAAGTCCTGGAACGGCCTCACGGCATTCTGCTGGTCACCGGGCCCACCGGTTCGGGCAAGACCACCACGCTTTACACCGCGTTGTCTCGGCTCAATACGGCCGAGCGCAAAATCATCACCGTTGAAGATCCGGTGGAATACCAGCTCGAAGGCATTAACCAGATTCAGGTCAAGCCCGCCATTGGCCTGGACTTCGCCGGCGCGCTGCGCTCCATCGTGCGTCAGGACCCGGACGTGATCATGATCGGCGAGATGCGTGATCTGGAAACGTGCCGTATCGCCATTCAATCCTCGTTGACCGGCCACTTGGTGCTGTCCACCCTGCACACCAACAGCGCCGCTGCGAGTATCACCCGCTTGCTGGACATGGGCGTCGAGAGTTACCTGATTGCCTCGACGGTCAATGGCATTCTGGCCCAGCGTCTGGTGCGACGTCTGGACCCGGCCACCCGCGAAGCTTTCGAAGCGCCGCCTGAATTGATAGAAGAGCACGGGCTTGATCGTTTTACTGACGAGCGCCCGATCCTGCTCTACAGGCCGCGGGCCGATGCGCCCGGCGGTGGTTATCACGGGCGAAGCGCTATTACCGAACTGCTGGTCATGAACGAAGAACTGCGCAGCCTGCTGATGCGCCATGCCGACGCGGCGACGCTGGAACAGGCAGCCCGGCGCGGCGGTTTGCGCACCTTGCATGAAGAAGGACTGCGTCAGGCGGTGGCCGGTGTCACCTCCCTGGAAGAGGTGCTGCGCGTCACTCGCGGTGAAGGCCATTGAGCCTGTTCAAGTACCGCGCCCTGGACAGCCAGGGCGCTGCGCAGAACGGCAACCTGGACGCCAAGGATCAGGCTGCGGCGGTGGCTGCCTTGCAAAAACGCGGCTTGATGGTCCTGCATATAGAAGCTGCGGGTATCGGTGGTTTGCGTAATGCCTTTGGCGGCGGGCTGTTGAATGGCGCGGCGCTGGTCAGTTTCACCCAGCAACTGGCGACGTTGCTCGGCGCCGGTCAGCCGCTGGAGCGTTCGCTGGGCATCCTGCTCAAACAGCCCGGCCAGCCGCAAACGCGGGCTTTGATCGAACGTATTCGTGAGCAGGTCAAGGCCGGTAAACCTCTATCGATAGCGCTGGAGGAGGAGGGCAGCCAATTCTCTCCGTTGTACATCAGCATGGTGCGCGCCGGTGAAGCGGGCGGCGCGCTGGAAAGCACCCTGCGCCAGCTCAGTGAATACCTGGAACGCAGCCAACTGCTGCGTGGCGAAGTGATCAATGCGCTGATTTATCCAGCCTTCCTGGTGGTGGGCGTGCTGGGCTCCCTGGCGTTGCTGCTGGCCTATGTGGTGCCGCAATTCGTGCCGATCTTCAAGGATCTGGGCGTGCCAATCCCGCTGATTACCGAAGTGATCCTGGCCCTCGGCCAGTTCCTCAGTGCGTATGGTCTGGCGGTGCTGGTGGGCCTGATTGCCGTGATCTGGACCCTGCGTGTGCGCATGCGCGATCCGCAACGCCGCGAGCGTAACGACCGGCGTCTGTTGGGCATCCGCATCATTGGGCCGCTGCTGCAACGAGTGGAGGCCGCGCGTCTGGCGCGAACCCTCGGCACCTTGCTGCATAACGGCGTGGCGCTGCTGCAAGCGCTGGTCATCGCCCGTCAGGTCTGTACCAACCGGGCGCTGCAAGCCCAGGTGGCCCAGGCCGCCGAGTCGGTAAAAGGTGGTGGCACCCTGGCCAGTGCGTTCGGTGCGCAACCGCTGCTGCCGGACCTGGCCCTGCAAATGATTGAAGTCGGCGAACAGGCCGGCGAACTGGACAGCATGCTGCTCAAGGTCGCCGATGTGTTCGACGTCGAGGCCAAACGCGGTATCGACCGCATGCTTGCCGCCCTGGTGCCGACCCTGACAGTCGTCATGGCGGCCATGGTCGCGGTGATCATGCTCGCCATCATGCTGCCGCTGATGAGCCTGACCAGCAATATCTGAAAACTCGAGGATTCAACGCAATGAGCCGTACCCGATTCAATGCTGCATCCAGCCGCAAACAAGGTGGTTTTACGCTCTTGGAAATGCTCGCGGTCATCGTACTGCTGGGCATCGTTGCCACCATCGTCGTGCGCCAGGTGGGCGGCAACGTCGACAAGGGCAAATACGGCGCGGGCAAAGCGCAACTGGCCAGCCTGGGCATGAAGATCGAAAGCTATGGTCTGGATGTCGGTTCGCCGCCCAAGACCCTGCAGCAATTGGTGGAAAAATCCGGCAATGCCTCCGGCTGGGCAGGTCCTTATGCCAAGCCTTCGGATCTGAAAGATCCGTTTGGCCATGCTTTCGGTTATCGCTTTCCCGGTCAGCACGGCACCTTTGACCTCATCTTCTACGGTCAGGATGGCCAACCGGGCGGCGAAGGTTACAGCGCTGACCTTGGCAACTGGGAATAACTGTTTTTATGCAAGTGCCTGCGGCGAATCGAGGTTTCACCCTGATGGAGATGCTGGTGGTCATCGTATTGATGAGCATCGCCGTCGGCCTGGTGGGTTTCGGCTTGCAGCAAGGCATGCGCGCGGCCAAAGAGCGGCAGGCTGTCGGCCAGATGGTGAATGCACTCAGGGCAACCCGTGTCCAGGCGATTGTCACCGGCCAGCCGGCAAAAACCGTGTTTGACCTGCGCAACAAGGCGTTCCAGGCGCCGGGACAACCGATTCGCCAGTGGCCGCCGGAGCTGCAAGTCACGTTGCAGACCGCCGCAGAAATGGGTTCCACCGTTGAGTTCTACCCGGATGGCGGTTCCACCGGCGGTAACCTGCTGCTGGCCAACGGTGATCGGCGCTGGCGGATCGATATCGGTTGGCTGACGGGCAGCGTCAGCTCCCGGCCGTTGCCATGAGGCCCGACGCGCAGACGGGTTTTACCCTGCTGGAAATGCTCGCTGCGTTGACCGTAATGGCGGTGTGCAGCAGTGTGCTGTTGGTCGCTTTCGGTCAGAGCGCCCGTTCGCTGCAGCAAGTGTCGCGCAGTGATCGGCTCAGTCATGCGGCGCGCACGGTGTTCGATCAGGAATCGGCGGGTCCCTTGCAGAGCGGCACCCGTGAGGGCGTACTGGCCGGCGATATCAGCTGGCAACTTGAAATTAATCAGCAACCTACCAACGCCGGTCAGGCGCGCTTGTATCGTCTGGATCTGACCGTCAGCGAAGCCCGACAAAAAGCCCGTTTCAGCACCCTCAAGCTGCGCGGCGCCACCGACAAGGCTGGCGCTTGAAGCGCGGGCCGGCGCAGCAAGGCGGCTTCACGCTGCTGGAAATCCTGCTGGTACTCACGCTTATGGGCGTGCTGATGGCATTGGTGGGCGGGGCGTTGCTGGGGGCCAATCGCGCTGTGCTCAAGGCTCAGCGCTACACGCTGAGCCTGGACGAAATGCGCGCCGCGCAGCGCTTTTTGCGCAGTTCCATCGGTCAGGCATTGCCGCTGGACAGTTCGGAAGACGACAGCGAGAGCAGCGGTTTTTTTGTCGGTTCGGCACAACGGCTGCAATTTGTTTCGACCTTGCCGGGGGAGTTGGGCGGCGGTATTCAGCTACACACTCTGGAATTGAGCGGCCCTGAAGGCAAGCGCGACCTGCAAGTGGCCTTCGCGCAGGTGCAGTCCACCGCCGACGGGACAACCTCCACGCCTTGGGGTGACCCCCAGGTGTTGGTGCACGACGTCCAATCCTTGCAGCTCAGTTATCGGGGCGTGTCACCCAAGGGCGAACCCACCGGCTGGGTCAGTGACTGGCCCTGGCCGACGCGCTTGCCCCGGGCAGTGCGCATCGACGCCAGAGTCAACGGCCCGGTGCAGTGGCTGAGCGAAGTGGTGGCCCTGCGGCTGGATCTGTCTGGCGGAGCGGGCGGTCAATGAAGGCCATCGCAACCCATCAACGTGGGGTCGCCTTGTTGCTGGTGCTGTGGGCACTGGCCTTGCTTAGCCTGTTATTAGGCGGACTGGCCAGCTGGGTGCAACTGGAAACCCGCCAGGCACTGTTCGAGCGCCAGCATACCCAGGCGCTACTGGCCGCCGAAGCGGGAGTGGCGCTGGCGGTGCAAGGTCTGGCCGATCCGTTGCAGCGCAAGCGCTGGATCGCCGACGGCCGGGAAATCAGTCTGAAATTTGATAGCGCGCAGTTGCTGCTCAGCGTGCGCAGCGAGCGCGGCAAGCTGGATTTGAACAGCGCCGTAGTCGGCGATATGGCGCGCCTGGCCCAGGCTTGTGGCGCCAGCAAGGATCAGGCTGGCGCCATGGCCCAGGCCCTGGAAGGCCGGCGCGGCAATGGGTCGCCGCCGTTGCGGGTGATCGAAGAAGTGCGCCAGTTGCCGGGCATGACTCAGGCGCTGTACCTGCGCCTCTTGCCGGAAATTACCTTATGGAGCGGGCTTGATCGCCCCGATCCTGCGTTTGCCTCGGCGCTGTTGCGTCGGGCGTTGAACCTGCCCAATCAGAGCGCTGTCGGCGCCGATCCGGGGCAGGTGCTGATGATCGATAGTCTGGCCCAACGGCCGGGCGGCTTTGCTGCCCGTCTGCAAACCACTGTTTTGTTGAGCCCATCGGAGGGAAGCGCACAGCCTTATCGGGTGCTGCGTTGGCAAGAATGAATCCATTATTTTCCAGCCGGCTGGCGCCTTTTTTAGCGCCGGCCCAGGCATTGGGCGAGCGAATCGCTCAACAGTGGCGGGGCAGTTTGCTGCAACGGGGCTGGCGACTGTGGCTGATCGAGCTGCGCGCCTGCCTGCCGCCACGTTTGCAACGTTTGCTCATCCATGACACGCCAGAGCATCTGCACGCCTGGCCGCTGACCGCGCCCTTGCCGGTGCTGGCAGCCGACGTGCGCCAGATCCTGTTGCTGCCTTCCACGGCGGTGTTGGTGCAAACCCTGCATTTGCCGTTGGCCGCCGCTCGCAACCTGGCCACGGTGGTGGGTTACGAACTGGACCGATTTACGCCGTTCGATGCCTCGCAACTGTATTTCGTGGCGCGTCAGGAGCGCCGCAGTGCCCAGTCGATACAGGTCACCCTGGTGGCGATTCTGCGTGAGCGGCTGGACCAGATTCTCGCCGAGTGTGCGGCCCTGGGCCTGCAACCCGATGCCGTGGATGTAGGCGCAGGCGACGGACAGCGCATGGGCATCGACTTGCTGCCAATCCCGTTGCGCCCGCGTCAGCGCCGCAGCGGACCTGGCTTGCAAGGCAAACTGCTGTGGTTGTGTGGCGGCTTGCTGATCGTCGCCATGCTGCTCTGGCTCAACGACCGCCAGCGCGTTCTCCAAGCAATGCAAGCCAGCGTGCAGGCACAGAAAGCCCAGGTGGCGCAGATCCAGAAGATTCGCCAGCAGTTGACCAATAGCCGGGGCGCGGCCACTTACCTGATCCGTCGCAAATCCGCACAACCGCCGTTGGCGGCGCTGCTCAATGAGCTGACCGCCTGCCTGCCACGGGATACCTGGATCGACCAATTGGAAATCAACGACAACGCCGAAGTGTCCTTCTCTGGGCAGAGCGCCAAGGCCAGCGCCTTGATCGGGCGGATCAAGGATTGCCACAGCCTGGAAAACGCACAATTTCAGGGGGTGATTCAACCCGACACGCAGACAGGCAAGGATCATTATTCCTTGCGCGCTCACCTGCATCAGGAGGCCGCCGATGCGCCGACCACTGACACCCCGTGAACGTCGCGGCGCCGCCTTGGTCGTGCTGGCGCTGGTGCTCTGCGCAGGTTACTGGCTGCTGATCGACAGCTGGTTCGCCGGGCCCTTGCGCGATATCAATGAACAAACCCAGCAACTGCGCGAGCAGCAGCAACGCTATGCCGCTCTGTTGCGCCAGGGCGATTCGCTCAAAAAACAACTGGAGCAGGCCCGCAACGATCCGGCCAGCAGCACCAGCCTGTTGCCCGGTGAAGACCCCAGCGCCGTCGCTGCCGACCTGATGCAGCGCATCGCCGATCTGATCAACAGCCACGCCAGTACCGGAGCCGGTTGTGCGCTGACCCAGCGCATGCCCATCACACCCGAGCAGGACGGCGCCGAACCCTATCGCCAGGTGAAAGTCAGCCTGACTCTGGAGTGCGGCATCGAGCCGCTGACTGCCGTTCTCCATGAGCTGGAATACCAGCGACCGTTCCTGTTCGTCGATGAAATGAGCGTGCGCCGCGATGCCAACGCGCCCCTCACCGGCGGTGCGGGCAAGCTGGTGGCGCATTTGTTGGTGCGCGGCTACCTGCAGCCGGCCGCCGTCGGGGAGGTCGCGCCATGATCGGTTCATTGCGTGCCACCGAGCTGAGTCTGCTTGGCGTCGCCGCGTTGTTGGGGCTGCTGATTGCCGGCATTCTCGGCGGCGTGGCGGATTCGCCTGACTGGTTGCCCGAGCAAGCGCCGCGCAACCTGATGGATGACGCAGGCCAACCCCCTGTCGCGCCCACCGCCACCCTGCAAAGCCTGTCGGCAACCTGGCAAGCGCCGCTGTTCAGCACCGACCGCAGCCCGGATCGCTCCACCGCGCAGGCCCAGGTCTCGAATCTGTCGGGCCTGACGTTGACCGGCATCATGATTGACGGCGACCTGCGCGTAGCGCTGATCAAGCGCATCGATGGCCCGCCGCTGAAAATTCATCAGGGCCAATCCCTGCCCAACGGCTGGACGCTGGAAAAGCTCAGCCCTATGCAAGCCGATTTTTCTTCCGATGGCCGCACGCAAAGCCTGTTTCTGCGTGCCTTGCGCCTGCCGCCGCCGTCGACCACACCGCCGATTTCTCTTCCCCGTGAGTCCACCCCGTGATCGTTACTTTTCCAGGAGTTCGTAACATAGCCACCTTGCGCACCCCCATGCTTTGCCTCGCCACCGCAGTCGCCCTGGGCGGCTGTGCGTTTCCTTCCAGCTCCGTTGATCAGGATGACGGCCTGATGCGCGAGGCCTTGCAAGGGACCGGCTCGCAACGCATGCCCGTGGACCCACGCAGTGAATTGCCGCCGGTCGATACCCAGCAGCCTCAGGCGGCAACTGCGCCTTCGCGCCAGCTAATCCGCGGCAACCAGCAGTTCGTGCGCAAACCGGCGGCGGCACCTGCGGCGCGGGCGGGGGAAAGCGGCGATATCGTGTTCAATTTCAATAATCAGCCCATTGAAGCGGTCATCAACAGCGTTATGGGCGATCTGCTGCACGAGAACTACAGCATTGCCCAGGGCGTGAAGGGAGATGTGAGTTTTTCCACTTCCAAACCGGTGAACAAGAAGCAGGCGCTGTCGATTCTGGAAACCCTGTTGTCCTGGACCGACAACGCCATGATCAAGCAAGGCGACCGTTATGTGATCCTTCCGGCCAGCCAGGCCGTGGCCGGCAAACTGGTGCCGGAAATGGCCGTTGCGCAACCGTCCAATGGCATGTCCGCACGGCTGTTCCCGCTGCGCTACATCTCGGCCACGGAAATGCAGAAACTGCTCAAACCCTTCGCCCGGGAAAACGCCTTCCTGCTGGTGGACCCGGCGCGCAATGTCTTGAGCCTGGCCGGTACGCCGGACGAACTGGCCAACTATCAGGACACCATCGACACCTTCGATGTGGACTGGCTCAAGGGCATGTCCGTGGGTGTGTATGGCCTGCAACGTGCGTCAGTGGGCGAACTGATGCCCGAATTGCAGAAGATGTTCGGCCCCGACAGCGGCATGCCGTTGGCCGGTATGGTGCGTTTCCTGCCCGTGGAGCGTACCAACTCCATCGTGGCCATTTCCTCGCAGCCCGAATACCTGCGTGAAGTGGGCGAGTGGATACACACCATTGACGAAGGCGGCGGCAACGAGCCGCAAATGTACGTCTACGACGTGCGCAACATGAAAGCCTCGGACCTGGCCAAATACTTGCGCCAGATCTACGGCAACGGTGCGATCAAAGACGACGCGGCGGCGAAAGTCGCGCCGGGCCTGCGCACCAAGACGCTGTCGTCCCTCAACTCCGGCAGCAGCTCGGGCGGCATGGGCAGCAGCGGCAGCCTGAGCAACAGCAGCGGCATGGGAACCAGCAACAGCATGGGCACCACCCAGAATGCAAATGCTGAAGAGGAGCAGGATCCGGACGCTGAAGCCGACGGCGACAGCCAGGACAGCTCAGGCGACAGCGCAGCGCAGGGCGGCGAATCCGGCACGGCCGCGAAAACCCTGGATTCCAGCACCCGCATCACCGCGCAGAAGAGCAGCAACCAGTTGCTGGTACGCACGCGTCCGGCGCAGTGGAAAGAGATCGAAGTGGCCATCAAGCGCCTGGACAATCCGCCGCTGCAAGTGCAAATCGAGACGCGCATCCTCGAAGTCAAACTCAGCGGCTCTCTGGAACTGGGCGTGCAATGGTACCTCGGGCGTCTGGCGGGTAATTCCACCAGCACCACCGTGGCCAACACCGCGGGCAGTCAGGGCGCGCTGGGCGCGGGCGGCGCAGGGCTGGGCACCGACTCGCTGTTCTACTCCTTCGTCAGCACCAATTTACAGATCGCTTTGCATGCGCTGGAAACCAACGGCCGCACCCAGGTGCTGTCGGCACCCTCGCTGGTGGTGATGAACAATCAGCAGGCGCAGATCCAGGTGGGCGACAACATCCCCATCAGCCAGACCACGGTCAATACCACCAATTCCGACACCACATTGAGCAGTGTCGAGTATGTGCAGACCGGCGTGATTCTTGACGTGGTGCCGCGCATCAATCCGGGCGGTCTGGTGTATATGGACATCCAGCAGCAAGTCAGCGATGCCGGCACCACCACGGACACCGCGACCAACCCGCGTATCTCCACCCGGTCGGTGTCCACGCAAGTCGCCGTGCAAAGCGGCCAGACCGTGCTGCTGGGTGGTTTGATCAAACAGGACAACACCGACAGCGGCACCGCCGTGCCTTACCTGGGGAAAATCCCTGGCTTGAAATGGCTGTTCGGCAGCACCACGAAAACCAAGGATCGCACCGAGCTGATCGTGCTGATCACGCCCCGTGTGATCACCAGCAGCAGCCAGTCGCGTCAGGTGACCGACGACTATCGCCAGCAAATGCAGCTGTTGCAGCCAGAAAAACCCCGTCGGGCAAGCCTCGACGATTAAGCGCGTATGATGTCGCCCGACACCCGCATCGCGCCGCCTGAATCAGGCGGCGCTCTCAAAAGGTCCAGACGAAATGCTGAAGTTTTTTGCTGCGCTGCTGTTTGTGTGCTCCGGGCTGGTTCAAGCGCAGGACGCGCTGCAAACCGATCTACCCCTGAGCTATCTCGCCCAGGCCAGCATCGACTCCCAGGACAAGCCGCTGATTGTTTTCATGCACGGTTACGGCAGCAATGAGAAGGATCTGTTCGGCATCAAGGACCTGTTGTCGGCGGATTACAACTACCTGTCGGTGCGCGCCCCGGTGCAGTTGCGTCCGGGCAGTTTTCAGTGGTTCACACAGAAACCGCAGAGCCCGGACTATGACGGCGTCACCGTCGATCTGAAAAGCAGCGGCGAGCGACTGGCCCTGTTTATCAAGGCGGCTGCCGAGAAATACCACACCCAACCGGGCAAGGTTTTTCTGGTGGGCTTCAGCCAGGGCGCGATCATGAGTTACGAGATCGCACTGCGCCATCCGGGTTCGGTGGGCGGCATCGCAGCGTTGAGCGGCAGGGTGTTGCCGGTGCTGCGCGCCGACCTGAAAGCCCAGGGCAAACCCGATTCGCAGCTCAAGAATCTGGCGGTGTTCATCGGTCACGGCACTGCCGACCCGCGGCTGCCGTTCAGCGGTGCCAAGGATGCCGAGGCCTATGTGAAAAGCCTCGGCATCACGCCTGAGTTTCATGGCTATTCCGGCGTGGGGCACACCATCAGCGAAGCGGAAGTGGACGATTTGAAGGCGTGGCTGGAGAAGGTGGCGCGCTAACACCTCCCCGGATGAATTTGGGGGCTCAACCCTTGGGGTTGACCGGCTCTTTCAGACGGCTCGTTGCCACCGCTAACGCAGGATCACCCAGCGGATGGGTTTTCGCATCGAAGAATTCGACCTTGAGATCCTGCCCCGCAAATAGCGCCAGATAATGGCGTTTCTGATGCTCGACGAATGCCTTGCTACGCGGGTAAACCGATATCGCGATGCGCGTGGGCCTGGCCTGCCCAATAGCCGCGAGGATGTGCGCGTCCTGTTTGCCCAAGGCATGGCCGAATATGCAGAGCGCACCCGCGTGTTGGGCTAACTGGGTGTGGCAGAACGACAGGTAATCCGAGCTGCGGATAATCTTCAGTTTTTCTTCGCTGCTGCCTTCACAGACGAACAATGGCACATCGTCCAGGGCGTTGATGGCGAAACTGCCCAGCAACGTGCTGCCTGACGAAAGCAGTTTGCGCACCGAGCCATCAAGGTTTTTCACCAGGTGCATGCCGCCGTGCAGGTACAGCATGCGGGTCGCCTTGGCAGCCGGGGCGTTCGGGTCGAAGGTCGCCAGCTCCCCGAATCGATCGTCAAAGTGCTCTGGCGCATGCATCACGGCCCAATAGGCCAGCAGGTCGTAGTTGGTCGAGTAGACGCTGTGGTAGCAGCGCAGCTGCGCACTGATCCGGGTCAGGGTGGTTTCTTCCACCAGACGCCATGGAATGTGCACCGACCGGATCGCGTGAATCAGGGCTTCCTTGATCGCGAAATAGCGATTGCGCGGGGAAGATGAGCTGATCGTCAGCGCGGCATTGACCCGCATGGTGGTTTTCAGGGCATTGAGCACCGGCTCAAAATTGCTGGTGTCCAGCGCGCTGAACACCGCCAGCTCGGTGCGGCTCATGGGATTGGCGCGGGTGGTCTGGGCCAGGTCGAACAGCGAGTCGTAAGCGAAGTTCTTCCAGACAGCCAGACTCGCGCCGTTGCCCATCAACAGGCCCCAGGTTGGGCTGGTGGGGTGCAGGTCGTTCCAGTTCGCCAGTTCGTCATCGATATCGGTCAATTGCATCTTCTCGCTTTAGCGCTAGCTTCAAGATCGCCATCTTATAGAAAAAGGATCTAAAGAATTTGCCTGTCTCGGCCTTGACGGGCATTTGTAACGAGACAATACTTCCGCTCAAATTCATATAGATGACTAGATCAATAACAATATGAACAGACTTTCCAGTGACGAACGCTTGCCCCTTTACCAGCGCCTGCGGGACCAACTCGCCGAACAGATCGCCAATAACCGCTGGCGTCCGGGCGAGGCGATTCCCACCGAAGCGGCGCTGTCCAGCGAGTACTGCCTGTCCACCGGTACGGTGCGCAAGGCCATCGACATGCTGGTGGCCGACAACATTCTCGAACGGCAGCAGGGTCGAGGGACGTTCATTCGTCGTCCGCAATTCCAGTCGTCGCTGTTCCGTTTCTTCCGTTTCCAGACTGCTGCGGGCGAGCGTCAGGTGCCCGAAAGCCGGATTCTGTCCATCGAACCCATGAGCGCGCCGTCTGCTGTCAGCCAGGCCCTGGGCCTGATCCCCGATGCGCCGGTTATTCGTCTGGTGCGTCTGCGGTTGCTGGACGCCCAGCCGGTGCTGGCCGAAGAAATCTGGTTGCCGCGCGTCTTGTTCCAGGCCCTGCTGGATACCGATCTGCAGCTGCACGGCCCATTGCTCTACCCAATCTACGAAACCCTGTGCGGCCAGGTGGTGGCCTACGCCGAAGAAACCCTGACTGCCGAGGCAGCCAGCGAGGTGCATGCGCGGCTGCTGCACATTCCGGTCAACAGCCCGGTGGTGGTCATCGAGCGTCTGGCCCGCAACTATGCCGGTCAGCCTCTGGAATGGCGTCGTTCCCGCGGTCACGCCAGCCACTTCCGCTACAGCGTGGAAATCCGCTGACAGCAACCCTTACACACCGTTACACGTACAGCCATAAGGATAAGAATCATGTTCAGTTGGTATCGCCAGGTTACGCCTCGTGAGCGCAAAACATTTTGGGCCTGCTTCGGCGGCTGGTCCCTGGATGCCCTTGAAGTGCAGATGTTCGGCCTGGCGATTCCAGCGCTGATCGCTGCTTTCGCCCTGACCAAGGCGGACGCAGGGCTGATCAGCGGCGTAACCTTGGTGACGTCGGCTTTGGGCGGCTGGGTTGGCGGTACGCTGTCAGATCGCTATGGCCGGGTGCGCACTCTGCAATGGATGATCCTGTGGTTTTCGGTATTCACTTTCCTCTCAGCATTCGTCACCGGCTTCCATCAACTGTTGATCGTCAAGGCCCTGCAAGGCTTTGGCATCGGCGGTGAATGGGCGGCGGGCGCAGTGTTGATGGCCGAGACCATCCAGGCCAGATATCGCGGCAAGGTCATGGGCACCGTACAGAGCGCATGGGCTGTGGGTTGGGGCCTGGCGGTCGGCGTATTCACTCTGATTTATTCCTACGTGCCTCAAGACATGGCCTGGCGCGTGATGTTCCTGGTAGGCCTGCTGCCGTCGCTGATGATTATCTGGGTACGTCGCAACGTCCAGGAACCGGACAGCTTCCAGCGCTTGCAAAAGACCCAGGCCAAACCGGCGAGCTTCTTCAAATCCATGGCGGGCATCTTCCGGCCGGAACTGATTCGCGTCACGTTGCTCGGCGGTTTGCTGGGGCTTGGCGCCCACGGCGGCTACCACGCGGTCATGACCTGGTTGCCGACTTTCCTCAAGACCGAACGTAACCTGTCGGTGCTCAACTCCGGTGGTTATCTGGCGGTGATCATTGTTGCCTTCTGGTGCGGCTGCGTGGCCAGTGGCTTCTTGATCGACCGTCTCGGTCGCCGCATGAACATCCTCCTGTTCGCCCTGTGCTGCGTCGTCACCGTGCAGTGCTACGTATTTCTGCCGTTGTCCAACACCCAGATGCTGTTCCTCGGTTTCCCGCTGGGTTTCTTTGCCGCCGGGATTCCAGCCAGCCTTGGCGCGTTTTTCAACGAGCTGTATCCCGCCGACGTGCGCGGTGCCGGGGTTGGTTTTTGCTACAACTTCGGCCGTGTGCTGTCGGCGGTCTTTCCCTACATGGTGGGTCACATGAGTGAATCCATGTCGCTGGGATCAGCCATTGGTATTGACGCCGGGATCGCCTATGGCGTCGCTGTCCTGGCCGCCCTTTGCCTCCCGGAAACCCGCGGTCGCAATCTGGATGCGACTTCGGCAGAAACGCCCGCCAACGGCACCCGGACACCGCAACAAGCCTGACGACTTTGCCCCCTGGCGCGGTGGCTCGAACACCGCGCCTTCTTTCTCAAGATGAGTTCCATGCCTGATTCCCTGACTGCGCCGATCCTCGGCATCGATGGCCATGCCCATGTGTTCAACCGTGAGCTGACGCTGGCATCAAGCCGACGCTACACCCCCGATTACGATGCGCCGCTGGACGCCTATCTGAAACAGCTGCATCAGCACGGCTTGAGCCATGGCGTATTGGTGCAACCGAGTTTTCTCGGTACGGATAATCGTTATCTGCTGGCAGCGCTGCACAAAGCTCCCGCCCGGCTGCGAGGCGTCGCGGTGGTTGAGATCGACACGGGCCGTGAACAACTCCAGGAAATGAACGAGCAGGGCATCGTCGGCATTCGCCTGAACCTGATGGGCAAGGCGTTGCCGGACTTTAACGAGCCACAGTGGCAGACGTTGCTGGGTCGGGTGGCAGAATTGGGTTGGCATGTGGAAGTGCATCGCGGCGTCGAGGATTTGCCTCAGGTGATCGACGGGTTGTTGCCTTTTGGTTGCAACATCGTCATTGATCACTTCGGTCGCCCTGATGCACGTTCGGGCGTTAATCACCCAGCCTTTCAGGCGTTGCTCGAATCGGGTTCAACCGCAAAAGTGTGGGTCAAGGTCTCGGCTATTTATCGCCTGGGCGGCAGCGGCGAGCAGAACATGGCATTTGCTCAGGCGGCCTTGCCATTGCTGGTCAAGCATTTCGGCCTGCAGCGACTGGTCTGGGGTAGCGACTGGCCGCATACCCAGCATGAGCAGGAGGTCAGTTTCGACACTGTAGTGGAACAACTGCGTGAGTTGGGCTGCACAGACACCGTTCGCCGGGCGTTACTGATAGAAGCGCCAAGGGCGTTGTTCAACATTTGAGTGACGTTGCAGCGGGCGTTAGACCAGGCCGGTCACCTGTCGACACTCCAGTGTCAGACTCGCACCACCCAGCGAACTGGTGCCGATGTGCAGGGTGAAACCATGCAGGTTGACGATGGCCGCGACGATGGACAGGCCCAGGCCGAAACCGCTTTGCTGGTTGCCGCTTTCACTTCGGTAGAAACGTTGAAACACGGCTTTGCGTTCATCTTCAGGGATGCCGGGGCCTGAGTCCTGGACGCTGATACAGGTGCTGCCACCTCGCGCCTGTGCGCCCAGCATGACGCTGCCACCCGATGGGGTGAATTTGATTGAGTTGCTCAGCAGATTGGCCAGCGCTTCGAAAAGCAGCGCGTGGTCGCCCATCAGGGGCGGCAGGTCTTCATCCACCTGCAAATGCAGGCTGACACCGCCTTCTTCCGCCAGGGGCAGGTAAAAGTCGTGTACTTCCTGAAGCAGCGCCTTGGGTTCGAGCTCGACGAATGCCGAACGTCGCTGGTGATCTTCCAGTTCGGAAATCCGCAGCAGACCCCGAAAGCGCGCCATTAGCGTATCGGCTTCGGCGATCACCTGATCCATTTGTGTAGCAACCAGAGAGTCTTCCGGTGATTGCTGCTGGATGCGATACAGCTGGGCACGCAGGCGGGTCAGCGGCGTGCGCAAGTCATGGGCGATGTTGTCGCAGACGCCCTTGACTTCATTCATCAGTTTTTCGATACGGTCGAGCATGGCATTGACGATCACCGCCAGCATGTCCAGTTCGTCCCGACGGGGCGAAACGGGCAGGCGCCGGGTCAGATCCCCGGCCACGATAGCTTCGGCGCTGGCCTGAATGCCGCGTATTCGGCGCAGCGGTCGGCGGCGCAGCAAATGCCAGCCGGCAATGCCGGGGATGATGGTCAGGGACAAGCCCCACAGCAAGGCGTGCAGTATCAGCGTGGTAACCGCGAACAGCGAACCATTGTCCCGCACCAGGATCAGCCAGTGACCATCCAGTGTTCGGCTGGCCACCGCATCGCAGCTGTCGCGGGGCATGTCCGCGTCGTCGGAGTCGACGCAGTTATTGAGTTCGTGAATCGTGCCATCCAGCGGCAGGTTGGCCGGAATGCTGCGGATGGGGCCTGCCATCGGCTGCAAGTTGGCGTCGAACAGGCCGTAGGCGTCCACGGCGCGCATGTCGAAGGTCATGCTGGTGGCCAAAGCCTCGATCAACTGCTCACCCTGAAAGCGGGCGAATAATTGCTGGCGCTGCATGAGGGAGTGGCGGGCGAGGTTGTCCAGGTACGTGGTGACTTCCCAGTACACCACGCCGATGAGGGTGCAACTCCAGGCCACGAAGAGAAAGCTGTATAACGCCAGCAAACGGCTGCTGGATGAACGCCAGCCGTTAGACGGGTTCAGCAATGACATAGCCCGAGCCTCGCACGGTTCGAATCAGCGGAGTCATGCCGGGTGGGTCGAGTTTCTTGCGCAGGCGACCGATGTGCACGTCGATCAGGTTGGTGCCCGGATCGAAGTGGTAGCCCCAGACCTCTTCGAAAATCATCATTCGGGTGATGATCTGCCCGCTGTTGCGCATCATGAATTCAAGCAGCTTGTATTCCGTTGGCAGCAGGGTCAGCGGCTGCTTGCCGCGGGTAGCCTCGCGCTTGATCAGGTTGAGTTCCAGATCGGCGACCCGCAGCAGGGTTTCCGAGGCCGCCACCGGGTTGCGCCGCCGCAGCAGTACCTCGACACGGGCCGCCATTTCATCCGAAGCAAAGGGTTTGGCCAGGTAATCATCGCCGCCGGCACGCAGGCCGCGAACGCGTTCATCCACATCGGACAGGGCGCTGATCATCAGGATCGGGGTGTAGATACCCTGGGCGCGCAGGGTGGTGACAATCGCCAGGCCGTCGACCTCCGGCAGCATGCGGTCCAGAGTGATCAGGTCATAATCACCGCTCACGGCCCGTTCCAGGCCTTCACGGCCATTGTCGACCCAGTCCACGTCAAGTCCGTGGCTGCTGAGTTCGGCGACGATTTCCTGCGCCGTGACGGCGTCGTCTTCGATGGTCAGGATGCGGGTCATGTTGTCTGCCTGAAGGGGTTACGGCCAAAGCCGTATTCTGCCTGCAAAGACATCGGTGATTCCTGAAAAGATTTTCATGTGGGGGCCAGACGCGGGACCTGCTGGCAGGCCCCGCGTGGCCCTGTATCCGGACGGCTAGTTCCTCTTAACCGGCCGCCTGATCCGTTTGATCCTGCTGCTTCTTGGCCAGGGCCTTGGCCTTGCGGTCGCGTTCCATTTTGGCCGTGGTGTCGTTTTCGCTGCGAATCTGGGCATGGCTGATCAGGGCAAAGATGAAGCTGCCACCGATGATATTGCCCGCCAAAGTAGGAGCGGCAAAGATCAGCCAGAAGTCATGCCATGAGAGTTCCCCGGCGAATACCAGATAGGAAGCTTCCGCCGAGCCCACCACGATATGGGTGAAATCGCCCAGCGCCATCAGATAGGTGATGAGGATGATGATCCAGATTTTCGCCGACTCCATGGAGGCGATCATCCACACCATGGTGGCAATCATCCAGCCGGATACGATGCCTTTGGAGAACATGTGCGTGACATCGTTTTCCATGACCTTACGGCCGATTTCCAGAAAGGCCTCATCGGTTTTGCTGTCGAAGATCGGCAGATGCAACATGACATAGGCCACCAGCAACGTACCGCACAAGTTACCGACAAGAACCACGCCCCACAGCCGGAACAAACGACCGAAATTGGCCAGTGTAGGCTTGCTCATCACCGGCAATACCGCTGTGATGGTGTTTTCGGTGAACAACTGCTGACGGGCCAGGATGACGGCCAGGAACCCGGCGCAATAGCCCAGGCTGGCGATTACATGACTGGCTTGCACATCTGCGAGCCGGGATTTGAACAGTCCCATGGCCATCAGCGACAGGCCCATGGTCAGGCCCGCAGCCAGGGCCGACCACCACAGCGCGGCGACGCTGCGTTCGAGTTCATGATCGCCCTGAATCCGGATGGTTTCGTGGAGCACCGCCGCACGGGGCGGCTGATTTTTATCGACTTCGCGCTCTTCTTCAGCGGATAACCCCGGGGTCTTGCCTTCTGTGTGCTCTTGCATACGACTTCCTTGGAACGGGTGGGGGCGTAGGCAATGAGTGCTGCGCCGGGCTGCTGGTTAAGACACAATCGCGCGTTCATCGTTCGACACTGAACAACGCCTGATTGATAAAAAAGGAGAACTGTTTTGTCCCTCGAAATTCGTGAATCCACCCGAGCCGATACTAAGGTGATTCTGGGCTTTATCACCGAACTGGCCATTTACGAAAAGGCCGAGCACCAAGTGCTCACCGATGCCGCGCAGATCGAACGCAGCCTGTTCGACGATCCCTCTCCTGCGGCAAAAGCACTGATCTGCCTGCTGGACGGCGAACCCATTGGTTTTGCCGTGTATTTCCTCAGTTACTCCACCTGGCTGGGTCGCAAAGGTGTGTACCTGGAAGATCTGTTCGTCTCGGCACAGCATCGCGGCGTGGGGGCCGGCAAGGCGCTGCTGCGGCATCTGGCCAGGATCGCCTATGACAGCGGCTGCGCAAGGTTCGAGTGGAGCGTGCTGGACTGGAACCAGCCCGCTATCGACTTTTACACGTCAATCGGGGCGCAGCCCCAGGATGAATGGGTGCGTTATCGTCTGGAAGGGGAAACCCTCAAGAACTTTGCGTTGGGTTGAGATTCACCGCGCGGCGGGATGGGTCACCCCAACAGTTCGGTGCTGTCTGTCCGGGTGATACCCGCCGCCCGCATGTCTTGCCAGGCTTTTTCCAGAGAGCCCCCCATGTCGATGGCCCGACACGCGTCTTCAACCACCACCGTGGTAAAGCCCGCAGCCCTGGCGTCCAGCGCAGACCAGGCCACGCAGAAATCCAGGGCCAGGCCGACGACGAAGACATTCTTCACGTTGCGCTCTTTCAGGTAGCTGGCCAAGCCTGTCGGCGTGCTGCGGTCGGCTTCGAGAAAGGCTGAATAACTGTCGATATGGCCGTTGCAGCCTTTGCGCAAAATCAGCTGGGCATGGGGCAGGTCGAGATCGGCATGCAATTGCGCGCCATGACTGCCCTGGATGCAGTGATCCGGCCACAAGGTTTGCGGACCATAGGGCAGGATAGTGCTGTCAAAAGGGGCGCGGCCGGGATGGCTCGACGCAAACGAAATATGCCCCGCCGGGTGCCAGTCCTGAGTAATGACCACTGCGCTGAACTGCTTGCCCAGGCGATTGATCAACGGTACCAGCGCGTCGCCCTCGGCCACCGCCAGCGCGCCGCCAGGCATGAAATCGTATTGCATGTCGATGACCAGCAGGACGCTGTCGAGGTCAAATCGTGGCTGAGTCATGGTGGGGCTCCCTGATTGGCATGGTTGTAAAAAAATCAATCTGCGAGGCACTGACATCCATTTCAGCATGCCTCGGCGGGTGTTATCGCACAAAACAGCTAGGCAAATACGCGAATGGGCTCCCCGGCATCCCACGCCTGGATATCCTCGATCATCTGGCTGAAAAAGGTGCGGTAGTTATTCTCGGTGACGTAGCCGATGTGGGGCGTGGCGAGGACGTTGTCCAGGGTGCGAAACGGATGGTCGGCCGGCAGCGGCTCGATACCAAACACATCCAGCGCTGCGCCAGCGATGCGCCGTTGTTGCAGGGCCTGGATCAGCGCCGCTTCATCGACAATCGGCCCCCGGGCGGTATTGATCAGATAGGCGCCGGGTTTCATCCAGCCCAAGGCCTGGGCGTCCACCAGCCCACGGCTGCGGTCGCTCAGGACCAGATGCACTGACAATACGTCGGACTGCTCGAACAATTGCTGCTTGCTGACATAGGCCACGCCGGATTGCGCCGCCGCCTCGGCAGTGAGGTTTTCACTCCAGGCGATGACGTTCATGCCAAAGGCCTGGCCGTAGCGGGCGATCCATTTGCCGATGCTGCCAAGGCCCAGAATGCCCAGCGTCTTGCCATGCAGGTCGCTGCCCAGCCCGATTTGCCACTGGCCGCCGCGCAGGGAGTTGGCTTCCTCTACCAGATTGCGGGTGATGCCCATGATCAGCGCCCAGGTCAGTTCGGGCGCAGCATGCTTATAGCTGTCGGTGCCGCACACTGCAATGCCCAGTTTGCCCGCGGCCTTGACGTCAATCGCGGCGTTGCGCATGCCACCGGTAACCAGCAATTTCAGATGCGGCAACTGGCTGAGCAGTGGTTCATCGAACGCCGTGCGTTCACGCATGACACATATGACATCGAAGGGCTCAAGTCGCGTGGCCATGGTGTCGGTGTCAGCAGGGAATTCATGCAGGAAGGTGACTTCGCCAATGCTGTTCAATACCGACCAGTCCACGACGTCGCTGGCCACACACTGCCAGTCATCGAGCACCGCAATTCTCACGGGAGAGCGTTGAGTCATTTGGAAGTCGCCTCACTGATGTAAAGGAAAGTGTTCAGGGTGTGCCCTCACCTTAGCGCCAGACCTGCGCCCGTGAAACCGGATGTTGGCCAACACGCCTCAACCGAACAGCCCCGCCGCGATATTGATGGAAAACCCCAGGATCGCGGTATTGAACACGAAGCCAATCAGGCATTGAGCCAGAACGGTTTTGCGCAGCGCATGAGTGGCCACGCCCACGTCGGAGGTCTGCACGGCGACGCTGAGGGTGAACGAAAAGTACAGGAAGTCCCAATAATCCGGATGCAACTCGCCGTCGGCGAAGCGCAACGCCGGCTCCTTGCCTTTCCAGGTGTAGAACATTCTTGCGTAGTGCAGGCTGAAGATCACGCCGGTCATCAGCCAAGAGCCGACAATGGTCAGGCCGGTGAAGGCGTAGTGCATGGCCCTGGCATTGGCGGTCATTTCTTTGCTGCCAGCCAGTTCCAGAGTGATGGCCGCAAGGCTGGCCAGGGCCGCGATACAGACGGTAAACAGCACCTGGCTGGCGTTTTCATCTTCGATCAGGGATATCCGCTCGACATCCTCGGCATGGGTCCGAAAGGTGCGCAGCATGATCAACGCCAGGTAAATCCACACCCCGACGTTCCAGGCGATCAGGCATTTGGTGGTCAGGGAAATGTCCGGCGCCAGGATGGCCGAGGCGATGCCACTGATCAGGCCCAGGCCAGCGGCGATGCTCAGGCGGGGGTGAGTGTGCGCGATATGGGACATGGCAAGGTATCGAGACGAAAGATTCGCGCACCTTATCACGGCCTTGGCACCGTTAGAAAAACGGCGCGCAAGGGGGTTGCGCGCCGTGTGCCAATGGGCAAAAGGTAACTTAACGGGATTTCAACGCACCAGGCAGGGCCGCTTGTTGTTGAACGTCCAGTCCGGAATCAAAAACTGCATGGCGACGCTGTCATCGCGCGCGCCCAGGCCCATTCCTTTATAGAGTTCATGGGCTTTGTGAACCTGATCCATATCCAGCTCGACACCAAGCCCCGGCTTTTTCGGCACCTGCACGCAGCCGCCGACGATTTGCAGCGGCGCCTTGGTCAGGCGCTGTCCGTCCTGCCAGATCCAGTGGGTGTCAATGGCGGTGATGTTGCCCGGCGCCGCTGCAGCCACGTGGGTGAACATTGCCAGGGAAATATCGAAGTGATTGTTGGAATGCGAACCCCAGGTCAGACCCCATTCGTGACACATCTGAGCCACGCGGACTGAACCCTGCATGGTCCAGAAGTGCGGGTCGGCCAGGGGAATGTCCACCGATTGCAGCTGGATGGCGTGGCCCATCTCCCGCCAGTCGGTGGCGATCATGTTGGTTGCGGTCTTGAGGCCCGTGGCCCGGCGAAACTCAGCCATGACTTCGCGACCTGAATAGCCGTTTTCCGCGCCGCAAGGGTCTTCGGCGTAAGCGAGCACATGATGTTGATCACGGCACAGGCGAATGGCTTCCTTGAGCGACCAGGCCCCATTGGGGTCCAGAGTGATACGGGCTTCAGGGAAGCGCTCGGCCAGCGCGGTGACCGCCTGGATTTCGTCGTCGCCGCTGAGCACGCCGCCCTTGAGCTTGAAGTCCTGAAAACCATAACGCTGCTGCGCAGCTTCGGCTAGACGCACCACGGCCTCGGCGGTCAGGGCTTTTTCATGCCGCAGACGAAACCAGTCGTTGTCGACGTCCGGTTCGCTGCGGTAGGCCAGATCGGTCTGTTTCTGATCGCCGACGTAGAACAGATAGCCAAGCATTTTTACTTCATCGCGCTGCTGGCCTTCGCCCAGCAGGGCAGCCACCGGGACGTCGAGAAACTGGCCCAGCAGGTCGAGGAGGGCGGCTTCAAGGCCGGTTACCGCGTGTATGGTCACCCGCAGGTCAAAGGTTTGCTGGCCCCGCCCGCCAGCATCCCGTTCGGCGAACGCCTGACGCACGTTGTTGAGTATCTTCTGATACGTGCCGATGGCGCTGCCGACCACCAGTTGCCGGGCATCTTCCAGGGTCTGACGAATGCGCTCGCCGCCGGGGACTTCACCGACGCCGGTGTTGCCGGCGTTGTCCTTGAGGATAACGATGTTGCGGGTGAAGAACGGGCCATGGGCGCCGCTCAGGTTAAGCAACATGTCATCGTGGCCGGCCACCGGCACCACCTGCATGCTGGTGATGATCGGGGCTTTATGGGCGGCTTGAGTGTCGAGTGTGTTCATGTTCATTCCTTAGAAGTCGTGGCCCACGCTCAAGAGTGGGCGGCCGGTGCTGGAGTGGTCACAGCCGCGGCGTTGGCGGCCTTGGGGGTATTACGAGCAGCGAAGACGATAATCGCGGCGATGATGGACGTCGCCGTCAGGCCGTAGAGCCCGCCTTGAATCGAGCCGGTGTGTTCTTCCAGCAGGCCGAAGGTGGTGGGCGCAACGAAGCCGCCCAGGTTGCCCACCGAGTTGATCAGCGCGATGACGCCGGCGGCGATTCGCGCATCCAGGTAAGCCTGGGGAATGGGCCAGAACAGTGATGAGGCCGACTTGAAACCCAGCGCGGCGAAGCAGATGGCAACAAAGGCAAAGATCGGGCTGCCGGTGGTGGACATGAACATCCCGGCCGCGGCAATCAACAATGCAGCCGCAACCCAGGCCTGCTGGTTTTTCCATTTCGCCGAAAATGAGGCGAAGGCGTACATGCCGATGATCGACAGCAGCCACGGAATCGAGTTGAACAGGCCCACTTGAATGTCGCTCAGGTCGCCCATTTTCTTGATGATGCTGGGCAGCCAGAAAGTAGCTGCATAAATCGTCAGCTGGATGAAGAAGTAGATCAGGCAGAACAGGATGATCTGGCGGTCTTTGAGCAGTTTGCCCAGTGAGGCCTTGATCGGATTGGCCGCTTCACGGGCGCGCTGTTCTTCATCGATGGCGTTGACCAGTGCGTCCTGTTCCTCGCGGGTCAGCCACTTGGCGTCGTGGGGTTTGGAGTCCAGCCAGAACCAGACAAATGCGCACAAGCCCACGGAAAACATACCTTCAATGAAATACATCCATTGCCAGCCGTGCATGCCAAAGCCACTGAGTTGCAGCAACAGGCCGGACAGCGGGCCGGAGATCAGCGAGGCGATGGCCGAGCCGCTCAGAAAGATGGCGATGGCCTTGCCGCGCTCGACGCCAGGCAGCCAGCGGGTGAAGTAGTAGATAACGCCGGGGAAGAAGCCCGCTTCGGCTACGCCTAGAAGAAAGCGCAAGATATAGAAGTGGGTTTCGTTCTGAATGAAGGCCATGCAGGCTGCGACGATGCCCCAGGTCAGCATGATGCGCGTCAGCCAGATACGGGCGCCGACTTTCTGCAAAAGGATATTGGAAGGGACTTCAAACAGCGCGTAACCAATGAAGAACAGCCCGGCACCAAAGCCGTAGGCGGCGGCACCGATGCCCAGGTCGTGCTCCATGTGCGAACGCACGAAGCCGATGTTCACCCGGTCGATGTAATTGACGATAAACATGATGACGAACAGCGGCAGAACATGACGCTTCACTTTCGCGACCGCTGAAAGCAAAGCCGAATCCGCGCCGCCACTCACCCTGGTAGTGGATGTGTTCACAGGTGTTTCTCCCACTCGTTATTTTTATGCGGGTTTTAGCAAGCTATGCTGCTTGCGTTGATAGACATCATACAAGTAACCAGAAGTGACGCAATAGGTTGGCTGGCCTTTTATCGCAATTTTTCCCGTGCCAGTTAATGTTGGCAGGGGCGGATTAAGCCGCTTGCCTCCCGTTTAATAAGGGTCTTACAGAAGGTTGTGGCCTTTCAATCAAGGAGGATGCCGCGATTTATAGATGATGGCGGCATGGCTGGTCAGGGTTGTATCTGGCACTGATCGTGAGGGAATTCATTACTTGTCATACAAGTTGAACGAGTTGTGTCGTTCTTCTAGCTCGTCAGACAAGTGCGCAGTAGTATGTGCCACACTCTTTTTCCGTGGCCTACCGTTGTCCAGGACGCCCTGTCATGCAAGAACCCATGCGACCGATTCCCAAGCGGCGGCAACACAATCTGGCGACCGACCTGGTCACCGATCTGAGTCAGCGCATTTTGCTGGGCAAGATTGCGCCCGGCCACAAGCTCCCCTCGGAGAGTGAAATCGTCCGCGAACATGGCGTCAGCCGCACGGTGGTGCGCGAGGCGATCTCAAAATTGCAGGCCTCAGGATTGGTTGAAACCCATCATGGCGTCGGCACGTTCGTCCTTGAACGCAGTGATCACACCGGATTGCGGCTCAAAGTCGAGACCGCCGCCAGTGTGCGGGACATCATCGAACTGCGCATCGGCCTGGAAACCCAGGCGGTGGCCCTTGCAGCCGTGCGCCGCACCGATGAACAACTGGCTGCCATGCGTCAGGCCCTGGACGATTATCAGGACCTGCTGGCCAAGGAGGACAGCTGCGTGGAAGCGGACAAGCGCTTTCACATGCTGATCGCTGAAGCTACCGGCAACCCGTACTTCACCGAGATCATGCAGCACCTGGGTAGCGCGATCATTCCCCGCAGCCGCATCGCCTCCAGTGAGCGGGCCGGGGCCAATCTTGCCCACCATGGCTATCTGGCCAACCTGGAGCATGAAGCGCTGTTGAGCGCGATTCGCCGCCAGGACCCCGATGCTGCGCGTGCGGCCATGTGGACCCATTTGAGCAACAGTCGGGAGCGGTTGGCGCCGCTGGAGTGAGGACAGTTGTGCAGGGCCAATCCTTGGGCACGAAGTATTAGCGCTGGGAGCGCGCTTCTTGAGGGCGCAGAACGACTGATCATCAGCCGTTCCCCGCCCAATCGCACTCACCTCCAGATTCAGGCAGACTCGACGCTCAAATAAAAATCAGTGGCACGCCCATGCATTCCTTCCTTCATTCCCTTGCCGGAGCCCCCTCAGGGTCTATGCCGAGCGGGTGAAAATGACCGCCGAAATGCTTATGTAGCTCCATGGTCGGTATGCCAACAGCGGGTGCCTGATCCGTGAACCGGTGGTGCTTTACATACGGAGAACACTATGAAAATCGTCATCGCTCCTGATTCTTTCAAGGACAGCCTGAGTGCTCAGGGAGTCGCCGATGCCATTGCCAGTGGGTTGGCCCAGGTGTGGCCCAACGCCGAACTGATCAAATGCCCCATGGCCGACGGCGGCGAGGGCACCATCGAGGCCGTGCTCGCAGCCTGTAATGGACAGTTGATGACCGCTCGGGTCAGCGGCCCCTTGGGTGAGGCCATTGATGGCCATTGGGGTTGGTTGGCGCTGAGCCATACCGCAATCATCGAAATGGCCATGGCCAGCGGCTTGCAACTGTTGACCCCGCAGCAGCGTGACGCCCGGATAACCAGCACGCGGGGCACTGGCCAATTGATCCGCGCGGCCCTCGACGCCGGCGCCACACGCATCATTCTCGCCATTGGCGGCAGCGCCACCAACGATGGCGGCAGCGGCATGCTTGCGGCCCTTGGCGTGCGGTTGCTCGACGATCGCGGCGAAGCAGTGGCGCCCGGTGGATTGGCATTGGCGCAAGTCGCCCGGATTGATCTGGACAATCTGGATGCGCGCTTGCGCGACGTACAGTTTGAAGTGGCCGCCGACGTCGACAATCCCCTGTGCGGGCCCAATGGCGCCTCGCACATCTTCGGTCCGCAGAAAGGCGCCACCCCGGAACAGGTGTTGCAACTGGACGATGCCCTTGGTCACTTTGCCGATCTCTCGGCGGTTGTTCTGGGCCGCGATCTGCGCGACGAGCCAGGGTGCGGTGCGGCCGGCGGCATGGGCTTTGCCGCCAAGGCGTACTTGAACGCCTCGTTTCGGCCGGGGGTCGAGGTGGTTGCCGACCTCACAAGGCTTGAGCAGGCGCTTGAAGGCGCAGATCTGGTCATTACCGGCGAAGGCCGTTTCGATGCCCAGACGTTGCGCGGTAAAACCCCGTTTGGCGTGGCCCGGATGGCCCAGCGTGCAGGCGTACCCGTGATCGTGCTGGCGGGAACCCTCGGTGAGGGTTACGCCGACCTGTACCCGCACGGCATCAGCGCAGCATTTGCCCTGACCAGCGGCCCCATGACCCTGGAGCAAGCCTGTCGCGATGCGCCGACCTTGTTGCACGACCGGGCGCGTGATCTGGCGCGCCTGTGGGAGCGGGCGTCGCGCTGACTGCTCAGTTGTCGCCAAGGCAACCGGTGCCGTTGACCTCATAGCGCAGGGTGTGGACCTGGCCCTTGTGATCGATGTAAGTCATTTCCACCGGTCGCACCCCGCAGAAATTCAGCTCCGGGGTGGCGACGACTTTGGCGATGTCCAGCTTGGTCGAGTAGGTGTAATCCTGGACCGCAGCCACAGGTTTAAGACCGGCGTTGGCGACAGTGGCAACGCTGCCCAGGGTCACCAGCGTCAAAGCAATCAGTGTGGTTTTCATGATGAGCGTCTCGTTCAGGTGAGTTCAATTTCTTGAGCCTGTACGACGAAACGCGTTGAACGTTATTCCATTGCCTGAAAAAAAATGGCTGCCCCGGCCTGTGCCGATCGAGATTTCCAGGTTGGCCTGATCCTTAAGATCCCCCGTCTTCAAGGCCCGGTGGTGGGCGCTCACGAGCCGCGCGAGGCAGCGATGGCGGTTTGTCTGACCTCGGATTTCCCTGACGCGCAGCGCCTTCACTGCGCACCTTTAATCAACTCCAGAGCGTTGTGCACTGACACCGGCTGTTTCATCCGCTCGGCCAGCATCGCCACGGCTCGCTCATATTTGCAGGCCACTACAGCCGCAACCACCTCGTTCTGGCAGAGCAGCGCGATGAACTCGAATTTTTCCGGTTCGCCGGTGAACACGATGTCATCCCAGTGCTCGGCGTGGCCGAGATAATCAATCCGCTTGCCGAAATGGTAGGTCCAGAAAAAGGGTACGTCCTCATAGCGCTCATCGCCGCCCAGCATGTTGTGTGCGGCGATGCGCGCGTGCTGTTGGGCAAGGCGCCAATGTTCGATGCGGGTTGGGGTGCCGGCGAGGGGGAAGGTGGCAATATCGCCAGCGGCCCATAGCGCTTCGCTGACCCGCATGCCGCCATCGACCCGCAGCGAGCCATCCGCTTCGCGTTCGATGTCCACCATGAAGTCGGTTGCCGGGCTGACTCCGACGCCCACCAGCACCAGGTCGGCGGGCAAGTGTTCACCGTTGTCGAGTCGTACACGTTCCAGGCTCTGGTCGCCTTCGAAATGAGTGGCTTGCACATGGGTACGAAACAGCACGCCATGTTGTTCATGCAATCGGCGCAAGGCCAGGCCGATGCGTTTGCCGAACTGCTTCTGAAACGGGATCTCATGGCGCGCCAGCACTGTAACCTGCAATCCCCGCTTGCGCAGGGCGGATGCCGCTTCCAGCCCGATGAAACTATCGCCGATGATGACCACCTTCGATTCCGGCTGCGCCGCATATAACAGGGTTCGCGCGTCGTCGCGGGAACGAAGCCGCAATACCTGGGGCAAATCCGATCCGGGCAGATCAACCGATTCTGGTTTGCCGCCGGTAGCGATCAGGGCTGCGTCGTAGTGCAGCACCTGGCCGTTATCCAGGGTCAGCCGCCTGAGGCTGCTGTCCAGGAAAATAACCCGGCCGTGCATGCGCTGAACATGCTGCTCGCGGTAGAAACATTCGTTCCGAATCGGCGGCGTTTCATCCGCCGGCATGTCACCGGCGATCACGAATTTGCTCAGCGCGGTGCGGTCGTAGCCGGGGCTTGTTTCTTCATCGATGAGAATCAATGCGCCGCCGAAGCCTTTTTCCCGCAGGGCGCTGGCCGCCGCGACGCCCGCAGCACCCGCGCCGACAATCACGAACCTGCGGGTATCAGCGCCGGTGTCGCAAAAAATTGCAGGCAACGCCTGGTCATCAACGAACACTTGGCCATCAGTAACGCGCGCCGGATAACGCCGTAAGCCTTCCAGTGCGGGAGGCTCGCACAAGCTGCCATCCTCCAGCTCGAAAGCGCCCTTGTGCCAAGGGCAGATCAATCGGCCGTTGCATATCGCCCCTTTGGCCAATGGCGCTCCGGCGTGGGGACATTTGCCTTGATAAGCGCGGACTTCATCACCCAGGCGCACCAGCACCAGAGTCTGTTCGCCGATCTTGATTTCACTGCCGCGATCCTCGGCCAGGTCGGCGAATCGGGCGACGTTGTGCACAGCCATGATGTTCTCCTGACAGACGTTTTGTTGGGAGTCAGGCGCCCCGTGCAAGGTTCAGTGCCATTGAAGGTTACACCCCTCAGCGGACCAGACCGAGGCGCTCATGCCATTGGGCAATGGATTCTTCAGGGTAACCGTCGAACAACTTGTCGCCCTTTTGCGCCTGCACTTGTACCCAGGATGCCTTTGAGTCGATCAGCAAGTGCGTGTGTTCCGGCGCAGTGGGCAGCGGCGTATCGATCGCCGACGCAAACGGATGAATCAGTTCCGGCCAATCAGGGCTGAACAGCCAGAGCGCGCTGCCGCACAGTCGGCAGAAATGCCGCTCGGCGCTGCTGATATGCACGTGGTGGTCTTCACGAATCCTGGCGTGATAAATCGCGATGTGTTCGCGTCCTTTGACCTTGAGACTCTTGGCGTCACCGCTCAAGTTGATCGAATAGCCACCACCGCCCTGAGTCTTGCGACAGATGGAGCAGTAGCAGAGTTGATAGGGGTAGGGATGAGCGCTGTTCAGGCTGAACTCGACCTCACCACAGTGGCAGGAACCTTCCAGATGCATGACAAGACCTCCTCAAGACCTGCCCGGATAACGATGAAAACGGCGGCAGTTAGTGTCTAGACAAGATGATTGTAGGTTTTGGCCTTTTCATTCGTCGGAGAATTCTTTATTCGATAAAGGAATTGTTCCAGTCCATGGCTCAAGAAGCCTGCCGCCGAGCCGATAAGTTCAAGAGTTATCTGTCGACTTACGCCTGTTAAGTCCTGCTTTCTAATAACAAAGAGCTCGTGGCCATGAACCTACGCAATTTGACCATCGCCCGCCGTGCGGGTCTTGGCTTTACCCTGATTTCTCTGCTGGTTGCATTGCTGGGCTGGTTTGCACTGGTGCAGATGTCGGCCATTCGCCAAAGTGAACTGGCGGTGGAAAGCAACTGGATGCCTAGCATGCGGGTGGTCAACGATATCCGGGAAAACATGCTGCGCATTCGCACCATTTCCCTGCGCATGGCCCTGGATCCGGACCCGAAAAGCATTGCGACTTATCGCAGCCAGCTAGACGCTCGCAATCAGGATCTGAATAAAAAGCTGGAAACCCTCACGGCGTTTGTCGACACCCCCGAAGAAAAAACCCTCAACGACCAGTTCCGCGTGACGCTGGGCGAATACCAGAAAGCGCTGGAGCGTTCATTCGTCCTGGCCGGCCAGAACGACCGCGAGGCGCTGAACAAGCTGTTGCTGGTGGACATGAAGCAGATCGTCGATGGTTCCGGCAAACAGCTCAACGATTTTGGTGAGTTCTACGCCGCCCAGGTCGATGTCGAAGGCAAGGCTGCCCAGGCTCAATACGCCCGGTCGCAGACCATCGTCCTGATTTTCGTCATCATTGCCGGCCTGGGCACCATCGGCCTGGCACTGTGGTTAACCCGCAGTATCGTGCGCCCACTGCAGACCGCGGTACTCGCTGCGGAGAATGTCGCCGGGGGCGACCTCACGCAAAATATCCATGTTGACGGCAATGACGAGGTTACGCGTCTGCTCGCCGCGCTGGAGAAGATGCAAGGCAATCTGCGTTCGGCCATGCGCCATATCGGCAGCTCCGCAACCCAGCTGGCGTCCGCCGCCACCGAGCTGAATTCGGTGACCGAGGACAGCTACCGTGGCCTGCATCAGCAGAACGCCGAAATCGATCAGGCGGCCACCGCCATCAACGAAATGACCTCGGCGGTTGAAGAGGTGGCGCGCAACGCCGTATCGACGTCGGACGCTTCCAATCAATCAAACGTGTCTGCGCAAGCCGGGCAAGCCCGGGTCGTGGACACGGTGCAGTCGATCCAGACGCTCACTGATAATGTCGGGCAGACGTCCAGGCTGGTGCAGAACCTGGCCGAACAGTCCCAGGACATTGGCAAAGTGTTGGACGTCATCCGCTCCATTGCCGAGCAAACCAACCTCCTGGCGCTCAACGCTGCCATTGAAGCGGCTCGGGCAGGGGAGTCGGGACGCGGTTTTGCCGTGGTCGCCGACGAGGTACGTGCTTTGGCGCATCGCACGCAGCAGTCGACCCTGGAAATCGACAAGATGGTCACGGCGATGCGCAGCGGCTCGGCTCAGGCGCTCGAATCCATGCTCACCAGCAGCCAGCGTGCGAGCGAGACGCTGTCCCTGGCCCAGGGCGCCGGCGAGTCGCTGACCGATATCACCGCGTCGATCAATCAGATCTCCGAGCGCAACCTGGTGATCGCCAGCGCCGCTGAAGAGCAGGCGCAGGTGGCCCGTGAAGTTGACCGCAACATCGTCAACATTCGCGACCTGTCCATGCAATCGACCCACGGCGCCAACCAGATCAGTGCGTCCAGTCATGAGCTTTCGCGCCTGGCCGTCGAGTTGAACGCGGTGGTGGCGCGCTTCAAGGTCTGAAACCTTCGTTATCTGTCGCGGCGTGGCGGCGGGCACTCCAGGGTGTGGAGCGCTTGCCGCCGGGCGTCCGGGCCGGGCATGATTCTGCACGGCCGGTCATCCAGGCCACCGGACTATCGACAGAGGCGAAACAGCTTCCATGGACAATAAGAATCGCACCTTCAGCAGTTGGCTGCGCGCGCCAGCCCATCATGCATGGCTGGCTCGGGAAGGCGATCGCCTGCTGAGCTTCGCCAAGGCTTCGCGCCTGCCTCAAGGCTTCGGCAATCTCGATGAGCGCGGCGCGCTGCCTGCCGATGCCCGCGCCGAAACCATGAATACCGCCCGCATGACCCACAGTTTTGCCATGGCCCATGTTCGCGGCATACCCGGATGTGGAGCATTGGTAGACCATGGCATTGCCGCGCTGGCCGGTCCGCTGCGCGATGCCGAGCACGGTGGCTGGTTCAGCGGTCCGCTGGTCGATGGTGGCAAAGGCGACAAGCAGGCCTATTTGCATGCTTTCGTCGCGTTGGCGGCTAGTTCTGCTGTCGTGGCGGGGCGGGCAGGCGCCCACGAGTTACTGTCCGATGCGATCCAGGTCATTCAAAGCCGCTTCTGGAGCGAAGAAGAAGGGGCCATGCGCGAATCATTCGCCCGCGACTGGAGCGCCGAAGAGGCTTATCGCGTTGCCAACAGCAATATGCACAGCACTGAAGCTTTCCTGGCCCTGGCCGACGTCACCGGCGATGCGCAGTGGCTGGATCGGGCCCTGCGGATCGTTGAACGGGTGATTCACGGTCATGCTGCCAGCAATGATTTTCAGGTGATCGAGCATTTCAGTCAGTGCTGGGACGCCTTGCCCGACTATAACCAGGACAATCCCGCCGACGGTTTTCGCCCGTTTGGCACTACGCCAGGCCACGCGTTCGAATGGGCGCGCCTGTTGCTGCACCTGGAAGCTGCGCGACACCGGGCGCATTTGCCCACGCCAGCCTGGTTATTGGCCGATGCGCGGCAGCTGTTCGCCACGGCCTGCCGCAATGCGTGGCATGTGGATGGCTTGCCGGGGATCGTCTACACCCTCGACTGGCAGAATCGCCCGGTGGTGCGTCATCGCCTGCATTGGGTGCATTGCGAGGCCGCCGCCGCTGCCGCGGCTTTGTTGCAGCGCACCGACGAGAAACAGTACGAGGATTGGTATCGCTGCTTCTGGGAGTTCAACGAAACCCTGTTCATGGACGTTGAACACGGTAGTTGGCGCCACGAACTTGACCCGCAAAACCAGCCCAGCGCGGATATCTGGGCTGGCAAGCCCGACCTGTATCACGCTTATCAGGCGACAGTGCTGCCGGTGCTGCCGCTTGCGCCCAGCTTGACGACGGGGTTGGCGGCGATGGGCTAACTGCTCCTCAGTAGAGGCGGGCGCATTTCAACTTTGTCGGCTCCTTGATCGAGCCTGCCTTTGTGGTGCGTCGCGGGCAGTTATTCGACGGGGAGGATTAACAAACCCAGGGTGTTTCTTTCCCGGACGTTCCCAGAGGAACCTCGCTTCACCGGGCTCACTCCCCCCTATCCAGCTCAATCCACGTCGGCGCATGGTCGCTGGCGTGGGGCAGGTCGCGGGGCCAGCGGTCTACGCCAGCGTTGGTCAGGCGTGCAGTGGTTTCGGCATTAAGTAACAGGTGATCGATTCGTAGCCCTGAGTTGGTTTTCCAGTGATTGCGAAAATAATCCCAGAACGTATAAATCCGCTCATCCGGATATTGGCTGCGCAGGGCGTCGGTCCAGCCCTGATCGAGTAATCGCGCAAAGCACTCGCGGCTTTGCGGTTGCAGCAAAGCGTCCTTGAGCCATGAGCGGGTGTTATAGATGTCTTCGTCGGTGGGCACGACGTTGTAGTCCCCGGCCAGCACGACCGGATGACCGCTGGCGTAGAGCGACGCGGCGTGCTCGATGAGCTTTTCGAACCACGCCAGTTTGTAGTCGAACTTGGGGCCCGGTTGCGGGTTGCCGTTTGGCAGATACAGGCAGCCGACAATCACCCCGTGGGCAGCCGCTTCGAGATAGCGGCTATGGGTGTCCTTCTCATTGCCCGGCAAACCTCGGCGGATTTCCAGCGGTTCCATGTCCCTGGCGAGAATGGCAACCCCGTTCCAGGACGTCTGCCCCTGCCAGATGGCGCCGTAGCCCGCGTCGCGGATATCGCCAACAGGGAAGGCCAGGTCGGTCGCCTTGAGCTCCTGCAGGCACACCACATCGGGGGCTTCACGTTCCAGCCATTCCAGCAGGATAGGCAGCCGGGCACGGATGCCATTGATGTTGAAGGTGGCGATTTTAAGCGGGTCCACGGGGCTTTCCTCTCATGCGTAGCGGCCGATAGTTGTTTGAGAGGCCGATGGGCAAGAGATTCAATGCGTTTTCAGTGCACGTGCACAGGTTTGGGGGCGGTCAGGCGGATAATCTGCCGGGCCAGGAATGCGCCGGTGAGGATGACCCCAATCAGTCGCAGGGTTTGCATGGCCAGCACGAAACCGACGTCCGAATGTGTGTCGATGGCGATGATCGCCATGGCATCCAGGCCGCCGGGACTGGTGGCCAGGTAAACCGACAGGAAATCCTTGCCCAGCATCACGGCGATCAACCAGGCTGACAACGCACACAGCAGGATCAGCAGCAGCGAACCCAGAATCATCGCTGGCAGGCGGCGCCAGACATAAGCGATGGTTGGACGGTCAAAGCGCAGGCCGACATAGCTGCCGATCGCGCCATAGGCAAGGGCGAGCATCCAGGCGGGCAAGGTTATTTGCAGCAGACCGCTAAGTTGCAAGGCACCGCCGATCAACAGCGGCCCCATCAATGCGCCGGCCGGAATTCGTTGCGCGACGAATATGCCCAAGGCAATCACGCCGAGACTCAGGGCAAAATTCAGCAGGTTCAACCCCTCGACCGCGACCTCTCTGGCATGCGCCTGCGTGCCGCCGCCTTCCACGCCGATCAGGCGGCTGACCAGCGCGCCGATCATCACCACGCACACCACCCGCACATATTGCATGGTGGCGACCACCCGTGAGTCGGCGCCGTAGTCTTCGGACATGGCGACCATCGCCGACGCCGCGCCTGGCGAAGTGCCCCATGCCGCGGTGCTGCCGGCGATGCCCGCGTAGCGCACCAGTGCCAGGCCGACCACCGCGCTGAGCAGTACCGTCAGGACCGTCGCGAAAAGCATCACGTACCAGGATTGCATCGCGGTCATCAATACCGCCATGGTCATGGAGTGCGCCACCAGTACGCCCACCGTGCCCTGGCCCAGCTGGAAAGCAATCCTGGGCATGCGAATGCTGGCACCCGATACCCCGAAACCGATGGCTACCAGCATGGGGCCGAGAAACAGTGCGGCGGGAATTTGCCAGTACTTGAGCAGCTGGCCGACTGCGCCAGCGATCAGGATCAGGCCGAGCCATTGCAGAGAGGGCGTAAGCGTGTGCAGGGAATAGCGTGGTGCGCGCAGCAAGGGAAAACTCCCGTAACGGTAGACGCTCATCAAGGCATCCAGTGCCGGGAAGTATCGACACTGCAACCGATCAAGTCTATTTTCTAATAGTCATGAATTGATAACTTTGGTTGATGGATTATGGATCTTCGCGATCTCACCTATTTTGAAACGATCGCCGAGCTTGGCCACCTGGGCCGCGCCGCGCAGAAGCTCAACCGCAGCCAGCCGGCCCTCACCAAGAGCATCCAGCGTTTGGAGGAGTCATTCGGCACCAAGCTGTTCCAGCGCGATGGTCGCCGGATCAAGTTGACCCCGGTCGGTGAGTTGTTACAGGCGCGGGGCAAGGTTTTGCAGCAGAGCATCGCCCAGACCCAGCGGGAGGTCCGGGATTTTGCCAGCGGCGCGGTGGGTAATATTCGCTTGGGCTGCGCTGCGACCATGGCCGAATACCTGCTGCCGAAGCTGACGTCGGCATTGCTGCAACGGGCACCGGATATCACGCTGAAAATGGTTATCGGCCAGGACGACCTGCTGCGCGATTCGCTGCGTTCCGGGCAGCTGGATATGATCATCTGCGCGTTGATCACCGATGACGAACAGTTCGAGAGCCATGCCATTCTCAAGGATGAAGCCGTGGTGATTGCCAGCAAGGACCATCCGATTTTTAAAACCCGCTACACCATGAGCGACCTCGCAAGGTATCGCTGGGTGTTGCCCCCACCGGGCGTGTCTTCCCGTAAATGGCTGGACGAGGCGTTTGTCGCGCAACATCTGCCGCTGCCGGTGGTGCAGATCGAAGCCAACTCCATTCCGTTGCTGCCTGGCCTGATAGAGCGCACCAGCTTGTTGAGTTTCACTGCCCGGGAGACTCTGGAGTTCGGCAATAACATGCAACGCTTGCGCGAAGTGCGCTGGAACACACGACCATGAAGCGCACCATCGGCTGCACGGTACGCAAAGGCGGCTACCTTTCGCCTGCGGCCCAGGCCATGGTGCAGATGCTGCGCGACAGCAGTGGGGAATTTTTAAGCTGGACGTGATGCCGGTGGCTCCATTTTCCGGCGCGCTGGGTTAGCCTGAGGCGTATCCGGGGGTGAATGACACGTCCGATTGAGGAAAACGATCAGGAGCAAGACACGATGCAGACCCACCTTAGCCCGTTGAGCCATGCGGCATTGATGCTGCATTTCGCCCTTATCGATCATCATTTTGGCGGCGATCAATCGCCACTCAATGACGCCGATGCCGACGAGGATACCGACCCGGAAGGTTATCTGGACCTGGACGTACTGGGCCTGGATGAATTCAGTGATGCGGACAAGCTCGACCCGATTTTTGGTAACGATGTGGGTTCTTCATCGTTGAATTGACGCCAGATACAGCGACAGCGCCTCAACGCCCAGCTCTACCGTAGAGCTGGCGCCCGCCCAGGTGCATGCCATCATCAGATTGCGCGGCAAACCGAAATCCTCGACCACATAACCCTGGGCATCGCAGCCGTTGCCATCATGAGGCACCAGATCCCGTAATGACGTCACGGGGTCGAAGTACGCCCATACCGGCTTGTTGAGCGCCACCGCCATGCCCACTTCGAATGCGGTGCCCGAGTCGGGCTCCAGGCCGCGAAACACATTGAGATTGGCCAGCACGGCTGAACAGCGCTGGATCATGGCGATATTCATTGCGCAAATCACCTTGGCGGTTTCCGGAGGCGACGGCTGCGGGGCAACCTCGTTATCGAACGGATACAGGCCTTCCAGGCCATGAGCGCTACACAGCGCCTTAAGGTAATTGCCGTGTTCGATTGCGTCCTGACGGAACACGTCAAAGCCGGCGAGATAAATCTGCGGGGCAGTACGGATGTGCATGTCGTTCTCCAGAAAGCCAGTCGCGTCGGCCGATTCTATACCCTGCGCGGCCCATGGCTCACCGTAGGCTGATCTCTGTAACGCCACCATTTATCAGGCCGCAGGTTCGGAAGCTGGAATCTGTACGGATAACCAGTATCCTTGGCCGATATTTCCCCATGCGTGAATCCGGCCGTGCCTACGTCTGATCTGGAAAACCCTTTTTACTACCTCGATAACTTTCATCAAGTTCTGGCCTGGATCGCCCAGCGCTATGACGATCTGCTCGATGCGCAGGAACGGCATTTCATCACCACCTTCAACCAGTTGCCAAAGCCGGCGCAGGGTCTGTTGGTGCGTATGGTTATGCGCAAGGGCAACCTGTTCCGCGCCAGCAAGCTGAACTACCAGGAAATCGGCGATACCCATCTGGCGGTCGTGCCGTTGCTGGAGGCTGGCTGGGTTGATTCCCGGCCGCCGCTGAACCTTGAACAGCTCTTTACGCTGCTGCGCAAACCGGAAGTGGCCTTGTGCTTCAAAGTCCATGGAATAAAGGGCGTCGAACGTAAAACCGAGCTGCTGGCGCGACTGCAACCCCTGCATGGGGCTGCGCTGGCTTTGGATGAGTGGTCTGCGTGCATCGAGGACAAGGTATTTCAACTCAACGTGATGCCGGTCTGCGATCGTTTGCGGCTCATGTATTTCGGCAATCTTTATCAGGAATGGTCCGAATTCGTGCTGGCCGACCTTGGCATCTACCGCTACGAGAAAGTCGAATTTTCCGTGCAGTCTCGCGGCATTGCCGAACGCGCTGATATAGACACCTGTCTGGCGTTGCACCTTTGTCGTCAGGCTCTTGATGAAGCTGCGGATCTCACGCAGCTGGCGCTCACGGCCATCGCCATCACGACCGAGAATGCCTGGTTGAACATGCGCCGCGGCAAATTGCTGTTCCAGATCGGTCAACAGGCGGAACGGATTCAGGATTGGCCATTGGCCTTGAGCGTCTACGAACAGAGCCAGTACCCCGGAGCCCGGTCGCGACGGATACGCGTACTGGAACGCAGCGCCGAGTATGGGCAGGCCATGGCGCTGGTCGAGCAGGCGCAGGCAGCGCCGGAAAGTGATGCCGAGAAACAACACTTGCTGCGCATCGTGCCGCGACTGCAACGCAAACTCGGCCTGAGCACCAGGCCTCGACGCGTGGTTCGGGATGTACTGCGCCTTGACCTGTGCGTCGCGCCACGGCCGGATTTGCGCGTCGAGCAATTGATCCAGTTGCACCTGGCCGAGGAGGGCAGCCAAGTGCATTACGTTGAAAATACCTTGATCAATTCGCTGTTTGGGCTGTTGTGCTGGCCGGCGATTTTTGCGCCGTTGCCGGGGGCATTCTTCCATCCATTCCACAGCGGACCGGCAGATCTGCACAGCCCGGACTTCTATCAGCGCCGCGCTGCCTTGTTCGATGAGTGCCTGGCGCAGCTGGACTCCGGCACCTGGCAGGCAACCATCCGCGAGCATTTCCACTGCAAGTTCGGCCTGCAATCTCCCTTTGTGTTCTGGGGGGCGCTGACGTTGGAGCTGCTGGAGCAGGCAATGCTGTGCTTGCCGGTAGAGCATCTGCGCCACTGGTTTCGCCGTCTGTTACTGGACATCAAGGCCAATCGCACCGGTATGCCCGATCTGATCCAGTTTTTCCCCGAGCAGCGGCGGTACCGAATGATCGAAGTCAAAGGCCCGGGCGACCGTTTGCAGGACAACCAGTTGCGCTGGCTGGACTTCTGCGCCGAGCACGGGATGCCGGTGGTGGTGTGTTATGTGCAATGGGAGGTAGAGCAGACGGGAGACGCGCTTGGTACGCGCGCCGTTGCCGAGGCATTGAACCCGTAACGCCTTCGGGGACAGGTTCACCGAATTAAACAAACTCGGTGGCGTCAACTTGTCCGGGAAGGCGTAAGTGCAGGCGACATCTACGTCTGGATTATTTCGTTGTCAGGCCAACGCCCTCGCAGGCCGTCAAAGAATCGAAATCGGGTAGTCGACAATTACCCTGAATTCGTTCTGGTCACCTTCGGCCTGATCGGCATTGCCGCGATGCCAGGCCTGACGCAACCGCACGGAAAGATCCTTGGCCGGGCCTTGCTGGACGACATACTTGGCTTCCAGGTTGGTCTCGTGATGCTTGCCGTCTTCGCCATACCCGTAAGCGCGATACGGGCTATCCAGCGCCATCTTCGTGCCATCGATGTCCTTGCCGTTGGCGTAGCGCGCCATGAAGGTCAATCCGGGAATCCCGTAGGCGCTCATGGCCAGGTCGTAACGTGCCTGCCAGGATTTCTCGCCGGGGCCGTTAAAGTCCGAGTATTGAATCGAGTTGGCCAGAAAGATGGAATCGGCGCCCGAGCCGGGGCCGTTATCGCCGAACCCTGCATAATCGAAAGGTTCGTCACCGTGCACCTGTTGATAGGCCAGGGTAAAGGTGTGTCCTGCCAAAAATGAATACGCGCCGGACAGTGACCAGGTGGTGTTACTGATATCGCCAGCCTTGGCCTGGCCTTCATCGTTGGTTCGGTAGATGTTGAAGTCGAAGATCATCGACTGATCGTTGGCCATGGCCAGCGTGTAGTTGGCATTGGCGTAGTACTGACGCCAGATATCTTCGAATTGCGAACCATACAATGAAACGGAAAGTGCATCGTTGATGGCGTATTTGCCACCCACATAGTCAACGCTGTTGGCGGTGACGCCTGCGTAAGTGGCGAATATTTCGCCGTCCGAATCCGTATGCTGCGGGCCGTTGGCGGCGGTGAAATGGCCCGCCTCCAGATCCAGCCCGGTGATTTCGCTGCTTTGCAGGGCCAGGCCTGTCGCTGTCTGAGGGAACAAACGGGTGCCGCCCGCCGCGAAGACAGGTACAGTGGGTTGCATCTGGCCCCACTTGAGCAGGGTCTTGGAGAGCCTGACCTTCAACGCACCGCCGGCACTGCTGAAGTTGCTTTCAGGGCTACCGTCGCTGTCCACCGGTATGTTGCCGGTGCCCGATGTTCCTGCCCCCCCATCAAGCTTGAGGCCAAACCAGCCGTAAGCGTCTACGCCAAAGCCCACCGTCCCTTGCGTGAATCCCGAAGAGAAATTGCCCAGTACACCCTGCGACCAGTCTCGACGATCGCCGATGCCATTCTTGCCGTCACGATTGAAGTAATAGTTACGAAGCAGCAGGTTGGCCTTGGCATCTTCCATGAACCCTTTTGCTTCCCCTTGATCACCGACAAGCGCCTCCGCGCCCGCTGTTTGAATAGCCGCTGCCGTAATCGCCATTGCAATAAGACTGATATTAAACACTTTCATGGTGGCTTTACCTTTGGGTGTTTTAAATGGTTTGCAGTGTTATGAAATCATGGCTGCCAGAGTTTGCCCGCAAGAAGCCAAGCATAATAGCAACCTATCAATTCGCCATGCGGGTGGCTAAATCAAGTGGTTAGAGACGCTTGTTTCTGACGATTGGTAAGTTGCGTTGTTAAGTTCGCGATGCAAGTAACTCGGTGCTGTTTCACAGGTGAAACGTATTATTCCTGCTTTGGAGAATAATCCGTAATGGCTTTAAATATTTATCCCGTACATGGTCGAAACTTGCCCCTGCGCTTCGACCAGAGATGAGCGTGACACCCTCAAGTCGCGCCTGGGAGGAGAGTGACTCATGCCTATCAAACAAATGATCAGCCCTTGCCTGTGGTTCGACGATCAAGCGCAAGAGGCTGCGGAGTTCTACACCGGCATCTTTGAAAATTCCCGGATTCTGGGCACGACTCATTATGGCGAGGCCGGTTTCGAAGTGCATGGTCGGCCACCCGGTTCGGTAATGTCCGTTATGTTCGAGTTGCGGGGCGAGGTGTTTACCGCCCTTAATGGTGGACCGCTCTTTACCTTCAACGAGGCGATTTCGCTGCAAGTCTTTTGCGACAGTCAGGCGCAACTTGATTGCTATTGGGCGCGGCTCTGCGAGGGTGGCGATCCCGCCGCCCAGCAATGCGGTTGGCTCAAGGATAAATACGGTCTGTCGTGGCAAATACTGCCCGGTGTGTTGATAGAAAGGATGGGCACCGGCAACGTCGAGCAGAATAACCGCGTAATGACGGCAGTTTTGCAGATGAAGAAACTGGATATCGCCCGCCTTGAGCAGGCCTTCAGCGGGACAGCAACCTAGCCCTCGGCCTGGCGCAACAAACCTGTGACCCGTCACAGGATTTGTCGCGCCAGGCGCCGCAGGTCAGCTACCACCGCCGCTGCCACCGCCAGCACCCCCAGCGCCACCTTTGCCGCCGTCTCCGCCGCCGCCACTGCCGCCCATGCCTTGTTCATTGCTCATTCCGCCACCGGTGCCCGTACCGCCGTCCATCCCTTTGTTTGCCGGTTCGGGGTCCATGCCTTTCACACCGGGGCTGGTGCCCTTGGCTCCGGGATTGGTGCCGTCGGTATTTTTTTCGATGGGCACCTTAGGGGCGTTGTCCACCGGATCGGTCGGTCCGGTGGAGCCGGCAAATGCGCTGCCGGCAACGGTGGCAAGCAACCCGGAAAGGGCGAGTGCCATAAGTCTTTTGGTAAGCATGTTGTGAGTCTCCATTGTTGTTGGGCGATACATCTGTTTTGTCGCTTGACTCACTGTTTAGGTGCCGCTGCGCCCGACCAACGGCATGGGTTCAGAAACGGTAGATCGCAGGGATTTCGCGGTTGATGAAGGTGTGCATGTGTTCCAGAAAACTGTCCTGCAGGCGCGATGGTTCGCCGTGAACGGGTAGCAGCATGCTGAAATCCATTTCGATGGCGGGCTCGAACGCCTTGAAGACGATGCCATTTCCTCGATATTCCACGGCGCTGATGGCATCGACGAGTGCCACGCCCAGACCCTGCTCGACGAAGCTGCACATGGGCAGCGACAGCTGGGTTTCCAGACGCAGTTGGCGTTCGACATTGTGGGTCGCGAAAATCGTATCAATCTGTTGCCGCGAGCCGATGGAGGGGGGATACGAAATAAACGCTTCACCTTCAAGGTCTTCGGGGACGATCAGGGGTTTGTCCTGCAGGCGATGCCCCGTGGGCAATGCGCAAAGCATGCGCGTCGCCAGCAGTTTCTCGCCACGCGGGCTCGGGTAAGTGTTGGGCAGCACAATGATGCCCAGATCGCAGCGCTGGCTGGCCACCAGGTCAACCACCTCTCTGGATGAGTTCACCACCAGAGAAATATGCACTTGCTCATGCTCGGCGATAAAACCGGCGATGGCCCGTGGCAGAAACGACAAACCCATGGCCGGCGCGCACGCAATCTGCAGCGCCCCGCGCTTGAGGTTATGAATGTCCTGGGCCGTGCGCGCAATACGCTCCACCCCAATCAGTGAACGCTGCACCTCCCGGTACAACGTCATGGCTTCGGCGGTGGGCTGTAGCCGACCTTTGACGCGGTCAAACAGGGCAAACCCGATGTCATCTTCCAGGCTGGCAATCAGCCTTGTCGCGGCAGGTTGCGAGATATGCAGCATCTCTGCGGCGCGGGTCACGGTCTGCCCAAGAATCACCGCGCGGAAGGCTTCCAGTTGCCGCAGATTCATAATCGTTAACCCATAACAAAAAGACATGAGAGGGAGAAAATAAAGCATTTTCAAAGCCAGTGTCAGACTTCTAGGATCTCTTTCATCGAATAAATCCCGCGTGATCATTGCGTCTAAACGCTGATCCAGCGATCAAAGATGAAGAATTTGCCTTATGCAAAAAACTGATGTGATTGTCGTGGGCGGCGGCCTGGTCGGGATGTCGATTGCTTATGGGCTCGCGCTGCTTGGCCGACAGGTCTGTGTGCTGGATGAGGGTGACGATGCCTTTCGTGCCGCTCGCGGCAACTTCGGTCTGCTCTGGGTGCAGAGCAAGGGCTACCGCATGAGCCCTTATGCCCATTGGACGCGAGCCTCCACCGCGTTGTGGCCACAGCTCGATGCAAGGCTGCGTGCCGAAACCGGGATCGAGATTCACCTTCGCCAGCCTGGCGGTTTTCAATTGTGTCTGAGCGATGAGGAGATGGCGGAGGAAACGCGCCGCCTGCACTGGTTGCGTGAGGCGTTTGACGGGGATTACCCCTATGAACTGCTGGACCCGGCGCAGTTGCGTGCTCGATTACCGGGAATCGGCCCCGAGGTGGTCGGTGCGTGCTTTTCGCCTATGGATGGCCACGTCAATCCACTCAAACTGTTGCGCGCCCTGTATGCGGCGTGCCAGTTACGTGGCGTGCGAGTCATCACCGGCCAGCACGTGGATGCTATCGGTCATCACTCTGAGGGGTTCGAAGTGGCCGTGGGCGAGCGGCGCTTTCACGCCAGACAACTGGTTCTGGCGGCAGGCCTGGGCAATAAGACGCTAGGTGCCGAGTTGGGCCTTGACGTTCCGGTTCGGCCCAATCGCGGCCAGATTCTGGTGACTGAGCGCCTCAAGCCATTTCTGCATTACCCCACCACCTATGTCCGGCAGACCGACGAAGGCACTGTGCAACTCGGCGATTCGTTGGAGTCAGTGGGCTTCGATGACAGCACCAGCAGCGATGTCATGGGCGATATCGCCCGGCGTGGCGTGCAGTGTTTCCCCCGGTTGGGCCAGGTGCGTCTGGTCCGGGCCTGGGGCGCGTTGCGGGTATTGAGTGCTGACGGTTTTCCCATTTATGAGTCGTCCACGACTTGCCCAGGCGCGTTCATCGTCAGTTGCCACAGCGGCGTGACCCTGGCGGCCGCTCATGTGCTGCGGCTTGCTCCCTGGATAGCCGGGCAGGGCGCGGAACCGTCGATTCAGCCGTTCGGTCTTGCGCGCTTCAGCGCTGACAATGAGGTACGCCATGCTCACTGAAACGTTGTTTCGCAGCCTGAACAATGAGTTCGGGCAGATCGAAATCCAGTTCGAAGGGCAACCTCTATCGGTGCCCACTGGCATGTCCCTGGCAGCCGCTTTGCTTGCCAGCGGTGTCCACCATACGCGGGAAAGTGCGATCAACGGCAGGCCCGGCGCGCCCTATTGCATGATGGGCGTCTGTTTCGAATGCGTTGTGGAGATCGACGGGCAGGCCAATTGTCAGGCCTGCCTCACGGGTGTGCGTCCTGGCATGAGTGTGCGGGTTCAATCCGGCGCTCGAGACCTGTTGCCCTGGTGTGACAACGATGAATGATCAGACGGTGGACCTGTTGATCATCGGCGCAGGGCCTGCCGGGATGAGTGCGGCCATCGAAGCGTCGCGTCTGGGCCTGAGGGTTGTGGTGCTGGACGAGCAAGCTGGCCCCGGCGGACAGATCTATCGCAATATTCGCAACGCCGACGCCCGCACCTGTGCGGTACTCGGCGAGGACTACTTGAGCGGTGGCGAGCTGGCTGAAGCGTTCATGGCCGCTGACGTGGATTTTCGCCCGAATGCGTCAGTCTGGCAGGTCACGCCAGAACGCTGCGTGCACTACCTGATTGATGGTCGTGCGCAGGTTTTGCAAGCCCGCCATCTGTTGATAGCCACAGGTGCTTTCGAGCGTCCGATGCCTATTCCTGGCTGGACCTTGCCTGGCGTAATGACCGCTGGAGCAGGGCAGATTCTGCTGAAAAGTGCCGCATTGATTCCTGCCGGCCCGATCGTGCTCGCCGGATGCGGCCCCTTGTTATACCTGCTGGCGGTGCAATACCTGCGCGCCGGTATCGCCATCCGCGCGCTGGTCGATACCGGTGGCCAGGGCGATGTATTGCGCAGTTGGCGGCAGTTGCCCGGCGCGCTGCGTGGCTGGCGAGACATCGTCAAGGGGGTGCGCCTGCTGGCTGATCTCAAGCGCGCTGGCGTTCGGCATTATCGCAATGCCCGCCATCTTCGTGTCCAAGGCGAGGGGCGAGCGACTGCCTTGAGTTTTGAATGCGCAGCACGCTCCCACACCCTGTCGGCGTCGTTGGTCCTGCTGCATCAGGGCGTAGTGCCCAACACCCAGATCAGTTGGTCCTTGCGGGCCGCCCATGACTGGAACGAACAACAAGCCTGCTGGGTAGCACGCCGTGACGAGCAGGGGCAAACCAGCTTGCCCGGCATATTCATCGCCGGTGACGGCGGGTCCATCGGCGGCGCCAGCGTTGCCCGCTCTGAAGGCCGGCTTGTAGCCCTGTGCATTGCACATCGACAGCAACGCATCGATCAGGCGCAGTGGCTGCGGCTGTCGGCACCCTGGCGGCGAGACCTGAATCGACAGCGTGCGGCCAGGCCGTTGATTGACACGCTGTATCGCCCACAGATCGAAAATCGCATTCCTGTGGACGACGTCACGGTGTGCCGCTGTGAAGAAGTCACTGCCGGTTCGATCCGTCAATACGTTGATCTGGGGTGTCTGGGGCCGAATCAGACCAAAGCTTTCGGGCGGTGCGGTATGGGGCCGTGCCAGGGGCGCATGTGCGGGCTGACGGTGACCGAAATCATCGCCGAACGTCGTCGCGTCAGTCCTGCGCAGGTGGGCTACTACCGCATTCGCTCGCCGCTCAAACCCATCACGCTTTCGCAGCTGGCTGATGAACAGCCCGCCCCAAAAGGTATTCACTAGCTAATACCACCCCTTGATAAGGAGTTCCAATGAGCACCCCCATACACCGCATCGAAAGTAACGCGCGATTAAGCAGAAGCGTCGTGCACAACGGCGTGGCCTGGCTCAGCGGCATTGTCGCGGGCGACTGCACTCAGGATATTCGCGGCCAGACCCGTCAGGTGCTGGAGCGGGTCGACCAGCTGCTGGCTGCGTCCGGGAGCGACAAGAGCCGGTTGCTGAGCGTGCAAATCTGGATGAAGGACATGGTCGCTGATTTTTCCGGCATGAACGAAACCTGGAGCGCCTGGGTGGATGCCACCCAGACCCCGGCTCGGGCAACTGCACAAGTCATGTTCGACGACCCGCAGATCCTGCTGGAGCTGATCGTGACCGCCGCCGTTTGACACTGCCTTTTCAACGAGCAGGGCGCCAATAGAGCGTCCACTCCGCTGTTCACATTGCTGCTGCCAATAACGGGCGTCGTCCTTCCGGGGCGTACCCGACTTGAACAACATCGTCTGGAGCCATGCATGAACCTGAAAAACACTGCAATCAAACTGGGCCTTGCCTCTTTGCTGGCACTGGCCGTCAGCGCTCAGGCTGCCGAGCCGCCACTGCGTATCGGTATCGAAGCCGCGTATCCGCCTTTCGCATCCAAGACCGCTGATAACCAGATCGTCGGTTTCGACTATGACATCGGCCAGGCCCTCTGCGCCGAAATGAAAGTCCAATGCGTCTGGAAAGAGAACGAGTTCGACGGCTTGATCCCGGCCCTGAAGGTCAGGAAGATCGACGCCATTATTTCCTCCATGTCGATGACGCCGGACCGTATGAAGTCTGTGGACTTTACCCATCGCTACTACCGAATCCCGGCACGCCTGGTGGTGCGCAAGGACAGCGGCATCAGCGAAATCCCCGCGCAACTCAAGGGCAAACGCATCGGCGTGCAGCGCGCAACCAACTTCGAACGTTACGCCACTGCGAAATTTGTCCCTGAAGGCGCCGTGCTGGTGCCTTACGGTTCACAAAACGAAGCCTTCCTCGATCTGCTGGGTGGCCGACTTGACGCGACCATGGCCAGCTCAGTGGCCATCGACGAAAGCCTGCTGAATCGGCCCGAAGGCAAGGACTATCAGTTTGTGGGGCCGGCGTTTACCGAAGAGCAGTATTTTGGAACCGGTATCGGGATTGCCGTGCGCAAGGACGACCCTCTGGCCGGTCGATTCAATCAGGCTTTGGCAGCGATCCGGGCCAATGGGACATACGAGACCATCCGGAAAAAGTATTTTGACTTCGACATCTATGGGGAATGACAGCTCTGTAAGCGCCAACGCCTGACGGCACACCACAAACCTCAGTGGGGCGGGCTTGCTCGCGAAGCGATTTTCCAGTCACCGCAATGGTTGGCTGAGCGGACGCTTTCGTAAGCAAGCCGGTGCCCAGGCAAGATCCTCCTCGATATCGGCGCCATAATGGCATTCGGCCGCCAGCACCTTTCCCGCGCATCAAAAAAGCCCTAAGTCCTTGATTCACAACCCCTGAACCGACACGCGTCGTTTTGGCGTGCGTAAGACTTTGCCTACAAAAAAGCCGCTCTCAGGACACAACTCGACTGATTGTCATTAAACCGCAACATTCCGAGGATTAAATCCGCATCGGGCCTTCCCATGGATGGGCCACCAAAATTCTCTTGTTGAGGTATTGCCGTGATACTGCTGACTAAAAAACGCTTGTCGCTTCT
>DASVUK010000160.1:0-12143 GCA_036387095.1 Pseudomonas sp.
CGGGAGCTCCCAGCAGAATTACGCGCATCGATGTGCTCCTCAAATTTTTTATATGGAATCGTCGGATTCGCCACTACAGGACCAATCTCTAAATAAGGTTTAAAGCCGAAGAATGGCCAAAGGCTGATCAAGATACACAGCCGACACAGGCGGCACAAGCCGCCGAAAGTAGCAGCAACCCTAGTCCTGATGGAGGTTGCAAGTCGCCGCACCGGCCCGTGCGGGTGCGTGCGACCGCAGGCTTGCAACCCTTGGTCGGCACGGTGTGCGCAGGCAATCGCTGACAGCCCGACCGCCCCGCAAACATCAGCCGGTATTGCGCAGGCCAGCGGCAATACCGGCCACAGACACCAGCAGCGCTTGTTCCAGGGGACTGTCCAAACTCGCCTCGCGACTGCGGGAGCGGGCCAGCAACTCGGCTTGCAACAAGTGCAACGGGTCCAGATACGTATTGCGCAGGCTGATGAATTCCAGGGTCGCCGGGCTGTGTGCCAGCAACTGGGACTGGCCGGTCAGGCCCAGCACCACGGCACACGCCTGCGACAATAGGTCGCGTAAATGCGTACCTAAATGTTGCAGTCCAGGCTCCACCAAACGCTCGTCATATAAACGGGCAATATCAATGTCGGCTTTGGCCAGGACCATTTCCAACATATCGATACGGGTCCGAAAGAACGGCCAGTGCTCGCGCATCTGTGCCAGCACCTCGCCTTCGCCCCGTTCCAGGGCCTTGCTCAATGCCGATTCCCAGCCGAGCCACGCCGGAAGCATTAGACGAGTCTGGGTCCAGGCGAAAATCCACGGGATGGCGCGCAGGCTTTCCACGCCACCTTCGCGCCGCTTTGCCGGGCGACTGCCCAATGGCAAGCGGCCCAGTTCCTGTTCGGGAGTGGCCTGGCGAAAGTACTCGACGAATTCCGGATTTTCCCGCACCACAGCGCGATACGCCTTGACGCCATCTTCTGCCAGATGATCCATCATCTTGCGCCACGCAGGCTCCGGTGGCGGCGGGGGTTGCAAGGTCGCCTCCAGCACGGCTGCCAGGTAGAGGTTGAGGTTTTGCTCGGCGATCCCCGGCAGGCCGAACTTGAAGCGAATCATCTCGCCCTGTTCGGTGGTACGGAATCGACCGGCCACCGAACCCGGTGGCTGCGACAGGATGGCCGCATGGGCGGGGCCACCCCCGCGCCCGACTGTGCCGCCGCGACCATGGAACAGCAGCAGTTCGACTTGCTGTTCCCGGCAGATATCCACCAGCTTTTCCTGAGCCCGGTACTGCGCCCAGGCCGACGCGGTGGTGCCCGCGTCCTTGGCGGAGTCGGAATAGCCGATCATGACTTCCTGCGGGCCGTGTAACCGCGCGCGATAGCCGGGCAGGCTCAGGAGATGCTCGATGACAGGCCCGGCGTTATCCAGGTCAGCAAGGGTTTCAAATAACGGCACTACGCGCATCGGCCGCAACAGGCCCGACTCTTTGAGCAGCAACTGCACGGCCAGCACATCAGAAGCCGCACCGGCCATGGAAATCACATACGAGCCAAGAGAGGCTGCGGGCGCAGCGGCCACTTCGCGGCAGGTGGCCAGGACTTCGGCAGTGTCCGCCGCAGGCTTGAAGTGACTGGGCAACAACGGTCGGCGGTTATTCAGTTCGCGCAGCAGGAATTCGATGCGGGTCGCCTCATGCCAATCCTCATAGCGGCCCAACCCCAGATAATCGGTGATCTCGGTCATTGCTGCAGTATGTCGACTGGAGTCCTGACGCACGTCCAGACGCACCAGAAACAGACCAAATGTTACCGCGCGACGCAAGCAATCCAGCAATGGGCCATCAGCGATCACGCCCATACCGCACTCATGCAGCGACTGATAGCAAAGCAGCAGCGGATCGAGCAGCTCGCGATTGTCGCTGAGCACGTTATCCGGCAGCGGCTGGGTCACTTTCAGTGAGGCATGAGCCCAGTTGCGGGTCGCCCGCAAGCGGTCGCGCAATTGCTTGAGTACAGCCCGATAAGGCTCGGCATTGTCTGCGGCATGGGCGTGCAACGCGGCGCTGGCCTGTTGCATGGAAAGCTCGGCCGCCAGTTGGTCCACATCGCGCAGGTACAAGTCCGCCGCCATCCAGCGCGCCAACAGCAGCACTTCGCGAGTGACGGCAGCCGTGACATTCGGATTGCCATCGCGATCGCCGCCCATCCAGGACGCGAAGCGGATCGGCGCAGCCTCCAGGGGTAGGTGCAGGCCGGTTGCGGCCTGCAGGGCGTGATCGGCCTTGCGCAGGTAATTGGGCACGGCTTGCCAGAGCGAATGTTCGATGACCGCAAAACCCCATTTCGCTTCGTCCACGGGCGTTGGCCGGGTGCGACGGATCTCTTCCGTGTGCCAGGCCTCGGCGATCAGGCGTTGCAGGCGCGAGGTTATCTGCTCGCGTTCCTGGCTGCTGAGATCCCGATGATCCAGCGCCGCCAGCTGCGCTGCTATGGCGTCGTACTTCTGGATCAGCGTGCGGCGGGCGACTTCGGTGGGATGCGCAGTCAGCACCAGTTCGATTTCCAGTTTGCCCAGTTGCCGCGCCAAGGCCTCGGCGCCATGCCCTGCGTCTTTGAGGCGATCGAGCAGCTCTGGCAGAACGCGGGATTCGAAGGGTTGCGGCTGTGCATCGTCACGACGGCGGATCAACTGGTATTGCTCAGCGATATTGGCCAGGTTGAGGAACTGGTTGAACGCCCGCGCCACCGGCAGCAGTTCGTCTTCGTCCAGCGCGTTCACACTGGAGTTCAACTGCTCCGCGCCTGCCGCCGACCCTCGTCGGCCAGCCTTGGCGCCCTTGCGGATGCGCTCGATGGTGTCGAGAAACTCCGCGCCACGCTGCTCGCGGATCGTGTTGCCCAACAGCTCACCCAATAAGTGAACGTCCTCGCGCAAACGTGCATCGATATCAGCCATCGTTCCCTCTCCCAGCGTTTTTGTATGGGTGCTGCAAGCTTGAGACGTTCACCTGTGAACAAGCGTGCAGAAATCTTATCTATCAACAGTGCACCAAACCCTGTGATACGACAAATCCCTGGCACCAGATCCAGCTAATCTCACTCATGAGCCGGTAGTTGGCTCGTTGTCGAAAAAACCTGCCGTCGGCGGGTAAACCAAGAGGTCCTTATGAAAATCCGCGAGCTCGCCAAGCACTGGGAACAGAATGCCAAAGGTCGCCTGACCAAAACCAGCTACGCCATTCACCTGGATTTGGAATCCGCAGCACGGCTTGCAGCGCTGACCGAAATGTACCCAAAGCGTCATCCTGAAGAGTTGCTGGGTGAGCTGATCGGTGCAGCTCTGGAAGAGTTGGAAACCAGCTTTCCTTACGTCAAGGGCCAGCACGTGGTGGCGACCGATGAAGAGGGCGATCCGCTTTACGAGGATGTCGGCCCCACTCCACGCTTTCTCACACTTTCCCGTCGCTATTTACATGACCTTTCAGCCCAGCAGGAAGCTGATCAGCCTTGATATCGCAAGGATATTCCTGACCATTTCCCTTGCCTGCAGCCCAGCACTGCCGAGCCTTGGCAGTGTTTTGGGGCGCGGGAAAATCGATACCTGTCTCCCGTCGTCGGCTAAAAAACATGAACTATTCAAAAACACTACGGGTCCGAGCCATTAGCCATTACAGAAAAGCCTACGGATAGCAGATGGCCTGGCCCTCGGCTACCTCGCTCGCTTCAGCCTCACGACTGTCATGGAAACCAACGTTTTCAGGAGTTACTTATGGAGTCGCATACCATGAACACCATCACTGCCAAATCCAAGTTCAAAGGTTTGAAACTGGCCGCATTGGCCCTGGGTGCAAGCTTCGTGCTCGCCGGCTGCGCGGGCAATCCGCCAAGCGAGCAGTACGCCGTCACTCAGTCGGCCGTCAACAGCGCCGTTAGCGCTGGGGGTACCGAGTACGCAGCGGTTGAAATGAAGTCGGCTCAAGACAAACTCAAGCAGGCAGAGCTTGCCATGCAGGAGCAGAAGTACGACGAAGCACGCCGTCTGGCAGAGCAGGCCGAATGGGATGCTCGTGTAGCCGAGCGTAAGGCTCAGGCCGCCAAGGCCGAAAAGGCCGTGCAGGATGCTCGTCAGGGCGTCAACGAACTACGTGAAGAAGGCATGCGCCAGGTGCAACCGGCACCGGCCCAATAACACCTGTTTTTCATGCATTTCGAATTCGATTTAAAGGACGAAAATATTATGCGCAAACAATTGATGATCCCTGCCCTGCTGGCCATGAGCGTTGCTCTCGCTGCGTGCTCTACTCCGCCAAATCCTAATCTGGAACAGGCGCGGACCAATTTCTCCGCCCTGCAGAGCAATCCGAAAGCCACCCAGGTCGCCGCCCTTGAAACCAAGGACGCCAGCGATTGGCTGGACAAGGCTGATGCCGCGTATCGCAGCAAAGAAAACGAGAAAAAGGTTGATCAACTGGCTTATCTGACCAATCAACGGGTGGAATTGGCCAAGCAAACCATCAACCTGCGTACCGCTGAAGAAAACCTGAAGGGCGCCGCCGCTGCCCGTGCCCAGGCCCGCCTGGATGCACGTGACGCGCAGATCAAAGCCCTGCAGAACAGCCTGAATGCCAAGCAAACCGAACGCGGTACGCTGGTGACTTTCGGCGACGTATTGTTTGACCTGAACAAGGCTGAACTCAAGCCAAGCGGCCTGACTAACGTCAGCCAGTTGGCCAAGTTCCTGCAGGACAACCCGGATCGCAAGGTGATTGTCGAAGGCTACACCGACAGCTCGGGTTCGGCTTCGTACAACCAGTCGCTGTCCGAGCGCCGCGCCGGTTCCGTGCGTAATGCTTTGGTGCAGATGGGCGTTGATCCAGCGCGCATCGTTGCTCAGGGTTATGGCAAGGAATACCCGGTTGCCGACAACACCAGCAACTCGGGCCGTGCCCAGAACCGCCGTGTGGAAGTGACGATTTCCAACGACAACCAGCCGGTTGCGCCCCGCTCGTCGATGAAGTAAACCGCTGACGCAACACTGAAAAAGCCCGGCCTGTGAAAACAGGTCGGGCTTTTTTTGTGAGCGTTGGATGTCAGGACATGGACACTTTCGGGGAGGGAATTCATGCCCGAAGGCGTCAGCACGGACGAGTCATATCCGTTATTTGATAAATAGCCATCGCGGATGAATCCCCCCCGGGACGCCCAGACTCTTCAGCTTAAGGCTGCAGTTGCTGCGGCGTTTCCTCACCTGCACAGCGCACGGCCTGTTTTTTCTCGTTGATCAACACGCCTGACAATCCTTTCTGCGCGGTATCGAATAACACCAGCACACCGTCGATGCACTGCGCCACCTGAGTGGCGGGGGTCACGGAGATCTTGTAATCCTCGCCGGGAACGGTTTTGAGCATGGTGAATTGATCCAGCAGCAAGGCATCTTCGGGCTTGGCGAAATGCAGGTAGCCGTAGTACCAGAGGGTGCCGACAGTACCCAGGATGCAGCAGATTCCGGTGATGATCAGCGGGATGGCGTTACGTTCTTCGTTCATTGCGATTTCTCAGGCTCATCAGTGTTTGAATTCGGGGACGGGACGGGATAATTCGGCACCTCGGCCAGACGCCGCAGGCCGTTGAAGTGCTGTGGGTCTTCAAGATAGCGCAGCATCACCTTGCGCCACGTAGGGTCGGCGAAAGTCTGCACGTGGCCGCCACGGGTCAGCTGCAAAACGCGCGGCAGTGGCGCGGCCTGATACAGGCTGATGCCGTTGGCCAGCGGCACGAGCGTGTCGTCGATGCTCTGGAATATCAGCATCGGTGTACCGGCCAGTTGCGGCAGGCCATTGATGGCGCTGTCCGCATCGGGAATCAGCCATGAAAGCGGTATCTGCATCGGCCAGGTCAACCATGAAGTGCCCAGCGTGTAACGCGCGACCTGACGATAACTCGCTGGCGTGCCATCGAGGACCAGCGCCTTGAGCCTGGCCCGTTGCACGGGGTGTTCGGCCAGATAATGCACGCCCAGCGCACCGCCGATGCTTTGCCCGAGTACCACCAGGGGCTTGCCTTGAACTTCCGGTGCCTGGTCGAGCCAGGCGAAAGCAGCGTCGACATCCTGATAGATGGCCGGCAGGCTCGGTTCACCTGCGGATAGCCCATAACCGCGATAATCCAGCAGCAACACTTGATAGCCCTGCTCCGGCAGCCACCAACTGCCGCCCAGATGCCAGGCCAGGTTGCCGCCATTGCCATGCAGGTGCAGCACCGTGCCCTTGACCGGCACGCCGTCTTTGGCGGGCAGCCACCAGCCATGCAATCGGGTGCCATCGGCGGCGGTCAGGGTGACGTCGCGAAATTGCAGATGGGCCTTTTCCGGGGTAAAAGGCAGGCCGGGTTCAGGGTAGAACAGCATGGAGCTGCAGCCGCTCAAAACCAGGAGCAGTACGAACAGGGCGAATGGCTTCAAGCGTTACTTCCTTTGTGCGAGCGGTGATCAGGCCGACGCCTTCGCCAATGAATTCGCTCCTGCACGGTGTGCAGTTGCCCGTGGGACCGGGTTCATCCGGGAAAGCATTTAAGGGTGAGCGGGGTATGTCCGCCCCGCGCCTGAAACCTACAAAATGTTCGAGTAATCCGCTTCGATCCGATCCAGGCTCAGGTGGTTGAGGAAGTTTGAAAAACACATCCAGGCCGACAGCGCGTTCATGTCGCGAAACTGTTCGGGCAGGTATTTGGGGGGGACGACCAAGCCTTCATCCACCAGCTGTCGCAAGGTACGCATGTCTTCAAGGGTGGTCTTGCCGCAAAACAGCAGCGGCACTTGCTCCAGCTTGCCTTTGCGGACCGCCAGTTGAATATAGTTGTAAACCATGATGAAGCCCTTGAGGTAGGACAAGTCTTTGGTGAATGGCAGGCCATTGGGCACCGAGCCACGGAACACCCGACTGGCATTGCCATAGCTTTCGGACATGCCGAAGCCCTGTTCACGGTAGAACTCGAACACTTGCAGAAAATCCGCGCCCTCTTCGGCCATATGAATCGCGCGGGTGCGATTGGTCAGCTTGCGCAGGCGACTCGGATACGAGGCGAACGCGATAACTTCCATCAGGATGGCCAGGCCTTCCTGGGTAACGGTTGACGACGGCGGGCCCTTGGAAAGAAAGGTACAAATGGGCTGATTCTGCCCGTTAAGGGTGGTGCCCACATGGACGAGCCCTTCGTGAACCTCGAGGGCGCGCACGTCCCTTTCGTTGAACATCGCGTCGGTGCGGATCTTGATGTAATCGGCTCCCGCCGCTGCGTCGGCCACGATGCCATCGGATTCGAACACCCGGATCGTTTCCTCCGCCTCGCCGAATACCTTGTTCAGGCGGCTTTGCAGCATCGCCACGGCATCCTTGGCGGTGAGCGTCTTGGGTTCGTCCTTCAGATCGCCGCGCCCGGCAATGTTGTTCAGGTAATCGGACAACATCAGGCCCAGATCTGACAGCGTTGGATCACCGGCATGGAAAGCATCTGACGCCGCGCCGTAGAGCTCCTGGGAGATCAAGCCGAAGTCCGGCGTGCCCCGTGCTTCGAGCATGCGGATCACCATGCGGTATTCCTTGCACATGCGTCGCATGATCTGCCCCACCGGGTTGAACTGCCCCAGCTGACGGGTGATATCGCGCTCGATGTTCTGGAACTCCAGCTTCACGGCTCCGGAGTCAAACCCCAGCGGGCGATTTTCGTAGTAGGCACGGTCCACGGCAGGCATGGCCTTGCCCTTGGCGGCGAGAAAATCCTTGCGAACGATGTCGTCCCATTTCACCGCATCCAGAACTCGAATCGGCGTTTGCGCCAAGACGATACGATCCGACAACATACGAATAGTCTGCTGATACTCGTCCACCCGGTGCTCCTTCGTTGGTCAGGCCTTGGTTGGTTGGTCGTGTAGCCCTACTTGGACAAACGCTGGTATCGCGCCACCTCAAGGAAAACATCCGAGTTGGCTGGATCGTCAAGGTACCCGAACACAGTAGCGAGTGGGCTGCTGATCAAAACCCCTTCACCTTTCTCGGTTTCCAGCGTTTGCCCGTCCAGCAGCTTTTGCCCGGTCCATTGCCGAAAATGATCCAGATCCAGGTTGTAGACCACCAGTTCATCGTTTTCTGCCAGTTCAAAGCCGGCCATCACAAAACCAGACCCGTATTTTTCCGGCAGGCCCGCCGACAGATACCAGCGACTGCCGTGCCGAACCACGGTAAATCGATACTCGTCGCCATGCTTGCGATCGCCCTTGCGATAGCTCAACGCCCGGTATTGATTGTTACCGGCGCGTTTGATCTCCAGCTCAAGGGGTTCGCCCCAGGCGTTCTTGCTCGTCCAGGTCCCCAGCAACTGCGCTGGCGCCGAGTCGTGGGCGGGAATGGGGTCCTTGAAGGTCACCAGACAGCCGCTTAACAGCAGCAACGACAAAACAATGACCAGACGCCAGGCTTTCATGAATTGCTCCCGAATGGGCATCTCACTCGTCAGCAGGATTTGCTGTACCCAGCACCAGATGCATCTGGCGAGTAAGAATACCGAGGTTTTCTTCGTCCGCGTCGGGCTGCGGGCCATGAAGCAGAGCCTGATATTCCATCCGGCACATTACCCCCGTCAACACTTGAGCGTCCTGAAGCGGCCGGGCCGAACCCATGACCTGTAAAAACCGGCAGGTGCCTTGCAGGAGAATTTCCTGATGGGCACTGACCAGGCGCGCCAGCCGCGGGTTGATCAGGGCTTCGTGATGAAAGGCGTGCTCGGCGATCAGGTAGTCCCGACGCGTTTGCAGTTGATGACGAATGTAGTCCATGGCCATGCCGGCAATTTCGTCCGCCAGCCGTGAGCGCGCAGCGGGCGTCCCGTCGTTTCGTGCAACCATGTCACGCAACGCGACTTCGGTATTTTCCCAGAGCCGGGCCATGTAGGCGGCGCTGCGCTCCACGTATTGAGAAAAGGCGTCGGTGAGCAGATCGTCGATGTCTTTGAAATAGTAGGTCGTAGCAGACAGCGGCACGCTGGCCTCTGCTGCGACAGCACGGTGGCGCACCCCTCGCACACCATCGCGCACGACAATGCGCATCGCTGCGTCGAGAATGGCCTGTCGGCGCTGCTCGCTGCCCTGTCGGCTGGCCTTGCGGCCGCGATACTCGACACTTTGCGCCACAGCGGTGGCGGCTCCTGCGGCTCCATTTTGCGCAATAGAACGGATCACGACGCTTTTTCCTTTTGCTTAACAACTCAATGCTTGCAGGGGTACACGAACCACAATTGCAGCGTGTCGGGTAACCGCTATCGCGGCCTCGCCCGGTTCGTGTGCTCCTAAAGATCTACGGTGTCGGGATTCATTCAGGACGGGACTGCGAGCAAAAAAAAGCCGCCCATCAAAGGCGGCTTGTTTTCACAACACTTACGCTTGCGGGCGCATGTGCGGGAACAGGATCACGTCGCGGATCGACGGGGCGTTGGTGAGCAACATCACCAGACGGTCGATGCCGATACCTTCACCGGCGGTTGGCGGCATGCCGTACTCCAGCGCACGAACGAAGTCGGCGTCGTAGTGCATGGCTTCGTCGTCGCCGGCGTCCTTGTCAGCCACTTGAGCCATGAAACGCTCGGCCTGGTCTTGCGCGTCGTTCAACTCGGAATAGGCGTTGGCGATTTCACGACCACCGATGAACAGCTCGAAACGGTCAGTGACGTTAGGGTTGTCATCGTTGCGACGTGCCAGCGGCGAGACTTCGAACGGGTACTGAGTGATGAAATGCGGCTGCTCCAGCTTGTGCTCGACCAGCTCTTCGAAAATCATCACCTGCAGCTTGCCCAGACCTTCGAAGCCCAACACCTTGGCGCCGGCTTTCTTGGCAATGGCGCGGGCCTTGTCGATATCTTCCAGATCGGCGGCGGTCAAATCGGGGTTGTACTTGAGGATCGAGTCGAACACTGACAGACGCACGAAAGGTTCGCCGAAATGGAACACCTTGTCGCCGTAAGGCACGTCGGTGCTGCCCAGAACCAGCTGCGCCAGTTCGCGGAACAGCTCTTCGGTGAGGTCCATGTTGTCTTCGTAGTCCGCATACGCCTGATAAAACTCAAGCATCGTGAACTCAGGGTTGTGACGGGTCGAGACGCCTTCGTTACGGAAGTTGCGGTTGATCTCGAATACTTTTTCAAAACCGCCAACAACCAGACGCTTGAGGTACAGCTCCGGCGCGATACGCAGGAACATGTCCATGTCCAGCGCATTGTGGTGCGTCTCGAACGGCTTGGCGGCCGCGCCGCCCGGAATGGTCTGCAGCATCGGCGTTTCGACTTCCAGGAAGTCGCGCTTCATCAGGAAGCTGCGGATGTGGGCGATCACTTGCGAACGTACGCGGAAGGTCTGACGCACGTCGTCGTTGACGATCAGGTCGACATAGCGCTGGCGATAACGGGTTTCGGTATCGGTCAGGCCATGGTGTTTGTCAGGCAGCGGGCGCAGGGACTTGGTCAGCAGGCGCACGTTGGTCATTTCCACATACAGGTCGCCCTTGCCGGAACGCGCCAGGGTGCCTTCGGCGGCAATGATATCGCCCAGGTCCCAGGTCTTGACTGCGGCCAGCGTGTCTTCGGACAGAGTCTTGCGATTGACGTAGACCTGAATGCGCCCGGACATGTCCTGAATGACCATGAACGAACCGCGATTGAGCATGAGGCGACCGGCAACCTTGACCGGGATGGCCGCTTCAGCCAGTTCTTCCTTGGTCTTGTCGGCGTACTGCTTCTGCAAGGCTTCGCAGTAGCTGTCACGGCGGAAGTCATTCGGAAAGGCCTGGCCCTTGGCGCGCTCGGCAGCAAGCTTTTCCTTGCGCAGGGCGATCAGGGTGTTTTCTTCCTGTTGCAGGGCTTGCGGGTCGAGTTGTTGGTCGCTCATGTCTTTAGATATTCCATCACAGGTTCGTTGTCCCCCGCCTTCGGCAGGGGATCGCGGGCAAGCCACGCGCCGGCAGGGCCGGAGTGGCTGCGCGTCATTACAGCCCTTGCTTGAGGCTTGCGATCAGGTATTCGTCGATGTCGCCGTCGAGCACCTTGTCGCAGTCGCTGCGTTCGATGTTGGTGCGCAGATCCTTGATCCGCGAGGCATCCAGAACGTAGGAACGGATCTGGTGGCCCCAGCCGATGTCGGACTTGGTGTCTTCCACGGCCTGGGAAGCAGCGTTGCGCTTCTGGATTTCCTGCTCGTATAGACGCGCCCGCAACATCTTCATGGCCGTGTCTTTGTTGGCGTGCTGGGAACGTTCGTTCTGGCAGCTGACCACGGTGTTGGTCGGAACGTGGGTGATACGTACCGCCGAGTCGGTGGTGTTTACGTGCTGACCACCGGCACCCGAGGAGCGATAGGTATCGATGCGCAGGTCCGAGGGGTTGATGTCGATTTCGATGTTGTCGTCGATTTCAGGCGAAACGAACACGGCCGAGAACGACGTGTGGCGACGGTTGCCAGAGTCGAACGGGCTTTTACGCACCAGACGATGGACGCCGATTTCGGTCTTGAGCCAACCAAAGGCGTATTCGCCCTTGATGTGCACGGTGGCGCCTTTGATACCGGCGACTTCACCGGCCGACAGCTCCATGATGATGGCTTCGAAACCGCGCTTGTCCGCCCAGCGCAAGTACATGCGCAGCAGGATGTTGGCCCAGTCCTGGGCCTCGGTCCCGCCGGAACCGGCCTGGATATCCAGGTAAGCGTTGTTCTGGTCCATGTCGCCGCTGAACATGCGCCGGAATTCCAGCTTCTCCAGCGACTCGCGCAGGCGCTCGACTTCGGCAGCAACGTCATCGACGGCGGCCTGGTCTTCTTCTTCGGCGGACATCAGCAGCAGGTCTTTGGCATCGACGAGCCCGGTGGACATTTCGTCCAGGGTGTCGACGATCTGCGACAGCAAGGCACGCTCGCGGCCCAGGCTTTGTGCGTATTCGGGTTTGTTCCAGACGTTCGGATCTTCGAGCTCGCGGTTAACTTCGGTCAGACGATCATGTTTGTGATCGTAGTCAAAGATACCCCCGAATGGTTTCGGAGCGCTCGGACAGGTCCTTGATGCTGTTTAGGATCGGGTTGATTTCCATGGTAGGCAGCACTCGCAGGCGAAATTTTCAAAG